>NZ_JBDOQS010000006.1:0-387432 GCF_039839285.1 Mucilaginibacter sp. CAU 1740 | reverse complement strand
CAAAAAACGATATTTACTCAGATAATTCCGCTTTAAGGTTAGATCATTATTGATGTTCCGCATAATTGAATTAACGTTTTTTATTGCTTGTTAATTCTGTTACCGAATTATCTAACCTTTACAATTGCGAGCATAGCGCGGCAATCGCACGGATGCATGGACGCCCTGTATAGCATGCGATTGCCACGTCGCGCCCATCGCACCAGCCCGAAAGCTCCTCGCAATGACATCTGTTTATATTGACATCCGTTTACAATACCGACTTAATGCACACCATCGTTCTTCGCAACTTTGCGAACCTCAACGATATTACCATCGCCCTGCAAAACCGGGCAGCCTTTGGCAAACTCAACAGCTTCATCAACCGATTCAGCTTTTACCGTTACAAAACCGCCGATAGTTTCCTTGATCTCGCCGAAAGGGCCATTGGTAACTACCCCGCCATGGCCAACAATTTTGGCATCGGCAAAAGGCAAGCCGGTACCGCTTACAAATTTATTTTGCGCTGCGATGCCTCCTATCCAATCCATAGTTTGTTTCATCCATACCTGGATCTGCTCTGGAGATGCTACCTTGTTGCCATCCTCGTGCCTGAAAATTAAAACGTACTCGTCCATTTTTTTAGATTTTAAAGGTTAATAAATATATGAATTACACCTCTATATCAAGTGGGACGGAAGGAATAGGACAGGGGGGAGAAAAATATTTTATCTGAATCAGAATTTACAGAATTATAAGATTAACAGAATGAAAAATGCCTACACCTATATTCTGCCAATTCTAAAATTTTGTAAATTCTGATTCAGACAATTCAGCGTTTTTTTACGCCAATGCAAGCTCCGGCTTCAACTCGCTTAAATGCCTGTTGTACCAGTTTACGTGATTGTACTGGGCGTTGATATCGTAAATTTCGGGTTTGAGCTTAAGGAGGTTAATAATATCCTGGCACGAAAAACGGTGGCACACCGGATAAAGCTCTTTAAAAACGCGTTCGATAAAATAGTAATCCTCCGGGTGATCGATGCCGAAACGGTGCGACATGCTGTAGTCTAACCCTGTTTCCCAGCTTACATTGCCTATATTAAAAATGAGTGGATTTTCATATATAAACGGTGAAGTATGCTCCAAACCATATGGGCGACCGGCATTTTCCCAGGCTTTTTTCAAACAGGCCATGGTCATCACCTCAACGTCATTACCATCTGGATAAGTTGCGGGCTGCATGTTGCTTACATAATCGTACTTATCGCTAAAAAAACGTTCAAGTACTTTATCAACAATCCGCGGATCTATAAGCGGGCAGTCGGCCGGGATCTTTACTACCACATCGGCATTAAAAAGTTTTGCGGCCTGATAATTCCTGTCAATCAGGTTAACCAAACTGCCACGGTAGTACGGTATGTTAAGTGCTTCGGCCTCTTTAACTATTACATCATCCTCGGGGCTTTCGGTGGTGGCAATCACAATTTCGGCCAGGTGCTGGATCATGCCCAGGCGTTCAATCATCCTTGCCAATAAACTTTTGCCCAATACCGGCAACATTACCTTACCATATAAACGGCTCGAAGCCATGCGGGCAGGTACTACAATCACTACGCTCTCTACCATATCTCCGGAAAATTTGAGGTTTACTAAAATGCTATTATCGGGTTAAATGTATAATGGCAACATTTAAATATGGCGAAGTTTGCATTATGAAATTGTTAAGCCAAAGCCCATGTAAAACAACAAAACCCGGCACAATCTGGCCGGGTTTTGTTCTAAGTAAATGTTGCTTAATAATAAATAACGTTGGTTTGAATATCCGCGCTTAGTTTTTTACTATCAGTTGCCGAAGCAAGGCCCTGCAACCAAACGGTATATACCGAACCTGAGCGCAAATTAACGTTAGTAAGCGTTGCCAATACGGTAGTAGTACCTTTGCTACGAATGTTAAGCGTGTAGTTATTGCCGGCCTTAATGGTTTTAAAGCCCGAAACACCTTTGTAGGCTTTGTTGGTAGCAAGTACGCTATCTGTTGAAGTAACAAGGTCAACCGCTCCCGCGTCTGAGCTTAGGTTAGCTAAACGGATAGTAGCAAAACCGGCCGCGGGTTGTGAAACCGAATCGGTAACAAAAATAACATCGCGATGGCCGGTAGTGTTGGCTACATACAACGAGTAAAGTTTTTTGGCTACAAGGGTAATAGTGTCTTCTGCTACTTTTTGGCCTGTGGCTGCATCATAAAATGTAGCGGTACGTTTGCCGGGGTTTGCGCGCACATAATCGAGGCCATCGCCATAGCGAACAGGGTAAGCATTTGCCCTGTTAGGCTGTAAAAAAAAGTTAAGACCACCCGCATCAGGCGAGGCGTTAATGAATGATACAAGGGCTACCGGCTGCTCAACGTAATCACGACGATCATCCTTTAAACATGAGCTAAGCGTTGCTGCCAGCAAACATACCATCCCGATGATGCCTGCCCGCCCTGTTAGTTTTTGCTGAACTGTTTTCATAAAATATAAAATATTGGTGTAAACTGATATTTTAAACTTTACGTAATCAGCAGGCATTACGCTACTAATGATCAAAAAAATTTCGGGTGATTGGTTAAGCTAATTACGTTTAGGATTTTGTTTTAGTATGTGAGAGCAAGGAAATTTGAAGCGAAGGCGCGGAGTTTACTCACCCGGCCTTCGCTTCGCTGGGCCACCCTCTCTGCGGCAAGCCGCAAAGAGGGTAAGGAAAATAAAAATCCCCGAAAGTTAAAATCTCCTCTTTACGCAAAGCGTAGAGAGGGGTGGCGAGCGCAGCGATGCCGGGGTGAGTCGGCACCGTTATGCCTATCAACAGCACAATTATATTATCGGCACAGTTCCCCCATCAATAGTAAACTCGCCGCCGTTTAAATAAGCGGCCCTATCAGATACCAGGAAGGCTACAAGTTCTGCAACCTCTTCTGGTTCGGCAGGGCGACCCATGGGGATGCCACCTAACGAATCCATAATTATTTTGAGGGCTAATTCCTTATCGCCTCCATTTTGCGAGGCGATATTGTCGATCATTCCCTGCGCGCCGCCCGTATTGATAAAACCCGGCGCTACCGAATTAACCCTCACTCCTTTCGGCGCGAGTTCTTTAGAGATCGCTTTACTATAATTACTTAGCGCCGCCTTGGCTGCCGCGTAGGGTATTGTAGACTCAAAAAGTGGCATCTTACGTTGGATGGATGAAATGTGCAATATCACACCCTGTTTTTGAGCCAGCATAGCTGGCAGCAATCCCCTATCCAACCTTACCGCAGCCAGCAAGTTGGTTTGCAGGGCATTCTCCCAATCCTCGTCGCTTAATACCATAACGCCGCCACTTGGCGCATCCGAACCGCCGAGGTTGTTGATGAGGATGTCAATACCGCCTAAACGTTTCAGGGTTTCGCTGATCACATGGTCTGTGCCTTCTTTCTTGCTCAGATCGGCCTGGATAAAATATTGCGGATCGATATCATCTGGTTGGGTGCGGGCGGTAGTTACAATGCTTGCACCGGCCTTAAGCAGGCGTTCAAAAATTGCTTTGCCCGCGCCCTTGGTCCCGGCGGTAACCAATATCCTTTTACCGTCAAATTCGCTTGGATCTATGTTAAATTTTGCCTTTGAAATCATTTTATGTCGATTTTTGTTTGTTAGAATGATACAAAGTTCGGCAAGTGCGACAGGCAGGTCAAGTACGGAAAAATGATTCAATACGGATAAATTTATCCGTATTGGTTTGTCAATCCAGCTTTTAAAAACTGATTTTTATGTACGAGAGAAAACTCCCCATACAAGAAGAATGCGGCCTCGACCTTATCCGCGAGGTAATATTTGGCAAGTGGAAAATTCACCTGTTGTATTACATATCGCAAGGCATAAGCCGACCGGGGCAACTGCAAAAAAATATCCCCGAAGCAGCACGCAGGGTGCTCAACATCCAGCTTAAACAACTGGAAGATGATGAGTTGGTTGCCAAAACGGTATATGACCAGCAACCGCCAAAAGTGGAGTACTATCTTACCGATCTGGGCAAATCCATTATGCCCATTGTTAACCAGCTTGGCCAATGGGGTGATGATAACAGCGAGCACCTGCAACGTGTTATTAAAAAGCGTTTATTACTTCCTGAGATAAACTAAGCACCGACTATATATTACACATTTAAGTATAGTTTTTATCTATAGCTATTTTTTAAGTCGATTTTCTATCAGGTGTTGCAGCTTATCTTTAAACTGATCATCAAGTTTGAGGTTTGCCGGTGGATGGGGCATGAACATACTTTTAACCATACAATTGATGATCACCGCTTTTTTTCTGAATATCCTGAAAAGCCATAGCACTGCCTTTTTGCTTTTGTAAAATATAGGATCCATATCTTTTAATTTTGATTGGTTGTATATGGAGGTTAGTCGGGCAGAGGAAGCAGAACCTTACAAAATATTTTTTTTGATAATATTCAACCATGTCATTGCGAGCATAGCGCGGCAATCGCATACTACACAGGGCGGATTTGCTTGCGTGCGATTGCTTCATACCTATCTGGGACGTATTTAAAATGGGTGTCATGCTGAGCTTGTCGAAGCATGGCGGGTAGGGCCTCTGCGCGCGACCCTTCGACAAGCTGCCATTGACAAGTCTATAACGCGTTGATAATCAGGTCTGAAAAAATGTCATTTCCAATGCGATTATTTGTGCGCAAATATACCCCAACTCAGGGTGACAGGCCACCCCGCCTAATGTGATATGCTCATTCATAGGCCTCCGCTTTTAGTTACTCGCAATGACATCTTTTTATGAGAGCGATCCATAAAATGACCTCACTATGAGACGAATTACTAAAACCTTTCAACAATACATTTGTAACTTTAACGTATTAAAACTAAACCCAATTTGATATGGCAACCATCGAGAGCATCCAGAACGCGTATATTGATCATGTATTAACTGAGGGCGAGCAGCCTAAATCGGTGTACATTTTTGCCAAACAAAACCAGATGACCGAGACTGAATTTTACCAGTTTTACGGCTCATTTGAGGCGGTAGAGCAAGGTATCTGGGCCGATTTGGCTAATAAAACCCTTACCGAGATCCGCGCTCAGGAAGTTTGGCTCGGTTATACTGCCCGCGAAAAGGCCTTATCATTTTTCTATGGCTTTTTCGAATTGCTGAAAGGTAGCCGCAGCTTCGCGGTTTACAGCGTTAAAAAACAGCCTAAAGGTTTTACCACACCAAAAGTATTTGCTCCGCTAAAAGATATTTTTGAAGCTTTTGCCGATGAGATCATGAAAGAAGGTATTGAAAGTACCGAACTGAGCGATCGTAAATACTTCTCTAAAAAATATAAAGACGCCCTTTGGATCCAGTTTGTGTTTGTACTCAATTTCTGGATCAATGATAACTCGGCAAACTTTGAAAAAACCGATGAGGCGATTGAAAAAGGCATCAACGTTACGTTCGACCTGTTTCAGCGCTCGCCTATCGATAACCTTTTTGAGTACGGCAAATTCCTGGTGCAAAACGGCGGGATAAAAGACAGGATGGGATTTTAATAATATCATGGCAGATGACAACGCGGGAGCAACTCCCGAACAAAATAGCATACCAACCACCAAAGTTGAGCGCTCGGCAAAGTTTATAAAAACCGGCGTTAAAATTGGTGGTAATTACATCAAGCATTATTCAAAAAAACTGTTCAATCCCGGCATGGATAAGTCGGAATTGAACGAGGATAACGCCGCGGATATCTATCAATCCTTAAGCGAGCTTAAAGGCAGCGCCCTTAAGGTTGCGCAGATGCTGAGCATGGATAAAAACCTGCTTCCGCAGGCTTATGTGGATAAATTCACCCAATCGCAATATAACGCGCCACCGCTTTCGGGGCCGCTTATTGTACAAACCTTTAAAAAGTATTTCGGCAAAAATCCGGATCAGATCTATGATAAATTCAACATCAGGTCAACCAATGCAGCATCAATAGGCCAGGTACACCAGGCCGAACTTAACGGCAAAAAGCTGGCGGTAAAAATTCAGTACCCCGGCGTTGGCGATTCGATCTCGTCGGACCTGAAACTGGTAAAACCATTCGCCTTCCGGATGCTGGGTATGAGCGAGCGCGAACTGGATGTTTACATGAACGAAGTAGAAGAACGCCTGCTGGAAGAAACCGACTATGAGTTGGAAGTTCGCCGCTCTATCGAATTTTCGGAAGCATGCGCTAACCTTAACAATGTTGTTTTCCCAAAATACTACCCAGAGCTAAGCAGCAAACGCATTATTACTATGGATTGGCTGGAAGGCAAACACCTGAAAGAGTTTTTAGCCACCAACCCATCGCAGGAGTTACGGAACCAGATAGGCCAGGCGCTGTGGGATTTTTATAACTTCCAACAGCACGAACTCCGTGCCGTACATGCCGATCCTCATCCGGGCAACTTTATGATCACGCCCGATGGTAAGCTTGGCGTTATTGATTTTGGCTGCATTAAGGTAATGCCCGAGGATTTTTATTATCCCCTTTTCTCCCTTACCTCAACCAATTTATTGGATAACAAGGAGGAAACCATCAAAGCCTTCCGCCAGCTGGAAATGATCCATAAAAACGATACTCCGGCGCAGGTTGAATTTTATTATACGCAATACAAGGAGATGATCAGCCTGTTCGCGCTGCCCTACATTACCGATACTTTTGATTTTAGCGAAACTGCCTTTTTCGATAAGCTATACAGCTTCGGCGAACGCATTTCAAAAATGCCCGAGTTTAAACAGGCCCGAGGTGTAAAGCATTTTATCTATGTTAACCGTACCAATTTTGGGCTATACAATATTTTGCATGAGCTTAAGGCCAAAGTTAAAACGGATACCTATAAACCGCATGTGGTGCTGGAGTATTAATGCGGCTGGCAGTTTTGGGTTTACAGTTAGTAGTCTTTTTAATTGAGTAAATGGGCTATATTTGACCAGATCTACACCCACAAAATGAAATTACATCACCTGTTAATAGTAACCTGCTTTTTGGCGGCCTGCAAATCAAAGCCAACTAAACATGAACAGGATACAACTAAAAGCAAAACGGTTAAAGTTTTACCGGCATCTTTTAAAGCAAGTAGCAAGGTTACCCCTACAGATACATCAGACTTTGACGAGCTGCGTGATGCTTATGCCGACTATTATGTTGTAGTTGCCGATACCGGGCTTAATTATTATACATTAAGAGACAGAATGTTTGATTTAAGCCGCAACGCCGGATTAACCATTGATACCGGCGGGCAATATTACGACAAACAAAAAGATATGATCAGGCTTCCAGATAATGATGAAGATGAGGTTTTGGCCGGAGAATACGTTATGCGAAGATATCCATCTAAAACTTTAAGTCTTGAATATCTTGCATCTTATAAAGATAACTCCGCAGAAAAAACTATCGCATTAGTAACCGGAATTTATGAGAACAAGGCCAGCGCCGATAGCGCCCTTGAAGCCTTGCAACCAAGCAAAACAGCTTTCGCTATCAAATCGCATATTTACATAGGTTGTATCCATTAAATCAAAATTCCCTTAACCGAATTAATAACAATATGCCAATACTTCAAAACACCTTTGTACACCACGTACACTTTTGGCTTAACAACAAGGCCGATAAAGATAAACTGATAGAAGGTTTAAATATCCTGCTCCCTATCCCGCATATCCGCGATATCCATATCGGCGTGCCGGCCGATACCAACCGCGATGTGATCGACAGATCGTACGATGTATCGTTGTTGATATTATTTGATTCGCCCGAGGCGCAGGAAGCTTACCAGGTTGATCCTACCCATGTTATTTTTGCCGAGCAGTACGCTAAGCCGCTGTGTAGTAAAGTAGTAGTGGTTGATAGCGTGAATATTTAAATAATAAAGCACAATAAAATAAAAAAAGTAAGGTTAATAGAGCATAAGTAACCTTACTTTTACACCTTACACAAATAATATGTTCTCTAAACTAACCTTCCTTATTACAGTTGTAGTATTATCGTTTTCATTTTCAAAAACCTACTCGCAAACTGATACAACCCAATATGATCTGGGTCGTTTAAAAGCAAAAAAAGATTTTATCCAAAGTATCACCATTAAGCGTGCAGATCTGCAGCGTCAGCCATTTGCTTCCCTCTCAGATGCTATTAATGTATGGTTTTACGGCACTTACACCAATGCCAATACCGTTGTTTATGTAATTGATGGCAACATTATCAATGATATTAACGCCTACAATATAAATGATATTGAAGAGGTAACGCTGGTTCAAACCGCCTTAAACCAGGTTAACGGGGCCGGTGCGGGCAAACAACTCATATTGATAAAAACCAGGCGTAACCGCTCGGGAAAATCGGGATTGGAGGTTGCCGGGCAAACTAACATTGTTAATATGCGCAACACCACCGGCGATGCTGTTAAAAGCACCGATAATTTTTTTCACCAGTACTATTTATCTGCCTATAAAAATACCTCCGATGTTAACGTTGGAGTATCTGCTACTTATTTAAGAGATATCAGCCCCTTTCTAAAAAGCAATACTGAAAACATTGCTACGCCACTAAACTTAGATCGGTTTAATTTTAACGCCTACGCCGATATTAAATTAGGCGCTAAAAACAGTATCAATGCCAATGCAACTTACGCTCCGCAAGTAACTGATTTGAAATACCAGTCTGTTGTAAATAGTAATACACCCTACCAATCACAATTGGCGGTAAATGATCATATCAAGCAACAACTATTTAATGGAGGACTTGCCTTAAATTCAATCTTAGCTCAAGGACTGCAAAATAAACTTTCGGCTACATACGGCCACTATCAATACAATGGCAATTATAATTTCAACCAAATGCAGGGATCGGATGCTTCCGGTTACCAGGCGGGCATTTCTTCGGCCATTAATAAAGGGCATGATAATATCACATTGATCAGAGATAACCTAAGCTACCACAAATCAGTAGGCGATTTCAGTATCGCCCCATCGGTAGATCTTAGCTATCGTTATACCAAAAGTGTGGTAACAAGTTCAAGTTCATACCTAACTTACTACAACAACGCGGGTTTACCTGCAAGCGCTACTCAAACTACCGATTCTATTACCCAAAAACGTAAGGACTGGTTATTAACGCCATCATTAAGTGTAGCGTACAAAAACTACCTTACCGTTACCGGTGGCGTGGTGGCCGTACTCAATTCAAAAAAAGATATGGGATTGGGTAACGATGCCGACTTAAAACGTATATTTCCTTATGCTTCAGCTTCGTTAAACTTTTCGGCACTTACAGGCATTAAAACCGTAGGCATAAAACTGTATGGCTCATACGCAAAGCAAAACATGTTGCTACAGGCAGATGGGATGCATCTCAATAATTTAAATGAAACTTTCAACACCAGCACTACATTAAGCTATAGTTACCTTTACAGCTATTCTTATACAACGGTAAATTACAACCCGTTAAAACCATTCAATTTTTACATGGCCGGTGCAAACTTTGATATATCACCACTAATAACGGTTAATTACAACTACGAACGTGGTGGCATGCAGGTTTCTGTATTAGTTTATACGCCGCAGCAAGACAATTCTGTAGCTATCACAGAAATGTTTAATGATTCAAAATATACCCGCAACAGCATCGGGATAAACTTCAACATCATTAATAAAGCAACTGCACGTTTTACTACCGGCCTAACCACAACCAATATCAATCAAAAAATAAACGGAACTGGATTTGACGCATCATGGGGCACCAAAATATGGACCGGCGGCTGGGTTAACCGCCTTGATGTAAATAATATTTTTGCAGGACTTGATGTATTGTACCAAACCGGTAAAGGCAACGCCTTATATACCTATGCTTCTCCGTACTCTTCGTTATATTACCAGGCGGTTAACTCTTTTTCCCTGCAAAACATTTACTTTGGTTACAGGCTAAAAAACCATCTGTTTAAAAACCTGGAGCTATTTGCAAACGGCCGTAACGTATGGCAAAACAAAAAATCAAACATTACCGACAACCGTAGGTTTTACGGCCTCGGATTTAAGTTGGGCTTGTAAAACAGCCCGCCTTTTTTGTTGTTTGAGTATGCATGAAGGTATTACTTGCCGGTGCTAACGGATACATAGGTACAAGGCTCATCCCCATTTTGCTGGAGGCCGGCCATGATGTGGTTTGCCTGGTACGCGATAAGCGGCGCTTTCATGAACAAAGCGACTATAGCAACCGGGTTACCCTCATCACCGGCGATTTGCTCAGGGAATCAAAGGTCGAGGCCTTTCCGGAGGATGTTGACGCGGCTTATTACCTGGTGCATTCCATGTCGCAATCGGATGATTTCGCAGTGCTGGAGGCATTATCGGCCCATAATTTTATTATCGCGCTTGATAAAACCAATTGCAGACAAACCATTTTTTTAAGCGGGATAACTAACGATGATAAGCTATCAAAACACCTGCAATCAAGGCGGCATGTTGAAGATGTGTTGCGCGAAGGCAAAGCAGCGCTTACCGTTTTAAGGGCGGCTATTATTATCGGATCGGGGAGTGCTTCGTTCGAGATCATTCGTGATCTTACCGAAAAACTGCCCATCATGACGGTACCGCGCTGGGTGAATACCCGTTGCCAACCCATCGGTATCCGTGATGTGCTGGGATATTTAGAGGGTGTGTTGGTTAATGAAAAATCATTTAACCGCACCTTTGATATCGGCGGACCGGATATATTAACATTTAAGCAAATGATGCTTACCTATGCCGAGGTGCGTAAGCTGAAAAGACATATCATTACCATACCATTTCTCTCGCCTAAAATCTCATCATATTGGTTGTATTTTGTTACTTCTACCAGTTACAGCCTTGCGCAAAGCCTGGTTGATAGCATGAAGAACGAAACCATTATGCGCGATCATAGTATTGATGAGGTTGTACCCCGCCAATGCCTAACCTATAAAGAATGCCTGGAGCTTGCCTTTGTTAAGATAGAGCAAAACTCCATCGTATCCAGCTGGAAAGATGCTTTTAACCAGGGCTATCTCAATCCTGGTTTTATGGACCAGATAAAAGTACCACAAAACGGCACGCAAGAGTACAAGGTAAAAATGCCCTTTGAGCGTGCAAGCGACGAGGTATTTACCAACGTATTATCCATAGGCGGCAACCGCGGCTGGTATTATTGGGACTGGATCTGGAACATCCGCGGTTTTTTGGATAAGATCTTCGGCGGGGTAGGCTCGCGCCGGGGGCGCACCAGCAATGTCAGTATCTCGCCCGGTGATGTGATCGATTTTTGGCGTGTGCTCTTGGTCGACCGTGAAAACAAACGCCTGTTGCTTTATGCCGAAATGAAACTGCCCGGCGAAGCCTGGTTGGAATTTAAAATAATTGAGCGCAACAATAAAAAAAGTTTAAGCCAGGTAGCTACCTTTAGGCCCAACGGATTGTGGGGACGGTTGTATTGGTACGCCATGTGGCCTTTTCACCTGTTTATTTTTAACGGGATGGCGAGGGAGATTATTAATTATCATTGATGGTCATTTCGCGATGCTGTCATTGGGTCATTAAGTCATTTTGATTGCGTGGCGGAGAGGGTACTCACCCGGTCTACGCTTCGCTGGACCACCCTCTCTCCGGCAAGCCGCAAAGAGGGCAGGAAAAATAAAATAAGAAAATAAAAAATCCCCTCTTTACGCGCAGCGTAGAGAGGGGTGACGAGCGCAGCGATGTCGGGGTGAGTAAACGAAGCGACAAGTCCTCATCAAGCAAAAAAATGACCTAATGACGCGAAAGCAAATGCCCCAATGACCGCGCAGCGAAATGATGCGCAGCAAATGATACAAAGTAAAATGACACGAAGTATATTACTAACCGGCGGATCAGGATTATTAGGCAGGCACCTCACCAAGACATTGCAAGCTAAAGGCTATACCGTAAGCCATTTAAGCCGCAAGGCTGGCAATATCCCCAACGTAAAAACTTTTATCTGGGATATTGACAAGGGTATTATTGATGAGCATTGCATTGATGGGATTGATACCATAGTACACCTGGCCGGCTCAGGTATTGCGGAAAAGCGATGGACAGATGCCCGGAAAAAAAACCTGATAGATAGCCGGGTAAAATCCATCGAGTTGATCTATGATCTGCTTAAACGCAAACAGCACCAGGTTAAATCGGTAATATCAGCATCTGGCATTGGTTATTACAGCAACAGGGGCGATGAGCTGATGTATGAAACAAGTGCGCCTACCTCCGATTTTATTTCGCAGTGTTGTGTACTTTGGGAAGCCGCGGTTGATGAAGGCGAGAAGCTGGGCATACGGATCTTAAAATTCCGTACCGGGGTTGTATTGGATAAAGACGGAGGGGCCTTGCCTACCCTTGCACAGCCTATTAAATTATATGTAGGTTCGCCCATTGGCAGCGGCAGGCAGTGGGTTCCGTGGATCCATTGGCAGGATGTGGTGGATATGTACCTGCTGGGTATTGAAACCAATACCATGAGCGGCGTTTATAATATGGTAGCGCCAAACCCTGTAACCAATAAACAGTTGACACAGGCTGTAGCCAAACATTTGCACAAACCTTTGTGGGCGCCCAATGTACCGGGCCCTGTTTTAAAATTGATGCTGGGCGAGATGAGTAGCATTGTACTGGGCAGTACCAAAGTATCGGCACAAAAAATTGAGGATGCCGGTTTTACATTTAAATATGCCGATATCAATACGGCATTAACCGAAATTTATGGATCATAAAACACCTGTAAGCATATTCTGGTTCCGTCGCGATTTACGCTTAGATGATAACGCCGGACTTTACCGTGCCTTAAAAAGCGGCAACTCGGTTTTGCCTGTTTTTATTTTTGATAAAGAGATCCTGGATCAACTGGAAGATAAGGATGATGCGCGTGTTACGTTCATCTACCAAACCATCGAAGATTTAAGCGCCGAACTGCATAAACACGGCGGCAGCCTGCTGGTGCTATATGATAAAGCCTTAAACGCCTGGGATCACCTTATTAAAGAATACACCATTGCCGAGGTTTACACCAATCACGATTATGAACCATACGCCAACAAGCGCGATGAAGCTGTGCGTGAAAAACTGGCTAAACATAACATGCCCTTTAAAACTTATAAAGACCAGGTAATATTTGAAAAGGACGAGGTAACTAAAGACGATGGCAAGCCTTACACCGTTTACACGCCTTATCAGCGTAAGTGGTATAGCAAGCTGAAACCGTTCTATTTAAAAAGCTATCCCACAACAAAATATTTAAAAAATCTGTATCAAACCAAACAGCTGCCCATCCCTACGCTTAAGCATATGGGTTTTGAAAAAAGCGACCTGCCCCTACCCGATAAGCAGTATAAAGATGTGATACATGATTACAAGCAGGATCGCGATTTCCCGGCCATTAAAGGTACATCGCACATCGGCATGCACCTGCGCTTCGGTACGGTAAGCATCCGTCAGCTGGCTCATACCGCCCATGGCTACCAGGATAAAACCTGGCTTAACGAGTTGATATGGCGCGAGTTTTATATGATGATATTGCACCACTTTCCGCATACCATGGATCATGCCTTTAGGCCAGAGTACGACCGGATTGAGTGGATCAACAACGAAAAGCAATTTGAGGCCTGGTGCAAGGGCGAAACCGGCTTCCCCATTATTGATGCCGGCATGCGCGAACTTAACACCACCGGCTTTATGCACAACCGTGTACGCATGATAGTAGCCAGCTTTTTAACTAAAGATCTGCTGATCGATTGGCGATGGGGCGAACGTTATTTTGCCCACAAACTGCTTGATTATGAAATGGCCAGCAACGTTGGCGGTTGGCAATGGGCGGCCGGCTCGGGTACTGATGCGGCACCGTACTTCAGGATCTTTAACCCTGATGCACAAACCAAAAAGTTCGACCCGGAACTGAATTACATAAAAAAATGGGTTCCGGAATATGCCGACTTCGGCAAGTATCCAAAACCCATTGTTGATCACGCTTTTGCACGCGATAGGTGTTTAGCGGCTTTTAAAAAAGCGCTGAAGTAATGTTATTATTTAGTTTGCAACAGCTGATATAACAAAATCAAAATACAATGGAGTATTCGGACCGATAGCTCCTGAGTTACCAGAAGTACCGTAAGCCCACCTTGAAGGAATAATTATCGATACTGTAGCTCCGGAAGTTTGGCCGATCAAGCCTTCCTGCGCTCCTTTGATCAGGCCACTAACGGTAAATGACGTTGACGATGTAGCGCTATCGAATACTGTTTGAGCCTGGTCTAAAAGTTTGCCGGTGTAAGTACAGGTGATATACGAATCCGCATCAATTACATCAGTACCGGTACCTGGCGTAGATATTTTAACATACACGCCATCAGCAGTTTTAGTATAACCTGTCAGGCTGTTAGCTTTCATATAGTTTTTAATAACAGCGTCATCGTAAACCTCCTGGTTCGAGATCAAATTGATATAGTAATCCAAACTTTGGTTACCGCCAACATGCGAGTTGGCATTACTTGAGCTACCTAATCCATAACCATTTACACCGTAACCAATATGTGAAGGAATAATTACCCTTGCAGTTGTTCCTTTATATTTAACAAGGTCATGAATAGCCTTCTGTAACCCTTTAGGCAACGGAGGTGAAGATGTTAACTGACTGCCGCTAATATGGCCCACAAAACCGTAAAAATGATTTAAACTAACCGAATCTGTTGAAATGTATTTACCATCAAGTGTACGCATGGTGTATACAAATGATACGATGTCAGAATAATCAATTGGCGTGGTGCTGGTGCCCGGCGTTAATATTTTGTAATAAATACCCGATGTATCGCCGGTTACTGTATCGCGCTGCATGCCGGTAATACCGTTGGCTGCAATATAATTTTTGATCTGGGTGTCGTCGTACTGTTTAATATCCGGACTGTTCTTGTCTTTGCGGCACGATACCAGGCCTATAGAAATAAGTAATAAGAGCGTAAAAGTAATTTGTTTCATTTATTGTTTATTTATCCCGGCCTCGGGTTAATTTTGCTCCTTTTGGCCCTTATTTTATTTTACCGGATACCGGCTTTTAGTTAGTAACATTATACAATTGGATCTGAAAATCCATTACCGAATTAGCAGGCAGTTTTAACGAATCCTGTGGATACGGCCCATAAGCATAGCGCGATGGCACCAACAATCGCACATTACCACCCGGCTTAATTTGCGGGATCCCCAGCTGCCAGCCTTTTATCACACCACCTAAAATATAGGTAGGGTGAAACTTATCTGTTTGCGCAACCACCGTTCCCGAGGTTAAAATTTTGGCGGTATAACCCACCGTAACCTGGGTCGAGCTGGTGTATAACACATTGCCTGATCCCTGCTCGCCATCTTTAATAACATACCATACACCGGTTGTATCAATCCGTTTGGCATTTAAACCGGCATTGGCAGCAATATAATCGCTAATTATTTTATCGTCAATAGCCTTCTGGTTCTGATATTGCACCACAGGGTCAACACCCGATTTACCGCAACCATATATAATGGCGCTTAACAGTAATAAAACTAACAGTATCCTGTTCATCAATTTAAAAGGCAAATTTATTCTTTTAAAACAGAAAAACGGCAGGTTAACACTTTTTAACAATTAATAAAAAGCCGGAGCCGTTTTAAAACATCTTTCCCTAAGTGTTTTGGAGGTAGAACGTTGGATTTTTATTAAAAGTGTATTGGGGTGGGTCATTTACTTTGTGTCATTAGGTCATTGAGTCATTTTTTAACAGAATTAAAAATACTAAAGCAAATGACCTAATGACTGCGCAGCAATAATGATACGTAGTATAATGACCTAATGACTACGCAGTAAAATGACTTAATGATGCGAAGCTAAAGTGACGCAAAGCATAATGACCTAGTGACTGCGCAGCAAAAATGACGCGCAGCAAAAATTACGGTTTATAATTAACCGTAAGCTTATTCAACTTTTTCAGCGTCTCGATCAGGTGGTTTTTATCCGCTTCGCTGATATTGGCATCAAGGTAATTATTAAACTGCCGTACTATCACACGGGCCTGGTGGCGTTTTTCTTTGCCGAGGGGTGTAAGGTAGATCTTAACCGAACGTTTATCGCCGGCGTTGCTTTCCCGGTAAATAAGCCCGGTGGTTTCCAGCTGGTTCAGCATGCGCGAAAGGCTGGTTGATTTTAAACCCAGCAAGGCAGCCGCCTGTGACACGGTGGTGCCTTCCGTTTCGTCGATATTAATAAGCAGGTAACCGATAGATTGGGTGATGCCAAACTCGGTAACCAACTGGTTGTATCGGTTGGCCATAGTTTGCCACACTATTTTCAAAAAATAGTCGATGGTTTCCTGGTGTTTTACATTGTTATGCATGCATACCAAACGTAAGAAATGGTTATTGAATACGCAAGGGCTTCGCTCATTATGTCATTGGGTCATTAAGTCATTGATCTTGCGTGTAGAAAAATCTAATATTGCAAGGCAAAAATGACTCAATGACCCAATCAAATAATGACCATCACTACCACCCCATCGCCGTATCATCCCCCCTTGGGTCGGCGCCGCCTTCGTAGTAGCCCCATTGGGTTTTTAGGATGGCGTCAACGCGGCCTATGCCATTTCGGGTTACTATTTTGTAGCCTTTGCTTTGCAGTTTGCTAACCGTAGCGCTGTCAACGCCATCACGTTCTATGGTCACTTCATCGGGTAGCCATTGGCTGTGGAAACGTTTGGCGCTTACTGCCTGCTGCATATTTTGGTCAAACTCAATTACGTTTAATATGGTCTGAAATACGGAGGTAATGATGGTGGATCCGCCAGGTGTGCCCACTACCATAAACAATTGACCATCTTTTTCAACAATGGTAGGCGTCATTGATGATAGCATACGTTTGCCGGGCTGGATACTGTTGGCCTTGCCACCAATCAATCCATACATATTTGGTACGCCCGGTTTCGAGCTAAAATCGTCCATTTCGTTATTTAACAAAAAGCCCGCGCCCTGCACAAATATTTTGGAGCCGAAGGTATCGTTAAGGGTAGTAGTAATGGATACCGCGTTGCCCTCCCTATCCACAATAGAATAATGAGTGGTTTGATCACTCTCGTACCCAACAAAACTGCCGGGTTGGATACTGGTACTGAGCGTTGCTGTATCCCAGCTGAAGCTTTTCATGCGCGAGGTAATGTATTCCGGCCTCAGCAAAATATCAACCGGTACTTTATAAAAGTCCGGGTCGCCAAGATATTTGGAACGGTCGGCATATACCCGGCGCTCAGCCTCAACCATCAGGCGGATCGTCGAATCCTGGTTATGGCCATATCGTTTAAGCGGGAACTGCTCAACCGATTTTAGTAACTGCAACAACGCTATCCCACCGCTTGATGGCGGCGGCATGGTGATAATTTTATAGTTTTTATATTCTCCTATAATAGCTTTACGCCAAACTGCATGATAATCTTTCAGATCTTGTTTAGTGATAATGCCATCACCCTGCTTCATTTCGGCTACTATCATATCGGCAACCGGGCCATCGTAAAAGCCATCACGGCCCTTATCACGGATCTGCTCGAGCGTTTTGGCAAGGTCTTCCTGTACCAGTATATCTCCCTCTTTCCAGCCGCCCTCTTTCAGTAAATAATTTTTACCGGGGTTTAGTTTGATAAATTGAGCCGACGCCCAGTTCAAATCAGAAGCGAGGTGTTTGGTTACTTTAAAACCGTTACGGGCAAGGTTAATGGCGGGCTGCACCAGATCGGCCCATTTCAGTTTGCCGTATTTTTTATGCGCTTCAACCATACCAGCAACCGAGCCGGGTACGCCCGAAGCTTTGTGCGTATATAAATTCATATCAGGCACTACATTCCCTGCCGAATCAAGGTACATATTGGCATTGGCACTTCCGGGGCCTTTCTCCCTAAAATCGAGGGTATTGGTTTTTCCCTTTTTTGATCGATACACCATGAAACCGCCCCCGCCTATGTTGCCGGCCTCGGGCAGGGTAACGGCCAAAGCAAATTGCACAGCAACCGCGGCATCTACAGCGTTGCCGCCTTTTTTCAAAATATCAATCCCAACCTGCGCGGCATCCGGGTAGGCACAAACCACCATTCCGTTTTTATATTGGCCGCTATTGTTCTGCCCAAGTTGGCCTTGCACACAACCTGTTGGTACAACAAACAATATGATCAGGAATGATAACAGATACTTTGGAGTATATAATTTACAGGCAAATTGACTCATTATTCAATCTTAATTTTTTCTAAAATAAGCTATTGAGGTTCATAAACCAACAATCAAATAAGTATTCTTTACAACTGAAAATCAAAGCCATACAAGCACAATAGCTATGTTTTTGTTACAAAGTACCATAAAAAAGTAAATTTGCCGTTTACTTACCGGTGCATTAAAGTTTAAAATTGCTGTAAACAAGCAGGCTACTTTTGTGTTACCGCTACATTATCTTTCATTTAAATTCATCTGCATGAACAAATTAACGTACATCTTACTACTTTCCGCTGCTTTCTTATTCATTGGTAAAAAATCGCAGGCACAGGATTATCAAACTGCTATAGGCTTAAAATTTGGCGCTTACGAGGTTGGTCCCTCAATTAAATATTTTACTGATAAAAATACCTCGCTTGAGGGTATCATTGGCATCCGCGATCATGGCGTGGTATTTACTGGCCTGTACGAAAAAAGCACTACAGCTTTTAACGTTGATAAACTGAGCTTTTACTACGGCTTTGGTGGTCACCTGGGTTCGGTTGGCAGCGGCTATTACAAACGCTTTGGCGGCGACGATGAGTACTACAACGGGAAACACATTTTAATTGGTGCAGATGCAGTTGTTGGCCTTGAATATGTTATTCCTAACGCCCCAATTGCTATCAGTCTTGACCTTAACCCACGCTTAGAATTAGCCCGCGGACCATTCTTTGATATCGCGCCGGGATTAGGTATTAAGTATACCTTTTAAGTGATACTGTCTGAATCAGAATTTACAGAATTTAAGAATTAGCAAAATTATAGGTTCCAATAATCCATGATTCTGTTAATTTCAAAATTCTGTAAATTCTGATTCAGACAAAATTAAAAACCCGTGTGATCCCTGAAATAAAATCAGCGAAATCAACGTAATCACAATAATCAACGGTTCAAAAATATGGGCGTTGCCTGCGGCCCGGGCTATCCGTTCCAAGTCCTCGCCTTGCCTGCGCGCTATCCCTCCCCTCACTGCGGGCTTTACACTACTATCCCTAACGCGGCCTGCGCTCAGTTCCCAAAATAGCTTTACGTATTCTTTTAACCGCTTTCGCTACTAAAACTGATTACAGCTATTAAACAATACTAAGCGCCCCTATCTCACTACAACAAACTTTCTCCCATACACCTTTTTGCCAAGCAGCACCTTAATCACATAAACTCCAGGGGTAAGTCTTGACACGTTTACCTGTGTACTGTAATTACCCTTATCTACGTTGCTTTTGGTGCTGTATAAACTTTTTCCGGATTGGTCAACAACCGATAATGTTAAAGCACCGGCGTCCGGAGCGGTAAAAGTTACATTTAAAACATCTTTAGCAGGCACAGGGAAGGCGTTCAGCTTAATTTCACTGTTATCACCCTCGCCACCATCACGGGCATAATAAAACTTGTCCGATTCGGCTACGCAACCATTGGCCAGCGTAACCTGAACTGTATAATTACCGCTTTGTACAGGCTCATAAGTTACTTTCGTTGCACCATCTATAAGCGTACCGTTCAGCAGCCATTGGTTACCATCGGTAAAGCTTGATGTTAAGGTGTTGCCATTCTGTGTAATAATAGGTTTGCTCAACGTTACCGCCTTACGCGTGGCCGATGGACAGCCCAGGCTTTGTACCTTCATATCATAAAAATAGTAGTAGAAACCTTTGTAAGTGGTAGTATCGCCATTGGTATTACTTGCACCGTTACCGGTAATGCTGAAAATGTTACCTATTTTAAAAGGATAGCCTGTTACCCCGCCGTTGTTGCGGTAAAGGGTAGCGTCATCAACAAAATCAACCGAGATCTGGTAGTCGCCTGCGGCGGGTAAAGATAAGTTAAGGTCGTACACCTTGCCCTGGTCGTTAGGATCATCAGGTTGCGCACCGGCCAGTGGGGTGGTACGTGAGGCTACGGCATCGATAGTAGTTGTGGATACGATTTGCCCATTAGCGTTGGCCACGTTAAAAGTTATTTTACCAGGGTTGCCGATGTATAACCTCGCGCTTTGTATCAGCACAGGGGCTGCAGTATGCACACTTACGTATGGCGTAAACTGGTTATACCCACCACCCGAAAACACATTTTTGGTAGCAGGCCCTATCGAACCTTTAAAATCATTAACACCGGCGTAAAAAGTATTGTTAACAGGCGCTTCGGTAGTTATGGCTTCCGCGCCTGCGGCTATCGGCAACACATCATTAGCGTTTTTATACCAAAGCACCGTGCCATCACCCGTACCAAATAATTCATACTGCTGAGTTGTTGAACAATAATAAGCGCTCAGATCGCCAATGGTAGCAGGCGAATTTACGGTGATATCAGCCGTTATTGAGTTATTTCCGGTTACAGGATCACCCGCAAGATTACTGGTAGCTACCACAGTGTACGAAGCACCGGCCACGGCATTGAACTGACCACTTAAAGTAAAGTTATCTTCGGCAGATGGTTGCAGCGTTCCTTTGTAAGTATCGTTGTAAGTCGCTTTTACGTTATTGGCATCGGTAATAGTAACTGTTACCGGAATATTGCTGATAGCCGCGTTACCAAAGTTTTTCAACCTAACGGTAACAGGTGTACTAACCGAACAGGTACCGCCCACTCCCGGACTAACAACGGATATAACTCCGGCATCAATACCGGTTTGCAGAAACTGTACTCGGTAATCCTGCGTTTCACCTTTAGCGTAGTTGCCACAGGCTTTAACTGTAGTAGCATCATCGGTTTCGGTAAGCACCACCCGCATCAGGCTGTAAGCTCCTGCTGTAACCGTGCCGGGTACGGTGATGTTAGTATTATAAGTTCCGGTTGCATTAATAATACCGGTTGTTGCAACCAGTTCGTTATCCTCGAAAGTACCGTTGGCATTCCAATCGATAAAAACCTTAGCGGCTTTATTAAAATTATTACCGCAGGTGCCCAAGGTGAGGCTAAGCGGGTAAGTTTTGGCCTGTTCTAACTGCACGGTTAAATTGGTATAGTCCGAATAGCTTTTGCAGCCCGCGGCCGGCGTATTATCAATATTGGCCAGTTTAACATTGTTCACTCTCGAATCGGCATTAGATAAAGGGGCCGATGCGCAATAAGCCACCCCGCCAACGCCCGTAACAATTAAGGAATACGCCTGCGATCCTGACCTT
Organism: Mucilaginibacter sp. CAU 1740; assembly: GCF_039839285.1. Taxonomy (NCBI): domain Bacteria; kingdom Pseudomonadati; phylum Bacteroidota; class Sphingobacteriia; order Sphingobacteriales; family Sphingobacteriaceae; genus Mucilaginibacter; species Mucilaginibacter sp. CAU 1740. Next base: position 366,005 of record NZ_JBDOQS010000006.1, on the reverse strand, counting down.
AACGTGCCTTTATGCGTTACCGTAATTGTATAAGCCCTGCCCGGCACCGAGTTAGGGATATAAACCTGTTCAATATTATCGCGGATATTATCGCCTTTGGTAGCAGCCTGCCCCGGCTTTTCCGGATCGAGCACCCAAGGAGTAAAAGTTGTTGTGCCATCGCTAACCCTGATATCCAAATCGTTTACCAGTTTAGGTGTACGGCTATTGATAACCCCCTCAGTGGTTGCCGTGCCCTCAGGGTCTGTCCACGATATGGTGGCGGCAAGCAGTGTGCTGCCCGATGCTATTACGTTGTAAGTTTGCGTTTGCCCCTGCGATATTGTTTTTTCGCTCACAATGCTTTTGCCGCCATTATCGGTTAACGCCTCGGCGGCCGCCGTCATATTTAGCAATCCCCAGCCAAATTTATAATCGGGGCCAACATTGCCGGCATCAAAAGCGGTATGGCAAACCAGGCCCTTTATTGTGGCCGAACGCATAAACGCGCCGTTGTTTTTCTTAGCATAATATTCCTGTAGTAAATAAAGTGATCCGGTAACATTGGGTGATGCCATAGAAGTACCGGATAATGTTAGGTATGAGGTGGTATTACCAACACCTACCGAAAGTACGTTTACACCATCAGCAACCAGATCGGGTTTGATCCTGCCGTCGTCTGTCGGCCCCCAGCTGCTAAACGGGGCAATTACTACATCGCTACGGTTTTTAGGGCCGTAAAGCAGCGGATACACGGCACCAACGGTTATCCCGTTTTTTGAGTTGCCCGTTGTGCTGATAATATCATAGCCATCATTATTACTGATACCCGCAGGTCGTGCACCTTTATTAACAAAGGTTTGATCAGTTTTACTTTTGTAACCATAGTAGGTTTCACCCACGGCAGGGCCGTTATCCTGTCGGGCATTACCTGCCGAGGCCACAATGAGGTAGTAAGGCGCATTATAGGCTATTTTATCCCAGTTGGCCGTTTTGCTATCGTAAAAACCGAAGTTATAATCAACAGTATCACCGGGCAAGCCACTCCATTCCCAACGGCCGTCGCTATCATTATAGTCCCAGCCGGCAACTATACCGTACGAGTGATTAGAAAGTAACAGGTTGGCAGCGGCGGCACTCATTTCGGTTTCATCGTCATTAAAATCGTAAGACTGTAGGGTTGTTGCCCCGAACGACATGCCTTTTGCCGGAGCATACACTCCTTTAGCTATCATAGTACCGGCCACATGCGTAGAGTGATCAACAATAGCGGCGTTATTTTTAAGTGTAATATTTTTACCCGAAAACTCCTGATGTGCTTTGTAAACTGAACCACCATCCCAAATAGCCAGCTTGTTAGCCAAAAAATCTGACGAACCGGATAAATTCAACCCTAATGAGCCGCCGGGTTGCAGCGTGTTAGTACCTACCGTAGCCGCCGCCGTAGTGTTATTGTGCGTAGTTAAATAAACCGGGAACCCTAATTTATTAAGACCTTGCAAGGTAATAACGTTGCCCCTTTTGTTTCGGCGGACCAATGTCCAGCCATGGGTTTGGGCCAGCGATACGGCTTTATTATATGAAGTTTTATAAGCGGTGCTTGTTTGACTTGAAAGTTTATTGAGTTCGGCCTTGCCGGTAGCACTTACTAAGGGTTGCTGCGCAAAGATGCTGCCGGTTACACATAGCATCAAAAAGCAAAAAGAAACAGCTGTGTAAAGTTTATTCATTGGTTTGAAAGATAGGCAATTTTAAGAAAAATTACCTATCCAGTCATTTACTTTGTGTCATTTGCTGCGCAGTCATTAAGTCATTTGCTTTTCATCGCCAATAGCAAAGCAAAAATGACTTAATGAATAAATGACACGAAGTAAATGACGTGCAACAAATGACCTAATGACGCGAAGCCAATGATCAGCTACGATAGATATTTCCCAACTATCGGCATCCTCCTACCCATACCAAATGCTTTAGGCGATACCCTTAAAATGGGTGGAGTTTGGTAGCGTTTATGCTCGGCCGAGTTGGTGAGTTTAATAACCCTTTTTACAGTGGCTTCATCATATCCCATTCGGATGATCTCGGCAGATGAGCAACGGTTTTCGATGTATTCGGAAAGGATCTTATCCAGCACATCATACTCAGGCAGCGAATCGGTATCTTTTTGATCGGGCCTTAACTCGGCTGATGGCGGTTTAACGATAGAATTGATCGGGATGATCTCTTTTTCGCGGTTAATGTATCTCGCCAAATCAAAAACCTGCGTTTTGTAAACATCGCCTATAACAGAGATACCACCGCACATATCGCCATATAAAGTACCATAACCTACGGCAGCCTCGCTTTTGTTGCTTGTGTTTAATAAGATGTAGCCAAATTTATTACACATGGCCATCAGCAATACAGCACGGCTACGCGATTGGATATTCTCTTCGGCAATGTTGAATGGTAAACCATCAAACTGCGGGTGCAGGGCATTCTCAAACGCTTCGGTAACACTTTTAATCGGCACTACTTCGTGCTTGCAACCCAGGTTCTCTACCAGGTCGAGCGCGTCTTTTAATGAATGATCTGTAGAGAAACGGGATGGCAGCAATACCGCCATTACATTTTGCGGACCTAAAGCTTCGGCTGCCAAAGCACAAACAACCGCCGAATCGATGCCGCCCGATAAACCTAAAATAGCCTGCTTAAAGCCCGATTTATAAAAATAATCCCTGATGCCCAAAATAACTGCCTGGTAGATTTGTTCTATATCGCTTGCCCGCTCGGCTTTGATTGTTGTAGGGTGGTCAAAGCTTAATGTATTATCGGCATTCAGGGTGTAATACGCAAGTGTTTCTTCGAAGTACGGCAACTCGTCAATTACCTTGCCGGTGCTATCAAACACCAACGAACCGCCGTCAAATATTAACTCGGTTTGTGCGCCTACGTGGTTTACATATAGCAGCGGCAAATTATAACGGCTGGCGTTATCGCTCAATATTTCAATACGCTCCTCATCGTGGTTATAAGCAAAAGGTGAAGCAGCAATATTGATCATCACATCCGGCTGTTGATGGATCAGCGTATCCATTGGCCGGGTTATGTAAAGTGGGTTCTCAATAGTGTTCCAAAGGTCTTCGCAAATGGTTAGGGCTATGCGTTTGCCCTTAAAATCGATACAGCTAAATTCTGTTGATGGCTCAAAGTAGCGGTACTCATCAAACACATCGTAGTTTGGCAGCAGGGCTTTATTAACCACGGCTTTCACTTTACCGTCCTCAATAAAATAGGCTGAGTTACTCAGGTCTTTACCCTCGGGTTTGTTATTAGGGGTTGGCAGGCCTATAATGCATGCTATATCAACGCACACTTCGGCTATTTTTTTTGCAGCGTCATCGCACAAACCTATAAACTCGTCGAACTCCAAAAAATCACGCGATGGGTAGCCGCAAACGCATAGTTCGGCAAATACCACAAGGTCGGCGCCCTGGTTTTTAGCCTTGATGATATGATCAATTATTTTTTTGGTGTTCGATTCAAAGTTACCTACGTGATAGTTAAGCTGTGCTAACGCGATTTTCATAAGTATAGTCTGGTGTCTTGTTGGTAAGTCTGTAGCCTTAAGTCGCAAGTACTGAGTCAGAAAAAGTTAAGACTTCCGACTATCGACTTAAGACTTTTGACTATCGGCTTCGCAACATTATGTAAATAAAATTACTTTTGCCTCAATAAGGATAAAAAATGAGCTCTACCCGGTTTATAGCAAAGCAAATTTACTTAATTTTTTCCATCGGCCTGATATTAAGCAGTTGCCATAACAACAAAAAAGTTGATGTGAGCAATATTAAGGTTGATGTTAAGATCGATCGTTTTGATCATGATTTTGATGCCATGCACACCAAACCGATGGCAACCCAGGCCGCTTACCTGCAAAATAAGTATGGCACTTTTTATCCCGATTTTATTCAACGCATTTTACAGGCCGGCAGTACAAAGGATACCGCATATTTTGCAACGCTAAGAAAAGTGTTTGCAGGCAAAGCCTACACCGATCTGAAACATGATGTGGATGCCACCTTTCCCAACATGAATAAGCCGGAAGCCGACCTTACCGAAGCTTTCAAATACGTAAAATATTATTATCCGCAAAAGCGGCTACCAAAAGTTTACGCCTACATTTCGGGCTTCCAGGCACAAACCAGTATCGGCGACGGTTATTTTGCCATAGGTATCGATCTGTTTTTGGGTGCTAATTCAAGGTTTTATCCATCATTAACTGATGCTTTTCCGCATTACCTGTCAAAATGGTTTACGCCGGATAATATTGCACCGAGAGTGGTTGAAGGTATGGCCCGCGAGGATATGTTCCCCGAAAATGATGCTGATAAGTCGCTTTTGAATAAAATGATCTATAACGGCAAGATCATGTATTTTATGGATAAGGTTTTACCCGATATGGCCGATAGCACCAAGATCCGTTACACCACCCAGCAGCTGCAATGGTGCCATGATTTTGAAGGTAAAATTTGGGGGTACTTTTTGGAGGAAAACCTGCTTTATGAAACGGATTATCCAAAAATTCAGAAATACCTTACCGAAGCCCCATTTACCCCTGGATTAGGAGAGCGAAACGAATCGGCCCCTAAACTGGCCGTATGGACAGGCTGGCAAATAGTACGCAAGTATATGGACAAACATCCCGATGTTACCTTGCAGCAGCTGATGATCGATAAGGATGCCCAAAAGATATTGAACGAATCGGCTTATCATCCCAAATAAAAACCACAAAAAAAGCGCCCTCAAAACTGAAGGCGCTTTTTTTATATTGTTTCCCTGTTAGGGGTTTTTACTTCATGATAGCGAAAACGCATTTTAAAGCGATCAGGATACCGATGATCAAAATAATGTTCGAGATTGAAGTGAACATAAAGCCAGTGTTGGCATCGCCGGCAAAACGCAAAAACACGCCTACTATACCGATAATGATAGCAACAGTTAATAATTTGTAGTGACCTTCTGCGTTAGCATTTTCCATTGATTCCATGGTACCTATTTTTAATGTTTCCGCAAAAATAGAAATGTTTACCGAAAATGCGATAAAGTTTTTATGATTTTACGCCACTCGCAAACCATACCGGGTGTTTCCGCTTGTAAAAACGGAACAATCCCCACAAGGCTACCCCTAAAACTATAAATACCCAGGCATTGGCCAGGCCCAATAACAACTCAACAAACATATGCCAGCCATTGCTTAACGCTATGCTCAGCCTGCTTAAAAAAGACAACTGATAGGCCGACGGATCATCGTTAGCTATCATTTCCTGGTGAATTATATTGCTTTGGTAAAAACTTAGGCTAACTACACTGTATTTCACGGCCTCGTCTGTACGCATATTACCAATTTGCTGATCAACCATATCATCCTTAAGCAGCATCACATTTACGGGATCTTTAATAACTACTTTACCCTTCTTTTGCTGAGCTACCAGGTCCTGCCTGTTGCGGAGTTTTAATTTTTCGGAAAGGTAATCGAGCGTACGGTCTTCAATATCCATTTTGCGCAGGGTAACATACATGCCCATGTGGCTAACTTCGGTCATAAAACTTTCCAGATTCTCCGACGGCACTTTCACCGTCATATCGGCATTATTACTTAAAGCCGATATTCGCTTAACCGAATCATCACTTACACGAATATCATTACTTTGCTCAATGTTGGCCTGCATTTGGTGATGCATCACCATGCCGCCATCGCGGGTGGTAAGGGCGGCAATAGCATCGCCGGTTTGCTGTACATTTTTTACTTTGAAGCGCATTTCGGCCGTTTTTACCAGTTTGGTTGGAGCGATGTTGGCCTTTGAGGTATCGGCAACGGCCACCGTATCCGCACTGGTTGATGAGGCTTTATCGTCGCGGATTGCTTCGTAGTTTGAACCCTTACAAGCGCCCAGCAGCAACACACCCGTCAGCAACGCCAGGAATAATTTTGTTTTCATAACTGTTTAATTTTCTTTGGTATACATTGATACCGAAAAGCGATAAAAGGTAACCCTGATAGCTGATTTCGGGAATGATCGCGTTGATTTAGCTGGTTGTTTGAACCGGGATTTGGGTGGATTCTTAGGATGAATGGGAGATTTGTCTAATACGTGTATGCCTGAATATTAAACCGGTTAGAGGTATAACACCAATTATAAAGAAAATGAGTTTTCCTATCCAACCGTCAACAGGTTTGTAATTATTTGTAACGTAAACATGGTTGCGCGAAATATAATACTCCCACCACTCTCCCCGCCACACCGCCAAAACATAATTATTATTCCAATCCAAATCTTTTACTTTGTCCTTTATTTCCGCGTCAACAAACTTTGGCTCTCTTATATAACTTTGGTTTCCGTAATTACCTGTTGAATTATTTTTAATTCGTTCAAATTCGGCAACAGATGGTAACCTGCCATTTACCGATCTGAAACTATCAATGGTAGTAATGTTAGGGTCGATTTGATATTTTATAAAGTCCCGATCTTTTTTTGTTTGATAAGGAGCATCAAACAAAAAGCCGAAACCGACGCCGATGCACACGAGCAACCAAATAACGGCAACGAAGTAAATTATATAATGCGTAAATCCTTTCATACAACTATGGTAGTCAAATTTAGCAATTCACTTTGCAATTCAAAGTGAATTGCTAAAACAGTTGTTGACATGCAACAAAATCGAAAGAAAACGCAACGAACTAAAAATAATTTCGCTTTCCCTTTGTGTTTATTTGTAGATATAAACCATCGTCCTGAACCATGAAAAATCCAAAATCGTATTCTATTCCATTTTTATTATCTGTAGCAATACTTTGCTGTATTATACTACCGGGCTGCAACTTTAGCAGAGGGGCTAAAACAGACTTTGCCACCGGTTTAAAACTTAGCTATAAAGGATTTCGCATTCGGGATGCGATATTGGTAGACGCCAGCGGAAACAAAGTAAGCAGCAATAAAGTGCAGCTTAACACCAAAGTTGCCATAGCCGCAATTGGTGTTGAAAACTACGGATTAAAAGATGGCAAAGCACATCCTGGCCTATCGCTGTTGGTTACCGATAAAAACGGCAAACCCGCGCTTGATGCAGCCGATCTGTTTAACACACCGGAGGGTTACCCACCCGCGCAAGCCGCAGAATTACAAGGAACAATTACTGTTGGCCGCCCGATGGAAGCCGGTCAAACTTACCACGTAAAAATGCGCATTTGGGATAAAGTGACACCAGGCAACGAGATCAATACCGAAGTTGACCTTGTTGTTCAGTAACACATTCATGTCAACCTTTAATTTTCGCTAATGGCATTAATTTTTATGCCGAGAAAATCGGCTATGATCCTCTTGATCATATTGGGTATCATTTGCCTGGTTGATGGTATTTACAAAGGCGATACGACCGAAACTATTGTTGGGGTTGTGATATTGTTATATGCTGTGGTTAGTTTGGTTAGTGGTAGAAAGAAAAAGAGTATTTAGCATTATAATAATTACAGCTTGACGTTACCTTGGTCAGTTAATTCCTCTCTTCTCAAAATATACTTTTCCCGTAGTAATTGTGTTACTAAAAAAGAAACTATACCAACTGCAAATATCCATTCTTCATATTCAATTGTCCAATAAATAAATGGGCTGCTAATGATCAACCATTCTATTATCAGCTTCAATTTAAGATTTTTCTGGTTAGGAACTATTAATATCAAATCTGTAATAAATAGTGCTCCTAATAAAAAAGCCCAGAACATCATCCCGTAACCTAAAATAGCGATTAGAGCAGCTAATGTTGCCTGAAATATATTATAGGATAAGTTGGCATCCGTTATGGTAAGTATGATCGTAAACAGGAACACACTTCCAAAAATTCCTGACAGGTTTATCCAGTTTGATAATATAATTTTCATATGCCTATTTTGACTTCAAATCGCCTTTTGTAAGTTCAAAAAGGGTTCCTTGCTTAATTTTAGCAATTTCATTATTGGCTGTTAGTATGATCAGGTAAATTGCCTTATTAAACTTTTTGATCATGATTTCTGAGGATATCTTTATCCTTTCTTCTTCATACTCATACTTTACCTCCATGCAAAAATCCTGCACACCATTCTTTTGATATTTTATATAAAAATTATTTGCTTCAGAATAGTAGTAAACTAACGAATCGTTATTGGCAATCTCGGTTGTATTGTTTCCAAACAAATTCAAAAATATCCCTGAAACTTTATCCTGAGGCCCTGTTCTGTAAAGCAGATCATATTTGGTAAAAGCATCAGCAATATTAAATAGATAAAAATCTGTTGGTCGAGTGTCATCACTTGTTAATGTGGTTATTTTCTTCAGATTTATATTTTGAGGCGCATCAATTTGATAAACACATATACTAAATTGTTTCCCATAGTCAAACAGTGATACAGGGTTGCGGTCTCTGCTCACCATAGTTTTATCCAACTTTAGTTTACTGGGATCATTAAACAATTTTAAGTACTTAGGAGGAATTGTAGCCGTAATCTTGATATTGTCAATCGCATTAGCAGCAGCAACAGATCGGCTATTACGCCAAAATACAACGATTAAAAAAACGATAAATAAGACAATACTTAATACCAGTGTTAAAACTATTTTTTTCATTATGCTAAAGCAATTTAGACTATTTCAATGAAAATTAGGGTAGCGTTAAAATTGACTGAAGTTCTAACTGGTTGAAGTTTGCCGATAGCGTAACCTCAGCCAATCCCTTTTAAAATCATAGATAACAAAAAAGGCCTTCCTCACGGAAAGCCTTCTTCTATATAAAAGTACTCTTAAACTTAGTTTCCGCCTGAAAGGGCCGCCGCACCGCTCACGATCTCGGTAAGCTCGGTAGTGATGGCTGCCTGACGAGCCTGGTTGTATGAAAGTTTCAATGCTTTCAAAAGCTCACCGGCGTTTTCGGTTGCTTTATCCATCGCTGTCATACGGGCACCGTGTTCAGACGCGTTCGAATCCAAAACTGCGCGGTAAAGTTGGATCTTGATATTTTTAGGGATCAACTGCTCAACAATTTCCTGTTGTGATGGCTCAAGGATGTAATCAACGTTAGCTGCTTTGGCTTCTTCCTTTTTCTCAGGTTTTGGCACTGGCAGCAATTGCTCGGTGATGAGGTATTGTACAGCCGCGTTACGGAAGTGGTTATACACCAATTCAACACGATCGTAATCACCGTTTACAAAACCCTGCATAATGGCCTCGGTAATTTTTGAAGCATTTTCAAAGTTCAGATCCGAGTACAGCTCGTTGTTGTTACCAATAACGTTGTATTTACGCCTTTGATAAAACTCTTGCGCTTTTTTACCGATAGCAACGATTGATACGTTACCGGCAGCTAATTGCTTAGGATATTTCTCAGCGATTAAGTTATTGGCAGTTTTAATAACGTTAGTGTTGAATGCACCGGCCAAACCACGGTTTGATGATACCACAACTACCAATACACGTACAGGCTCGCGCTCTTGCAGGTAAGGTGAAGTGTTATCCTCCAAACTTGCCGACAGGTTAGCCAACAAATCTTTCAACTTACTTGCGTAAGGGCGTAGTTGGATAATAGCGTTGGTAGCACGTTTCAACTTAGCAGCCGAAACCATTTTCATGGCTTTGGTGATCTGCTGGGTTGATGATACAGATTTGATCCTGTTTCTTACTTCTTTTAAATTAGCCATTCTTTACGATGTGCAAATTTTTTTTAATGTGCAGATATGCAGATGTGCAAATGTGCAGTTTTATTTAAGTGCGGAAATACATAGCGTGCATCTTTAATCTGCACATCTGCATATCCGCACATCTAAAAAATTAATACCTTGCCGATAGTTCTTTAGCTACTGTTTCCAGTACGCCGGTAAGCTGGTCGTCAAATTTACCTGCTTTAAGGGCAGCTAAAACTTCTGGGTGACGCGCTTCTAACTGATCAGTAAATTCAGTTTCAAATTCCCTTACTTTATTTACCGGTACGTTACGCATTAAGTTTTTAGTACCTAAGTAAATGATAGCAACTTGTTTTTCAACAGTTACCGGAGAGTATTGACCTTGTTTAAGGATCTCTACGTTACGGATACCTTTGTCCAACACGTTTTTGGTTGAAGCATCAAGGTCTGAACCGAATTTAGAGAAAGCCTCTAACTCACGGAACTGAGCCTGGTCAAGTTTCAAGGTACCAGCAACTTTTTTCATTGATTTGATCTGCGCGTTACCACCTACACGTGATACCGAGATACCTACGTTGATAGCCGGACGAACACCAGCGTTGAACAAGTTCGACTCTAAGAAGATCTGACCATCGGTGATCGAAATTACGTTGGTTGGGATGTATGCAGATACGTCACCAGCTTGTGTTTCGATGATAGGAAGCGCTGTTAATGAACCGCCACCTTTAACGATGTGTTTGATCGACTCAGGAAGATCGTTCATTTGCTGAGCGATCGAATCGTTTGAGTTGATTTTAGCGGCACGCTCTAATAAACGGCTGTGCAGGTAAAATACGTCACCAGGGTAAGCCTCACGGCCCGGTGGACGACGTAATAATAACGAAACCTCACGGTAAGCAACAGCTTGTTTTGACAAGTCATCATAGATGATCAGGCCTGGACGACCAGTATCACGGAAGTACTCGCCGATAGCGGCACCGGCAAACGGAGCAAAGAACTGCATGGTAGCAGAATCTGAAGCGTTAGCAGCAACGATGATAGAGTAAGGCATAGCGCCGTTCTCTTCTAACGTACGAACGATGTTAGCAACAGTTGATGCTTTTTGTCCGCAAGCTACATATATACAGATAACAGGCTGGCCTGCATCATAAAATTCTTTTTGGTTGATGATGGTATCGATACAAACCGCAGTTTTACCGGTTTGACGGTCACCGATAACCAACTCACGCTGGCCACGGCCGATAGGGATCATCGCGTCGATGGCTTTGATACCGGTTTGTAATGGCTCGGTTACCGGCTGACGGTAGATTACACCTGGTGCTTTACGCTCAAGTGGCATCTCGTAAGTTTCGCCGGTGATAGGGCCTTTACCATCGATAGGGTTACCAAGGGTATCCACAACGCGGCCTAACATGCCTTCACCTACTTTAATAGATGCGATCCTGTTGGTACGTTTAACGGTATCACCTTCTTTAATATCGTCAGATTTACCTAACAATACCACACCCACGTTATCTTCTTCAAGGTTAAGTACGATGCCTTGCAATCCTGTGCCAAATTCAACCAACTCGCCCGACTGTACTTTAGTTAATCCATAAACGCGTGCGATACCGTCACCCACCTGGAGTACAGTACCCACTTCTTCTAATTCAGATTCTGACTTGAAGCCGGCCAACTGCTGACGCAAAATTGCTGATACTTCATCTGGTCTTACCTCTACCATTGTTTAAAATTTATTTAGAGTTTTACTTTTAATACTTATTAATTATGCTTTCGCAGCAAATTCCTTTTTCATTTTCTTAAGGCTTGCGGCAATGCTGGTATCTACCTGCCTGTCGCCAACGTTAAGTACAAAACCACCGATCAGTGCGGCGTCGGTTTTGGTTTCAAGCACCACCGTACCGCCAATAGCAGCCTGTAACTCGGCAACCAAAGTAGCCTTGTTAGCATCCGAAAGTGTTGTTGCCGATGTAACCTTTGCTTTAGTGATATGATTTTTCACATTGTAAAGGTTAATGTACTCACCTGCGGTAGCGAATAAAACCTCGCCACGGCCTTTGTTAACCATCAGCTTAAAAAAAGCTGTAGTTACTTTATTAACCTTACCTGCAAATATCTCGTCAAGAATTTTTACTTTTTTTGATTGAGATATGATCGGGTTGGCCAATACGGCTACCAGCTCGGGGCTGCCCTTCAGGGTTTTAAGAAAAAGGTCCATATCGGCTTTGATCTCCGCAACAATACCTTGTTCCTGGGCAAGATCAATGATCGATTTGGCGTACCTGGTTGCTACCGTTATTTCTGACATGCTGTTTTAATTTCGGATTTCGAATGTTCGATTTCGGAATTTTTTATTTGAATTAAGGAATTTAAAATTTGGATGCCGAGGCGGACGTAAATCCGAAATCGAACATCCGAAATCCTTACAATTTAACTTCTTTCAACAACTGGCCTACCAGTTCGTCTTGTTTTGCCTGATCTTCAAATTGTTTGCGAAGGATTTTCTCAGCAATTTCTAAAGATAAAGTAGCAACCTGGTTTTTAACATCGGCTAAAGCGATAGCTTTTTGGTTGTTAATTTCAACACGGGCAAGCTCAATCATACGTGCGCCTTCTTTGTGCGCGGTTTCTTTAGCTTCGCTAATAATGTTTTCTTTTACCTTACGGGCTTCAGAAAGGATCAGGTCACGTTCAGCACGGGCTTGTTTAATTAACGATTCGTTCTCGTTAGTTAAACGGCTCATTTCTTCTTTAGCTGCTTCAGCTTTTAATAAAGCATCTTCGATAGAACGCTCACGCTCGCCAATGGCGGCCATAATTGGTTTCCAGGCAAAAGCCCTTAATAATACAAGTAAAAATACGAAAGTGATCGATGTCCAGAAAACCAAACCCCAATCCGGCAATACTAACTCCATTTATTTTATATGATAACGTTATACTATATTTCTATTAAATCAACTTGAAATAAAGGCCGGGTAGTGTAACCAACCGTTGCACCGCACCGGCCCTTATTAAGGGGGTAAAATTATTTGTTACCCAACAGTGCTACGATCACACCGAACAGAGCAACACCTTCAACAAGTGCTGCAGCGATGATCATGGCAGTTTGAATTTTTGAAGCAGCTTCCGGCTGACGAGAGATACCTTCCATCGCTTTACCACCGATTTGACCGATACCAATACCTGCACCGATAACTGCTAAACCTGCACCTAATGCAGCAATACTTCCAACCATTGTTTTTAAATTTAAATGAATATAGTGTTATTATTAATTACAATTGATTAATGATGATGCTCTTCAACGGCGCTACCGATAAACAACGCGGTAAGCATTGTAAAGATGAACGCCTGCAAGAAAGCAACCAGCAACTCCAACACATCGATAAACAACGCGAAGGCTACGGATACCGGGGCTACAGCCACCGTACCGAAAATAAAGATCAATGATACAAGCGCTATCACGATAACGTGGCCTGCCATAATATTGGCAAACAAACGCACCATTAACGCGAACGGCTTTGAAATGATACCCGCAAGCTCAACTACCCACATAATAGGGTAAAGCCAGAACGGAACATCAGGAGCAAAAATGTGTTTCCAGTAGTATTTGTTACCGTTAAAGTTAACTACGATCAAGGTAATAACCGCCAGCACAAAAGTTACCGCGATGTTACCTGTAAGGTTTGAACCTCCCGGGAAGAAAGGCACCATACCGATCAGGTTATTGATCAGGATAAAGAAGAACATGGTTAACAGCAACGGCATGAATTTGGCGTATTTGTAACCGATGTTCGGCAACGCAACCTCATCACGAATGAAAAGAATAAGCGGCTCCATTAATGATTGCAAACCTTTTGGCGCTTTGCCAACACGCTTTTTGTACGATCCGGCAACTGTGAAGAAAATTATCAGCAATAAAATTACTGATAACCACATTGAGCAAACGTTACGGGTGATTGACAGATCAAACACCTTAGCACTTTCATCAACGGTTTTACCATCGGCGGTAACAGCTTTTACTTTGTCTTTAACTAAAGCATAAGTGTGGTACTTTCCTTGATAAACTTCTTCGCCTTCATGACCAAATTTTGAAGCCATGAAAAACTCCAATCCTCCATCGGTATAAAGGAGCACCGGCAGCGGTACGGCAATCTTTCCACCAATGTGGAAATAATGCGAATCGGCAATGTGTTCAAGGATGGTTGCGTTGGCATCAAACTTTTCCTTTTCGCCGCCTTCAGCAGCAGTTTCGGTAGCTGGTTTTTCTTGTGCGGCCTGTACTTTTACTGTTACAAACAGCGAAAAAACGCTTAAAATGATACCTAAGGTGATTTTTTTTGAGTTCAAAATAGGGCTAAAATCCATTAGCAGAGAGATTTTTACTTTAATTTTTGGTTGCGCAAGGTACATAATAAGCCGTAAATTTCAAAGGCGAGGTTAAAGAAATATACGTAAAAAAAATTGGCGACAAATATCACCCCGTTTACTTTGATTTTAATCAGAAAAAACAGGCAGAAAAACATGCTTGCCAAAAGCTTGATCATGGTGGCCCCGAGAAAAGTTTGGGTATATATTTCGGCGTTAACCTTACCTATAATTACTATTAAAATAATGGTAACAAAAGTAAGTCCGGTTATGAAACCGAAGATCATCCAGAAATGAGGATCGAGCCAGTTAGCATGTGCCGACTTGCTGATCAAAAACGGAGGAGTTGCAATAACTACCGCGAATAACAAAAACGATAAAATAACGGTAGATAGTTTCAATTTTTAACAGATCTGATAACGATGAACAAAGAGATGAATACCCCGATAAGTGCCAGTACCGCGGTTGCCCACTTTACATCGTGCTTACCGGCTTCATCAATTTTATAACCGGCGTATGTAAAAATGCCAATGATAACAATCATCTGGAAACCCAGGCTACTATACTTAGCATAGGCACTTAAAGGCCTACCTGCTTCTTTTTCTGTATTTTGTTCATTTTCCGGCATGCGCAAATTTATTAAACCTATTGTATAATCTTTAGTATTTTAGCAATGCTTTTTAAACCACCGTATTACATTGAGGCGAGGAACATCAACCATTATATATAAAACCGGCATTTTTTTTCTGTCTGCTTTAATAATTATTGCAGCCGGCTGCTCGCTCGAAAAACAAAGCGGCTTTAACCGCGCTATGCAAAATCTTACGGCACATTATAACATACTGTTTAACGCCAACGAGATTTTGAGGCTTAAACAGGAAAGTTATGCTGCCGCCTTCCCTGATGCCTACAACGAATTACTAAGCGTATATCCCGATACCACCGCCCAAACGGCCACTCCTGATAAAGACCTGGAAGAAGCCGTAAAAAAAGCCAACAAGATCATCAGTATAAAAGAGCAAAGCCATTACCTGGGCGATGCCTACCTTGTTTTAGGTAAGGCACGTTATCTGGAGGCAAGTTACTTTGATGCTGTTGAATATTTCAACTACGTGATTCGATCCTTTGGTGAAGGAAAAGGGAACGCCAGCCTTAAACAGGAAGCTTTAGTATGGAAAGCCCGCGGTTTGATGTATCTTAATCAATTGCCCCTGGCCCAAACCACTATTGATACCGCTATACAAAACATCAACCCTAAAAAAAGTATCACGGCCGATGTTTATGCTACTAAACTGCAGTACGATATCATCACCCAAAACTATACCGAAGCCGAAGAGATGGCAAAACAAGCCATAAAATACAGTCACGAAAAAAACCTTACACTCCGGTGGACATTTATCCTGGCCCAGCTACAGGAACTTAATCAAAAAGCAGGCGACGCGTACCAAAACTACACCCGGATTGTAAAAAGCAACGCCAGTTTTGAAATGGCTTTCAATGCTAACCTTAACCGAATCCGCATCCAGGATAACCGCGATGGCGTTAAGATCAGCAAGATCGACCTGTTACGCTCATTGTTGAAGAATGAAGACAATGCCGATTTTTATGATCAGATCTGGTACCAAATAGGCGAGCAACAATTTAAAGCGGGCGAAATTGATAACGCCATCAAAAGCTATAAAAAATCGGTGCGGGTTAGTACAAAAAATCAAAACCAAAAAGGCCTCTCCTATTTACGCATTGCCGAAGTTGATTTTAAAAACAAAGCTGATTACGCCGCCTCCAAATTGTATTACGATAGTACCCTTGTTAACCTGTCGCCAAATTATCCCGGCTACCAACTGATCCGTAAGAAGGCTGATAACCTACAAATCCTGACCAAGCTGCTCGAAACTATATCGCGCGAGGATACCCTGCAAATGCTGGCTGCACTGGATGAAAAAACACGCGACGCCCGTATTGATGCCATGGTTGCCCGTAAAACCAAGATCCAGCAACAAGCCGCCCTTGCCGATGCCTCCAATACCAATAACGGCACTATGCAAAACGCGTTCGATCGTAATAATAACGCGCAATCATCCAATTCATCAAATAACAAAAACAGCGGCAGCAACTTTTATTTTTATAATAGCAGCGCCATAAGCCAGGGCTATAATGATTTTAAAAGGCTTTGGGGCAATCGTAAACTGGAAGATAACTGGCGCAGAAGCAGGCGATCAAACGCCGGTATCCCTACAGGCAACAGCGGCATAGCCCAAACCCTGGATCCTGATGCTCCGGTTGGTAGCCAGGCTTATAATACCACCAATGTGTCGGCCGGCGCTTACCGTCAGGAGCTTACCAAAAACCTGCCGCTTACACCGGCATTGCTGCAACAATCAAACATGCGCGTTTATGACGCTTATTTTGAGATGGCCAATTTTTACCGTGATGTTTTAGAAGATAAAAAGGAAGCCATAGCCACCTACGAAGCCTTGTTGACCCGTTTCCCTCAAAGTAATGATAAGCCATCTATATACTATAACCTATACAGGCTTTATGCCGATATCGACGTTAATAAATCTACCGATTATAAAAACCGGGTGCTTAAAGAATTTCCGGAAAGCATCTTTGCCAAGGTTATCCTCGATCCGGATTATGCCCGCAAGCTTGATGATGTTAACGCCGAGTTTAACGGCTATTACAACCAGGTTTATGAACTGTACGCTCAAAAACAATATGCCAAGGTAGTTAGCAGTGCCGATGATCTGCTTAAAAAATATCCCGACAACCGTTACGCGCCACAGCTTTATTATTTAAAAGCTATAGCGGCCGGTCATCAGGAGAAGCTGGCACCTTTCCAAACCGATCTGCAATTGATAGCAGCCAAATATCCGCAGGATAAACTGGTAACTCCGCTGGTCAATCAGCACCTGGCCTATATCGATTCGAACAGGAATGAAATAGCCGCGCGCCCTGTAGTGTTATATAATGATGATCCTGACGAGATCCCTTTTACCCCGCCCGTAGCTTATCAAAAACAAACTGAATATCGTAAGCCTTACGTTGCCGAAGCTGTAGTACCACAGGTTCGTATTGAACGGCCAACTGATATTGCCGGCAACAAGGCTCCGGGAGCCAAAATTGATCCGCAGGCGGCACCGCAGTTACCTAAACAGTTGGGCAATGTGCAGATCGCACTTCCTAAACATGATATACCGCTTATCTCTAACGCTCCGGATATTGTAGCGCAGCCTGCACCTCAGCAAAAAGATAGCGCGATCACTAAACCGCCTGTAGCCATCACCAATACGCCTACGGTAAATTACATGTTCAGTAAGCGGGATACCAGCTTTTACTTTTTTGTTGTAAATGTGGCCAGCGGTACAACTAATTTAGCCTCATCACGTTTTGGTATCGGGCAGTTTAACCGTACCCATTATGCTAACACACGTATATTTCACCTGATAAAAGGTGTAGGTGCCGATAACCAACTGATATACGTTGGCCGTTTTTATAGTTTGGCCGATGTTAAGGAATACGCCCGGGCAATTATCCCGCTGTTGCCTGATATTATGAAGGTACCAAAGGATAAATACAGCTTTTTTATCATTACCAAGGAAAATCTGGATAAATTAGCAACCCAAAAAACATTGGAGAGTTATATTGACTACTACCAGAAATTTTATTAAAAAATGAGAACCAACAATACAAGGTTTAACTCGAAAAACACACTGCAACCCGCGGACATAAGAAGATATAACTGGTACATATGGCGATTGGTAATAGCGCTTTTCGCTTTTGTGGTGATCATGATCACGCTTACAATTTTTGATGTATTTGGCCAGCTACCATCCTTCCGCGATCTGGAAAATCCCAAAAGTAACCAGGCTACCGAGATCATCTCGTCGGATAAGCAGGTGTTGGGTACCTACTATGTTCAAAACAGATCAAACGTAACATACAAAGAGCTTTCCCCAAATGTAATTAACGCACTGGTAGCTACTGAGGATAAACGTTTTTACGATCACTCGGGCATTGACTTTGGCCGTAGCTTTACCATTTTCGCGCATTTGCTTATCGGGCAAAAACAGGGAGGTAGTACAATTACCCAGCAATTGGCACTAAACCTTTTTTCGGAGCGCTCTGCAAATCCATTTAAACGGATCATCCAGAAATTACAGGAATGGGTTACCGCGGTTAAGCTGGAACGCCACTATACTAAGGAAGAGATCCTGACCATGTACCTTAACACGGTTGATTTTGGCGCTTATAATACATACGGTATTAAATCGGCAGCACGTACATATTTCAATACTACGCCAGATAAGCTTACTCCCGATCAGGCTGCTTTGCTAATAGGTATGGTTAACGGACCCGGCATTTACTCGCCCATTCGCCACCCGGATAACGCCATAAAAAGGCGCAACCTGGTACTTAACCGCATGGCCGAACAAAAATACCTTAGCGATGGCCAGGCCGAAGAGTTTAAGCAAAAACCTCTTGGTTTAGATTTTCACCAGAACAATCATTTTGATGGCCTTGCACCTTACTTCCGCTCGGTATTGAAAAAAGAAGTTCAGAAGATCTTTAAAGAGCAAAACATTAACCGCCCGGATGGCAGCCCTTATGATCTGGATCGCGACGGCCTGAAAATATATACCACCATTGATGCCACCATGCAGCAATATGCGGAGGATGCGCAAAGAGAATATATGAAAGATCTCCAGGCACAGTTTAATGATCATTGGCGCGGCCGCAACCTGTACAAAAGCATCCACAACTTTAAGTTTTTGCTGGATCAGGGGATGCAAAAATCCGACAGGTACAAGCAGCTGAAAGCACAGGATAAAACCGACGAAGAGATCCAGGAGAATTTTAATACCAAAACCTCCCTCAACCTGTTTACCTGGCATGGCAATATCGATACCATGATGCGCCCTATCGATTCGATCATTTACAGTAAAATGCTGCTCCGTAACGCCCTCATGAGCATGGACCCTACAACAGGCTACGTTAAAGCCTGGGTTGGCGGTACCAACTTCGAGCATTTTAAATACGACCAGGTAAAGAGCGGTACACGCCAGGTGGGTTCAACAGCCAAACCATTTACTTATGCTGTAGCTATTGATAATGGCTACTCGCCTTGTATGAAGATCAATAACGTGCCAGATACCATCCGTGGTTATGGTACGCCTTGGTGCCCGCGCTCATCGCCATCAGAAACCTTACCGGGTTTCATTACTTTGAGGCAGGCATTAGCACACTCACAAAACTGGGTAACAGCCCACGTAATGGGCGAGGTTAAACCCGAGCCGGTGGTTGAACTCATTAAAAAAATGGGCATTACCAGCGCGGTTCCGCCATATCCGTCTATTTGTTTAGGTACGTTTGATGCTTCAGTTTTTGAAATGACCGGTGCTTATTCCGCATTTGCCAACCATGGCCTTTGGACAGAGCCTACTTATATACTCCGTATTGAAGATAAAAATGGCAACGTGTTGTACACCCATACCCCGCGCGTAGTACAAGCCATGAACCCGCAAACCGCCTACGTAATGACCTATATGCTTAAAGGTGTTATTGAAAACGGAACAGGTTCAAGGCTTGCTTACAAATACGGTTTACGCAACCCTATTGGCGGTAAAACAGGTACCACTCAAAACAACTCGGATGGTTGGTTTATCGGCATCACCCCGCAATTAGTAACCGGCTTATGGACAGGTTGCGAAGACCGCGATATCGCTTTCCAAAGCACACGTCTGGGCGAAGGTGCCAATAGTGCCCTCCCTATCTTCGCGTTTTACATGAAGAAGGTTTACGCCAATCCGGCACTTGGCATCAAGAAAACGGTAGATTTTGATGCGCCAGCTAATGGTGTGAGCATTGAAATGAATTGCGATGTATATAACCAGCAACAGCAAGGCAACAACAGCGAGGTTGACAACAAGCTTGGTTTTTAATTATTTTTGTTAAGGGTTAATCCCGCACCGCCATTGCGAGGCACGAAGCAATCCCCAATAAGCAGAGCCGCTCTGTAAAGTTCGGGATTGCTTCGTTCCTCGCAATGACGTTTTAAAAGAAAAATGTTTCTCTTTTAGAAGTTGTTCAAAAACATATCCAAGCCGTCATTGCGAGGTACGAAGCAATCGCGAATAAGCAGAGTGACTATGCAAATCCGCCCTGTAAAGTTCGCGATTGCTTCGTACCTCGCAATGACGTGGGAGATATAGCGACTTTATTGAATCGCCTTTAAAACAGCTTCTTACATTTAAAACCAATAATTCAGTGAGCGAGAAATTTGATTATAGAGAAGCGTTAAAGGCCATTCCTCACCGCCCTGGTGTATATCAATATTGGGATAGTGAGAATGAACTGATATATATTGGCAAAGCCAAAGATCTGCGCAACCGCGTGGGATCGTACTTTAACCAGGATATTCATATCAATGCCAAAACACGTGTGCTGGTATCTAAGATCCGTGCTATAACTTTTACCATAGTTGATACCGAGGTTGATGCCTGGCTACTGGAAAACAGCATGATCAAAAAGCACCAGCCACGCTACAATGTGTTGTTGAAAGATGATAAAACCTATCCCTGGATCATCATCAAAAATGAAAACTACCCCCGTATTTTCTGGACACGCCGCATTGTAAAAGACGGATCGAAATACCTTGGCCCTTATGCTTCGGTGAGCATGATGCATAATATTTTAGGGCTGATCAAAGAAACTTATCCACTGCGTACCTGCAACCTCGCACTTACCCGCGAAAATATTGATAAAGGCAAATTTAAGGTTTGCCTGGAATATCAGTTGGGCAACTGCAAAGGCCCCTGCCAAAACTTCCAGACTGAGGATGATTACGATAACAGCATCGAAGAGATCAAAGATATCCTTAACGGTAAAATAGGCGCGGTGCTTCGTCGTTTAAAAAACGAAATGGAAGCCGCTGCCATGGATATGAACTTTGAGCTGGCCCACCGGCTTAAACGTAAGTTTGATATGCTGGAGAATTATCAAAGCAAATCAACCATCGTAAACTCGTCCATTACTGATGTGGATGTGTTCAGTATTGCTTCGGAAGAAAAACTTGCCTTCGTAAACTTCCTGAAGGTGATGAACGGCACCATCATTCAAACTCAAACCATCGAACTAAAAAAGAAACTTGACGAAACCGACGAGGAATTGCTTACACTGGCCATATCCGAGTTCAGGAGCCGTTATAGCAGTGACAGCAAGGAAATCATCGTTCCGTTTGATATCGACCTTGAAGATCATCCTAACATCAAATTCACAGTACCCAAACTGGGCGAGAAACGCAAACTGTTAGACCTGTCGCAAAAAAACGTGCAGTTCTTCAAAAAAGAAAAGATAGATCAATATGAGAAACTAAACCCCGAGGTACGCACCGAGCGCCTGCTTACGCAGATGATGAAAGATCTGCGCATGAACCAGTTGCCACGACATATCGAGTGTTTTGATAACTCCAACTTTCAGGGTAAATACCCGGTTTCGGCCATTGTGGTGTTTAAAGATGGGAAACCATCCAAAAAAGATTACCGCCATTTTCACGTAAAAACGGTTGAAGGCCCTAACGACTTTGCTACTATGGGGGAAGCAGTACACCGCCGCTACCGCCGGATGCTGGATGAAGGAACCGAACTACCACAGCTTATAGTGATCGACGGTGGCAAGGGGCAGTTATCATCGGCCATGCACAGCCTTAAATTATTGGGTATCGATAAAAAAGTAACCGTTATCGGCATTGCTAAACGGTTAGAAGAGCTTTACTATCCTAATGATCAATATCCGATGTACCTGGATAAAAAATCGGAAACGCTGAAAGTGATCCAACACTTACGGGATGAAGCCCACCGTTTCGGCATCACCTTTCACCGCAAAATACGCGACAAGGGCACGTTGGTTACCGAGCTTGAACTTATAGATGGCATTGGCAAAACAACGGCCGAGAAGCTTTTAAAATACTTTAAATCGGTAAAAAAAGTGCGTGAGGCTAATGAGGAAGTGCTATTGGAAGTAGTGAACCTAAAACAAGCCAAAGCGATACTGGGTTATTTTAGCGGAGGAGAAGAAACCATAAAAAATCAAGCGGCTAATTAAAACAAAAGCCCCGGCTGTAAAAACCGGGGCTTTGTTAATATATATGGTGGAGTAATTATTTCTGAGCGATATAGAATAATTTATTGTCGCCGTCCTGGTAAATGCGTACAGTTTCGTTGGTCACTTTACCGTCGGTAGTTATTTCGAGTTTGTATTCGCCTAAATCAAGTTCAGAGAATACGTAACCTTTGCTTACATCGGTTTTGGTATTAACCACATCTTTCATTATAAGCTGGTTGTCTTTATTGTAGAAGCGCACATAAGTACGACCGCTTTCTGATTTGGCTAAGGTAAGTTTCAAACCGCGATCGTGATCAAGAAGATCATAACTTACGGTTTGTTTTGCTTTAGGGGTAAGGTCTGTATTGTCTTTAGCCTGGGCTGCATTGGTAGCAAAAACGCCTGCACTTAATAAGAAAAATAATGCTGATAATTTGATTGAGGTTTTCATGGTTATAGAGTTTTATGAGTGATTAAAATTTGTTGTTGTTTGTTTCAATGATCAAATGAACAACATAATTTTCACCTGCTAAAAAGCGTTATACAACCTCCCGAAACAAATAGACCAACGCCAAAAAAAGGTTAAAATCGCTAAAAATGGGGTTTCGTCGATAGGTTTGGCGTTGGTCGGCTATTTCGGGTAGTTTGTCGAACGGCAGCAATAATTGGTCTTACGCGATGGCAGAAACCAACTCTAAAAATGGAAATTTTAATTAGTTAAAGATGATATAAGTCTCCTTTTGCTCTTGGTGAATAGGCAGTTAGTAAAAGGACAATTAATTAACACTATTTATCCCATCAATTGGGAGGATGATATACAATCTAACATCTTTGTAAACAAAAAAGCCCCGGCGCTAACGCCAGGGCTTTACATATATGATGGGGTTAATTATTATTGAGCGATATAGAATGATTTATTGTCGCCATCCATGTAAACGTGCACGGCTTTTTTAACCACTTTATTATCTGAAGCTATCTCGAGGGTATAATCGCCGCACTCCAATTCAGATAACACGTAACCTTTTTCAACATCGGTTTTAGTGTTCACATTATCTTTTAGCAAAAGCTGTTTATCGCTGTTGTAAAAACGAACGATGGTTTTACCGCTTTCTGATTTTGCGATGTTAGCTTTAAAACCACGATCATTTCCCAAAACATCAAAAGTTACGGTTTCTTTTGCTTTAGGGGTAAGGTCTGTATTGTCTTTAGCCTGGGCTGCGTTAGTAGCAAAAACGCCTGCACTTAATAAGAAAAATAATGCTGATAATTTGATTGAGGTTTTCATGGCTATAGAGTTTTATGAGTGATTAAATTTTGTTGTTGTTTGTTTCAATGATCAAATGAACAACATAATTTTCACCTGTTAAAAAGTGTTATACCACCTCCGGAAACAAATAGACCAACGCCGAAAACGGCTCGGCAAGCGCTAAAAACGGTGTTTCGTCGAAATATTTGGCGTTGATCGGTTATAGAAGGGAGTTCGTCGAACCAACGTGATAGTTGGTCATTAGCAGAGTGAAAATCGCACAGAAAAAGAAAAGTGACAATACCGTAGAAGCAGACTTACGAAGTTTTAGAAAATCGTAACTCTTAACAAGGCTGAGATGCAAAATCAGGTATAACAAAAAAGCGCGATGAAATTCACCGCGCTTTGTATATCTTAAAATATTTTAGCTATTAGTATTGCCAAAGGTTAAGCTCCCAATCCATCAACTCTTTTTTGATCCTTTCAGATTCGTAAAGCTTGTCGATACCTTGAGCGTAGTCTTTTATACGTTCGTCTTTATCGTTGCTTTCTTTTACAATGTAACTTGTAAAGATGCGTTTCATAAACACGTCGTCGAAGCTTAAGCCAGTTGCATCGCTTGCGCGGCTAACAACTTCTTTAGTGGCCAAAATAGGTCTTGCATCCTCAAAACGGATCCAAAATGCTGGCTGATAGTCAATATCCAAAGAACCGGCACCTTTAGGTTTGATCAAAGGAGCGATGCCAACAATGCGAGGCTCAAATATTGAACGCTGTCTGTCAAACACCCAATCCTCCTTAATACGGAACTTCAATACACTATCCGGGTTAAATTCACCAGCTACCATACTTGACGAGATCACGTTATTATCTTTATCACGTTTTTCAACCACACTGCTATCAGAAGCAAGGCGACCACGGGCCTGTCCGCCCGTTAAAGGTGTTGAAAATTCGTCACCATTAACATCATCTTTTTTACCAGGCGTAGGATCATAAGCAGTAAGCTCACCTGCAGAAATGGCATCAAGTAAAACATCGATCAAACGGCGTTTTGGCGATGCCAGGTATTGGTTCATTTTTTCGCGAACATCAATTTCACGCCATACCCTTTTTGCAAAAGCTACATCACTTTCACGCAGATTTGGATAAGGAGTAACCCTTGCGTTCAAAATATTCGATTTTTTATAGTAACCATCAAGCGGCCTTTCAAAAGGTTTACCGTTGGTTTTAGGATTTGCATCTAAACCTGTTGGTTGCTGACTGGTAACATTATCAGGCTGAACCTGCGTAGGCGCCTTTGTTACCTGTTTTGCTGTTGCGGCCGGTTTTCTTGCCGGAGCTCTTTTAGTACGTTTTTTCTGAGCAAACGCGGTTACGCATGCCAGGCAAAGTACAACAACTAAAATTCTCTTTTTCATACGCTTTTAGTTTGCTGATATTACAATCGGATCCAAAGATCGCGGTGAATGATCGGGGCCAACTGCTATAATATCTTTAAATACAATAGTAGTTCCGGGTGTAACTGTATTTAAGGCAGCATGCATAGCGCTGGTTAAGTCGCCGCTGCTTCCTGGTAAAATAATCGCATCCTGACGTGGTTTTACAACCAGCATAGTAAAGTGTGTTACGCTAAATTTAGCATCAAAATCAAAGTTATCCAACTGGGCAAAAAGCCTGTCTTGCGCTTTGATGTTTGCAGTACCAACGTTACCACCGCTTCTACCAGCAAATTGAGGCTTAGGATCCGGAATACGTTTGATACGGAACTCGGTTGAACCTAATACCATGCCTTTTTCGCCGGTAATGGTAATAGTTGTTTTTCCGATACTACTTACAGTTGCCGTAAAATGGCCACCTGAACCACTCAATGAACCGCTGGTCATGCGGGCATTGATACTGCTGGTTGGCACACCAGGTGCTGATACCGAGATAGGGTTTGGCACACCGATATAAAGCACGTTCATTTTATCAGGAGAAATAACTGCCGATGGTTTGGCAACTACGTAAGAACCACTAATTGGGTATGGTTGTGGTGGTCCGTCAACCTGCTTCACTAACAGCTGACCGCTCCAGGTATGCACACCTTCTCCGCTTGCAGTTGTAGTATAAACACCTACACCATTACTGGTTGGTACCTGTGAACCACCTACAGTAATGGTTGGGTTTGAATTTTTATCGTAAGCAGATAAATAAATTTCAGCTTTATAAGGTTGACCTGCTATTACATAATTGCTTGAAGGTACCACTACAGCTTTAAACGCGTTTAAAGTAACCTGCGCCTGGTCTATTTTACCTAACACTTTTTTAACAACCTCGTTTTCGGCATTTTTGTTATCAGCCTGGATCTTTGCTAAAGTTGTGATAGTTGCGCCCAATGGGATACCGTCGCCAAAATAAGCCTGCTGCCATGTTTTTGATGGGATACCGGCACGTTTTGGAGGATCGTTAGCATTTAGTGAAAAGTTTACGCCTACGCTATCTTTACCTAATATCTCAAATAATTTAGCCCTTGTAGCTCCAATTTTCTCTTTCAAAACATCGGCCTTTTTATGGTTGATCATTATTTCGGGCGAGATATCCAGGTTATCCCTTGCTTCGATATCATCGATCTCGGCACTGATACCACCACCTTGTTTTACCAACTCGGCTTTTAACTCTTCAATGTAAGCATTTAAGTCGTCAGTAGCTTTACTGGCTTCATGGGCCCTATCCAATAGCTGTTTAGCTTTTTCGGGCTGCTCTTTCATTTTAGTAGCCTCGAAAGCGCTGTATGTAGTTTGCAAGCTGGTAGTAACGTTATTTCTTGACGCATCCAGGCTTCGCGTTATGTTTTTGAAAGCGTCAAGTAAACTATCCGGTACGTTAAGGGCGATGAGGCCCAATAGTACCAGGTATAGAATACCTATCATTCGCTGTCTTGGGGTTTCCTTACCTCCGGCCATTTATTCTAAATCTTTATCTGGTAATCAACTAATTATTAATACTATAATCAAACTCGTGGTTGGTTCATGGCAGTAAGCATATTGCCATAAATTGAGTTTAATGATGCCAGGTTTTTAGCCAAACGGCCTACCTCTTCCTTAAACTGTTTCGAATCATCCATAGATTCGTTGAAGTTGTTCATGGTAAGAGCAAGGTTTTGGTAAAATTTATTCATTGATTTTAAGTGTGCGCTCGAATCCTGTAGCTCCAACTCGTAAACCGCGTTAAGGGCTGAGAGGTTTTTAGCCAGGCTGTTAACTTGCTCATGATAAGCCTTCGAATCAACGTTTGTATTAGCCATCTCGGTTAAGTTAGCCGATGCTTTTTCGAACGAGCTGCTTAATTTATCATAGCTTTCGGTTGCGGCTTTAACTTTAGAGGTGAATGCTATAGTAGCCTCTCCAGCGTCAGTTACACGTGAAATAGCAGCTACTTTATCGCCAAATGAGCGTAAACCATCGCCCAGGCTGCGTACCAGTTCCGGACCGATCTTAGCATCTTCCATCATTTTATCTAAAGCAACTGTAGTTGAAGGGCCAACATTGGCACCACCACCTCTTACAGTAGCTTTTGGTAGTTCTCCCTGAAAATCTTCATTTAACTCAGGATATACACGCACCCAATCAACTTCCTTATCTTCACGTTGAATACCTAACAATAAGAACAAGAACGCTTCCATGCCCAAACCTGCGGTAATGAATTCCGACGCGAAATGCCAGTGCTGAATTTTAAATAACAGACCGATAATTACTACGGTTGCACCCAATGATATTACGTTCCCAATTCCGAATGGTTTTTTCTTTCCAGCCATAATAATTCAGAAATAACTTTTATTAATTGTTTTTTTGATTTGCTTAATTATAAACTAACGTATGTTATTAGCGTTTGTCTTTAATGTCGCGACCCAGATAGTGGGTTACGCAACGGAAACCGATGTATGATTTAGCGGTATCCTGGTACTCGTACGAGCGGGTTGAATTTTGAAGGAAATAACCTATATCTTTCCATGAACCACCGCGTACAACTTTACGCTTAAGCACTTCCGGATCGGTAGCTTTAGCTTCGTAGTTAAATGTTGGTGCCTGATCATGCACAAATGTTGATGCCGATTCGTCGAATGCTGATAGTGTCCACTCGGCAACATTACCTGCCATATTATATAACCCGTAATCGTTAGGGAAATATGAACGAACGCTTACTGTATATGCACCACCATCATCAGTATAGTTACCACGGCCTGGTTTAAAGTTGGCCAGTAAACAACCTTTAGCATTTTTGATGTACGGACCACCCCATGGATAATCTGTACCTATCCTTCCACCACGTGCAGCGTACTCAAACTCAGCCTCGGTTGGCAAGCTGTAAGGAGCACGAAGTGGTAGGTGACGTTTATTTTTATACGCATCATTGTAACGTGTACGCCATACAGTGTACGCGCGGGCCTGCCTCCATGTTACACCCACTACAGGGTAATTACGAAAAGCCGGATGTGAAAAATAAGCCTCAACCATTGGCTCGTTAGCAGCGTATGAAAAATCGCTTAACCACACCAATGTATCAGGATAAACGGGAACCGTATCGCGAAAAATGAAATCAGAGCGTTTTTTTGATTTATCGTTGTGATAATTTGCAGCATCGCGCAGTGTATATAACGAGTAGTTATATTTTAACACACGCACATCCACCTCATCGCGGTCAAACACGCGGTCATCACCCTGATAGTACATGCCCTGTAACTTCTGTGAGTTATTGGCCTGACCTTTTTTGGTATTCCAGATAGGATTTTTCTTTACATAATCCCAGTTGATATATTTTTTACCATTACCACTTTTAGCGGCACCGCCCTGAGGCTGGATATAATATTTATTATCGTTTATATACTTTGATATAGCTATCGAATCCCTAACCCAGTTTACAAACATTTTGTACTGGCTGTTGGTGGTTTCGGTTTGATCCATAAAAAATGGAGGAATGGTTACCTGCTTTGTTTGCGCTATCTGCGCAAAAGTAACGTCCTGATCGGTTTGACCCATCAAGAAGCTGCCACCCGGAATATAAACCATGCCGTAAGGAACTTCTGCCCTAAACGAACGTGCCGGAACGCCTACAACCTCTCCCCTGTCGCCACCACCGCGGCCACAGCTACTCAATACACCACCAGCTAAAACAACTATTAAAAAGTATATCTGCTTCATTTTCAATTTCAAAATCTGTTATATCACTTATACACAATGCGACGCCCGAATATATTACATTTTGCGCAATGTACGTGATAAAAAACAATAATTGGGTAATAGTGAGTCGACACATACCACAGCCGGACAAACGCGCACAGCAAAAACGCTGTACACTTGAAGCCAAGCTAACTAATTGTTAATATGTCAATTAGTTAGCGGTTATACGGTATAATACGTTTAAAAGTTGCAGTAAGTTTGAATAAATTTGCAATTTATTTATTCACCAGCTTTGTATATTGCTCAATGGCCATGGTCATTGAAGGCGCTCCAGGGGTTGGGGCTGGGATATCCAAAATCAAACCAGCCTCAAGCACAGCCTTATGCGTTGTAGCACCAAAGGCAGCGATGCGGGTATTGTTCTGTTTAAAATCGGGAAAATTTTTGTATAAAGATTGGATACTTGACGGACTGAAAAAAGCGATCACATCATAAAATACATCAGCCAGATCAGAAAGATCGCTGCAAACTGTGCGGAACAGCACGGCCGGTGTAAAGTTATAACCGTTCTCCAACAAAAAGCGCTGAGTTTCTTCGGCAGCTACATCAGAGCATGGATATAAGAATTTTTCTGACGAATGCTTTTTCAACACCTCAGCCAGATCGGCAGCGGTTTGTTTGCCAAAAAATATCTTACGCTTGCGGTATTGGATATATTTTTGAAGATAAAGTGCTATCGTTTCAGACAGGCAGAAGTATTTCATTTCAACCGGCACCTCAAACCTCATCTCTTCGCAAATGCGAAAAAAATGATCAGCGGAATTACGGCTGGTAAAGATCACGGCAGTAAAATCGGCCAGGTTGATCTTTTCCTTCCTGAAATCTTTAGCTGGTACGCCCTCAACATGAATAAATGATCTGAAATCAATTTTCAGGTTAAGCTTTTTTGCCAGCTCGGCATAAGGATTTTTGTCGTTTTCGGGCTTAGGCAAGGTAACCAGCATGCTTTTAACCTTTTTCTTTCTATCTTCCAAATCAGTGCTTTTAATAACCTAAATTCTAATATTCAATGCCTTTATTAAAATCAAAACAGGGCAAATTTCGAGGGCACAAAGATACGTAAATAAATAAAATTTATGAAATCGAAACGTAGAAATTATGTTTACGCTGCTTCTGATGTATTGCCAAACGAAAATTATGATGATGATTACAAGGGTAATTGCGAGTAAAAGAGGGATATATTGCGCCCCAAGCAGACTAAAGCAAATCACTACAGGTAAAAAAGCGAAAGCTATATTAAAATAAGTAAGGTGCAATATGTTCAAATATTCGCTCACTAATTTATTGATATCAAAAACAAAGCCTAAAACCTTTAAAATTAAAAACTTAAGCGAAAACAATATAACAACAGCCACTACTATATATATAAACAAGCGGCTACCCGCTACACTGTAATATACCCCCTTGTAGGCGGCCAATTGAAACAGAAATAAGCCGAACGTAGCACAAAACAGCGCAAATAAACCCAGGAAGGCCCAAGTGCTTACCGGCCCTTCTTCTTTGCCTGCTATAGAAAGTACGCGCTTGCTGTAAAATGAGGTATAAACATTACTAACATCTTTATTTAAAACCAGGTTTAAAACAGCAATGTACAGTAACATACCAATTATGGTAACAACCGTCCAGGGATCGCGTGAGGGGCGGGCGTGGCCCTCCATTACTTTGTTTTTTGATTGTGAATGCAGATCCATAAAACCATAGCCATGATACATTTCCTTTTTGAATACGCTATCGGCGTATTGTGTACGCATAGCCTCATCGGGTGCTTTTAAATAACGCATCGAGACCGAGTCGGCTATAAACTTATCACGGTTTTGCATGGCATTGGCTACAGAATCCAATACCGAATTTCCGGGGCGGAAAGCCCGCGCACGTGTTGTTACCGGTGTATCTGCCGCTGTGGAGTCCTGCTGCGCGAAAGCGGCAGTACAGCTCATCAGGAAAAGAAAGCAACACCAAACAAATAAACGCATTTTTAAAGCTTAAACCGGGGCTATTATTTGGCTGCAAAAATAGGGTAATTATCTGAACCCGAATTTTATGAATTAAATATTTTTTATTTGATCACGAATTGATTTGTTTGGCGTAGAGGATTTAATCGATTTACACGAATTTTAAATTCTTGCAGGTCGCTTTAATCACCAGATAACTCCGGTGGCGGCCCAAAATACAAGATACCCTGCCGTGCTTTTACTTACCACAACACTTTTAAGGATCCTGTTTTTGTCGGGATGGATATTCAATGCGTTGATGTTGTGATGATCTGACTCGGTCATGTTGTTTCTTGGGCCCCATTTGGCCAGGTTATGTACAACGTAACTTAAATCCAGGTTGCTTTCGGGGATATCATCATAATAATCGGGCAAGGTAAAATCTTTGGTTCCTGATCCATCAGCATAATTAAATATGATATGCAGTTGTGATGGACCTTCGGAGCTGGTGAGACTAAGGTATAATCCCGAATATCTTTTATGAGGAATATCGATCTTAAAACTATCTGCGCCCGCAATATTGCGGGTTTGATTGCCGCCATCCCCGTTTTTGTAATGAAGCAAAATTGCGGGATGTTTTGCGTTGCCCGAAACTAAGGGATCATCGGGCAGGGCATAAGCGTTTTTATCGCCGTTAATTATAGCAGCAGCAGTGGTAAGGTAACCGTCACCTTTGCCTCCTCCATCGATGCCTGTTGTCCAGCTTTGTAGTTTACCGTTGGCCGCGGTTGTTACCGGGCGGGCGTTTAATAGTTTATCGATATTGATCTGAATGGTTTTGTCTTTATATTGAGCATTTGCAAGCAAAGCACAAAGTAAACAGCCCCAAAAAAGGATGAGTGGTTTTATTCTCATATATTGGTAAATTGAAAAAAGCAACTAAAGATAACTCGTTGAAGGGTTAAAAAATAATCGCGGTTATTTACTTTTGATAGGCAGCCTGTTTAAATCCTCATTTTCGATTTTTATTCGTTGTTCACTAACCTAAAATCACAAGCAAGTTGAAATATATGAAACGTATATACTTTCTACTAATCATTATAGCATCTTTAAATACCACAATAAAAGCACAAATAAATATCCCAACTTATTTACGAGTTGACACCCCCGACTCTTCCAAAACATTACTACTTGCCTCGCTGGATACCCTTTTCAAAACCATCAGTACAGGGAAAACACCCACTAATATCACCACAGGGAAAAATGCTAAACTTACCGCGTCGATATTAGGTAGCTTTAAAGGTTTAGAAGTTAATGAAAAAACCAAACAGGCTGATTTTTATAAAAAACAGTTAATTAATTGCTATTCGCTTGATAGCAACAACTTTGCTTTATCTATGGCTTACATAGCGCTCCAGCAGGATAGCTTGCCGAAGCTAAAAAACATCATAGCCCTCAACGCTCATATCGAAAACAAACATGTAACATACAGCCTGCCGCTACAGTATTTAACAACCAACTGGACCTTAAAAAAAGTGGGCGGCATCACTTATCACTACACAGGCAAGTTCAGTGCAAGTGTAGCTGCGGGATTTAATCGTACAAACAGCGAAATAGCAAAAAAGCTGTCACTCCCTACAGAACAATTTGATTTTTACCTGTGCGATAACTATCAGCAGATACTTACTCTTTTAGGATATACTTATGATGTTGATTCAAACGGGCGCACCAGAGATGGGTATGGAGTTGACGCGAACACCATATTTTCAATAATGCACAGCGAGGATTTTTCGCATGACCTGGTTCACTATTATATATCAAAAATCAGGACCGCGCCCCGAAACACCTTCGCAGAAGAAGGATTAGCCTATTATTGGGGAAATGCATACTACACCAATAACGAGGGATTAATGATAACACAACAAACATTAGTAAAAGCCTTACGTAAATATCTATTGGAGCACCCCGAAGTTACCCTTCTTTCGCTTTTCAAAAACAATCCTAAAGTATTTAATGAATATGCCCGCGAGCTATCGGTAAGGTCGGTTATTGCGGGCATTATTTGCGCTAAGGTTGAAAAAGAAAAAGGCGTAGCCGGTATAAAGGAACTGGTTAACTGTGGCCGGGGTGACGATAATTTTTATAAGGCGATAAACAAACTTGTTAACATAACAGAAACCAATTTTGATGAGGTGTTGAGACAACAAGCCTTCGGCAATTAATTAATACGGCACTTTATTTACCTTTGCCGCATGGCAGGCATTTACATCCATATCCCTTTTTGC
This sequence comes from Mucilaginibacter sp. CAU 1740, assembly GCF_039839285.1. Taxonomy (NCBI): domain Bacteria; kingdom Pseudomonadati; phylum Bacteroidota; class Sphingobacteriia; order Sphingobacteriales; family Sphingobacteriaceae; genus Mucilaginibacter; species Mucilaginibacter sp. CAU 1740. Next base: position 333,192 of record NZ_JBDOQS010000006.1, on the reverse strand, counting down.
AAGCAGGCTTGCCATTATTGCGATTTCCATTTCAGCACATCGTTAAAATATAAGGACGAAATGCTGCATGCACTGCTACGGGAGATCAAACTGCAAAAAAGCTATCTTGATAACGAAACCATCGAAACCATTTACTTTGGCGGCGGTACCCCATCTGTTTTAGAGGGAGACGAGATCAGCCGGATCATCAACACCATTACCGAACTCCACACCGTATCATCAACCGCCGAAATAACTTTAGAGGCCAACCCCGACGACCTGAAAGCGGATAAGTTGAGAGCGTTGAGAAATACCGCCGTTAACCGCTTCAGCATCGGCATCCAATCATTTTATGATGAAGATCTGGTTTGGATGAACCGCGTGCACCGTGCGCAGGAAGCCGAAGCAGCGGTTAAACGGGCGCAGGATGCGGGCTTTGAAAACATTACCGTGGATCTGATTTATGGCTATCCGATGCTAAGCGATACCAAGTGGAAAACCAATTTGGATAAAGTTTTCGAGCTGAATGTACCGCACTTATCCAGCTATTCGATGACAGTTGAACCTCAAACAGCGTTGGCCGCTTTCATCAACAAAAAGAAGCAGCCCGCCATGAACGAGCAGCAAAGTGCCGAGCAGTTTACGGTACTGATGGATGCCATGCAGGCTCATGGGTTTGAACATTACGAGATCTCGAACTTCTGCAAGCCAGGACATTATTCCCGTCACAACTCCAATTACTGGAAAGGCGTAAAATACCTGGGCATTGGCCCATCGGCTCACTCTTACAATGGCGATACCCGCACCTGGAACGTTGCCAACAATGCCAGGTACATCCAATCGCTCGAAACCAACAAGATCCCGGCCGAGACCGAAGAACTGACCGAAGAGAACCGGTTAAACGAATATATCATGACCTCGCTCCGCACCATTTGGGGGCTTGATCTGGATAAGCTGAACCAAATTGCTAAAGGAGCATCAGATCAATTATTAAAAGAAGCTGCCGAATTTTTTGAACGGGAATGGATCACCCAAAAAGAAAAAGTTATTTACCTCACCCCCACCGGTAAGCTTTATGCCGATCATATTGCGGCCGAATTATTTTTCTAAACCTTTGCCGTTTTTTATAGTCAGTACTTTGTTACAAAGCAAAATGGTTTCAAAAACTGTTTATCTTTATTAATCGTATTGTTTTATATAACCTGCAATCATGAAAAAATTATTCATTATCGCTTTATCATTTATAGCTGTTACTGTATCATCTAAAGCATTCGCTCAAAAAACTTTGGGTGGCGCAGTAATGTCGCCAACTAAAAATATTGTACAAAACGCGTCGGGATCAAAAGACCATACCACGTTAGTAAACGCCATCAAATCTGCCGGGTTGGCACCTACACTCTCTGCCGCCGGGCCTTATACCGTTTTCGCGCCAACAAACGAGGCATTTGCCCAGCTACCGGCCGGTACGGTTGATAATTTGCTGAAACCTGCAAGTAAAGCAAGCCTGATCAAGTTGCTTACCTACCATGTAGTACCTGGAAAATTAAGTTCGGCCGAGTTGTTAACTAAAGTAAAAGAAGGAAAAGGCAAACTGGAACTAAGCACATTGAGCGGCGGTACCATTACCGTAATGTCGCAGGGTGCTAAACTTTATTTGGTGGACGAGAAAGGCGGTAAAGCATTTATTACCATTCCCGATGTAGCCCAAAGCAATGGCGTTATCCATGTGATTAATTCGGTTCTGAAAACGAATTAAACCTTTCAGTAAGCAGTTTGCAGTTGATTAATTCAAACCTGCAAACTGCCTGCTTACAACTGCAAACTGTACAAAAACTGTCAGCAAAATTTCAAAATCCGCCAAAGGCGTTTACATATTTTTTACAAAGAATTAATTTTGCGCGTTAATTAATTGTGAAATGAGTATAACGCTTACACCTATAAACAGTGTAGACAATATAAGCAGAGAGGATTTTGTTAACAATTACTTAAATCCGCGTAAACCGCTTATTATTCGCAAAGCTACCGAAAGCTGGCCAGCCCTTCAAAAATGGACATTCGATTACCTGAAAGAAACCGTTGGCGACATCACCGTTCCCCTGTATAACAGTGCCAAAGCCGATCCATCAAAAGCCATCAACGCATCGGCCAGCGAGATGAAGTTTGGTGAGTATATTGACCTCATACAAAAACAACCTACCGATTTAAGGATCTTTTTGTTCGACCCAATAAAGCACGCCCCCAAACTGCTGGACGACTACCGCTCGCCATCCGACTTAATGGGTGGTTTCCTGGATAAATACCCAAACATGTTTTTCGGCGGTGCAGGTTCGGTTACGTTTTTACATTACGATATCGACCTGGCCCATATTTTCCATACCCATTTTAACGGCCGTAAACACGTAATGCTGTTCGACCAAAAATGGAGCGAGCGCCTGTACTGTATCCCATTTGCCACCTATGCGTTGGAAGATTATGATATCGCCAACCCCGATTTCAGCAAATTCCCGGCGCTTGATGGCATTGAAGGGCAGGAGGCTATTTTAGAACATGGCGATACCCTGTTTATGCCAACAGGCTATTGGCACTGGATGAAGTATTTAACCGGTTCGTTCTCTATCTCGTTGCGTGCCTGGGATAAATCATGGGCCATAAAAGCTAAAAGCCTGTATAACTTAACCGTACAGCGCAAATTTGATAACCTGATGAAGGCACGCTTTAAAAAAGATTATATGGATTGGAAGGAAAACCTGGCCATTAAACGGGCCAACAATGCACTTGCCGCGAGCAAGCCATAATATTGAGAATATCTTTATACTACTTTGGGGTTTATTTCGTTATTTTGAATGCTTTTAAATAACTAAGAAACATTGTTGTAACTTTATTTTAAAACAAGCATAATTCCCTAAGTAATAAAAACTATATATGTGCTTCATTCTTAACCCGATCGATACGGTTGAAAATATTTCTCCCGAAGACTTTAAGAAGAATTATTTAGACCCTCGTTGCCCGTTGGTTATTAAAGGGCTTACCAAAAGCTGGCCTGCCCGCGAAAAATGGACACCCGAATACCTGAAACAGGTGGTTGGCAACAAAGTGGTGCCACTTTACGATAATTCAAAAGCCGATCCATCAAAACCCATCAACTCAAGAGCATCAGAAATGCCATTTGATGAGTATATCGACCTGATCCGCAACAAACCAACCGAACTGAGGATCTTCTTCTTCAATATATTCAAACAAGCGCCTCAACTTTTAGATGATATTGTATTGCCTAAAGATTTGATGGGCGGTTTCCTGGAAAGCATGCCCGCCATGTTTTTCGGCGGATCAAATTCTGTTACATTTTTACATTACGATATCGATCTTCCGCATATTTTCCATACCCATTTTGGTGGCCGCAAGCATGTGATCCTGTTCGAGAATAAATGGAAACGCCGTTTATATTGCATCCCCAATGCTACTTATGCTTTGGAGGATTATGATGTATTAAACCCGGATGTTAAAAAATTCCCGGCATTGGATGGTGTTGAAGGCATCGAAGTATTCCTGGAACATGGCGACACCCTGTTTATGCCTACCGGCTACTGGCACTGGATGAAATACGTTGATGGCTCATACTCATTAAGCCTACGTGCCTGGGATGCAAGCCTTAGCCGTAAAGCGGCGAGCCTGTACAACCTGGCCATTAAAGGCGGGGTTGATAGCGCTTTAAAAATGATGTTTAAAGGTAAATATGCCAAATTCCGCGAAGGATTGGCCGTGAAGTGGGCCAATAAAGAACTGGCGGAGGGAAAGCCTTTTTAAGTTCGAAGTATTAAGTCTTTAGTTCAAAGTCTTTAATCATAAAACAAAAACAGCGATTGGCTTCTAATCGCTGTTTTTGTTTTATCCCTACGTTAGATCGTGTCTTTACGACCGGCTTTTCGTTCACTAAAATGATTTGGCTTGATGCGCGTGGAGACACGCGCATCGGTGAATGTCCGGGCGGCCGTGTCTCCACGGCCGCCTACTTGTTATTCACATTCATCAAACTTACCATCGCTCCAAACCCAACAGCCTTTTCCCTAAATCACTCAACTCAGCAACCTGGTTTTGTTTTTCACGTTCCATGGGATCGCCGGGAAAAGCGTAGCCCTGCATGGCTTCACGACTTTGCCAGCTGTTAATGCGCCATTGCCTTAGTTCTTCGTTATCTTCCTGGGCGGGCATCATGGAGATATACTGGGCTATGCGCACTTTATCTTCACTCCTGTTGGGCCTGATACCATGGGGTTGCAGGCTGTTAAATATCAATAGATCTCCGGCTTCCAGTTTTACTTTTACGGTTTCAAAACCGGTGGTATCGGGTTTATAGTGATCTCTGTCTTCGGGTTGGGTTAGCTTCCAGGTATCATAAGTACGATATAGTGCGGGGATGCATTGAAAGCCGCCCATGTTTTCATCAGTTTGATCGGCAAGGGCTAATACACCCTGTACATTTTGAGGTTTGGTTTCAGGGTCATAATCCCAATGGATAAATCCTTTATATTCAAAGCCTGGCCTTAAGGGAAAGTTGAGATTAGCCCTATCAATAGTAACCCACAGTTTTTCGGTTCCCCAGATATCGGCAAAGGCTGCATGAACTTTTGGATACTGGCGGTTATCCCACATAAATTGGTGGTTATAAATTTCAACCATCCCGGTATTGTTGAGTTCGCTCATTTGCATTTGGGCGTTCGGTTTTTTATACCATGTTTCTATATCGTTAGCATCCTTGCCCTCGTATTGCCACAGGTAGTTCGCCATTTTTTCAACTTGTGCTTTAGGTACCGCGTTTTTGATAATTACATAACCGTTCTCTATCCAAAACTTCCAATCATCTTCACTTAATACATTCAACGGCTCATTATTGGCCCGTTTATTCAGGCCTGCGTGACTTGATTTTGCTGTTGATGGATTGCCTGGAATTTCTTTATGAGCATTGGTTGGGCCGGGGGCCATGGTCATGGTTGCATTTTCGGTCTTCATAATTTTGTTTTGATTTACAATTCAAAATTAGGTGTGCATTCAGGACAACTTATTCTGTATAATGATCAATATTTGCTCTGTATTGATCATTATACTTACCTTCAATTAATTTAATACTCAATGCAACATGGATAAGATCCAGTTAGAGAAAGTAGATTTTGAACCGGGCAAATCATTTAAACTGTTTTCGCCGCGGCTCCGTAATACTTTCTTATGGCATTATCATCCCGAAGTTGAGCTGGTTTACGTAGAGGCCGATGCCGGGATCAGGCATGTAGGTTCGCATATATCAGGCTATACCCAGCAAGACCTGGTGTTGATAGGCAGCAACATCCCCCACCTAAATTTTGACTACCGTTTGCGAAGCGACTACCAGCAGATTGTGGTACAGTTAAAAGAGGATTTTATGGGAACGGCTATTGAGGCAACACCCGAGTTTGCTGCCATCAATCATCTGTTTAAGAAAGCTGCCAACGGCATAGCTTTTCATGGCGAAACCCGCGCTGTAGCCGTGGAAAAACTAAAGCAGCTACCTGGCATGGGCTCTTTCCAACAATTATTGGGATTGATAGAGATTTTCAATATCCTCGCGGCATCAAGCGAGTACACTGTTTTAAATAATGATGAACTGAACCTCCAGTTCTTTTTAAAAGATAAGATCAGGATGGGAGCGGTTTACGAGTACATCGACAAAAATTACAACCTTAAGCCCGATGTGAATGAGATAGCTGCTAAAGTAAATTTTGCCACCGCGGCGTTTTGCCGCTACTTTAAAAAGCAAACCAAAATGACCTTTACTGACTTTGTGAACCAATACCGGATAGATGTAGCCAAAAACTTATTGATGCAGGATAAAAACGTAACCGAAACATGCTACGCTGTGGGATTTGAAAGCCTATCGTACTTTAATAAGCTTTTCAACAAAATAGTGGGGATAAACCCCTCGGAGTTTAAAAAGGAGTGGGTTGATAGAAATTGACGTATCCCCCGGTGGTTGTATCTCCACGACCACGCGCTGTGTAATCAGATATGAATTTAAAGATTACACCTGTACTTTATAATACTCCCGCACAGCTTCGGGTATCAAGTGCGCGTATAAAGCCGGTTCTTCACGGATCCTGGCAGCAGCTACCGGCACTACCTTGCAGGGTTCTTCATAAATAACGCTTTCGCAATCCAAAAAACGGCTCATATAGGCCCCATACGATTCGGAGGCGAATATTACATCAATGCGCGGCAGGTTCTTTTTAAGATAACTGGCCCACAATCTCGACATGTTTTCGATCGAATCTGCTCCGGGCAACATCGCCTCATCATAGCTCAATAAAATTGGTTTAACCCGGCTATCACCCGCATAAGTTTGTTTAAGCCATTCCAATCGCACTTCGCCTGGGATAGGCTCGTCATCACTCGCACCAATTACCACCTCCAATTCATCGCAATGCTCAAGGGCATAACCAATCAGGGCCATATGCCCTATGTGCAGCGGCAAAAACTTCCCAATTACCAAACCTCGTTTCATGCCGCAAAATTAAACAAATTTGGAATTATTTAGCCAAACTCTAATTACCAACCAACAATCACCTCAACTCGTATGATCACAAACTATTTTCCACTTACCATCAATCTTCCTGAACCATAGCGTAAAGTAACCGCCGGGAGTATCTTTTTCGCGGGTAAGCTTCCATCCGCCCAAAACAAAAGCATTTTTTGGGTCGAGCACTTTTACCTGAATAATATTAAAGGCCAGCTGCCCCATAGCCGCCTTATCGGGGTATGTTTTTTTATAATGATCGAGCGTGGTTTGCCAGCCATAGGTCGGTGCTTCCTTGCCAACAAACAGCAACGAATCTGATTTCCAGTAGCCCTGCATAAAATCGCCAATATCGCCGCGGTTCCAGGCAAGTTCCTGAGTGTGGAGTACTTTAAGAATAGCCTGCTTATCCTGCGCGAAACAGAAAACCGACATGGTTAGGAGAAGGATGCTTAAGGTTAGTTTTTTCATATCTGTTTTTGTCTGAACCTGAATTTTAAGGAATTATCCGAATTAACAGAATAATAACAAGAAATTCTACTAATTATTTAATTCGTTTAATTCGAGTTCAGAAAAAATCAGCGAAATCAACGCAATCATTCAAATCAACGGTTCAGACATACTATCTTTGAGTTTCACCCTCATCAACATTATCAACTATGGGAAATAAAGTATTAAGCTTTGGCGAAGTTTTGTGGGATGCCTTTGGCGATGGTAAAAAGGCCGGCGGCGCGCCTATGAACGTGGCGAGGCACCTGGTGCAGCAAGGCATGGATGTAAGCTTTGCCAGTTCGGTGGGGATGGATGGCTCAGGCGATGCACTGATCGCTTTCCTGAAAAGCAATGGCCTGTACTCCGACCTGATCCAACAGGACGATGAGTTTCCAACCTGCGAAGTCACCGTACAGCTTGACGAAAATAATACCGCCACTTATATTATTCCTCAACCGGTATCGTGGGACAATATTGAAACGACTACTGCGCTAACCAAAGCGGCACAAACGGCCAGGGCAATTGTATTTGGCAGTTTGGCTTGCCGTGATGTTACCACCCGCGAAACATTGCTGAACCTGCTTGATGAAACCCCTGCATTAAAAATATTTGATGTAAACCTTCGTCCTCCGCATTACACGCTATCAACCATCGAAACCCTGGTAGCCCGTGCCGACGTGGTGAAAATGAACGAAGAAGAAGCCGACCTGCTAATTGGCGGTAGCAGCTCCTCCCTTCGTGATAAGATCAACGAGTTCCGCTCCAAATATCACGTAAAAACCATCTGCGTAACCCGCGGCGAACATGGCGCGCTGGTATGGCATGATCATGAGTTTTTTGACAGCCCCGGCTGCCCGGTTAAAGTGGCCGATACGGTTGGTGCCGGAGATGCTTTTCTGGCAACATTTGTTTCGGGTTTGCTTTCTGGCAGGCCTATGCAACAGGTGGTTGATAAGGCTTGCTCGGTAGGCTCATATGTAGCCAGCCAGCGTGGCGCTAATCCAGTTTACCCAGCCGAGTTGTTGAATAGTTTGGCATATATTTAATTTCGGATTTGGGATGTTCGATTTCGGATTTGTTACGTTGCGGATATTTCTTTTCAAATCCCATCGAACATTCGAAAATTTGAAATCCAAAAATCCCAAATCGAACATCCCAAATCCAAAATCTAATTGTCATGCTTACCTAACAATTTACTTTATCCCCCGCGCGGCCAAACTTTTCATTAAAATAATCCGTTCCTTTATGTACAGAAAGGACAAAATATGCGTGGTTTTGGATTTTCCAAATTTAAGCCCAACCAAATCCATAAAGGCGGATTTGACGAATTATTGAAATTATTCCTCGAGTTGCTCAACTACACTTCGGGCGACGCAGGCGAAGCTTTAGCCTGGCTTAACGAACTCGATAAGCAATACAACCTCACCAACGATGACTATGGCATGGGCGATTTTATCGACGAGCTGAAGCAAAAAGGCTATCTGAATGAGGATAATCAAAGCGGTGAGATCAAGATCACCGCTAAAACAGAGCAAAGCATCAGGCAATCGGCACTGGAAGAGATCTTTGGCAAACTGAAAAAATCGGGCAAAGGCAATCACCGATCCCCTCAATCGGGCCAGGGCGACGAAAAAAATGCCGAACGCCGGGAGTTTGAGTTTGGTGATAGTCTGGATCAGATAGATATGACCCAATCTATCCACAATGCCCAGGTAAACCATGGCATCGGCGATTTTATGATGACCGAGCGCGATCTGGAAGTTGAAGAAATGGACTACAAAACCCTTACTTCAACCGTGCTGATGATCGATATTTCACACTCCATGATCCTATACGGCGAAGACAGGATAACCCCAGCCAAAAAAGTAGCTATGGCGCTGGCCGAACTAATCCGCACCAAATACCCTAAAGACACTTTGGATATTGTAGTTTTCGGTAATGATGCATGGCCAATCAGTCTGCAGGATCTGCCTTATTTACAGGTAGGTCCCTACCATACCAATACCTACGCAGGGTTGGAACTGGCAACCGATCTGCTCCGCAGAAGAAAAACCCACAACAAGCAAATTTTTATGATCACCGATGGTAAGCCTACCTGCTTAAAAGAAGGCACCCGGTACTATAAAAACAGCATAGGTCTGGATAGGAAAGTGGTAAATAAAACCCTGAACATGGCTGCCCAATGTAAACGGTTAAAAATACCTATCACCACATTTATGATAGCTAAAGACCCATACTTGCAGCAGTTTGTACGTAAATTCACAGAAACCAACGGCGGCAAAGCTTTTTACAGCTCCCTAACCGGTTTGGGTGAATACATTTTTGAAGATTACATCAAAAACAGGAGAAAGACTGTCAGGTAGGCCCCCCGGCCCCCTAAAGGGGGAGGAAAACAGGTTAGTGGTTAGTGGTTAGAGATTGGATACTGACGAATCGGTGAAATCATAACAATCATCAAAAATCACAAAAACAAAAAAATCGGTGAGATCACAAGCAAATCTGTGAGACCCCAACAAATAAAAACGAATGAGCAAATTATTAGATATAAAAACTCTCGGCCAATTGAAGCAAACGGGCTACAAAAGCCGATCTGTTAAAGATGAATTACGTGCTAACCTTATTGAGCAACTAAAAAAACGCGAAGGCGGCTTTGAGGGTATTATCGGTTTTGAAGATACTGTTATCCCCGATTTGCAAACCGCCATTTTATCGCGCCATAATATATTATTGTTAGGCTTACGCGGCCAGGCTAAAACCCGTATAGCACGCTTGCTGGTAAACCTGCTCGACGAGTATGTGCCTTATATTGAAGGATCAGATCTGTTTGATGATCCATACAATCCTATATCATGGTATGGCCATAGTGTGATCACCGAAAAAGGTGATGATACTCCTATCGGCTGGATCCACCGTTCGGAGCGTTATACCGAGAAGCTGGCAACCCCGGATGTTACCGTTGCCGATTTAATTGGCGATGTTGACCCTATTAAAGCCGCTACATTAAAATTAACTTATTCGGACGAACGTGTTATCCACTTCGGATTGATCCCTCGTGCGCACCGCGGTATATTTGTAATTAACGAATTGCCCGATCTGCAGGCCCGCATCCAGGTATCGCTGTTCAATATTTTGCAGGAAAAAGATATCCAGATCCGTGGCTTCAAACTGCGTTTACCATTGGATATCCAGTTTGTGTTTACCGCAAACCCTGAAGATTATACCAACCGTGGTTCGATAGTTACGCCGCTTAAAGACCGTATCGAAAGCCAGATCCTTACCCACTACCCACGTTCGGTAGAGATCTCGCGTAAGATCACCCAGCAGGAAGCATCTTTAACCGATGATCAACGCATAGCTATTGAGGCTGATGGCCTGGTGAAAAACCTGGTTGAGCAGATCGCGTTTGAAGCACGTAATTCAGAATATATCGACAAAAAATCGGGCGTATCGGCACGTTTAACTATTTCGGCTTATGAAAACCTGATCAGTAATGCCGAACGCAGGATGATCATCAACCACGAAAAAACAACCTTCGTGCGTATTACCGACTTTTTAGGCGTTATCCCTGCCATTACCGGTAAAATTGAACTGGTTTACGAAGGTGAACTGGAGGGACCAGGCAAAGTGGCCAATATTCTGATAGGTAAAGCGATTAAAAGTTTGCTGTTATCCTTCTTCCCTGATCCTGAAAAGGCTAAAAAAGCCAAAGCACCTAACCCATACGCTACTATCATTAACTGGTTTGGCGATGGCAATAATTTAGCTTTGGTTGATGATATGCCACTGCAGGAGTATAAAAAAGCATTGGAAGAAGTGGCCGGACTTAAAGACCTGGTTAAAAAAGTTCATCCACGCTTAGGCGAGAGTCAGCAATTATTGCTGATGGAGTTTGTATTGCACGGCCTGTCGGAGTTTTCACAATTGAACAAAGGTTTCCTTGATAATGGCTTCGCGTTTTCGGATATGTTTAACAGTTTGTTTAACTTGCAGACCGATGATGACGACCTTGATCTCGACGACGACAGATACTAAACACCAGCGCTAATATGATACTAAAAGCGCTGAGTCTTTTATTTTGGATAATTATTGAAATACTTGTCGACAGTTATACCCTGACGGGTATACACGGCGCTTTCCCAAAATGGCGATTGCTTAAATCAAAAGCATTCGCCATTTTTTATTGGGGAAGTTCGGCATTGGTTGTTGCCGCGTTATTAACGGGGGCATATGTACCTTTTGCCGGTACCGGCGTACGTGCCGCATGTTTGTTAGTCACATTTTTATTGTTGATTTGCAAAGTAGTTTTCATTCTTTTTGTTTTTGCCGATGATATAAGGCGTAAGTTGATCTCTAAAAAGAAAACAGTTCCTGCTACCACCCAAACAATTGCTACTGCTGCTGAAATTCCTGCAACCGCGTCCGCTGATGCCATCCCTCGTTCCGAGTTCTTATTAAAAGCCGGTCTGCTTGCTGCGGCAGTTCCGTTGGCTGCTATAAAAAAGGCGATGCCCAAAGGTTCGTATGATTATCATGTACTTTATCAAACCATGTACCTGCCTAATCTGCCCAAAGCTTTTGATGGCTTGCGGATAGGCCAGATCTCGGATATCCACTCGGGCAGCTTCTACAATAAAACAGCCGTGCTTGGCGGTGTGGAAATGCTACTGAGAGAAAAAACCGATGTAATATTTTTTACAGGCGACCTTGTTAACGGCGAAGCTTCGGAAATGATCGATTACCAGGATATTTTCAGCAAGGTAAAAGCGCCTCTTGGTGTATTCTCAACCCTCGGCAATCATGATTACGGCGATTATGGTGATTGGAGTTCTGTTGTAGATAAAAAGCGAAACCACAAGGATCTGATAGCCACCCACAAAAATATGGGTTGGGATTTACTGCTTAATGAGAACCGCCGTCTTAAAGTTGGTAACGAAGAAATAGGCATTTTAGGTATCGAAAACTGGAGCGAATACAGCCGTTTCCCTAAATACGGCCGGATGGACCTGGCCACCAAAAACACGGATGATCTGCCTGTAAAATTATTGTTATCGCATGATCCATCACACTGGCGCGCCGAAGTATTGCCCAAGTATCCACAGATAGATGCCATGTTTGCCGGGCATACCCATGGGATGCAATTTGGCGTGCGTACCGAGCATTTTCAGCTTAGCCCCATAACTTATGTATATAACGAATGGGCCGGCCATTATCAGGAAAGCAAGCAACAACTATATGTAAACGTAGGCTTTGGTTTTGTTGGTTTAACCGGCAGGGTTGGAATATTGCCGGAGATTACGATATTTACATTAAAAGCAGGGCCTGATCCATCACCACCTGTATCTTAAAACATCAGGCCATAAGTTGTTATCATTACCGATGAAGAAATTATTACAATCTGTATTAGATTTTCTGCTCTTCAGTAATATTTTCATGTCGCTTTGTGCCGTTGCACAGGCTTTGCTTACGTTTCACCTCATCGGATCGAAACCGGTATTCCCTGTTTTAGGTTTGCTGTTTACCTCAACCCTTGGTATTTACAATTTCTGCATCCTGGTAACTAAACCTGCAAAGCCAGAAACATCACCTTATAAGCGGGTAAGATGGTTTTTTGCCCATTACAGGCTAATGGTAACGTTTACCATTGTTTCTACACTCTCGCTGGTTCCGCTGTTTTTTATCATCACTACCGAATCAAAGATCCTGCTCATCTTTTTAGGCATTCTATCGCTTGGCTATGGCTTACCTTTATTTTCAATAGGTGAACAGAAATTCGGACTCCGCAATATCCCGGGGCTAAAAGCCTTTTTAATAACCCTGGTATGGACAATGAGCTGCGTGTTGTTCCCGGTACTGGAGTCAATGCATAGGCACCTTACCGATGTTACCATGCGCGATACCACTATACTCATCGCCAAACGCTTTTTATTCATCGGAGCACTTACGGTACCCTTTGATATCCGCGATCTGTTCGACGACCGCAAAGTAGGCTTAAAAACCATCCCGGTAGTTTTGGGTGAGAAAAAGGCGTACCTGTTTTGCCAGGTTTTGTTAGCGGGCTATATTGTATTACTGTTCCTGTTCAGGCAGCACGGTTTTAATCTTGATTTTTTCGCGCTTACACTTACCGTAATACTTACCGGCTGGTTGATCTTTAAATCGGCCTGGCAAAAGGATGAGTATTATTATTTCTTCTATATGGATGGCGTGCTCATTCTCCAATACGTTATCATCGTGGCGTTTAACGCTATCCAATATTTTATTCGCTAATTGCTCATGGCCGCCAATTACGATAATTCGGCCTGGTTTTACGATAAACTTTCTCGTTTAGTTTATGGCAAGGCATTAGTAAATGCCCAGGTGTATTTACTGCGTTTTGTACCCGCAAACAGCAAAATACTGATAGCAGGCGGCGGAACAGGTTGGATATTGGACGAGCTTACCAAAATACATCAATCTGGATTAAGTATCACCTACGTCGAGATCTCGGCCAATATGCTTGCCCTTTCCCAAAAAAGAAATACCGGCAACAACGAAGTTGTTTTTGTTAACAATGCTGTTGAAAATGTGAAACTTGCCAAAGGTTTTGATGTGGTGATCACCCCCTTTTTGTTCGATAACTTTTTGGATGAAACCGTAAATAAGGTTTTTAACCATCTGCATCGCTTGCTTAAACCCAGCGGTTTATGGCTTAATGCCGATTTTCAGCTAACCGGCCACTGGTGGCAGAATGTTATGCTACAAAGCATGTTTGTTTTTTTCAGGTTGCTTTGTGGGATAGAAGCCAGCAGGTTACCGGCTATTGAGCAACGGTTTGATAATGCAGGGTATCGTGTGATTGAGGATAAGACCTTTTTTGGGGAGTTTATTGTGGCGAGGGTGTATCGAAGAAGGTAATTTAGAATACTAACTTAACCTTAAACATCATGAGAACAAGATATATTTACTTTGAAACTGACGAAGAACAGTGGCGATGGGACTTTGGTGTCTACCTATTGATTATCTACTATGCAAATGAGTTAAACAAGGAAAAAGCAAAAGCACTACTGGCTACCACCTTGAGTGAATTTGACTTTAGATTAAGCAACGGTCTTCCAACAGAGGATATTGACACAGAAGATAACACTTGCCATTTCGATTTAAATAATCTTGAACTTGCTATCAATTTCATTGACGCTGAACTAATCTCAGCGCTTAATAACGAGCCTGTAGGTTTGCTAACTAAATATGGAGGGGAAAGGAAATTCCTTGAATTATTTGATCTCACCACTGATATTTCCGCAACCATTGGCGTTAGTTATGGAGAAGAAGAATTTCTAAAAGGCGACGTCGGCTATTGTAGTCATATAGTGACTCTTTATAGAGAGTTTCTTCAGAAAGCTTTAGATTCAAATAAGCCGTACGAGGTTTACGTATATTAATAGTGATCAGAAATCAATTACGATAAGGTAAAACTTTCAGACTTACGAAGTTTTGGAAACTTCGTAAGTCTTTACTGCTTGTATAACCATAGCCGTTTTGCTTCCGTTCGATTGCTTCGTACCTCGCAATGACGTGGTGGTAAGCATGTTTCAAGCCGCTGCCAACTGCATACTCAAAACTGCAAACTGAAAAACTACTGATTATAAACAAACTTATACCCAATCCCCCTAACAGTTTGTAAATACTGCGGTGAATCGGCATTAGTTTCAATTTTTTTACGCAGGCGTACAATATGCATATCCAGTGTCCGGGTATTTACATCGGCATTGTAGCCCCAAACTTCCATCATTAGTTCTTCGCGGTTTATTACCTTGTTTTTGTTTTTGAGGAAGTAAAGCAGGATCCTGTTTTCGAGGATGGTGAGTTCTATTTTACGTCCATCACGGATAAGCAGGTGCGTGTTAGGCAGGTGCTCCATGTTGGCAAATTTGTACGATTCGGGTTTTTCGCTGTTTAACGAAAATTTGATCTTGTTTTCTATCAATGCTACCAGTACATCCATATTGTATGGCTTGGTGATATAATCGGATACGCCGAAGTTGTAGGCTTCTATCTTGTCAACATCCTGGGCTTTGGCGGTCATCATGATGATGAGCTTGTCAAAACCTTTTTCGCGGATGTTACCGCAAACTTCCGAGCCTGGTTTGCCTGGCAGCATCCAGTCTAACAGTACAATATCGGGTTGCTCGTCCAATATAATGGTTTCGGCGTCGTTACCGTTATCGGCTTCCAATACCTTGTAACCTTCCGATTGTAAGCGTTCGGCAACCAGGAAACGCAGGTTTTCGTCATCTTCAACCAGCGCAATTTTAATTTCTTTGTTCATATCTTAATTTTCGTATGGAAGCGTAACTATAAATTCCGAGCCTTCGTTAACCTTACTGTGTACGGTAATATCTCCGCTCATAAAATTAACCAGTTCTTTACAAAATGCCAAACCCAGGCCAACGCTCCCGTTTTGATTATATTGGTTCTCTATCCTGTAAAACTTTTTAAAAACATTACCCAACTCATTTTTGGGTATCCCTATCCCCTTATCAGCAAATGAAAATACAATATTGCGCTTTTCTTGTGAAATATTGATGAACAGCTCTTTCTGTTGCGGATGCGAATATTTATACGCGTTTTCTATCAGATTTTGAAACACGCTCCCTAATAATACCGGATCGGTGTAAAAAGTTTGCACACCGGTAACTTTATAAAGCAATTTAAAATTAGGGTATTTAATTTTAAAAGTTTCAATGTACCTGCCAACAAAACTTTCCAGTACTATCTCTTCTTTTTTTAGGGTGATGGATTTATTTTCGAGTTGTGTAAAGGAGAGCAGTTTGTTCATCAACTCGTTCAGCTTATCGGCCTCTTCATCCAGGATCTTGCCGTAGTGACGACGCTGCCGTTCGGTCAGTTCACCATCACCTTTCAGGTTGGAGCCTGCTATTTTTATAACGCTTACCGGCGTTTTAAACTCGTGGGTAAAGTTGTTGATAAAATCGTACTGGAGTTTAAACAGTTTGATATTCACATTCAGGTTGCGGTAAATAAGCCAGCCTATCAGCATTAAAATACCTGTCATGAGTAATACCACGGCCCCTATCGGCATAAACCTGCGGTTGATCTCGGCAGTAAGATACCCCTGCGCCGAACTGAAAAACAATTTGTAATCAGAAAAAGCCCCAGGGAATGCGACCTCGGTGATCAGCTTATCGCCCTCGCTATCTATGGGGTCATATACAACCGGTGTAATGGTTACGTTTTGGTACAACTCGGGATGCGTGTTTTTTACCTTCATCAAATAAGGATCAAGGTAAAAAGTCATCATGTTTTGTTTATAGGAAGCACCCCGGCTATTGCCCTGCAATTGCAGATCGCGATAAATACGTACATCTTCCCGTCGCAATATGTTGGTATAACTGATCTTGTCGGGTTTTACATCCCAAAAAGCTTTAAACAATTCGTCCTGGGTGGATATTTTTGAGGTATCTGAAAAAGCCACGTAATTGCTCAGCTTTACTGCCATTTCCCTAAAATCGTCCTCGTTCGTGGCATTGCGTTGCCTTGAGCCTTTAACTACTCCTTTTACATTCCAATACTGGTAAATTGCCTGGGCAGATATACTCAAATTGTTCCGGTTTACAGTCAGGCCTTCTTTGCCACCTATCCGCGCATCGTAAAAAATGATACGACGTACAAAGCCGAAATCGCTAAAAACCGTGGCTGCATATTTTCCGGCCGAGGCCGAATCCAGGAAGCCCTGGTATGAGGTTATTTCGGGAATTTTATTTTGGAAAAAATCATTGTAAGGTTTAACGGTTTGCTCCAATACCTCTATCTTTTTGGATGCGAACTCGTTCTCTACATATTTGGCAGTTAAATTATAGGATATAAAAAGCGCCACCACAAATGTTATGGAAATAAACACCAAAAACACAATGATCAATGAACGATTTTGCCGGTAAGCGTTTTTCTGTACTGCCATAGTAGCGGCTTATGGTTTAACCCGCATATTTTTATCTAAAAACTTCTCAATTTCAGTGTACATCTCCATACGGTTATGTTCGCTCCTGAAGTAAGCCCTTTCGTTAGGTTTTAAAAAGTATTTCACATCGACATTCCGTTTGCGCAGCTCGCGTACAAACTGGTTAAGCTCGCTAATGTTTGCCCGCTGATCTTTAGCCCCCTGGAAAATAATTAAAGGTACCTTAATTTTATCGGTATGAAAAACCGGCGAAATAGCCCTAAGCTGATCGGCATCCGTTTCGGGATTGCCCACCATTTCGTAGGTCATTTTTAAATATGGTTTAACAAACGGCGGGGCATCTTTAATGTAAGTAAAAAAGTTGATCAGCCCGTATTGTACCACCGCACAATTATATAATTCCGGGTGGAACGATACGCCATACAACGCAGAGAAGCCACCGAAACGACCGCCAAAAATGGCTATCTTTTTAGGGTCGGCTACTTTGGTATCAATCAGCCAATGTACACCATCTGTAATGTCATCCTGTATCTTTCCGCCTACTTGTTTATAACCCGCACTACGAAAAGCCTTACCGTAACCTGTAGAACCACGGTAGTTAACCTGGAAAACAGCATAACCTCGGTTAGCCAAAAACTGCACCTGCTCGTCATACCCCCACGAATCACGCGCCCACGGGCCATCATGCGGCATTACAACAACCGGAAAGTTGTCTTTTTTATCGCCATGGGGAAGTGTTAAATAGCCATTTATCAGCAAGCCGTCGCGGGCTTGGTATGATATAGGTTTCATATCACACAAGTCACTGGGCGACAAGGCAGGATTCACATCCGCCAGCTTACTTAGCTTGCCGGTAGTTTTTTCATACAAATAAAACGATCCCGGGTTACGGTCGGTAAAAGTATTTACAATGAATTTGTTTTCAGAACTATCGCGATCAACTACCCTTATCTGGTTCCCTTTCAGTTGTTGCTGTATGGTGTTATATACCTGCTCAATGTCAGGAGCCAGGAAATGTTTGCGGGGCATGGCCTCATCCCAGGCTGCGTACTCAATGCGATGTTTGTTTTTCGAATAATCAACCCAGGCAATATCTGCCATGTCGCAGCTAAAAATAGTGCGCTGTTCTTTACCGTCTTCCGCGTTGATCTCAACAAGGGCCGTTTTATCGCGGTTAACATTTGATAGTGCGTAAAAAAGGTTTTTAACACCGGTGAAGGCTATCGGCCTTACGTTGTTCTTAAAATTATTTTCGATGATGGGTTTAAACGGCGCGTTCTCATCCGGGCGAAACAGGATAGTTTCGTTTACCCCGTCGGATGCCCTTTCCAGCCTGATCCTGCCATCAGCATCAGCAAACCAGTCGGTAATATTACCGGGGTTAAGCAGGTAGGTTTTCATCTCGCCTGTTTTTATATTAAGGCGATAAACATCAAAGTTGGCGGGGTCACGTTCGTTCGTTTTTATGGTGATGATATCCGGTTGTTGCCTGTTGCGGTTCACCAGGCCAATCTTCACATTTCCGAGCGACAAAATGGTGCGCGTTTGGTTTGAGGCCACATCAAGCGCGTACATTTTTACCGAATCGGTAGCGATAATATCCTGCGAAAAAACAAGCTGATTGGCGTATGTCCAAAAATAATCGCCCCTAACCGAGTAATCGTTAAACGAAGTAGCCATATGCTCCTTACCATCAGCCAACGATTGTATAAAAATGTTTTGCTTATCCTTATAGGGCTTCAGGTACGATACATAATTACCATCGGGCGAGATCTTATAAGTACTTCTTTCGGGTGTTTTAAAAAAATCGATAATAGGGATGCGCTTCACCTTATTTCCATTGCAGGAAAAAATGGCGATGATAGTGCTCACGAGAAGAAAAAACCTGGTGCGGCTTAACATATTACAAGTACCCTATTTATTAGTGGTGTCAAATTAGATAAATAAGTTCGATGTTATCAAGATGTCACTACAATTTTACCCTGATATTCCGTTATATAAATAATACTATCGCGTAGGTAATCAATACCTTTTATTGACTATTTTTGAGCAGATGAGGGTTTTATATACTGTTATTATTTTCATTTTATGCTTTAGTGCCCGCACGTTGGCGCAGGACAATGAGTTGGCTTTGGCCAGGCAATACAGTGCCAATGGCGAGCCGCAAAAAGCGCTTGAGATTTTCCAAAAGCTGTACAAGCAAAACAACGAAACCTATTATAGCAGTTATGTAAACGCCCTGTTAAATCTTAAAAAATTTGACGATGCCGAAAGCATCACCAAAAAGCTTCAGCGCCGCCATCCGGAGGATCATCAGTACGCCATTATGTTAGGCAACATTTACACCCAACAGGGTAACATGACCAAGGCGGATGCTATTTATGATGACCTGCTTAAAAGCCTCCCTGCCGATCAGGGCGAAATCTCGGCGCTGGCATCGCAGTTTTATCAAAACTCCAATATTGATTACGCTATCAAGATCTTTTTGCAAGGCCGTAAGTTGCTCAAAAACGATAATGCTTTTGCTTACGAACTGATCAACCTATACCGTTACAAGCGCGATAAAGCATCCCTGACCGAAGAGTATCTCAACTTTTTGCCTCAAAACCCTAATTTCATAAACCAGGCCGAAAACGCCTTTTCAAATTTATACGAAGGGAACGCCGATTATGATATGCTGAAATTTGCGCTGTTAAAGCGGATTCAGAAAGATCCGCAGCAAACCATTTATGCGGATCTGCTTACCTGGCAATACCTGCAGCAAAAAGAGTTTGGGTTAGCGCTTAACCAGGCTTTAGCTTTAAATCGCAGGCAAAATGATGATGGCAATAGTATTTATGAGCTGTGCCGCACCTTTATCCAGAACGAGGCTTATGATGAGGCTATCCGTGGCTATGAATATATCATTACCAAAGGGCAAACATCACAGCTATATATCCCCTCAAAAATTGAGCTGATCAATACAAAAAACCTCAAGATCACGTCGGGTAAATATCAACAGGAGGATCTGCTCGGGCTTGAAAAGGATTATGCAGACCTGCTAACAGAGTTTGGCCGCAATGCCAGCACCGCCTTTGCCATGCAAAAGCTGGCTAACCTGGAGGCTTTTAAGCTGCATAAATTTGCCGATGCCCAAAAGTTATTGGAAGAGGCTACCCAAATAGCAGGAATCCGCCCCGCCCTACTGGCGGATTGTAAGCTTGATCTCGGTGATATTTACCTGCTTAATAACCAGCCCTGGGAGGCTACCCTGCTGTACAGCCAGGTTGAAAAAGATTTTCCGGCTACCGCCATTGGTCAGGATGCCGTTTTCAGGAATGCTAAACTGGCTTATTACACTGGTGATTTTACCTGGGCCAAAGGTCAGTTGGATGTATTGAAAGCAGCTACCTCGCAATTGATAGCTAACGATGCCCTTAACCTGCTATTGCTGATTCAAGATAATCTTGCAGCCGATAGCACAGGGGCCGCTTTGAAAATGTATGCCCGTGCCGATCTGCAGATCTTCGCTCAAAATACTAATAAGGCAGTTATGGTGCTGGATAGCATCGGCAAAAAATTCCCGAACAATAGTTTGGAGGATGATATCCTGATGTCGAAATCACGCATCCTCATCCAGCAAAAGGATTACCAGGGTGCTGTGCCCTTATTAAAAAAGATATTGGAAACACACCCTGCCGACCTATGGGCCGATGACGCTGTTTTTATGTTGGGCGATATCTACGAAAACCGCCTCGACGATAAAGCTACCGCCAAAACCTACTACCAAAAAATTATAAGTGATTATCCCGGCAGCCTCTGGATAAACGAAGCCCGTAAGCGCTTCAGGTTGCTGAGGGGAGATAAACCTGCGTAGTCATTGTTTCATTGAGTCATTAAGTCATTGCTTAGCATCTGGCAATTATTCTTCATCATTCAAAAAAATGACACAATGACCTAATGACTCAATGACTAACGGAAAATGATTATTTTTGAAAATGATTGTATACAACGATACCATAATAATTGACGAAAGCATTCATGATGAATGGCTTAACTATATTAAAACTGTTCATATCCCGGCTATAATGGCCACAGGACTTTTTGCTTCGTATAAAATGCTTACGGTGATCGATTCGCCTAATGAGGGCGTTACTTACTGCATTCAGTATAATGCCGATACCATCGATCATTTTCAGCAGTTTTATATGAACCACCTGCACAAATTCCAGGCTATCCACCAGGAACGCTTTGCCGAAAAATTTGTAATGTTTAATACTTTGATGGAAGAGGTTGAGTAAGCTCCTTCCCCAATATTATTGCATCACCTATCACGTCATTGCGAGTAAGTAAAAGCGGTCGCCTCTGAAGGATTATATGACATTAGGCGGGTCAGCCTGTCACCCTGAGCTTGTCGAAGGGTCGCGCGCAGAGGCCAGCCCACCATGCTTCGACACGCTCAGCATGACACCCTTTTTTAAACTTGTCATGGGTAGGTACGAAGCAATCGCACGGAAGCAGAGGGGCAATGCAAATCCGCCCTGTACAGTTCGCGATTGCTTCGTACCTCGCAATGACGTTGGGGGATAAGCGGATAAATAACTGAAAAGGCTCCCGGAATCCCGGAAGCCTTTTCTTTTTATTTAGTTGTGATCAAATTATATAACTCATCAAGCTTCGGCGTAAGCACAATTTCAATCCTCCTATTCTTAGCCCTTGCTTCATCTGTGCCGGTAGCATCTATCGGCTGGAACTCGCTTTTACCTGTGGCGGTCAGCCTTTTCGGATCAACGCCTTCGGTTTCGGTAAGGTAACGGGTTACCGATGTAGCGCGTAGTACGCTCAAGTCCCAGTTGTCTTTGATCTGGCCAAGGTTTTTCACCTTTTTATCATCGGTATGGCCTTCAACTGCCATGTTAATATCCGGTTCTTTATTTACCACTACAGCTAATTGTTTAAGGGCCGCTTTACCTTTTTCATCAATAATGATACTGCCTGATGGGAAGAGCAGCTTATCGGCTAAAGAAACATAAACTTTACCGTTCCTGATATCAACTGTTAAACCACTTTGCTGGAAGCCTAACAATGCTTTCTGTAGTTTATCCTTCAACGCGTTAGTAGCCTCATCGCGTTTTTTGAGTATATCTTCAACTTCTTTTAAGCGGGCTTCGCGTTTTTTCAGGTCGGCTTCAAGCCTTGCAGCTTGCGAGGCCAGTTCGTTTGCTTTTGACGAGGTTGCATCGAGGTTACTGTTCAGCACACTATTATTGCTGCGCAGATCGGCAAGCTGGCGATGCAGACGGGCAGTGTCCGATTGCAGCTGGGCAAGCTGTCCTTCTAAAGTGGTAGTACGGTTTGCCAATGAATCGCGCTCAGCAACAAGGTTTTTGTAGGCTTTGGGCGACATGATCTTGCAGGAGTATGTTGTTAAACATACCACAAGCACTAATAAAGCATATTTAATTTTCATTGTAATTAGGGGTTTGTTTATGATTACGCAAGAGCGTTATTTAAAAAAACATTCAATGGATGTATGCGACTACAGATATCGATGATCAGTTTTTCGGCACCGGCTTTGGTCAATTCCTTATCATCCAGTTTATGCCAAGCTACAAAGCTTTTAAGCTTTATCAGGTCGAGATTTTCATTATCCGGCTCGTAGCCTTTAGGTAACGATTTTAATTGCTCCTGGCTCCTGAAACTGCCAAAAAGCTTAATAAACCCCTTATCATCGATGATCTTTTTAAGATCGGCCGCGTTATAGTCAATTTCCTGGCGGATGGCCTTCAGATGCGGGGCCTCGGGCATCCAGTAGCCGCCGCCAATAAATGAGTTGCCAGGTTGGATGTGAAAGTAATATTCAACACCGCCCCCCTTTGTGCCGGTTGTCGGGAAACTTACACCGAAGTTGTTTTTATATGGGGTTTTATCTTTACGGAAACGGATATCCCGGTAAATACGCATTACACATTTCTTCGCGTCAAGGTTTTCGTCCATCCCGGCTTCTATCTTGCGTACGCCATCAAGTACCTTGGCTGTAAAGTCAACTACATTTTCGCGGGCTTTTTCGTAGCGTTCCTTGTGGAGGGCAAACCATTCGCGGTTATTATTTTCGGCGAGATCCTTTAAAAAATCAAGACTTTCCTGGTATATCATCAGTATCTAAATAGGATTGGTAGTGTATTTTGGGCGATAACCAATATAACAAAATAACACGCGAATATCTGAAATTTATAGGAGCGAGTAAAAGGCAGCCTAAAATTATCGTGGCCAAATACAACCAGGGCGAATCGTCATTATGTGTAACCAGGTAGGTAAGCATGGCAATCCCGATAGCCTCGCCTACGTTAAGTGCATAACTCACGTACATGGCCGCGTAAAAGTAACCGGGTTCTATCTCAAAGAATAGGTTGCAACGGGGGCAGTTAAGATTAATTTTATTGTTGAAACTATAAGGGCCGCCCTGAAACATATCGCCCCTACGGCAACGGGGGCATTTACATTTAAGCATTGCCCATGACTTGGGGGTTTCAGACATGGGAAGAGAAGTTTTAAAATGACAATGCCGGTGATCATCTCAACCGGCATTGGTATATTTTTTTAATTAAGATTAAGCTTTTCGGTACGCATATCCAGCTTTACATCTTTACGGCGATAGTTTTTGTACCAAACATAACCGCCTATAGCTACTGCAAGGTATGGAGCGGCTAATAAAACCAGGATACCGTTGTTTAAGCCATTTGCTTTGGTGCTTCCTGCCTGCGTGCTGGTTTCAACCTGGGCGGCACATTGCGCGCACTGCGCGTTGGCCGGTACACGGGCAATCAGCATTAAACCAAAAGCCAATACAAAAAGGATAATTTTAAAGCCGTTTTTCATAATCACAAAGTTAACCAATTATAAATTAAAAATGATAATACGGGCGGATCATCAGGTAAACCACAACCCCACTTGCTGTAACATACAGCCAGATAGGGAATGCCCAACGCACCAGCTTGCGGTGTTTTTCAACCTGCATTTGTAAGCCGCGGTAAAAACTCAATAATATTAACGGTAAAACGGCCGCGGCAAGTATAATATGGGGAGTTAAAATGGCAAGATATAACGGACGTAAAAATCCGGCCGAAGCTTTCTCTGCCTCTGATAACTGCCCATCACCATTGATATCACCATAAAAGATCTCATTACGCATCAGGTAATGAAAAAGAATATACGACACCAGGAAAAGCGACGACAAGCAAAACGTAAGGATGTTAAGGCGCTTGTGCACCGTAACATTTCCTTGTTTAATGTAGTAAAGCGATGCAAGCAGCAATATGGTACAGGTACCGTTTAACACCGCATTAAGCATTGGCAGGTAAGGCGTAAACGCCGGGGCTACTGCAGGGCCGGGAATAAGGTGCCTGTTCAACAAAACAACCACCGCAATTACAAATATGGTAACACCCGCAACAAAGCGGATTATAAATTTATCGCTCATGATCAATTAATAAAGGGGCTTATCTATTTTACGCAACTCTTCGGCTATTAACACCTTTATCTCGTCGTTTAGGCGGTTAACCTCGCTGGTTACAGCCGCACGGTAATATCCGCGGATGCGGTGTTCCTGATCTATCAGTACAAAGTTATCGCTGTAGATAAAATCACTGCCAGCTTTGGCGGCATTGACAAACAAACCTTTGCGGGCAAAGTTATAAACAGCAGAGGTATCGCCGTTGCACATCAGCCAGCGGTCTGATTCGGGTTTAAAAGTTTGCAGATATTTGTTTAACACATCGCGGGTATCGTGTTCCGGATCAACCGTAATGGTTAAAAAGTACACCATCTTATTTTTATAATAGGTGCCCACAAGCCAGCTCATGTTTTTATTGATGGTTTGGCAAACTGTAGGGCAACCGGTATAAAAAAAGTTTATTACGAAGATCTTGCCTTTAACGGTTTCGAGGGTTACCGCTTTACCGTTTTGATCGGTAAGCTTAACATCAGGAAGGGTATGGTAAATAGTATCGGGGATATACTCGCCATGCACCTTGTGGCCGGTTTTGGCAACCACTTTAGGGCCGAAAACAGCCAGCGGTTTGTACCTGTTTTTACCCTTAGCGGTAAGTAAATAATATAAAAATCCTGGTACTGCTAATATGAGCACCAGGATCGCTATTTTTTTTCCTATTGCAGCCTTGTTCATTAGAACGCAGGGCGCAGGTCAACCCAGTGGTGGCTTTCGTTAGTAAGTACCAGGATCAAACCTATTATGAATATGATGGGAATAACCAATGAAAGGATCAAACCCATTTTTTCAAACTTCAAGTGCATAAAGTACGCAACGATATAAAACGCTTTAAGCAATGTTAAAACGATATAAACCGGGTTTGCAAATTTCAACAAGTTAGGATGGCTTGGAATAATTGCAAGCGCTATGATAAACTCAACACAAGTAATAAGCGTTAAGATACCAGCAACCTGCCAGATACGCTTTTTGCTCATTGATTCGTGCTCACCATCGTGGTGAACTTCGTGAGATTCTGCTGATGACATATGTAAATGTTTTTTAAACTAAGTAAAAGAATGTAAATACGAATACCCAAACAAGGTCTACAAAGTGCCAGTACAAACCAACTTTTTCAACCATTAAATAGCTACCGCGTTTTTCATATGTACCCTTCAATACGTTAACAGTAATGATGATGTTGATAATAACACCTGTAAATACGTGGAAACCGTGGAAACCTGTGATAGTGAAGAACAAGTTAGCAAACTCCTGCGAAGTCATATGCTGAACTGCTTCTTTACCACCGGTAAACAAATGTTTCAGTTCCTCAGCAGGCGGCACGCTACCCCACCAAAAACCTTCGTGGTGTAAGTGTCCCCATTCTAAAGCCTGGCAACCTAGGAACATAAAACCACCTATAACGGTAGCTATCATCCATCCTAAAACTTCTTTTTTGGCGTTACGGTGTCCTGCTTCAACCGCAAGTACCATAGTTACCGAACTTAAGATCAGGATAAAGGTCATTAAACCTACGAAAACCAAAGGGGCCCCATGATCAATTAATCCGGGTACTGATTGGAAAACTTTATCTGCAGCCGGCCATACATCAGCACTAAAACGTAGTGCGCCATAAGCTATCAATAACGATGAAAAGGTAAATGCATCCGAAAGGAGGAAAAACCACATCATTATTTTTCCGTACTCCACGTTGAACGGGGATCTTCCTCCCGACCAGGGCGAAGTTTTTACTTCGTCAATTTGTGAAACTGTTGTACTCATCTGTACTAATCTATGGGTGTATTAATTATGATTCAAAAGTAAAAAAACATACAGATAAATCCATATAATATCGAGAAAATGCCAGAAAATGGAGGTAAACTCCATCTTAAACATGTTCTTAAATTGGGGGATATTACGGTATGTACCTATAAGTGTATTTATTAGCAATAACACGGCCGCTAAAATGTGCAATAAATGCGCGCCTACAAAAACATAAACAAAAGAACGGGATGCGTTAGGATCAACAAAATAGATCCCCATTTTGAACGTTAGCACATAACAGGCATAAACCTGTAGCGCGAAAAACGCCAAGCCTAAACCCAGGGTGATCCACAAATACAATTTTTGTTTATCAAACTGTGATTGCTTTGCTGCCCTCGATGCTAAAAATAAACTAACGCTGCTTAAAGCAATAACAACGGTGCTATATAAAAACGAGCCCGGCAAGATCACGTTTAAGCCATGGCCGCTGCCTCCGCTGTAAACGATAAAACCACTGGTAAGCGCAGCAAAAAGCATAAACGATGTGAATATGAAGATCCACATGTTAAACTTTTTGGCACCAAGGTTAAGCCTGTCGTTATCTTGTTCAATCCTTGCCATCATCTCACTTAACTACAAAATTCACTAAAAACATTATCTGAACTACCGGCAGGTAAAAAAACGAGCCGAACATTAATTTACGTGCCTCGGGGATTTCACGTGTACGTAATAACATAAATGCCTGGTATAAAAAGATCAGGCTGCATATCAATGATACGCCACCTACCCAATAACCGCCGTAACCGTAAATAGTTGGCAATAAACTTACCGGCACCATCACAATGGCAAATATAAAGGTAATTACCGCGCTGGTTAAATCTCTTTTTCCCGATGGTAATAACCTGAAACCAGCCAATTTATAATCATCATCCAATACCCATGCAATGGCCCAAAAATGGACAAACTGCCAAATGAACTGGATGCTGAACAATATTATCGCTATCTCATCAATCCTACCGTGCACCTGTGCTGCCACATACCCGATAAGCGGTGGTAAAGCACCTGGTATAGCTCCAACAAAAACCGCTATCGGCGATTTACGTTTCAGCGGTGTATAAGCAAAAGCATATAACAATATCGAGAACACCGATAGTAATCCTGTCAATAAGTTTAAGCTTCCTAACAGGTAAGTACCAGCCATTCCCATTCCTAAACCTAATACAAGCGCTTGTCCGGTTGTCATTTTTCCCGAAGGAATAGGACGATCCATGGTACGCTTCATCAGTTTATCAAGATCCTTTTCGATGATCTCGTTAAACGAATTGGCAGCTGCGGTAACCAGGAAACCACCGATGATCAACTTAACCCAATCAATCCAGATAACGTGGCCATTGGCCCTACTACCTATTAAAAACGATATTGATGCCGAGAACACTACCAAAAAGGTAAGCCTCGTTTTTATTAGTTTTGAAAAATCAGCCCATTTCATTTGCTTACCTCCCTACCTTTAACACCCTGAAATAAATTCAAAAGCAAATAAAACTGAGCACCGAACAATAAACTGGCCAGCACAATGTGCGATGCTTGTGCCACCGGAGGTAATGCCATATAGGATAGTAATATGCCGGTAACGATCTGTAAAGTGATGATCAAAAATGTAAAGCTCATCAACTGCTGTTGTGTAGAGTGACGATTAAAACTTTTCCTGATCAATGCAAACAAAGCTACGTTCAATATCAAAACTATAATGGCGATATCCCTGTGCTGCTGAAATATCTCTCCTGCATTAGCAACCCAACTATCACGATAACCTCCCTGAAAATGGTTGGCAACCGCGTCTATCTTTTCACGGACTTCAGTACCGAAAGCTATTTGCATAGTGCTAATAACAAGCGCCGCAAAAGTTACTATAAATACCAAAGGCTTAGCACTACCTGTGTGTTTACCGGATATACGCGCTGCATGATAGGTATAAATACATATAGCCAATATAGCCAGGGCAAGCAGCATGTGTACGGTAACTATCCAGGCAACCAAATTTGTTGATACAACTATAGAACCTAACCAAGCCTGAAAACCTACCAATATGAGATTAAAAAAACTCAGTACAGCAATACGTTTATCTGTTTTCCAATAGCTGAAAGAACAAACTAATGATGCCAACAGGAAGAAACCAGATAAAACGCCTACCAAACGGTTAACATATTCTGTCCAGGTTTTGCTTGCGTTAAACTCTTCCGGAACAAGGATCGACCTGTCTTCGCGAATGCGTTTTGCAAGGTCGCTGTAACCAAATACATCCAGTGTTTTAGCAAAACGTTGGTTCTTCTCAATCCGCTTGGCTACATATTTTTGTTTGTAATCCTTCGGTAGTTCGCTGATATCAGTTGGAGGAATATACCTTCCAAAACATTTTGGCCAATCAGGACAGCCCATACCTGATCCTGAACTACGTACAACACCACCGGCAAGTATCAAAACAAAAAGTACAATAATTGTAGCAAGATTGACTTTCTGAAACCTATTTTGTGCGGCTGTGCTCATCTAAATATTTCTAAAAATTTAGGGCACCTTGCCAAGTCGGAAGTTCTAAGTTTTAAGTTCAAAGTATTATAAACTCAGGACCTAAAACTTCCGACTCAGGACTTAACCGGGTACCCTAAAAGATCAGATTATAGTATTAAATCTATTTAACTTGTTCGTTTGCTTTCAGTGTACTTGTGTACTTATTCAATGCTTCCAAACCTGCAGGATTATCTTCAAAATCGTGCGGAAGGTTTGAGCTCATGGTTTGAGAATAAGGCACTGTTTGCGGGATATAATCCTCTTCTGCCCCTGGCTTGCTGTAATCATATGGCCAACGGTAAACAGTTGGGATCTCGCCTGGCCAGTTGCCGTGTAAATGTTCTACCGGAGTAGTCCACTCCAAGGTGTTTGACTCCCATGGGTTCTGAGTAGCTTTAGCACCTCTAAACATCGATACAAAGAAGTTATAAAGGAAACCAAACTGGCTCAACGCCGCGATGATAGCTGCCCATGTAACGAATGTATTGATGGTTAACCATTTTTGCATTGAAGCAAACTCGGTGAATGCATAGTAACGACGAGGTACACCGTCCAAGCCCATAAAGTGCATTGGGAAGAATACCAGGTAAGCACAGATAAATGTTAACCAAAAGTGCAGGTAACCTAATTTCTCGTCCATCATACGGCCGAACATTTTAGGAAACCAGTGGTAAACACCTGCAAGCATACCAAATATCGCTGCCGAACCCATTACTAAGTGGAAGTGGGCAACTACGAAATAAGTATCGTGTAAATTGATATCCAAA
The DNA here is from genome assembly GCF_039839285.1 of Mucilaginibacter sp. CAU 1740. Taxonomy (NCBI): domain Bacteria; kingdom Pseudomonadati; phylum Bacteroidota; class Sphingobacteriia; order Sphingobacteriales; family Sphingobacteriaceae; genus Mucilaginibacter; species Mucilaginibacter sp. CAU 1740. The sequence goes on along the minus strand of NZ_JBDOQS010000006.1, from coordinate 303,664 downwards.
GTAGCGTTACCCAGGAAGATACCTGTTAAACCACCAGAGATAAAAAACGAAACCATACCGATAGCGAACAACATAGCAGGTGTAAACCTGATGTTACCGCGCCATAATGTAGCTAACCAGTTAAATGTTTTTACCGCCGATGGTACCGCAATGATCAACGTAGTGATCATGAATACACCACCCAAGAATGGGTTCATGCCAGTAACAAACATGTGGTGTCCCCATACGATGAACGATAATACTGTGATACCGATCAGTGAGTAAACCATCGCGTGGTAACCGAAGATAGGTTTACGCGAGTTTACCGACATTACCTCTGATGAGATACCCATCGCAGGCATAATTACGATATATACTTCCGGGTGACCAAGGAACCAGAATAAGTGCTGGAATAAGATCGGGCTACCACCTTCAAACGGTTGTTGTACACCGTTCAATACGATATCAGATAAGTAGAAGCTTGTACCAACGCTACGGTCAAATATCAACAATACCACACCGGCAACTAATACAGGGAAAGCAAGGATACCTAATATAGCGGTTAAGAACAATGCCCAGATAGTTAAAGGCATTTTCCAAAGGTCCATACCTTTTGTACGCATGTTTAATACAGTACTTACGTAGTTGATACCACCCATTAATGATGATGCAACAAACAATACCATACTGATCAACCACAAGGTCATACCTTCACCAGAACCTGGCATAGCTTTAGGCAATGCAGATAATGGGGGATATATTGTCCAACCACCACTGGCCGGGCCTTTTTGTACAAAGAATGATGATAACATGATAACACTGGCCAAAAAGAATAACCAGTACGAAAGCATGTTCATGAATGGCGAAGCCATGTCACGTGCACCTACCTGCAATGGGATAAGCAAGTTGGCAAAAGTACCACTCAAACCTGCAGTTAATACAAAGAATACCATGATGGTACCGTGAATGGTAACCAATGCAAGATAAAAATCAGGGCTGATACGTCCGTTAGGAGCAAAACGACCTAATAATGTTGTTAAAAGTGGGAATGTTTTTTCAGGGTAAGCAAGCTGGATCCTGAATAGTATCGATAATATCATCGCGATAACCGCCATAGTAATACCTGTTATCAGGAATTGCTTGGCAATCATCTTGTGGTCCATGCTAAATACGTATTTAGACAGGAATGATTGGTCATGGTGATGTTCGTGACCGTGGTCGTCGTGATGGGCTACTTCGTGGTCGTGAACTGCTAATGTTGACATATCTCTCTTTCTTATCTTAATTAATTATTTACCGCTAACCTATTTGCTGAAACATTACTTTGCGGCTCATTGGCCGAAGCGAAGTTCAACTCTTTCTTTAAAGCATCATTGAGGTAAGGTTTTTGCCTTGACAACCATGATTGATATTCGGCTTCAGAAACTACACGCACAACTTTTTGCATGTTGTAGTGACCGCCACCGCATATCTTGTTACATAAAAGGATGTATTCGAACTTAGGATCATCCAATTTTGTACGCATTTGCGCGGTAGTAATAGTAGGTACAAATTTAAAGTAGGTTGGTAAGCCAGGAACCGCGTTCAACTGTACCCTGAAGTAAGGGATGTAAACGCTATGGATCACGTCTTGAGCCAAAATGTTAAGCCTGATAGATTTATTAACAGGTAGGTACATGGTATCAACCTTTAAATCGTCAAAGCTGCTTTTCTTTTTGAAGTTTACGCCCAGGTTATTATTGGCGCTTACCAAACGGAAATCTTTAGGACCTAATTTACCATCTTTACCAGGGTAACGAAGTTCCCATGCAAACTGATGACCGGTTACATCGATATTGATATCGCCATCAACGTTTTCGCTGTTCATAATTTTTTGCCATGTAAAGAAACCGAACACTACCAGGATTGTTAAAACAACAGCTGGGATAATGGTCCAAATTTTCTCGATGGTATTATTATGCGGCAGGAAGTGCGCGCGGCGTTTTTCAGAATAACGGTACCTGAACAGGAAAGTAAACAGCAAGATCTGGGTGATGAAAAACACTATCATCGTTAAAATTGTAGTGACGGTAAACATCTCATCAATTTTAACACCGTGTTGCGAAGCTGCTTCCGGCAAGGTCATGCTTCCCTGTTCGGTAAACGACCAGTAGGAACCATAAAGACCAAGGATAAGGAAAATGAGACAGATGATTCCCATTACATTATTCCATTTCAAACCTTTTTTACCCTGCATTTTCAGGGTTAGGTCATACACTTTAAGGATTTTGCCAACAATAGCAATACCTAAACAGATCAGGAAAAATATAAGCACATAGTATGCAACCCCTGTCCAGTCAACCTTTGGAGCTTCCGCCTGGCCTGCAGCTGTACCGCCGGCTTCGGTTTGCGCCATCAACAGGTTCGTGCCCAAAAGCATGAACGCCGCGAAGAACGATAGTAATTTTTTAGAATTTATTAATTTTCTGAATCCCATTTTAGTATGCTGTTTGGTATTCCGTATTTTGGTGCAAATGTAATAATATTATATGTGTAGGTGTAAGCTTTCCGACAAGAACGGGTGCTTTTTAGGAGCCAACGCCTTGAACTTGGTTAAAGCTGTCATTGCCAGGAAGGTGAACAAGCCACCAAAGCCTATAAATGTACCTGCCTCTATCCAACTGATCTCGGTGTACCAGTGTTCAGTTGGGCCAATTGTACCTGGCATAACCATCATAAAGTAATCTAACCAGTGACCGATGATCAGGATAATACACATGATCTCAACTGTACGGTAAATACGTTTTGAATCGCGCGACATTAACACCAATAATGGAGTAAGGAAGTTAATCACGATATTGATCCAGAACCAAGGTTTAAACTCAGGCTCCCAACGTTTAAAGAAGTAAACAGTTTCCTCAGGTAAGTTAGCGTAGTAGATCAGCAAAAACTGAGCGAACCAAACGTAAGTCCAGAAGATAGAGAAACCAAAAATGAATTTGGTTAAGCTATGCATATGATCTTCAGTAACCCATTCAAAATAACCGATCCTTTTTAGCCTGATCAATACAAGTGTGATAACCGATAAACCGCTTACCCACATTGCAGCGAAGTTATACCAACCAAACATGGTTGAGAACCATTCTGCCTCTAAAGACATGATGGTATCGAACGCGTAGATAGGAGTTGTAAAACCGAAGATCACCAGGAACAAGCATGACATGTTGAAGCTCTTTTTGTAGTAGAACATACCACCCAGATCGTCTTCCAATTCTGAATATTTAGCTAATAACCTGCCGAATATGCAATATGAACCAAGGAATACAACTAAACGGCCCAAAAAGAACCATTTGTTCATGTAACCTGATTTACCTGCGATAATTGCGTTATAATTTTCGCTGTGAGGATCGGTAACACCAACAGCACCCCAAATTTTGTATAAATAAGGAGCCACCACTTCTTTACCTTCCTCGTTAGTAACGTGATGAGTTATAGAAAGACCGGCCAAAACAACAGCGATCAAAATTAAAGCCGCAATTGGAAGTACTTTTCCAAAAGCCTGCGGAATCCTGATCATTGAAGCCGACCAACCAGCCTGCGCAGCGTATTGCACCGCGCAAAAGAAAATACCGCACATACAAACCGCTGCGAAGTAATACGACATGATCAAAAGGTTAGCGAATGTACGCTCGGTTTGACCAACCGCGAAGCCTAAAGCTACGATAACCAAACCAACCACGATAGCTGCAAGGCTCCATGTTTTGGCTTTGCCCACAAATTCGTATCGTGCGTCAAAATTATTATGAGTCTTCATTAATATCTTTTCTTATAAGGTTTGTAAATGGTGAACATACATTACCACTTTCCAACGTTCTTCCGGAGATAACTGTGATGCGTATGAACCCATCGCGTTTACGCCGTAAGTAATGGTGTGATAAATTTTACCGTCGGTAAGATCTTTCATTGCACCACCGCGTGATGACTGACCTTTTGAATATGACGGTGGCGGCGGATAACCGTGTTTGGTTACTTCACCATCGCCCTGTCCGTTAATACCGTGGCAAGGAGAGCAAAAATGCGCGAACAATAATTTTCCATCCGCATAGTTTGCCTGGGTTTGCGCAATTACGGTTTTAACCTCAACGCTGGCCAGTTCATAACCATCTTTAGTATTTGGATAGTCAAACCTTGTGAAACCAATTGGAGTAGTTCCCGCAGGTGGCACCTGCGCGGTTTTACCATCTTTAAAATTGTTATTTTTCTGATCAGGATCGTATGCCAAATGCTCGTACATATTAGGTGCATACTCCCAGCCCGTGCTCCTTTTATCTTTGCACGACGTGAAAACTATCGCAGCGGTGATAATAGTAACAAGTGTTCCTAATACTTTAATTTTATTCATAGCTAACATATTTTCTATCGTTATGCTTCACTTCTGTAGCACCCGCTTCTTTTAGTAAATTAGTGATATCGTCGTGTGGGATATTTCCTTTAGCGTTGATAGCGATCACAAACTTGTCGTCAGTTGCCCGCAAATCCATTACCCTTGGCGTACGGCCGGGGAAAAGGTGAGTAGCAAAGAAGAAAGTGAAAGTCATACCGAACGAAGTCCACAAGATTGTCCATTCGAAAGTAACCGGAACAAAATCGGGGATAGCAAAAGAGTTTTTACCACCGATGTTCATAGGCCAGTCATGAACCAGCATGTAATAAACCATGCTAAACATGATCGATCCACCTAAACAACCGAACATAAATGCCGCGTAACCCAAACGCGAATCCTTAATGTTCAATTTAGCCTCGATACCGTGGATAGGCATCGGGGTATAAACATCATAAATAGGAACGCTGTTTTTTTGCAGCTTATCGATCCCGTGCATCATTTCATCGGGATCATCAAAAACGCCTAATATATATTTAGTGCTACTCATTGTAATATTATGCTTTTAGGTATTCAGACTGGTCAACACTATCAAATTTCTCCAATGAAGCGATGTAGAATTCTGCTTCTGCAGGTACCACATGGCCTTCTTCCATAAGTTTTTTCTTAGACTGCTCGCTCGAGCTTTTCAGCAATAGTTTAACTTCGGCCATAGCCACTGAAGGTAATACCCTGATGAACAACAGGAACATGGTAAAGAATACACCTATCGAACCGATGAAAACGCTTACGTCAACCCAGGTTGGATAAAACATCGCCCAGCTTGATGGGATAAAGTCGCGGTGTAACGAGGTTACGATAATTACGAAACGTTCGAACCACATACCGATGTTTACCACGATAGATAATACCCATGACAATGGAATATTGGTACGGATCTTTTTAAACCAGAACAGCTGAGGAGTAATTACGTTACAGGTCATCATGCTCCAGTATGCCCACCAGTACGGACCCGAGATACGGTTTGCGAACGCGTATTGCTCGTATTCGTTTTGTGAGTAGAAAGCGATGAACAATTCTGTTAAATAAGCCACACCTACTATCGAACCGGTTAACATGATGATCTTGTTCATCGATTCGATGTGGAACATGGTGATGTAGTTTTCCAAACCTAATACTTTACGTGCGATAAGCAACAGGGTTTGCACCATGGCGAAACCTGAGAAGATAGCACCCGCAACGAAGTATGGAGGGAAGATGGTGGTGTGCCATCCTGGTTCCAGTGATGTTGCAAAGTCCATTGATACAATGGTGTGTACCGAAAGTACCAGTGGTGTTGAAACGCCCGCAAGGATAAGCGATACGGTTTCAAAACGCTGCCAGGTTTTTACTGAACCAGTCCAGCCGAATGAAAGTACTGAATAAATTTTGCGGCGTAAGCCTTGTGCACGGTCACGGATGGTAGCGATATCAGGCAATAAACCTGTGTACCAGAATACCAATGAAACCGAGAAGTATGTTGAAATCGCAAATACGTCCCAGATAAGCGGTGAGTTCCAGTTTACCCATAATGAGCCATACTGGTTTGGAAGTGGCAATGAATATACTGCCATCCAAGGGCGACCCATGTGAGCAGCGATATAGGTGGCCGCACAAATTACCGCGAAGATCGTCATCGCTTCTGCAGAGCGGTTGATGGAGTTACGCCAGTTTTGACGGAACAGTAACAATACGGCCGAGATCAATGTACCGGCGTGACCGATACCTACCCACCATACGAAACCGGTGATATCCCATGCCCAGCCTACTGTTTTGTTCAAACCCCACTCGCCCAAACCGAACCAGAAGGTCCAGCTGATAGCGAAAACCCAAAGCAGAGCGCCAAGCGAGGCTACGCTAAAACCGATCCACCAGGCTTTACCCGGCATATTTTCTACAGGGCGTAATACATCATTCGTAATTTTTGCATACGTGATGTCCTTACCCGTAATTAACGGTTCCCTTATTATTGATTCACTATGAGATGCCATATATCTTAATCTCTGTATATAAAATTTATGCCTGAGCTTCAGTTTCTACTATGTTCCTGATTTTGGTTTGGTAACCAATACCTGGTTGTACGTTCAATTCTTCAAGCACGTAGTAAGTTCTTTCGCTTGCAAGTGCTTTTGAAACCTCCGAGTTAGGATCGTTCCTGTTACCGAACACGATAGCGTTAGCTGAACATGTTTGCTGACAAGCCATTTTGATCTCGCCATCTTTCAATGGGCGTTTTTCAATTTTAGCTTTCAGTTTACCGGCCTGGATACGTTGGATACACATTGAGCATTTCTCCATAACACCACGGAAACGTGTAACTACGTCTGGGTTCAATACTAATTGTGTATGCTCACCTTGCAGGTAGTTATCGAAACGAGCGTCGTTCCAGTAGTTGAACCAGTTAAAGCGGCGTACTTTGAACGGACAGTTGTTAGCGCAATAACGTGTACCTACGCAACGGTTGTAAGCCATGTGGTTCAAACCTTCTGATGAGTGAACGGTAGCTAATACCGGGCACACAGTTTCGCAAGGTGCGTGGTCACAGTGCTGACAAAGCATTGGCTGGTGAACAACCGATACATTATCAAAGTTATCAAGCTTATCTATCTCTTTCTCTTTAGATACTGCTTCTTCAGCATCACCATGATCATTGTAAGCATAGTAACGGTCGATACGGATCCAGTGCATTTCACGGCGACGTGCAACCTCTTCTTTACCTACAACCGGGATGTTATTTTCAGCGTTACAAGCTACCACGCAGGCACCGCAACCGGTACAAGCATTAAGGTCGATAGCCATAACCCAGTCATAAACAGGGCGATCGTGGTTATCCCAAAGTGATTCTGCATTGTAATCTTTACGGCCATGCTCGTTACCACTACCTTTAGCAGGGTTCTTTTTGTATTCAACAAAAGTAGCCTCGCGGATCACGCTCCTACCCTCGTACGAGTGGTGGGTTTGTGTTTGAGCTAACGGAGATTTGTAACCTGAAGATTTGAATGAAGCTACAGCTGCAGTTTGGAAAGTACCATTGCTTAAGCTGAAGAATGGGTAAGCATTTTTACCTACGTTGTTACCAACCGGACCAGCATTTGTACGTCCGTAACCTACAGCTACTGATAAAGTGCCTTGAGTTTGACCTGGCTGAGCCAATACCGGCAACTCTACTGAGTAACCATTAGCATCAATTTTGATCACATCACCCTCTTCCAGTTTCAATTTCTTCATATCAGAAATTGACATGGCAGCGAAGTTATCCCAGGTAACTTTAGATACCGGATCTGGCAGCTCCTGTAACCATGGGTTGTTGGCAAATCTTCCATCACCAATAGCCGGGCTTACGTAAAGGCTCAATTCAAATTTGTCGCCATTAGCAGCAACAGCTTTGCCTTGAGTTAATATTTTTTGAGCTACACCGGCAAGGTCAAGGCTAAAAGTATAAGAAGCCGCGGCTACAGGAGCAGCGATCACCATACCTGTTTGCAACAGGGTTTCCCAACCTTTTTGGCCAGCTAAACCGCCTTTTGCTAACAAACCCGAATCCCAGGTTTTGCGAACGTAGGTGTAGTAATCTTTTATAGGGTTTTCCATCCAAACCAATAAGCTATGCTCGGCCTGGCGGGTGCTGTAAACAGGATTAATAGTTGGCTGAATTACAGTGTAGTAACCTTCAACAGCGTTGGCATCACCCCATGATTCAAGGTAGTGGTGATTTGGCGCGTTAACTGAAGATAATAAAGCAGTTTCATCAGCATGATCAGCAAATGATACGCTTAAACGTGCTTTTTTCAAAGCTGCTGTAAACTCAGCACCTTTATAATAATCGTAAGCAGGGTTAACATTCAGGAAGAATACTGCACCTACATCACCACGGTTAAGTTCACTTACAAACTCAACAAAAGTAGCGTCGTTACCGGCGTATTGTTTTGATGGGTTATCCAGATCAATAGTTGTACCGTAGCTACCTAACAATGAGTTGATGGCGTTAACCAATACTTGTGTAGCAACATCGTTTGATCCTGAAACAACAAGGGCTTTACCTTTAGCTGCAACAAGTTCTTTAGCTGCCAACATAATTGCGGTATCAACTTTTTTGCTGCCGGTTGCTTTTGAACCAGCTAAAGTGGTACCTGCAATAGCATTGTATAAGTTGATCAATGCAGCACCCATTTCTGATGGTTTGGTAGTGATACGAGCATCGGCGTTAGTACCGGTTAAGCTCATACCAGTTTCAAACTGAATGTGGCGCGACATTTTTTTGTTAGCAAGCGATTTGCTGTTACGGTTTGATACGTACTGGCGGGTAAATTCTTCGCCCGAGATCCAGGTACTAAGGAAATCAGCACCAAAGCTTACAATTACATCAGCTTTATCAAAGTTGTAGTGAGGCAATACTGCTTTACCAAAGCTGTTTTGATTAGCCTGGATGATACCGGTATATGATACCGCATCATAATTGATGTGTTTTGTAGTAGGGTATTTAGTGATGAACTCGGCAATAACAGCTAACGTTGAAGGGCTGTGTACAGTTGAAGTTACTATACGGATACCTTTACCTGAAGCGGCAACAGCGGCAAGTTCTTTTTTAACATAAGCATCTGCTTCTTCCCAGCCTGCTTCAACACCTTTAATTTTAGGGTTTTGCAAACGGTTTACATCGTACAGGTCAAGTACAGAAGCTTGCGCCTGTGCACTTAAACCACCTTTTGAAAAAACATCGTTAGGGTTACCTTCAACTTTAATAGGACGGCCTTCGCGGGTTTTAACCAGGATAGCCTGACCTTCGTAGCTTGAAGAGTAGTAGTTGGCCACACCCGGGGTTACCTCTTCAGGTTTGATCAGGTATGGGATCGATTTATGCACCGGCACTTTCTGACAAGCCGCCAATGTAACCGCACCTACACCAAAGCCTAGCGCCTTTAAAAAGTCGCGGCGTGGGGTTGGAGCTGATAAACCAGATCCGCTAAGCAGTTCCTCGATAGGAAGCGGCTCGGCAAATTCGTTTTTATTTTTCTCAACAAATTCTGGTGTTCTGTTTAGTTCTTCTAAACCTTTCCAGTATTTTTTATTGCTGTCCATTTAAGCTATATAAACTGTAATGCTAAATTCTTTTTATTAATAGTGACATTTACCGCACTCGATACCGCCTAACACTGCTGCGGTAACTTTCTCACCTTTCTTGATCTTATCGTGAGCGGCCAGGATGCTATCGTAGTAAGCATTGCCTTTACCGTTAACTTCGGTACGTTTGTGGCACTGGATACACCATTTCATAGTAAGCGGAGAGTATTGGTAAACCTCTTTCATGGTTTGTACCGGACCATGACATTGCTGACATTTGATACCACCAACTTTTACGTGTTGAGAGTGGTTGAAGTAAGCAAGATCTGGCAGGTTGTGGATACGTACCCACTGAATTGGTTTAGCCATTGTGCTATCATACTTCTGGGTTTTAGGATCGTAACCCAAAGCGTCATAGATCTTATGTATCTCTTCCGACTCGGTTTTAACAACCTTGTGGCAGTTCATACATACGTTTAATGAAGGTATTGAAGCATTTTTTGATTTGTATGCACCTGAGTGACAGTATTGGCAATCAATTTTCATCACACCAGCGTGTAACTCGTGCGAGTATTTGATCGGTTGAACCGGCTGATAACCTTGGTGAACGTTAGTGTTCCACAAAGTTTCCCAGCCCCAGCTACCCATGGCGATGGTACCACTAACCAATATAAAGAATACCAGTTTTTTGTTTTTAAGGATCTTGGCGATGAACGCTTTCCTCGCGTCGATAGCAGCCGTACCGGCAGCTTCTGCAGCAAGTGCATCTTCAACCAAAAGGTCTTTGTTTTTCAGTAATACACGCTCTAACGAACCTACTACCCTGTTCAATACCAGGATAACAATGAACGCGATAATGATAATACCGATCAACCCGAAAACAACCATTTCGCTTGGACCACTTTCGGCAGCTGCTGAAGGAGCAGGTGCTTTAGCTTTATCTTCCTGGATCTTTTTCCAGTCTTCGCGAATGTAAGTGATGATGTTGGTTACATCACCTTCGCTCAGGCTGCTAAATACAGTCATACCTTTTTGTTGGTATTTGTTGTAAATAGCTAAAGCTTTAGGATTTTTAGCGGCGATCAATGCCTGGTTGTTCTGGATCCACTGCACGAGGTATTTATCGTCAGTTTCTTCAGTAAGTTGAGGACCGAGTGCCGGACCAGTCATTTCCTGGTCGATTTTGTGACAAGCGGTACAGTTTGCCTTAAAAAGGGCCTCGCCTTTGGCCGCGTCACCTTGAGCGTGTGCAACGGATAAACTTCCAAATGCAAACCCTGCAATCAGTAAAACCGACCTTGAGAATTGTTTAAGAATCAATGAGAAGCTTCTCATACAGTGTATTTATGCTTAATAAATTTGTATTAGATGTGTGAAATTGTTGAAAGAACTTCGTTTCCTCGGGCAATTACAGGCACAAAAGTATAATTTTATAGGCTATCGGTGACACATTTATGACACCAACTATCAATTTATAATCGTTCTAAATAGTTTAAAAATGCCTTTTAAACGCTGCTAAATGCATATTAATGTCATTTAGCATTTTTTTAGCCCAATTGCAGCCAAACTTTAATTATGAAATTTTGACTATTGTTTTAATAACCAGGCAAAAATGAGTGGTGCAACAATAGTTGCATCACTTTCAACTATAAATTTTGGTGTATGAATATCAAGCTTGCCCCAGGTAATTTTTTCGTTTGGCACTGCGCCGGAATATGAACCGTATGAGGTAGTTGAATCAGAGATCTGGCAGAAGTAGCTCCAGAACGGAACATCGTGCATTTCCATATCCTGGTAAAGCATAGGTACCACACAAATAGGGAAATCGCCGGCAATACCACCACCTATCTGGAAAAAGCCAATGCCTTTGCCCGATGAGTTTTTAGTGTACCAATCAGCCAGCCAAGCCATGTATTCGATACCGCTTTTCATGGTTGAGGCTTTAAGCTCACCTTTAATTACGTATGAAGCGAAGATGTTACCCATGGTTGAATCTTCCCAACCTGGTACCACGATAGGCAGGTTTTTCTCGGCAGCAGCCAGCATCCATGAGTTTTTTGGGTCTATCTCATAGTATTGCTCCAGCTCGCCGCTTAATAATATTTTGTACATGTATTCGTGCGGGAAATAACGCTCACCGGCGTCATCAGCATCTTTCCAAATTTTGTGGATATGTTTTTGCAAACGACGGAAAGCTTCTTCCTCCGGGATACAGGTATCGGTTACACGGTTGTAGTGATTTTCTAATAAGTCCCACTCTTCCTGAGGGCTAAGGTCGCGGTAGTTAGGTACGCGTTTGTAGTGCGAGTGTGCTACCAGGTTCATGATATCCTCTTCGAGGTTGGCACCTGTACATGAAATAATGGCGATCTTATCCTGACGGATCATCTCGGCCAGCGAAATACCAAGCTCGGCTGTACTCATGGCACCAGCTAAGGTTACCATCATTTTACCGCCTTCTTCAAGGTGTGTTTCATAGCCTTTGGCTGCATCCATTAATGCCGCGGCGTTAAAGTGCAGATAGTTTCTTTCAATAAACTGCGAAATAGGTCCTCTTGTAGTGCTCATAGTATTTCATTAAAAATTCAGGCGCAAAAGTAGGCATTTTAGTTAAATTGAATTTCAAATGATACTTTATCTTTTTGTGAAGATTTAGCAGTCTCAATTATCTCTCCCCAAAATCACCATTCGCCTCCCCTACCCCGTGTAATTTAAAGTGTAGCTTTACAAACCTTATGCGGCAAATTGGGTTATATTAGCCGCAATAAATACTATGAAAAAGATTATCACAATTACGCTGTTTGTTGCCGGTTTTCAGAGCGCTAATGCACAAATAACCAAGGTGATAAAGCGGATGTATTTTGATAAAGATACCACCCGCAAAAGTAGCTTCGTTATTTTACCAGTGCTAAGTTCGGCCCCCGAAACGGGGTTAGAAGTAGGTGGCGCGGGCTTGCTTTCTTTTTATACAGATACCTCCAAATCAAATACCCGTGTATCAAACGTATTTGCTTACGCCACTATAACAACAAAAGGGCAAAGCCGTTTAAGCCTTACCAGCAACTACTGGACACCCGGCAACAAATACCATCTTACAGGCGGCGTAAGCTATATTAACTTTCCGTTTGATTTTTATGGAATTGGTAACCATACGCTTAAAGCAAACTCCGATCGTCTTGGTCAAAAACGCGTGAAGGTTAATTTCATTGGCGAGAAAAGGATCACCAATAACCTATATGCCGGGATAACCGTGGGGGCATGGGATTATAGCTTTAGGGACGAAGATAAAACGGGGATTTTTTACACCGATCCGCGAGTTGAATATCGTGGCGGTGGCCCAAGTGCCTACATTGGGCCAACTTTAGTATTTGATAACAGGAACAACAACACTTATACCACCAGTGGTATGGTGATCAATACCTCGTTCGAGGCTATACATGGCATGTTCAGCAACAACGGTTATAAAGGCGGTTTCTTCAATATTGAATATTCTCAATTTTTTCTGCTGGCACCTAAATGGGTTCTTGGCCTGGATATCCAGGAACAAAGCCTTACCGGGACTGATTCGCCATTTTATTTATTGCCTGATCTGGGCAGCGATGAGCTGATGCGCGGTTATTACAACGGTCGTTTTCGGGATCGTAATATGATTGCTGGTCAGGCCGAGCTGCGTTATCGCCTCAGCAACCGAATAGGCTTTGCCGGTTTTGTAGGAGGTGGCGAAGTATTTCAAAGCAGTTTTAAAACATCCGAACTAAAACCGAACTACGGCGGCGGCATCCGTTACTTTTTTGATGTGGAGAAAGGGTTGGCGGTACGTATTGACTATGGTGTAGGGCAGAAAACACCTAATGAAAAAAGGTTGACTGGATTTTATATCGGGTTGGGGCAATCGTTTTAATTTCTGAATCAGAATTTACAGAATTTTAGGATTCACAGAATGGCATAGCAATACCCGCTACTCTTTAATTTTAAGCAAGGCATTCTTTATTCTGAAAATTCTCAAATTCTGTAAATTCTGATTCAGACAACCGCTAATACCTCACCCTAAAATCTTCCTTACTCATCCCCGGTTTAAAAAACACCAGCCCGAGGTAATAAAGATCGATAGTTACCCGCACCCGCTCATCTGCTTTTAAAATGCTCCAACCTTTTTTTGTTTTTTGGTTGCGATGAATATTAGTAAACATCAATGTGGTATCATCATGAATATAATGCAGAACTTTTTCAAGATATTGGGTAATATCGTGCACAGCAGCATCGATAATGATCATGTCTGCCGATGCACCCTTTGTGGGTTCAGGCAGATCTAAAAAAGCCACATTGGGAATAGCCTTTTTTATCGGTAGTGACAAAAAACCGCTCTCACCTCCATCAATCGCAACCGTACTCGGCTTAAAATAAACAGCGAAGCGATAAATTAATTGATACACTTTAAACGGCAGCTTATTTATCACCCGCCCGTCAGGATGTTGTGCTTTGACGGTACTTTTAATTTCCCGGTACACTTTTTGGGGGCGATAATCGTATATAACCGTATCGATCAGCTTGTAAACAAATGGCGAATGGATACCGTGCCTGTTGTTGGCTTTGAACCGGTGCAGCAGGTAACTGAGCCCGTACCTAATATTATACATCGCTGTAAAAATAGAAAAGGTTTAGTATTTTAGCATACAGCGTATGATTAATCCCAACGAAGTAAATTCATTGATCCGCCTGTTGGACGATCCGGATGGCGAAATTTTCGATCATGTACATGGTAAGCTCCTTGCTTACGGAGCCGAGGCTATAACTTACCTCGAATCGGCTTTTGAGCAGGCTTTCGATCCGATACTACAGGAACGCATAGCCGATCTGGTTCATGAGATCCAATTCGGCAGTCTTAAAAATGATCTGAAACTGTGGAACCAAAGCGGCGCTTTTGATCTGCTGCAAGGCATCCTCATCATCAACCGTTATCAATACCCCGATCTTGATGAGCAAAAAGTAATTAACCAGATAGAGGCTATTAAACGTGATATCTGGATCCAGATGATGAACGAGGCCAGCCCCAAAGAGCAGATCAAACTCATTAACCACGTTTTTTATAATATATACGGTTTTAGCGGTAACACGGCCAACCACCTCGACCCGCAAAATAGCTACCTGAGCCAGGTGCTTGAAACAAAGAAAGGCAACCAGATCTCGCTGGCTATTATCTATTCAATAGTGGCCCAAAAACTGGATATCCCGGTTTATGGTGTAAACCTGCCCCAGCATTTCATCCTTGCCTACCTTGATGAAAGCCTGCAAAGCGAATTTGAAAGCGGCATTATGTTTTACATCAACGCATTTAACAAGGGCCTGTTATTTGGCAGGCGCGATGTTGATATGTTTTTAAAACAGCTTAACCTAAAATACGATAAGCAGTTTTACGAGCCATGCTCCAACACTGATATCATTAAACGCGTGCTCCGCAACCTCATTAGCGCCTACGAAAACCTTGGCTCGGCCGAGAAGGTTAGGGAATTGAACGAGTTGCTTCAAATAATGGAAGCCCCCCTTGGCCAGTAGGCAGTTGGCGGTTTGAAGTATGCCGTTTATAATGGGCGGTTAAACTGCCAGTAAACAAACTTTCAACTGCAAACTGTCCGCTATAAAACTGCAAACTGATATCCCGTCACACAGGGAAGCGGTTTCATCCCATTTATTTATTCAGTAGTATTGTGCATTATACCTTGCGGGCATAATTAAAAACACAATGAACCAACTGCTAAAAAAGAACCTTAACCTGGGCAAAATTGAATTTTGGGCCGCAAGTACCATTTATGCTTTTGCCGTTATGCTGCTGCTGGCCAAAGTAGCCAATAGTGGTGATACTGAAATATGGACCCCGTACCGGTACATGTTCAATAACTATCACCTCCATTATTCTTACTCTAAATATTATTTCTTCCCGGAGGTGTTCAGGTACACTGGTTATTACGGTGGGTTCCTGCTTTGGAATTTTGTTATTATACCCGCCCTTGCCGAAAAACGCAAAGTGTTTTGGCATGTAACGTTAGCCGCGACACTGTTACTATTTTTCTGGGGATTATTTGGCATCACCGATACCTGGCTTAAAGGCTACCTTTTTTACCACAAAACCGCCGATTACGTTTATAATCTCGTTTTTAAACTGAACGTGATCTACGCCCTGTGGGTTATGATGATGCTTACTTTTTACAGCGCTATCAAATACTCGGCCCAGTTTCTGTTAGGTAATGTTGATAAGATCCAGGCCAAATACCGCATCCTTACACAGGATTGTATTACAGCGATAGTGGTTGTAATGATCATAGCGTTTTTAATGACGCTGGTTGATGCCCAGGTTGAGCTTATCACTACTTTTATTATTACAGCCCCAACCGCGATAGGCATTTATGCATTATCGTTTTACAGCCTCATCCCTCAAACGCTTGATAAAAACAAAGGCGTTTTTATTTACCTTTTAAAAGTTGCCGGTATAATGGCACTTATCAGCATACCTATCGCATTTTTAACGGCGTTGATATTTGATCAGAAAGATCCGGTTGGTATCGTATTCGCTTTTAATTGCAGTATCCAGATCTTGTTAACTGGTCCATTCGCGTGGATAGTTTACAAGCGTAAAATGGCAGGTAACCAGGAGATCACGTTTTTGAAAACCGCACTCGGTCGCTCTACTGCCGATCTGGATTTTCTTCGCTCGCAGATCAACCCCCATTTTTTGTTTAACGCGCTTAACACCCTTTATGGTACAGCTTTACAGGAAAACTCCGACCGTACGGCCGAGGGCATCCAGCGCCTGGGCGATATGATGCGCTTTATGCTACAGGAAAACATGCAGGAGAAAATACTGCTGGTACGCGAGATCGATTACCTGAACAATTACATCGCCCTGCAAAAGCTGAGAGTGCAAACCTCGCCCGATATTGCTATTGTTTTACAGATAGAAGAACATGTTGAAGGGTTGCAGATAGCACCTATGCTGTTGATCCCTTTTATTGAAAATGCTTTTAAGCATGGTATCAGCCTGCGCGAGCCATCGCACATCAACATCAGCTTGCAAACTAAAGATAGCACGCTTTATTTTGATGTTCATAACAGCATCCATGCTAAAACAGCTAACGATACCGAGAAGTATAATAACGGCATCGGCCTGGAAAATGTAAAACAGCGGCTCAGCCTGATGTACCCGGCCAAACACGAGCTGGTGATCCGCGAAAGCGCGAAAGATTTTTTCATACATTTAACTATCCAACTTAAATAAGCATTGATAACAGCCATTGCCATTGATGATGAACCTATAGCGCTTGATGTGGTGCGTTCGCATGCGGCCAAAGTACCTTTTGTAGATCTGAAAGCGGAGTTTACAGATGCTTTTAAAGCGATGGAATACCTGCAACGCAACCCTATCGACCTGCTGTTTCTGGATATCAAGATGCCCGATATATCGGGCATCGATTTGTTAACGTGCCTCAATAAAAAGCCGCTGGTAATATTTACCACAGCCTATACCGAGCACGCAGTAACCAGCTTTGAACTCGACGCGGTGGATTATCTACTGAAACCGTTCCCGCTTACACGTTTTATGAAAGCCTGCAACAAAGCCTATGAGCTATATAATTTCAGGAACACGGCTGAAGTAAAAGATTATGTTTTCCTGAAAACAGGCTACGAGCAGGTAAGGGTAAGCTTTGACGACATTTGCCACCTTGAAGCCACAGGAAACTATGTAAATTTTATTTTGAAGGATAATACGGTAGTAACCCGCATGACAATTACCGAGATTGAAGCGTTATTACCTACAGACAAATTTGTACGGATCCACCGCTCGTTCATAGTAGCTATTAACAAAGTTGATAAAGTAGAGCGGCACCAGATAACGGTTAACGGCTTTGTATTGCCTGTGGGTGGGGCTTATGTGCAGAATTTGGGGATAATTAAATAGGAACATTTCGACGAACAGCGCGTTAGGTAAGTGCGCGGGGGAGGAGAAATCTTGTACGCCATGCATGCCAAACTGTGCATGGCCACTTTGCAGGACGTATAAGATTTCTCTTTCGCTCCCACACTCAACCCACCCCGGCTCTATCGAAATGACATTTTTTTATTTTATGCGAATTTACTCCACCACCAGCTTCTTCAGCATAATACCAATCGTAGCCGTTTTCCGCTTCACCGCCGCGCCATAGCTAAACGCTATCTTATACATTTTTTTGGATTTGACCCAGTTGATAAACTTCGGATCGCAAACGGCGTTTAGTTTATAAACGTGCTGCTCGGGATCGGGTTTATTAACTTCAGATACGGCGACGTAAATAGATTCAGGATTTTTGCAATCGGCGGGGGCATCAGGATCACCTTGCTGGTCGGCTACCAGGTAAACTGCTATATTGAGTGTTTTATGATCGGTATATACGTACCGCTTTTGCAGGTTATTTAAAACGTAGGTAAGATCCTTATTTGATACGTTTTTATAATTGATAGCTTGAGCTAAGGAATTAAAAGCGGCACCTATGGTTATCAGCGCCGCCAACAATATTTTCTTCAACATAAAATGATGTATTGTTAAGGTAATAGCTTTATAAATTCTGTTTACCTCAACAATAAAATCAAGCTACGGTTTTTCTGGTCATTAAAATTCAACAACGTTTATTTCAGGCTGTCTTCTATCAGTTTGATCGCATCGACATTTTTACCTTCTTTAGCTGCAGATAAAACCGTATTGCCCTGCTTATCGGCAAAATGTACATCAGCTCCGTTTTTAATTAGATAACTGATGATTGCAACATTACCTTTATAGGCGGCGTACATTAACGCGGTGCTGCCAAACCAGTCTTTCCAGTCGATATCAATTTTATGATCTACTAAGATCTTAACCATTTTTACCTGGCTCTGCTCAACTGCCAAGATCAATAAACTCATCTCGGCATTCATCATTTTTGGCCTGAAATTAACATCGGCGCCGTTGTTAATTAACTTTTCGGCAACGGTAGTATCATTGGCCTTTACAGCCTTATATAAGTTATCATTACCCGTTTGCGCCTTTACACAAATAGCAGATAGCGCGAAAGCCAGAAACAGGACAAAGTGTTTCATCAACATGAGGTTACTTTCCGCTTAAAAAGCCATTCTCATCCAACCATGAAGCAGCCCATTCAAACCATTTGCCTTTGTTTTTAGGATTGTTCATACCGAAGCCATGGCCACCTTCCTGAAAAAGGTGCATCTCGGCTTTAACCTTATTTTTTAACAAGGCATCGTAAAACAGCAAGCTGTTTTGCACCGGCACAACATTATCATCTTCGGCGTGGATCAAAAATGTTGGCGGGGTATTGGCAGTTACCTGTTTCTCGTTCGAGTACAGATCAACCTGCGCTGCCGATGGCGTTTTACCGATAAGGTTTTCCCTCGAGCCAACATGAGCGTATTCACCAAAAGAGATTACGGGATAGATCAGCATCATAAAATCCGGGCGAACGCTGATGTTCTCTTTATCTTCAATAACAGGCTTATCAAAGTGTGTACCCTCGGTGGAGGCCAGATGCCCACCTGCCGAGAAACCGATAATGCCTATTTTTGAAGGATTGATACCCCATTGGGCAGCATTTTTGCGTACAATATAAATAGCCATCTGCGCATCCTGTAACGGCCCGATAGATTTATCGGCCATGATATCATCACTTGGCAAGCGGTACTTTAGTACAAACGCGGTTACACCAATATCTGCAAACGCCTTAGCAACAGCTTTACCTTCATGATCTGAAGCGAGGCCTGAATATCCTCCACCAGGGCAAACAACTATAGCCGCGCCGTTTGCTTTTCCTTTTTCTGGCAAATAAGGTGTAAGCGTTGGGTCGGTAACTTTGTAGATCCAGTTTCCATCTATCTTTTCGACGTATTCTGCCGGTGCTTTTTTTGAATTGGGTACGCCTTTTGGATAAAGCGGGATCGGTTTTTCCTGTGCAAAGGCAGTTAATGTCATCGCGGTTAAAATGATGGCTGATAGGATGATTTTCATAATTAGTTATAAAGGCAAATTGGATCTGTCCAAAATACAATTAATCTGCCTAAAACAAAAAACGGAGTATCATTTCTGATAACTCCGTTTTTGTTAGATTGATATCTATCAAAGTCGTCATTGCGAGGAACGAAGCAATCCCCGACTGTACAGGGCGGATTTGTATAGCCTCTCTGCTACTTGGGGATTGCTTCGTACCTCGCAATGACGATCTATTTATTACTTTGTTATTTTTTTAACTCTTCGGCCCGCCAAACTCCATCAGGTAGGCTTTCAGAAAATCATCCAGGTCACCATCAAGCACCGCGGCGGCGTTTGAGGTTTCATGATCGGTACGTAAGTCTTTCACCAGTTTGTATGGGTGTAACACATAGTTACGAATTTGCGATCCCCATTCAATTTTCTTTTTATTGCCTTCAATGGCGTTGGTTAACTCCATACGCTTACGCATCTCAATTTCATATAACTGCGATTTAAGCAAGCGAATAGCGTTATCCTTATTTTGTAACTGTGAGCGTGATTCCTGGTTTTTAATAATAATGCCCGATGGTTTGTGGTATAAACGTACGGCAGTTTCCACCTTGTTCACGTTCTGGCCACCGGCACCGCCTGAGCGGAAGGTTTCAAACTCGATATCGGCCGGGTTAACTTCGATCTCGATAGTATCATCAACCAATGGATAAACGTAAACCGAAGCAAACGAAGTATGGCGTTTAGCGTTAGCATCAAAAGGCGATACGCGCACCAGGCGGTGTACTCCGTTTTCACCTTTAAGGTAACCGTAAGCAAATTCGCCTTCCAGCTGCAGGGTTACGGTTTTTACGCCGGCAACATCACCTGGTTGGTAATCCTGTTCGGTTACCTTAAAGCCACTTTTTTCGCCGTACATAATGTACATGCGCATCAGCATACCGGCCCAGTCGCAGCTTTCGGTACCACCGGCACCAGCCGTGATCTGCAATACCGCGTTCAGCTGATCTTCTTCGGCCGAGAGCATGTTTTTAAATTCAAGTTCTTCAACCGCTTTTATGGCGATATTAAATTGCTCCTGCATTTCGGCCTCGGTAGCATCGCCGCCCTGGTAAAATTCAAACATCACCACGGCGTCGTCAACCACCGATACTACTTTTTGAAAAGCATCTGTCCAAACCTTTTTTAGTTTGATGGATGCCAGTACTTTTTCGGCTTCTTTGGGATGGTCCCAAAAATGCGGACCAATGGTTATTTCCTGTTCTTCGTGTAGTAATTCAAGCTTCTTATCAATGTCAAAGATGCCTCCTCAGGGAAGTTACTCTATCCCTTAAATCCTGAACTTGTTCTTTAGTCATACGGCAAATATATATAATTTGAAAATCGCCATAAATAAAAAAGACCTGCAAATTGTTTAACAATCGGCAGGCCCTTCCAGTAGGCAGATGTAATAATATAGATCGTTAAGCAACCATCAGGTTCTTTACAAGCGGATTTAGATCTGTACGGTTTCCGTTAAGTTTGGTTAACAGGGTTCCCAAAGCAAATTCTTTGGCCTCACCGCTTTTTGTTTCTTTAACCAACTCGTTCATTACATTAGGGATCAATGCTTTCGCGGCGGCTAAAGCATTAGCCGGATCAATACTGTAAAAATTGTTAAGCTTGTTAGCAAAACTGTTGGTGATGCTTGATACTAATGAATTGTTGTAACTACCCGAAAACTGAAAATACTTGATCAATTCTTTTACCTTACCACTCTCTAACTGGCCCTTTAACACTTCAATAATAGAACTTGAAGCTTCATTGATCACCGCCTCGTGATGTTTTGCGGGGATTACGGGGTTGTTGATAACAGCCGTCCCGGCGTTATCTTTTACAAGCAAAAACAGTTTCTCAAACATAGTAGTACGTGCTTTTAAAGTAAATTGACAAATTGATGATAAATCCCTCATTTGATTACCATCGACACAAAGATGATAAATAAAAATTTACAAATCCTAAATTATTTTGTAATTCTATTGTAATTCTGGCAATTTTTTGGTGTAAAACAAACACTATCCATACCGTGTTTAATAAACACTATGCCAGACAATTATTTTATTTAACAACCACCTTACAATTAACTTTTTACTTTTGTTAAAAAACAACACAATTATGCTGCCAACTACCGATTTTACAACAACCCAGGCGTATAAATACCTTACAGATCATTACATTGATATTGTATCAAAAAGCCTTAAAGAATTATTCGATGCTGATGATCAGCGTTTTAATAAATTTTCTATCCAATTTGAGGACATCCTGCTGGATTACTCAAAGAATCGTATTGACGATGAAACCCTTGCTTTGCTGATTCAATTGGCTAAAGAGTGTTCATTAAAAGAGGCGATAGAAGCCATGTACAGTGGCGAAAAAATTAACGTTACCGAAGGCAGACCAGTACTGCACATCGCTTTGCGTAACCGCAGCAATACGCCTATTTATGTTGATGGCAAAGATGTGATGCCCGATGTAAATAAAGTGCTCGACCAGATGAAAGCTTTCAGCGAAGCTATCATCAGCGGTGAGTGGAAAGGCTATACCGGCAAACCTATTACTGATGTGGTAAACATCGGCATCGGCGGTTCTGACTTAGGCCCGGTAATGGTTACCGAAGCTTTAAAAGCATATAAAAATCATTTAAACCTCCACTTTGTAAGTAACGTGGATGGTACCCATATTGTTGAAACCCTGAAAGCGGTTGACCCTGAAACTACACTATTCCTGGTAGCTTCAAAAACTTTCACCACGCAGGAAACCATGGGCAACGCTCACAGCGCCCGCGATTGGTTCCTGGCCAGCGGCGCTACCGAGGCTGATGTAGCTAAACACTTCGCGGCGTTATCAACCAATGCAGCAGCTGTTGAAAAATTTGGTATCGATACCAAAAACATGTTCGAGTTTTGGGATTGGGTAGGCGGTCGTTACTCTTTATGGAGCGCTATCGGTTTATCTATCGCCCTGAGCATCGGTTTTGAAAATTTCGCCGATTTGCTTGCCGGTGCCCACGCTACCGATAATCACTTTAAAACTGCCGAATTTGATCAAAACATCCCGGTTATAATGGGCTTGTTAGGCATCTGGTATAACAACTTCTTCGAGGCCGAAACCAACGTGATCCTTCCTTACGATCAGTACCTGCACCGTTTCTCGGCCTATTTCCAACAAGGTGATATGGAAAGTAACGGTAAACATGTTGACCGTAACGGCAAAGATGTTGATTACTCAACCGGTCCGATCATCTGGGGCGAACCTGGCACTAATGGTCAGCACGCGTTTTACCAATTAATTCACCAGGGTACTAAATTGATCCCTGCCGATTTTATCGCTCCTGCACAATCACACAATCCGCTGGGCGAGCACCACAATATGCTGTTATCAAACTTCTTTGCACAAACCGAAGCTTTGATGAACGGTAAAACCGAAGAGGTAGTTATCGAGGAATTAAAAGCAGCCGGTAAATCGGATGAAGAAATTGCCAAGATCGCTCCTTTTAAAGTGTTTGAAGGCAACCGCCCTACAAACTCGTTCCTGATCAAAAAGATCACTCCTTATACATTAGGTGCATTGATCGCTGCTTATGAGCACAAGATCTTTACTCAAGGTATTATCTGGAATATTTACAGCTTTGACCAATGGGGTGTTGAGCTTGGTAAACAACTTGCCGGCAAGATCCTTCCTGAATTGAAAGATGATGCTGAAATTTCAAGCCATGATTCATCAACCAATGGTTTGATCAATCAGTATAAAGCCTGGAGGTAAATCCCCCGCTCCCTAAAGGGGAGCTTTAGTATAAAACACAAAACGCCCGGAATAATTCCAGGCGTTTTGTGTTTTATGTTAGTATTCTCAAGCTATAGTGTAGAATATCTATTCTTTGGTTTCTGAATAAGTTTCTGTTGATGATTCTTGTTGACCAGGAAACGGGCTTTTGTAATCGTAAGGATCATATGGGTCGTTCACAGCTTTTGGATTTTCGCCGTATTGGTTTTCGCCTGCCCTTCCTTCCTGAAATATCAGTGCTAAAAAATAAAAAGGAATAAGCTGATACCAACCGCTATTGCCTAAATCGTGGCAACGCTTAGCTCCCTGCGACCAAAAAAACCACAATAGCGGAACTAATGCAAGAACCCCTATCCCTGCAATCGCACTGCCCGACTGCAAAATAGCGAGTGTTATCACATAACAAATTGCATAAATAATAAAGCTGATACCATACTCGGTTCTGCGGATGCGCCCCTGGAAAGAAAATAGATTTCGGAACATGATTAAATGATTAGGTTAGGAATAAAGATATATTGTTTAGATATAAAGCTAAAAATATTTTTTCTTATTTAGTTGTTGGCTCAACGGTTGAGGGGTATCCATATAACAACAACGGCCCGGGAAAATCCCGGGCCGTTGTTGTTATATATTTTCTCGAACTATAAGTTCTCCCCTTCTGCGGGTTAGGGGGCAACCGGGCTAAACTTTACCTGGTATATATAAGGCCATCTTTTACCGGTTACAAATAAACGCTGTCCTTTAGCATCCCAGGCTATACCGTTAAGCACATTATTATCCCAATCCCTGCCTTGCGGACGACTGGCTACCGGGTAAATCTCCTTCATATCAATCACCTGCTCAACAGCGCCGGTTTTAGGATCTATCACCAGGATATTATCGGATTGATAAATATTAGCATAAATTTTACCGTTAATGAACTCAAGCTCATTAATGGAATCGATCTGTTGTTTATCGTCACATACGTCGATGTGGCCAATTTGGTGATAATTATTTTTATCCAAAAACCAGATGCGGTTAGTGCTATCATCCATGTATAGTTTGGTACCATCAAAACACATTCCCCATCCTTCAGGGCCAACATTATTTGTAAAATTGCCTAAAAGTTTCAGGGTATTTTTATCATACACAAAACCAACTTTTTCTCTGTAAGTAAGCTGAATTACCTTATTGCCCACTACCGAGATCCCCTCGGCAAAATACTGGTCATCTACTTTGGTTTGCTGCAAAACCTTGCCGGTATTCAAATCAACCTTGCGAATAGCCGATTGCTTATACTCGCCTATACTTTCATACAAAACGCCATCAACATATTGCAAACCTTCGGTATAGGCAGCAGTATCATGAGGGAAAGTTTTTTCAACCTTATAGGTGTATCGGGCGGGCGCTTTAGCAGCCAGCAACAGGATATTGGTTGATACATCGTTACTTGTACCACCGGCATAAACTTTAGCAGTGATGATCCGGATACCTAAACCTATACTATCAGTTTTCAGGATTACAGCCGCGGTGTCTTTACTTGATGTGATCCGGGCTGAATCAAGCAGGTACACTACCGAGTCGACTTTGCTACCGCTGGGGTAACCTACTTTAATGTCGATCTTATCGCCTGCTTTGTAGGTTGCGCCAGCTTCAGGCGTTATAGTATAATCGTTAGCAGCGCTATCTGTTTTAGGCTTACAGCCGTAATAACCAATTGCTGATAAGGCGAGTACTGCAAAAAATAGTTTTATGTTTTTATTCATAGTATTAAGTGGCCGAAGGCCAAAACGCATCTTCAATGTGGTTTAGTATATAATTGCCCGCTTTATCAAACAAAATAGCGATGATATCAAAGCGCACTTCGCCCTGGTGGTTCATGAGGTAAATGTATTCGTCAGCGGCATCGGCCAGTAGCCTTTGCTTACGGTTATCTACAAAATCCTCAGGCTCGCCAAAACTGTTGCCTGTGCGGGTTTTTACTTCGGTAAATATAATAACCTTGTTTTTATAAGCAATGATATCTATTTCAGCTTTTCCGAAAGTCCAGTTTTCGTCAAGTATTTCGTATCCTGTCTTTTCGAGGTGTGTTTTGGCTAAAGCTTCGCCGGTGCGGCCCAGTTCAAGGTGTTGGGCCATTATTTGATAATTACTGAACCCAAGAAATCGGATATGGATTTTTCAACCTTTTTCATGCGCATGTATTGGTTAAGCAAAATCTCGGTATCCGCTTCGTTATCAGCTATTTGAAGTTGCGTACGCAGGTCCTCCAGCATTTTACCAACTTTATGCTTTTTGAGGTGGAAAATAGCGCCGAGGATGGTGGCTTTCATATTTTTCTGCTCATCATTCACGGTAATTTTGTGCATCTCGTACCAGTTTTCGCTTAAAGAGTATCTGCTGGCCAACATGTTTATAGTCAGATCAACAATCTCTTTATCCTTATGGTGAATAAAGTAATTATCTTCCGGCAGCACACCGTTTTCAACTTCACGGCGGTACATTTCTGTTATTTGCTTACAAACCGGGTGCTCGAAAGTAACATCGCTCAGCTCGGCTATGATGAAAGGGCCTATGTATGTATTAGCGATGCCATCCCAATCAATCATACGACTGCCATAGTGAAGCAGTAAGCGCACAATTTCCTTTTCCTGGTGGGCCTCATCTTTTGGTGCCGGCGGGGGCAATTCAACCGGTTCATCAAAAAAGTGCGGTTCATCGGGCGGCAGTTCAGTATAGCGGGGCTGTTGCTGCTGTTGGCGTTGCTGCTCTTCTTTTTTAGCCTTAGCAGCACGCATTTTGGTCAACTCGGATAACAGCGCGCGCTCGTCAATGTGTAGTAAGCTACTGCACTCCTTTATAAACACCGAAGCCTTGATGCTATCCGGAATCTTGGCGATACTTTCCACTATCTCGCGGATCACGTCAGCCTTCTTTATCGGGTCGTTACCAACCTCTTTAAGCAGGATCTGCGTTTTATAAAGGATAAAATCTTTTTTATTTTCTTCGATGTGCTTTTTAAAAGCACTCGAACCTTTGGCCTGTACAAACGAATCCGGGTCGTGCCCATCCGGGAAGGACACTACTTTTACATTCAGACCCGCCTCCAAGATCATGTCTAACCCACGAAGCGATGCTTTGATACCTGCGGCATCGCCATCATAAAGAATGGTGATGTTTTGAGTAAAACGGGCAATTAACTTGATCTGTTCGGTAGTGAGCGATGTGCCTGATGATGCTACCACGTTTTCAACCCCTGCCTGGTGTACCGAAAGTACATCGGCATAGCCCTCAACCAGATAACAGTTATCCTGCTCGCGGATAGCTTTTTTGGCGAAGTAAAGCCCGTAAAGGATGTTTGATTTATGGTAGATCTCCGACTCGGGCGAGTTAACGTATTTGGCTACGTTTTTATCTTTTTTAAGTGTACGGCCACCAAAGCCTATTACCCTGCCCGTAAAGCTATGGATAGGGAACATTACCCTGCCGCGATACCTATCAAACAACGAACCGTTATCGCGTTTTACCGATAGGCCACTCTCCACCAAAAACTGTTCTTTATAACCCTGGTTTAATGCCGCACCGGTAAATGCTTCCCATTGATCGGGCGAGTAGCCTAAATCAAATTTCCGGATAGTTTCGGCATTAAAACCGCGTTCTTTAAAATAGCTTAAACCAATACTTTGCCCCTCTTCGGTGTTAAGCATGGCTTCATGAAAGTATTTGGCAGCAAAGGCCGTTACTATCATGAGGCTTTCGCGGCGGAGCTCTTCTTCCCGGTTTTCCGGGGCTTCAATAGTTTCTTCTACCTCGATGCCGTATTTTTTGGCCAGCCATTTCAGGGCTTCAGGATAGCTGAATTTTTCCAGCTCCATTAAAAATGTAACTGCCGAACCGCCTTTTCCTGTAGAGAAATCTTTAAAAATACCTTTAGCCGGCGATACCGTGAACGATGGAGTACGCTCGTTGGCAAAAGGCGAAAGACCTACGTAGTTAGCACCACGTTTTTTTAACTGCACAAATTCCCCTATCACCTCCACAATGTCGGTGGCTTCCATAATACGGTCGATAGTGGATTTTTGGATCATGAGTTAATTGCAAATGTAGGCAAAGATCATCCCCCGCTCTAAATTCGAAAACGTTAAAATACGCTTTTGTTTGATAACGAGGGGTTTAAAATTCAATTCCCGTTGCGAGCAAGTGTACCATTTAATACCTTGAGAAAAATCCTGCGATATACTCCGGTTTCATATTTCACAAACGCTATTAGTAAAAAATACCCCAATAGGGCAACAACCAAAGGAACCCAATAAGGAATGCCGCCGCCCTCCTCCGAAAATGTTAAACAAATCAGTATAAATTCAAAAACAAGGAACATGCAAACTGGCATAAGGCTCCAGGGAGCAGGAGATACCTTCACCTCTATTTTACAGCTTTCGCCGTCAGGCAGTATAATACCGGCAAAACTTATTATCAGACCACTTCTACCAACTCTCGCTTTTTCAATCTTAAATTTTCCGTTTAATGCAGTACCATTATAGTCGGGATATTTTATCTTTTTAGAGTTTACAAATTGAGGTGTTATCAGGATGTTTAACTGAGCTTCGGCATCCGCTGAGCTAAGCGGGCTGATAATACTAAAATCGCGATAAGGGAAAAGGTTCATCAAGTATTAAATTACTACGTTTTCTTTTCGACTTCGAGGTTTTAAAAATGTTACCGCTATTCCTCCTAAAACAATTACACTTCCCAGTATCTCGTTAAACCCCAACCGCTCATTAAGCAAAAAAGCAGCAAGCAATCCCGCAAAAACAGTTTGACTAAGCAAGGCGATAGATACTTTGGTAGATTCAAGGTACCTCAAAGAATAATTAATAGTAAGCCACCCGGCCAGCTGGCAGATCAATCCTATCCCTATAAAACACAACCATACTTTTGGCGACAGGTGAATAATATCATTATGCATATAGCCATTTATCAGCAATAAAAATATACTTGAGCTTAGCATGCTGTAAAACATAAAGGTGAACACATCAATACCGGCCATAATATTTTTGGTGATCATGATATAGGTGGCATAAAAAAAGCTGGCCAAAACAGCCAGTAATATGCCCGTATTAAGCTCCAGGTGTAAAATGTGCTGATAGCCTACCAGCACTATCATACCAATAATAGCTATTATGGTACCCAACCAAAACAGCAGGCCCGATTTTTTCCTTAAAAACAAAAAGCTCATCAAGCCTACCCACACCGGGGCCAGGTTGGCTATCAGGGTTGATACCGTAGCGCTGATCTTTAACAGCGAGATATTCCAAACAGCAATATCCAGCGCGAAAACCATACCCGCCACTACCGAAATAATCAATTGCCTTTTTTGAACAGCGAGCTTCTTTTTAAAAACACAAAATGGTGCCAGGCATACCCAGGCCACAAACACCCTGTAAAACGCCGACCCAATTGGCGATACCCCGGCAAGCTTTACAAATATTGGCGAAAAAGAAATACATAAAATGCCAATAATAAGGCTTACCCTGGGGTTCATGAGCGATAATTAAATGAGCGGCAAACTTACTGAAAGCCTGCTTAATATGGCTTACTTTTAGATATCTTTATATTTCCTGTACGTTCTGTTAACTTATCATTATTCCAGGCAATGAAATACATTTGGTTTGTGTTGACCATGGCGCTACTTTTTCAATCGTGTAAGAAAAAAGCTTGCTGCGATATTCCTGTCGCGCCAGATTTTATGCTGGCACAAAAAAACGGTGCACAATGGGAAGCGAGCTCCTCAGGTTCAAACCTAACAGGCGATACAATTACCATATCGGGAATAAACCAGGACGAACAAATAGCTTTTAAAATAAGGTTTGATGGCCTTGGCTATTACACGCTTAAAGCAAATGAAAACTATTACAAGCTAAAAGGCACTTCGGCAGTAAGCTACCAACCCGATCCTACACATGTTAATAATGTAACCATAATAGCTTATAACCAAACCGGCAAAATAATACAGGGATTTTTTGAACTCCGTTTTATAAAAATAAGCGACGATGCAAATAATTCGGCTCCAGATAAGATTATTGTGAGCGGAGGGAAATTTAAAGCTACTTTAAATCACTAACTTATTTTAAATTATAATAACTTTGAAACCATTTTAACTATTATTCGTAATAGTTGTATATCCGTATTAAATATGAAAAAAACCTTATTAGCCATCGCTGCAATTTCATTTTTAGCATTTGCAGGCTGTCAAAAAAACAATGTAGCACCATCAAAAGATAGCGTTTCTACAAAAAGCACTAAACTTGATGCTGCAAGCAAAAGCAAAGATACCATCTGGATCTCGAGCAAAGCTGCACCAGCTAAATCAGCTCCAAAAGATACTATCTGGCTTAAGTAAAAAAATTGACAAGCAACCTGTCCCCATCGGACGGGTTGTTTGTTTTCTCCACTTCCGCGCTATACGGTGTTTCTCCCACCGGCCACATTTTCTCCTCAAACAATCGGGCATTTTAGCTAAGCTTTATAAATAGCGGTTACATAATTAATTGTATTTTTGCGGCTCTAAATTTTTATACAAATACATAATTACAAATTATGAGCCAGCGAACTAAGATCAAAGCATTGCTGCAAAGCCAGCAAACCGAAATTGATGTAACCGTTAAAGGATGGGTGCGTGCATTCCGTTCCAATCGTTTTATTGCTTTGAATGATGGCTCAACTAATAATAACATCCAGGTAGTTGTTGATTTTGAAAACACCGATCCGGCTTTGCTTAAACGCATCACCGTTGGTGCAGCGCTTAGCGTTCAGGGTAAACTGATAGCATCGTTAGGTAAAGGCCAAACTGTTGAAGTGGTAGCTACTGATATCGAGATTTTAGGTGATAGCGATCCCGAAAAATATCCTATCCAACCTAAAAAACACAGCCTTGAATTTTTAAGGGAAAATGCTCACTTGCGTTTCCGCACCAGCACTTTCAGCGCTATTTTCAGGGTGCGTAACAGCCTGGCATTCGCGGTGCACCAGTTTTTCCAGGAGAGGGGCTTTGTTTACCTGCATACGCCTATCATCACCGCATCGGATGCTGAAGGTGCGGGCGAAACTTTCCACGTTACCAACTTCGATCTGGATAACATCCCGAAAACTGATACCGGCGAGATCGACTTTAAGCAAGACTTTTTTGGTCGTGCGGCTAACTTAACTGTATCTGGTCAGCTGGAAGGTGAGTTGGGCGCTATGGCTCTGAGCGATATTTATACCTTCGGCCCGACGTTCCGCGCCGAAAACTCTAACACTACCCGCCACCTGGCCGAGTTTTGGATGATCGAGCCTGAAGTTGCCTTTAATGACATTGTTGACAACATGGACCTTGCCGAGGACATGCTGAAATACGTGATCAAATACACGCTCGATAAAAACGCCGACGATATTGAGTTTTTAACACAGCGTTTGGAGGAAGAAGAAAAAACTAAACCTCAAAACGAGCGCTCGGAAATGACGTTGTTAGAAAAACTGCAGTTTTGTTTAAATAACGATTTTGAACGACTTACTTACACCGAGGCAATCCAGATATTAAGGGATTCTACTCCAAACAAGAAGAAAAAATTCCAATATCCGGTTGAAGGTTGGGGAACTGATCTGCAAAGCGAGCACGAACGTTACCTGGTTGAAAAACACTTTAAAAAACCGGTGATCCTGACTGATTATCCTAAAGAGATCAAATCGTTTTACATGCGCCAAAATGACGATGGCAAAACGGTAGCTGCAATGGATATCCTTTTCCCGGGTATTGGCGAAATTGTAGGTGGTTCACAACGTGAAGAACGTTTGGATAAGCTTGAGCAGCGTATGGACGAAATAGGTATCCCTAAAGATGAGCTTTGGTGGTACCTGGATACCCGCCGTTTTGGCACTTGTCCGCATGCCGGTTTTGGTTTAGGCTTTGAGCGTTTGGTGTTGTTTGTTACCGGTATGGGTAACATCCGCGACGTGATCCCTTTCCCAAGGTTCCCGAAAAACGCAGAATTTTAATTTGGGGGATTACACCGATTGATTTTTTGATTACACCGATTTTTTCGGGTTGAGTTCTGATGATTATACTTAAATACTAATTATCTTAACTCGACCCGAAATGACGATTTCAACTTTCAATCGGTACAATCATTTTAAAGGTGGCGGAATCCTTAAGTGAAGCAATCGTAAATCGGTGTAATCATCCTAAAAATCGGTGTAATCCCAACAAAAAATGTCATCACAGATCCTGCTTGCCACCCATATTAATGCCCCGGTTGAAAAGGTTTTCGATATAGCCCGCAATATTGATATCCACATAGAATCAACCAAACATACCGGAGAGCGTGCCATTGCCGGGCGAACCAGCGGCTTGATCGAACTGGGAGAAACGGTTACCTGGCGGGCTAAACATTTTGGTGTGTGGCAAAACCTCACCTCAAAAATTACCGAAATGGAATACCCTTACCATTTTACCGATATTATGGTTGAGGGGGCTTTTAAAAACTTTACGCACGAGCACTATTTTTATCCGGTCCTCAATCAAACTATGATGCGGGATATTTTCACGTTTGAATCACCCGGCGGGATTTTGGGCGATGTGGTGAATAAGCTTTTTCTTTCGGAGTATATGACGAGGCTGTTGTTGACGAGGAATGAGGTGATCAAGCAATACGCTGAAGCTGCCCCACGCCCTGAAAGATGAGCTTTTTAAGCTACGCTACACCATTAACCGAAAAACTAATAACTTTTCCTGTTTTTAGATTTAGCCTTACCTGAAAGAAGCAATTTCCACCGTCGAACACTGTTTCAAGTTGCTTGTCCCAATTCTTGAGATTTCGAATGGCGCACAAACAGTTTAGGTACACTTCCTTTTCCCCTTTTTTATTTATCACTGCTATAATCTGCTTATAGTATGTATCCGGATTGTATACAAACCCGTATTCTTTTCTGTCGTTATGATCTTTTACCGCTTTAATTAAAGCGTTGTCGATCTCTACAAAATCTACTCCTGTTAATGTTGTGCTATGGTAACCTTTTCCAAACCATGAATCAATTAATTCCTGTCCCGCTGGTAAAACAGTATATTTTGACATATCAACAGCATGAAGTTTCTTGTACTCAAACAGGGACTTAGATTTGCCAAGCGGATTTACCGATTGCAATAAAATGAATAAGGATAAAATAGCTAAACGCATAATAAAAGGTAAATAAGTTTTAAGTTACTTCTAAACGTTAATTGAGGTTTTTTATTTGACTGGTTGAACACCGAAAGATGTAATCAATCAATCTGCATATCTAAAATCCGCACATTTGCACATACATGCCCTCCCCGTCAAACCAGTGTAAACATCATTTCGACAAACATAATATCGCTTCAATTTGTCGTATCTTTATATATCATTATAAACCGAAATGAAATCGGTGTAATCATCAAAAAATCTGTGTAATCCCAATAGAAAAATGGAATACAATCAATTAACGCCCGATGAAGAAAGGGTAATATTATACAAAGGTACCGAGCGCCCGTTTACCGGCTCATTGCTCAACAACAAAGCACAGGGCCTGTACGTTTGCAAACGTTGCGACGCGCCGTTATACAATTCGGAAGATAAATTTGAATCGTTTTGCGGCTGGCCAAGTTTCGACGACGAGATTCCCGGTGCAGTGCGCCGTGAGGTTGATGCCGATGGCCGTAGGGTTGAGATCCTTTGCGCCAATTGTGGTGCACACCTTGGTCACGTGTTTGAGGGCGAGTATATGACCCCTAAAAACACCCGTCACTGTGTAAATTCAGTATCGATGAAATTTGTTCCGATTGAGGACGTAAAATAAATCGTAAAACTTTAAGGAGTACGCCCGTTGGTTTATCACTAACGGGCGTATTTGTTTTCCACATACGTGTTAACAAGGTACTTTTAGCCTGCCATTTACATATTGATACCGTCGCGAAGCAAAAGCATTTCGTTATTGGTAATAATTGTCGGTGTTAAGTCAAGTAATTTATAATGTTAAATTATTGTAATCCGCAAGTATTGAAGCCATTAATTTCTATCCACATTTTTAATTGGCTGTTTTAAAGTTCATTAATTTTTAGTGTTTACAACTTGCATGTATGAAGTGTTGATAACTCGGCACTTTGTGAAAAACTATCATTAACAAGTACACAACCCAAACATTAACTTTGCTGTACAAGGTAATAAAAAGGCACTCGGCCGACAGCCCGACGCACTCGTCAACCCCTAATTAAACTACTGGCTGTCAGAAAGTTACAAAATACAATTGCTAAGGAGTGATCTGAAGGCAACAAAATGTAAGGCTTTATTGAAAAGTAAGGCTGGCTTTCGTGTCTGAATACCTCAACTGAAGGAAAAAATAAAAAAAGGTAAACGTCTATGAGTTTGGAAAACGAATTATTGCTACGGGAAAACAAGGACCGGTTTGTTATCCTTCCCATCAAGTATCCCAAAATTTGGGAGATGTATAAAAAGGCGGAAGCCAGCTTTTGGACTGCCGAAGAGATCGACCTGTCGGACGATCTTAAACATTGGGAAAACCTTAATTCGGGCGAGAAACATTTCATTTCACACATACTTGCATTTTTCGCGGCAAGTGATGGTATTGTGAACGAAAACCTGGCAGTAAACTTCATGAGCGAGGTTCAATTGCCTGAAGCACGTTGCTTTTATGGTTTCCAGATCATGATGGAAAACATCCACTCTGAAACCTACGCCCTGCTGATAGATACTTACGTTAAAGACGCGGCCGAGAAAGACCGCCTTTTCCACGCCATTGAAACTGTACCATGTGTAGGCAAAAAAGCTGAGTGGGCATTGAAATGGATCAATAACGGCAACTTTGCCGAGCGTTTGGTTGCTTTCGCTGCTGTGGAAGGAATCTTCTTTTCGGGTAGCTTTTGCTCTATATTCTGGCTTAAAAAACGCGGCTTGATGCCGGGCTTAACATTCAGCAATGAGCTGATCTCGCGCGATGAAGGTTCGCACTGCGAATTTGCCTGCTTATTATATAGCATGCTCGAAAACAAACTATCACAAGAGCAGGTTACCAAGATCATTACCGACGCGGTAGAGATCGAGAAAGAATTTGTTACCGACGCGCTGCCGGTTAACCTGATAGGCATGAACGCCAAACTGATGAACCAGTACATTGAGTTTGTGGCCGACAGGTGGTTAGGCGAACTTGGTTACGATAAATATTACAACGCAACCAATCCGTTCGATTTTATGGAGATGATCTCCTTACAAGGTAAAACCAACTTTTTTGAAAAACGCGTAGGCGATTATCAAAAAAGCGGTGTGCTAAACGCGTCTGCCGAGAGCAAAAGCTTCTCGTTAGATGATGATTTTTAGGTTTAGAGATCAGAGGTTGATGAGAGAGATCAGAGACTGGAGATTAGAGGTTAGGCCTCGCTTCAATATCAAGTAATTCTCAAATCAAAAGAATCAAGGTTCAGAAAATAATCAAATCACAATAATATTAACTTAAAAAAGCTTCGCTTTTAACGGGGCAAGGAGGGGGAAAATGTTCGTAGTAAAAAGAGACGGTAGAAGAGAGTCCGTAAAATTTGACAAGATCACAGCACGTATTGAAAAACTGTGCTACGGGTTTCAATATGTTGACCCGATTGATGTAGCTAAAAAAGTAATTGAAGGTTTATTTGATGGCGTAACCACCTCCGAGCTGGATAACCTGGCTGCCGAAACCGCCGCTTCATTAACCACCAAACACCCGGACTACGCTTTATTAGCGTCGCGTATCGCGGTATCAAACCTGCACAAAAACACCATCAAATCGTTTTCTGAAACCATGCGCCTCCTGCATGAGTATGTTGACAAGAAAACCGGCAAAGATGCATCGCTTATTGCCGATGACGTGTGGGAAGCGATCCAGGAAAATGCTGAGTTGCTTGATAGCACCATTATTTACGACCGCGATTTCGGTTTCGATTATTTCGGTTTTAAAACCCTCGAAAAATCATACCTGTTAAAAATAGACGGTAAAATTGCCGAGCGCCCGCAGCACTTGTTTATGCGTGTTTCGGTAGGTATCCACAAAAATGATATTGAGAGCGCCATTAAAACATACCATTTAATGAGCGAGCGTTGGTTCACACACGCTACACCTACATTATTTAATGCTGGTACTCCGAAACCGCAAATGTCGTCATGCTTTTTGTTAACCATGAAGGATGACAGCATTGAAGGTATTTATGATACATTGAAACAAACCGCTAAAATTTCGCAGAGCGCGGGTGGTATTGGTTTAAGCATCCACAATGTACGGGCTACAGGTTCATACATCAGCGGCACCAACGGTACCAGCAACGGTATAATCCCAATGCTGCGCGTATTTAACGACACTGCTCGTTATGTTGATCAGGGCGGTGGCAAGCGTAAAGGCGCTTTCGCTGTGTACTTAGAGCCATGGCATGCAGATATCTTCGAATTTTTGGATCTACGTAAAAACCACGGTAAAGAAGAAATGCGTGCCCGCGATTTGTTCTATGCCCTTTGGGTATCTGACCTGTTCATGCAACGCGTTGAAGCCAATGAAGATTGGAGCTTATTCTGCCCGCACGAAGCACCAGGCCTGGCCGATTGCTGGGGTAAAGAATTTGAGGCCCTTTACACTAAATACGAAAAAGAAGGTCGTCAGCGTCGTACAGTAAAAGCACAGGAACTTTGGTTCGCGGTGTTAGATGCACAAGTTGAAACCGGTACGCCTTACTTATTATATAAAGATGCTGCCAACGGTAAATCAAACCAGCAAAACCTGGGTACCATTAAAAGCTCAAACCTTTGCACCGAGATCATCGAGTACACCGATGCAAACGAGGTAGCTGTTTGTAACCTTGCTTCATTAGCACTGCCACGTTACATCAACAACGGCGCTTTTGATCATGATAAACTGTATGAAGTTACTTACCAGGCAACTATCAACCTTAACAGGATCATTGATGGTAACTACTACCCGGTTAAAGAAGCTGAATATTCAAACCTACGCCACCGTCCTATCGGTTTAGGTGTACAAGGTTTGGCCGATACTTTCATTCAGCTACGTATGCCGTTTGAAAGCGATGAAGCTAAAAAACTGAACATCGAGATTTTCGAAACCATCTACTTTGCAGCTATGACAGCTTCTAAAGATATGGCAATTCAGGATGGCGCTTACGAAACTTTCAAAGGTTCACCACTGTCACAAGGTAAATTCCAGTTCGATCTTTGGGGTGTTAAACCAGAAAGCGGTCGTTGGGATTGGGAAAACCTTCGTTTAGACGTAATGAACCATGGCGTGCGTAACTCATTGTTAGTTGCTCCTATGCCAACTGCTTCTACATCACAAATTTTGGGTAACAACGAGTGCTTTGAACCATACACTTCAAACATTTACACCCGCCGTGTATTAAGTGGAGAGTTCATTGTAGTGAACAAATACTTACTGCGTGACTTGGTTAACCTTGGTTTGTGGAGCACCAGCATGAAAGATAAGATCATCAGCGCCAACGGCTCGATCCAGGATATTGCCGAGATCCCTGATGAAATTAAAGCATTGTACAAAACTGTTTGGGAGATCAAAATGCGCAGCATTATTGATATGGCTGCCGACAGGGGCGCTTACATTTGCCAGTCGCAATCGTTAAATCTGTTCATCAACTCGCCAAATGCTTCGAAGCTGACTTCAATGCACTTCTACGCATGGAAAAAAGGCTTAAAAACAGGTATGTATTACCTGCGTACTCAAGCTGCATCGCAAGCGGTTAAATTTACAGTTGAAAACCAGGGCGGTAAAAACATGGATCCGGTTATCCCGGCCGTTGTTGACGCCGTTGCCGACGAAATTCCTGCAGGCCCAACCTGCTCAATGGAAGAAGGCTGCGTGACTTGCTCGGCGTAAGTTTTAAGTCGGGAGTCCGAAGTCGGAATTCCGGAAGATAATTTCAAAGCCCATGAACTTCGGTTTATGGGCTTTTTGTTTTAGTGGGATTTCTTTGACACTCTGCACAAGTTTAATTAATACTTTTGACCAATGACTTCCGCATCCCCCTTTCGGACTTGCGGACTTCGGGCTTAAAAAGAATGACCAAACACGAGATCATCCGTTGCGAACGCTGCCAAACGCCTTTTGAATGTAAAGCCAATTCATTCACAAAGTGCCAGTGCAGTACGGTGCAGCTTACCATTAATGAGGTGCAGTATGTTAGTGAATTGTACGATGGGTGTTTGTGTGCTAATTGTTTGCTGATCATTCAGCAGGAGTATAGGGAGAGTATGGGGTTGGTTTGATAAAAACCGCAGGATTGTAAATTCATTTATAATTCATTGAATGCAATTACTTTAGCTTACCAATTTCTAACAAAGAAATGAAAAGCCTAAAAAGTTCCCTTGCATTATTGTGCCTTTTTCTGTTCATAGTAACCGCCTGTACCAAAAACGGCGAGCCTAATGCTCCAAACGGGCAAATAGCTATCAGCAAATTAAAGTTAAAAATTAACCAGCCCGACTCGATGCTGTTGGTTGGTGCGGATACTACCAAATCTGTAACCTGGACTATCAACCCTACTGGTTCGGATGATATTCAAACCCATACCATTGCTGCGCTGATCAAATTTAGCAAAGCCGGGCAGTACACTATCAAGGCAAGCAATGGCGATATTACATCCAATACCGTTACCGTAACTGTAATTGATTCTGTTTACGAACCGGTTTATAACGCTAAGTTCTCTGCGGGTGAACAGATCAACCTCACCCCCCGGATTATTAAAAGCACTAAATCCGATTCAAGTTATATGGGTTTTACAGCTACTACCAAAAACAGTTACTGCACCAATTCACGGCTGGACTATGGCATATATTTCGGCGCGTCTACTTATTACATCCAGTTCAATGGCATATTTTTCGTAACACCAGAATGCGGTATTGGTAGCAGTCCGGTTTCGGCCAGCAACGATTTTAGGTCGTACTTAACCCCGCTAAAGCTGGGAAGCTATCCAATTCATATTTCTTTTGAGGGTACGAATTACGATGGAACTATCGAGGTAACTCAAACACAGGTTATCTTTCATTGGGATAACTCCTCGGGTATTATAATTTCGCCAACTACGTTAACGAGGTAGGGCGGTTGCTTTGATAGTTTTAGAGGTTGCTTTATTTTATTTCTCTACCTTTATATCTAATATTCAACAAACTAATGAAGCCTATCCTTATCCTGCTATTACTTTCCATACTTTGTTCTAACTCATTCGCCCAAACTATTGAATATTCGCTGCCTCCCAACCTCGAAAAAACAATCAGTCCGAAAGATTATAAAACAATTGTTGATCAATCGGTTGGGCTTGTTTCAAAAAAATATAAAATTGAAAGCGTAAAGGATGCAACCATCACCATGGATGGGCATCAGATGTTTAATTTGGATAACCTGATCAGTAAATGTCTTGCCGAAACCGATCATGCCAAATGGCAGTCAGTGATTAATGATCATTTCAATGCGCTGTTTGTCTCGATGGAGCAGAAAGGAAATATCGACCTTCACAATTACGAAGCTGTAAAACCATACTTAAGTATCCGTATTTACCCAACAATTACGGTGAATGAGAGAGGGGGAACAGACAAGCTAATTACACAGAACGATCTTGAAGGCACACAAACCTTACTTATGCTCGATCTTCCACAAGCCTTTACAACAGTATCAAAAGCTGATTTTGAAAACTGGCATAAAACCGCTGAAGAAGCGTTTAAAGCCGCATCAGAAAACATCGCGAAGCAACCCGTAAACAAAGCCAGCAAAACTTTTAAGATTGACAATACCGACGTTGAATTTAACTTTATCGAGAACGAAGACTACGCCGCCAGCTACGCGCTCAACCTCGAAGCAAATGCTCCGGAGATGGTTGGCGAGTGGGGCTCGGTAATGGCTTTTCCTAACAAGGGATTGGTAACTGTATGCAAGGTAAGCAAAGCACATCCGGTTGAATTTGTAAAATTTATTCAGCGCATTAAACCCTTGATTGATCAATCGTATTCACAACATGCTTACCCGGTGTCGACAAACTTTTTTTGGTATTACCAAGGTAAGTTTACCACTATTCCCATCAATGTAGATGCCCAAGGAATACTGCATGTAACAGCTCCTATTGGGTTAGGAACGCTGATGGCCGGTAAATAATTAAACACGTTATATATATTAAACTAACTGCCGATTAATCCTTTTCCATTTCTATTAGTCATATATGTGTACATCTTCAATATAGATGATGGATTAAAGAATTGACGCCATGAA
Organism: Mucilaginibacter sp. CAU 1740; assembly: GCF_039839285.1. Classification (NCBI taxonomy): domain Bacteria; kingdom Pseudomonadati; phylum Bacteroidota; class Sphingobacteriia; order Sphingobacteriales; family Sphingobacteriaceae; genus Mucilaginibacter; species Mucilaginibacter sp. CAU 1740. The sequence continues at coordinate 264,119 of NZ_JBDOQS010000006.1, read as the reverse complement.
AAGGAAATTTGTTGCTTTGGCACTATTAATATCAGCAGTAGTATCTGTAACCTCAGGTTGCATGGTACGTGAAGACTACGGTGGCCGCGGTCGCCACAGATACCATAATGGTTATAATAACGGCTATAACAATGGCTACCAAAACGGTAGCGATCATGGCCATTATCACGACAGAGGTTATTAATTTAAGTTTTCCATAAGTAGTTTTATTGAGTGAGTGATGAAAGAGGGCGTCGGTTTACCGGCGCTCTTTTTTAGGGCAATATTTAACCGTCATAAAAACATTAAACAAATTTAATATCTAAAAATAAAAATAAACAAAATTTAATTTTGTTTATTTAATGTAAAGTTATAGCTTTGATCAGCAAACAAGCTTTCTCCTAAAACTATTGATAAAGATATATGGGCCGGCCCGCTGTTTCCTAAACCAGGTCACATCGGTAACCGGCCCTTTTTATTGTGCTGTTATATAGTACGCATATCAGCAGAAACGAAATTTGCAATAGGGATGGGAGCGGATAACAGTGCGTTAGCTAACTGATAAGGACCGTGCAGTATAAGCGCACAGCTCGGGCCGGAGGCATTGCTATTATTCTGAACTATTGATATTACTAACATCCCGGACTTGTAATCAAATCACATTATAAATAGTCGTTTTCATACGCTGGTAATTATCACGTATCTTGTTTTGATAAATACTATTTGCTATGATCAACGAGTTTTCATTAAACACCAATTCGCCCAATCAACTGATTGCTGAAATTTCTGATGCTATTGTAAAATATTATCCAATTGGTATAGACAATTTCGATCCAGCCTATTCAGAATATCCTGGATTTGTTGAACAAACGAAAATTGTCAACGAAAACATGATGAATTATAAGAGGTCATTTAAACCGTGGAATGATTTTCTGAAAAAGGTAAGAACCGGCACAACAAAAAAAGTACACAACAGCGGCTTCCCACACGAGATAGCCTTTAGTGGCGAATTGATTGTCCAACGCAATAGTTATAAATCAGTTAAGCACACAAAAAAAATAGTTTTTTCGGTAAGCATGCTGGCACCTCTTTTTTCAGTTTTTGGGATAGATGAAACTTTTATACCTGCTTATGATGATACATTGCAGCGGGAACTTACCTATAGTGCTATCAACGTGGTGACTACTTCCCCTTATCAGGAATTTGAAAGCGGCTTCAACTATATCATGCAATTGATACAGGAACAATTCCCCAATCACAAATTTGTTGCTTTTCAATTAACTCAACGATTTGTTAAAGGCTTGCACACCCCGGATAACCATACAAGCAAAGCGAGGGTACACAATGCGCTTTTCAATGGTCTTTTTAATTTCAGTCCTGATACGATCTTTACCAAAGGGGATAGGTTTTTTGGATTAGAAAAAGGCAATACAAAAGCTGTATTACTCCCGCCAGCCCCAACTGATTAATTGGCGTTATTAGCCATCATCAAAAACAAAATCTAAACCATCTCAACTTCAACCCCTTCCCCCTCAAAAAAACTTTCACACAACTACTTGAAAATCAAAAATAATGTTCGTACTTTTGCAGTCCCGAAATGCGGGATAAAATAATTAGACAAAAAAGCAAGAAATGCCTACTATTCAGCAATTAGTTAGAAAAGGTAGAGTAGCTCTGGTTGACAAGAGTAAGTCACCAGCGTTGGACAGCTGTCCACAGCGAAGAGGCGTGTGCACCCGTGTGTACACCACTACCCCTAAAAAACCAAACTCAGCAATGCGTAAAGTTGCCCGTGTGCGCTTAACCAACGGTAAAGAAGTAAACGCTTACATCCCAGGTGAAGGTCACAACTTACAGGAGCACTCTATCGTTTTGATCCGCGGTGGTCGTGTTAAAGACTTACCAGGTGTACGTTACCACATCATCCGTGGTGCACTGGATACATCAGGTGTAGCTGGCCGTAACCAACGTCGTTCAAAATATGGTACCAAACGTCCTAAACCAGGTCAGGTAGCAGCAGCGCCAACAAAAGGTAAAAAGAAATAATTAAGGAGGATAGAAAGCAATGAGAAAGTCAAAACCAAAAAAGAGAATTATCCTTCCTGATCCAAAGTTCAATGATACTTTGGTAACAAGGTTTGTAAACAACATGATGTATGATGGTAAAAAATCTACCGCGTACTCTATTTTTTACAACGCTGTTGATATTGTTGAGAAAAAAACAAGCGAAAACGGCTTAGAAACCTGGAAAAAAGCTTTGAACAATGTAATGCCTGCTGTTGAAGTAAAAAGCCGCCGTGTAGGTGGTGCTAACTTCCAGGTACCTACAGAGGTTCGTCCGGAGCGTAAAATAGCTTTGGGTATGAAATGGCTGATCAGCTATGCTCGTCGTCGTGGTGAAAAAACCATGATGGAGAAATTAGCCGGCGAGATCATCTCAGCAGCTAAAGGCGAAGGTGCCGCTGTTAAGAAGAAAGAAGATACGCACAAAATGGCTGAGGCTAACAAAGCGTTCTCACACTTCAGGTTCTAATTAAGGATTACACCGATATAAAAGGATTACACCGATTATATATTAAGATTATATTGATTTACTATGATTGCGCCTTTTAGGCATGATCTTAATAAATCAGTGAAATCATAACATAATCGGTGTAATTATAAAAAAACAAAAATGTCAAGAGATCTAAGATATACAAGAAACATAGGTATTGCCGCTCACATTGATGCTGGTAAAACTACCACTACCGAGCGTATCCTTTACTATGCTGGTGTAAGCCACAAAATTGGTGAAGTACACGAAGGTGCTGCTACCATGGACTGGATGGCACAGGAGCAGGAACGTGGTATTACCATTACATCGGCTGCTACTACTGTTAACTGGAAATACAGAGGCCATAACTATCACATGAACATCATTGATACCCCGGGTCACGTGGACTTTACCGTAGAGGTAAACCGTTCATTACGTGTACTTGACGGTTTGGTGTTCCTTTTCAGCGCGGTTGATGGTGTTGAACCACAATCTGAAACTAACTGGAGGCTTGCTAACAACTATAACGTTGCCCGTATCGGTTTCGTTAACAAGATGGACCGTTCTGGTGCCGATTTCTTGAACGTTGTTAAACAAGTTAAAAGCATGTTGGGCAGCAACGCTGTTCCACTTCAGTTGCCTATCGGTGCCGAAGAACACTTTAAAGGTGTTGTTGACCTGATCAACTGGAGAGGTATTGTTTGGAATGAGCACGATAAAGGTATGACCTTTACCGAAGTTCCTATTCCTGATGATATGCTTGAAGAAGCTACCGAGTGGAGAGAGAAATTGCTTGAATCAGTAGCTGAGTATGACGAAAGCCTGATGGAAAAATTCTTCGAGGCTCCTGAAACTATCACCGAGCGTGAAGTGCTTGACGCTTTACGTAAAGCAGTTTTAGATGCTAAGATCGTTCCTATGGTTTGCGGTTCATCATTCAAAAACAAAGGTGTACAAACCATGTTGGATTACGTGATGGAATTGCTTCCTTCACCTATGGATGTTGAAGGTATTGTTGGTACTAACCCTGATACAGGCGAAGAGATCTTACGTAAACCAGATGTTAAAGAACCATTTGCAGCTTTAGCATTTAAAATCGCAACCGATCCATTCGTAGGTCGTTTGTGCTTTATCCGTGTTTACTCAGGTAACCTTGAAGCTGGTTCGTATGTTCACAACATGCGTTCAGATAACAAAGAGCGTATTTCACGTATCTTCCAGATGCACGCTAACAAGCAAAACCCTATTCCTAACGTAGGTGCAGGTGATATTGCTGCGGTAGTAGGCTTTAAAGATATCAAAACAGGTGATACCCTTTGCGACGAGAAACACCCGATCATCCTTGAATCAATGAACTTCCCTGAGCCGGTTATCGGTTTGGCAATTGAGCCAAAAACTCAGGCCGACGTTGATAAATTAGGTATGGCTTTAGGTAAACTTGCCGAAGAGGATCCAACCTTCCGTGTAAATTCTGACGAAGAAACCGGCCAAACTGTAATTTCAGGTATGGGCGAGCTTCACTTAGATATCATCATGGACCGCTTAAAACGTGAGTTTAAAGTTGAGGTTAACCAGGGTGCTCCACAAGTAGCTTACAAAGAATCTATCACAGGTACAGTTCAACACCGCGAAACATACAAGAAACAAACCGGTGGTCGTGGTAAATTTGCTGATATCCAGGTTATCCTTTCTCCAAACGACGAAGGTAAAGAAGGCTTACAGTTTGTGAACGAAATTAGCGGTGGTTCAATCCCTCGTGAGTTTATCCCATCTGTACAAAAAGGCTTCGAAGCTTCAATGGTAAACGGTGTATTAGCCGGTTATCCATTAACAAGCTTAAAAGTACGTTTAATTGATGGTTCATTCCACGCTGTCGATTCGGACGCTTTATCTTTCGAGTTAGCTGCTAAAATGGCTTACCGTGAAGCATTGCCAAAATGTAAACCGGTATTGCTTGAGCCGATCATGAAAATCGAGATCCTTACCCCTGAAGAAAACATGGGTGATGTAATCGGTGACATGAACCGTCGTCGTGGCCAACTTTTGGGTATGGATTCACGTGCCGGTGCACAGGTTATTAAAGCAACTGTACCACTTTCAGAAATGTTTGGTTATGTAACTCAGTTACGTACTATCACTTCTGGCCGTGCTACTTCAACCATGGAGTTTGATCACTATGCTGAAGCACCACGTAACGTACAAGACGAAGTTGTAGCCAAAGCAAAAGGCAAAAGAGCAGGTCAATAAATAATATTTGGTTGATTGGGTTGGATTAAGTGAATGGTTTCATTCCTGCTTATTTAACCCGATCAACCTAATAAACATAATCAACCAATCACTTATAATTAATAGCTCTTATAGGTGGTTAAATTTTAATTAACATGAGCCAAAGAATCAGGATCAAATTGAAATCTTACGATTACAACCTGGTAGATAAATCTGCCGAGAAAATCGTAAAAACAGTAAAGCCAACAGGCGCTGTAGTTAGCGGACCACTTCCGTTACCAACCGAAAAGAAAATCTTCACCGTATTACGTTCACCACACGTAAACAAAAAAGCACGTGAGCAATTCCAACTTTGCTCATACAAACGCTTATTAGACATTTACAGCTCGAACTCGAAAACTGTAGACGCCCTGATGAAGCTTGAATTGCCAAGCGGTGTTGAGGTTGAGATCAAAGTTTGATAGACGACCGGCCTACTGAAAGGTGTAGGACTAAAAAATAAAAAGACCATTGCGTAAGCGGATGGTCTTTTTTGGTTATAACGATATTTTGCAATAACTTTAAATATGGAAGCATACGTAGTATATCCCTCAAAAGCGCAGGAAAAAGTTATTAAAGCTTTTTTCGAGGCATTAAACATTCCTTTCGAAAAGAAAGAAGAGGAAACTTTACCACCTCATGTTATCGAAGGCATCGCTAAAGGGCAGGCAGATATTGAAGCTGGCCGTACAGTAACTTTTGAAGATTTCAAGAAGCGACTGACTATTTACGAATGAGTTATAATTTAGTATTTTCTTCCCATGCTATTGAATCATTTGATGCTATAAAATCACAACTGCAGGAAAAATGGGGAACTAAAATAGTTTCAAACTTTGAAAAACGTACAGTTAAAGTACTTGAAACGATCAGTATCTCGCCGCTTATTTTTCAGGGAATAAAGCATGCCCCTCAAATCAGGAAAGGTTTTATTCATAAAAACTGCTCCGTATTTTACGAGATAAAGCAAAATCATATCAATATTCTTTTCTTTTGGGATAATAGACAGGAGCCGCTCTCTTAATTTGTGGGCGTTGCCTGCGGCCGGGCTGTACGCTCATACTGCACGGGCATTAGCCACAGGCCGGTATCCGCTCCCATCCCTAACGCAAAAAGTTGTCTGAACCGTGATTTGGGGGATTAAACAGATTATGGGATTTTACTTATCCGCTTCCTTTGTCTGAACTCGAATTTGGGGGAATTATTATAATTTTTCGAATTTGCCAGACATTCTGTTAATTCCTTAATTTCATAAATTCGAGTTCAGACAAAAAATCCTGCCCATCCCAAAAATCCCCCCAAATTCCTGTTCAGACAAAATCACTGCAATCAAATCAATCGGTGAAATCACTAATCAAAAATCAACGAAATCAGCGTAATCAAAAAGATCAACGGTTATCTTTGCCTCTATGCTGATATCACCATCTACCCTACGCACCTTTACCGAAGATATATTCAAAGCCATCGGCTGTAGTAATGAACACGCCGTATTAGCTGCCGATGTTTTGCTAAAATCAGATTTAAGAGGCATCGACTCACACGGCGTAGCCCGCCTAAGCGGCTACGTACGCCTATGGGAGAAGAAACGTATCAATCCCACACCCAATATCCAGATAGTACACGAAACCCCCACCACGGCCACTATTGATGGTGATGCGGGCCTTGGTTTGGTGGTTGCTCCCTTTGCAATGGAAGTAGCCATTAAAAAAGCAGAATTATATGGCTCGGGTTGGGTATCGGTACGCAATTCCAATCACTTTGGTATTGCCGGTTATCATGGGCTGATGGCTGTAGCAAAAGATATGATCGGCTTTGCAATGACCAATGCCAGCCCGCTGGTTGCACCTACTTTTTCAAATGAGCGATTATTAGGTACTAACCCCGTGTGTTATGTTTTCCCGGCAGGTAAATATCCACCGGTAATTGTGGATCTGGCTACCTCGGCTGCGGCCAATGGTAAGTTGGAGATAGCTCAGCGTTTAGGTAAACAAGTACCAGAAGGCTGGATCCAGGATAAAGAAGGGAATTATACTACTGATCCTCATGCACTTAAAACCGGCGGCTCGCTTTTGCCACTTGGTAGCGACCGTGACCATGGCAGCCACAAAGGTTTTGGCTTAAGTGCCACGGTTGATATACTATCAGCTGTATTATCAGGTGCAAACTATGGCCCTTGGGTACCTCCGTTTGTAGCCTTTCTCGATCCGCCTATCGATCCGGTTGGTGCGGGCATAGGCCACTTTTTAGGCGCTATGCGGGTTGACGGCTTCCGCCCTGTTGATGAGTTTAAAAACCATTTGGATAACTGGATAGAGCGGTTCAAATCATCCACCACGGTTGATCCGGATCAGAAAGTAATTATCCCCGGCGAACCGGAACTGGAGGCAGAAGCTGATAGACTGGCTAATGGCATACCATTAGTTGATGCAGTTGTAGAAGATTTAAATAAATTGGCCGAGCGGTTTAATGTTAAACCACTATAAAAAAAGGGAAACTGCCGCGGGTTTAGCGCAGCGTAACCCGTGGCGTAAAACGAGTTAAGTCTCTGACTTAACCCCAATAAAACCAGTAGTATATCATCTGCCAAGCGTTTAAAGCCTATGGCAAATATCAAGGCCTTAAGCAGGCTCGCCATGTTACTTAAGTCAGAGACTTAAGTGATTTTGTACCACGGGTTACGCTACGCTAAACCCGCGGCAGTGCTAAAAAGTAAAGGCCTGTTTCGCTTCCGCAAAACAGGCCTTTACTTTGTTCCCCCTTCAGGGGGTTAATGAATCAGGTTAAACAACCTGCTCCAGCGTATTTTATGAAGTATAGACGAAGCATTATCATCTATACTCATCCAGATAAATAGTGCCTTACCTACAATATGATCTTCGGGCACAAAACCCCAGAAACGTGAATCTTCCGAGTTATGGCGGTTATCACCCATCATAAAGTAATAGTTTAATTTAAAAGTGTAGCTATCGGCTTTTTTACCATTGATCCAGATCTCATTACCTTTTACTTCTACCTTATTACCTTCATATACCGAAATGCAGCGGGCATAAAGCGGGTAAGTCAGGCTATCCAGTTTTATTGTCCCGCCTTTTTTAGGCACTACAATTGGTCCGAAGTTATCTACGTTCCATTTGTAATCCGGGATTTTAGGGGTAAGTACCGAATTTGCAAACGCAGCAGGATATACAGCATTCAAGGCATCAGAAGCACCACGCGGACTGATCCTCGGCGTAACCGATTTGATGTTGGAATAGCCGCGTAGAGCTTTGGCCGATTCTTCGGTAGTATTGGTTATAAACTCAGTATTATTTACCGATTGCATATCCGATAGATGCAGATCTTCCGCAATTTGCGGGTTAAGTTCGCTGCCATCAGTTTTCACGGTGTAGGTGATCTCGCCATTAGGCGGGGTAATAGCAGCTTTGCTATTAATATATACCTGCGCATTAACAACGCTCAATGTATCTCCCGGTGTTCCCTGGCAGCGTTTAATATAATTTTCACGTTTATCAACCGGGCGGAAATAAGGAGAATCGGCATCCATAGGATAGTTAAATACTACTACATCGCCTTTTTTAACATCGCTTAAACCAGGCAAACGGTAGTAAGGCAATTCAATTCCATCCCAATAAGCCTTGGTATTGATAAGCGGCATGGTATGGTGCGCAAAAGGGAATGCAACCGGTGTCATTGGCAAACGGGCACCGTAGTTAACCTTGCTTACAAACAGGTAATCGCCAATAAGCAATGAACTTTCCATCGAGGCACTTGGGATCACGTAAGCTTCAATAAACAGCGTGCGGATCATTGTGGCGGCAATCACCGCGAAAATAATAGCATCCCCCCATTCGCGGGCCTGGCTTTTCTTGAGGGCCTTCTTATACTTTTCTCTAAACTCGGGTGTTGCCGACAGGCCTAAGTATTTGGTATCTTTATCAAAACCCCATTTAGGCAAATAAATAAATTGCAAAACTATCCCTGCAATATGCTCAGCGAGGCTAAACTTGCCGTAACACTTTAAAAAATCAATGGTTATACCTAATATAACTAAAAAGTTTAATCCCGGAACAAGTAATAAAAGCATCCACCACCGCGGCCGGCCACTTAGCTCAAGCATTACATAAATGTTATAAATCGGGATAATAGCCTCCAACCCATGGCGGTCTGCTTTTTGAAACAACTTCCATAAGCCTATGTAAGGCAATACGATAAAAATTATGATTGCAATAAAAAATGCTACAACGTTCACTATACTGTGTTTAAATTACTATTAATGTATGCCCCTGAATAAACGGTTCCAGCGGATCTTGTCAAAAAATGTGGCGGTACTGTCAATACTCATCCAGGTAAATAAAGCCTTGCCTACTACGTGATCTTCGGGCACAAAACCCCAAAAGCGCGAATCTTCCGAGTTATGACGGTTATCGCCCATCATAAAGTAGTAGTTCATTTTAAAAGTATAAGTATCGGCTTTTTTATCGTTAATCATGATATCCTTGCCTACAACTGTTACTTTATTATTTTCATAAATTTCGATTGCACGACCGTAAACCGGGAAGGTAAGGCTATCCAACTTAACTGTCCAACCTTTTTTAGGGATAATGATAGGACCATAGTTATCTACATTCCATTTAAAATCCGGAAAATGTGTGGTGATCTTGTACTTCGGATATTTAGCCGGGTAAACAGGGTTCATTGGATCAGAAGTGCCTTTAAGCGTAATTGCTGGAACAATTGATTTTACGTTTGAATATGTTTTTAAAGTAGCCGCGGCCTCTTTGGTCATTTTCATTTCGTAACGGTTATCACCCATTGGGGCCGGATCTTCTATTTTAAGCTCAGTGAGGATAGCCGGATTAAACTCGGTTCCGTTGGTTTGAACATAATAGCCTTCTTTCCCCCGTTCAGGATTAGGTGCAGCTTTTCCATTGATGTAAACCTGGGCATCTACAACGCTTAGCGTATCGCCTGGGGTACCCTGGCAGCGTTTAATGATATTTTCACGCTTATCGACCGGGCGGAACCACGGTGAATCGGCCTCTATAGGTGCGTTGAATACTACGATATCCTGCTTTTTAATATCACTTAAGCCAGGCAGGCGGTAGTATGGTAATTTCACCCCATCCCAATACGCTTTGGTACCAAAAGGAGTGGTATGGTGCATAAAAGGGAACGACACCGGTGTTATAGGCATCCGCGCGCCATAGTTTACCTTACTTACAAACAGGTAATCGCCAATAAGCAATGAGTTTTCCATCGATCCACTGGGAATCACGTAAGCTTCAATAAAAAGCGTACGGATGAGCGTGGCAGCTATTACAGCAAAAATGATGGCATCGCCCCATTCGCGAAGCGCGCCTTTTTTCTTTTTTACCTTACTTGTATCTTTCTTTTTCCAGAATTTCCAGTTCATGATTCAGATGTGCAAATTTCAGATGTGCAAATGTGCAGATTTTTTGATGTTTATATTTTATGTATAAGATATATGTTACACGTTATATGTTACGCTCTTCAATATTAATTATAGGTTTTCATTAATCAACTATCAGCCCATTCAAAATTTGCAAATCTCCTCATCTATTATCATTTGCACATCCGCACATCTGAAATCCGCACATCTACCTCATTTATTCTCATTTACACATCCGCGCATCTGAAATCTGCACATTTAGCATCTAATTGATCAACCTAAACACCCTGTTCCACCTGATCTTATTGAACGATGGCGCTTTCGCATCCCAGCTCATCCAAACAAAAACAGCCTTGCCAACTATATGGTCTTCGGGCACAAAGCCCCAAAAACGTGAATCTTCTGAGTTATGGCGGTTATCGCCCATCATCCAGTAGTAGTTTAGTTTAAAAGTATAGCTATCGGTCTTTTTTCCGTTAATAAATACGTCGGTGCCTTTAACTTCAAGTTTGTTATTTTCATAAACCGAGATAGCCCTTTTGTAAAGGGATAATGTCAGGCTATCCAACTTAACAGTCCATCCCTTTTTAGGGATAATGATAGGGCCGAAATTATCTTCGTTCCACCTGAAACGCGGATTATGCGGAAACACATCCGGATCGTACACACCAGTTAACTTGATATCCGGCCTTAGCGATTTAATATTAGGATATGCTCTTAGTTTTTCGGCAGAGGCAGCGGTTGTGTTCAGCGTATAATCCACCTTAGTAAACCGCTGTATATCTTCTAAATGAAGTTTATACCGGGTATCGGGATCAAATACTTTTCCGGGCTGTTGCGTACGCACCTGGTATTCCATTTGCGCGTTTAGCGGTGCGGCTATTAGGTTTCCGTTGATGTAAACCTGTCCAAATTCCATTTTCAGGATATCGCCGGGTGTACCTTCGCAACGCTTTATGTAATTATCACGCTTATCAATCGGGCGGTAAAAGGGCGAATCGGCATCCATGGGATAATTGAACACTACCACATCGCCTTTTTTAACATCGGTTAGTCCGGGTAAACGGAAATAAGGCAAATGAATAAGATCTGAATATGAGCGGGCACCGGTATAAGGCATTGCATTATGAGCAAACGGAAAAGCCAATGGCGTAATGGGTAAACGTGCCCCGTAATGTACTTTGCTAACAAACAGAAAGTCGCCCACCATTAATGAGCTTTCCATTGATGATGAGGGGATGGTATAGGCCTCAACAAAAAATCCCCTGATAACGCAGGCGGCCAGCAGGGCGAAAAAAACAGCCTCCGCTAATTCGCGCGTAGCCGATTTAGCCCGGTTTTTACCATACTTATTTTTAAAATCATCGCCACCCGGCGGACCGATATACTGCGTGCTTTTATCAAAACCCCATTTAGGGATAAATATAAAAGGCAACAGTATCGACATGGTGATCTGCCCTACGCGCACTTTACCAAACGATTTGATAAAATCGACCAAAATACCAATACACAAAATCAGATTGATACCGGGAATAACCAGCAGTAAAAGCCACCACCATGGCCTTTCGGTTAACTTCAGCATGATGTAAAGCTGATAAACCGGGATCAGCGCTTCCCATCCTTGCCGGCCGGCCTTTTCAAACAGTTTCCAGTAACCGGCCAGTACCAATAAAAATAGCGGGCCTATGATGACGTAAACACTCATATAGCCCGCTATTCCCATTTTTATAAAGGGTGATGATTAGCTGTTAAAATCAAACATGGCCTCAACCGAGTGGAAGCCTTTTTTATCGTGAAGCCACTCGGCAGCCAATACAGCGCCTAAAGCAAAACCATTACGGTTATGCGCGGTGTGCTTAAACTCAATGCTATCTACTTCCGAATCGTAAATAACGGTATGCGTACCCGGCACGCTATCAATCCTTAACGATTCGATAAGCAACTGATTAGGGACAACATTTTGATCGTCGTCCTTATCATCGGTAGTTAACACATTAACCCACTCATTTTTGCTATCGGTATTGTTGATGATCCCTTCGGCAATAGTGATGGCCGTGCCACTTGGCGAATCCAGTTTTTGAATGTGATGAATTTCTTCAACCTGTACCTCATAATAAGGGTAGCGGTTCATCACTTTAGCCAATAGCTTATTAACATGAAAAAACACGTTAACGCCAACACTAAAGTTTGATGCGTATAAAAGCGAATTATCACTCTCTTCGCACAACTGCTTTACTTCGCTTAATTGTTCGTACCAGCCCGTAGTACCAACCACAATAGGTACGCCCGCGTTAAAGCAATGCTTAATATTATCCAATACCGATGCAGGCGTAGTAAACTCAATTACGGCATCGGCTTTCTGAAGATTTTCGGGAGTAAGCTCATGAAGGTTTTCATGGCTAATGGTCAGTACAATTTCGTGCTTGCGGCTAAGGGCGATTTTTTCAATGATCTTGCCCATTTTTCCGTAGCCAAGTAACGCTATTTTCATTTCGGGTATCTGGTTTTCCTTGATTTAAAACGTAAAGGTAACTTTTAAACCCGGAATATAAGTATTGTTAGCACCCACTGCATAAACCGGCTGGTTAATTAATCCCGGCGATACTTTAAACGACAGGTTATTATCAACCGTGTACGAATGGATAAACTTAGCATCGATATAGGCATCGATGATCTGGATACCCCAAACACCTAAAAAGCCGAAAATACTCAGGTCGCGGTTACGACGGGCGTTCTCACGCGCGTCGTTCAGGTTGGCATCCGGGACCACGCCCTGAAAATCAAGGTATTCCTGGTAATAAGGATCGCCAGGTTTTGGGGTTAACCCTGCCCTGTATTTTGAAATAGTAAGATACTCTTTATAATAATGCTGATTATCTATAATGTTTTTTGCAAATAGCCCTAAACCAACATAAATAGCAGGCATTTTCCACCACCAGCCGGTACGGTTATACCACTGGCCCCAGCCCGGTACCATTAATGAACGCATAACCGCTTTGTGAGGGCTATGTAAGCTATCGGGGTGATATATTTTTTCTTTAGCGGGATCAATGCGTGGCGCAAATGATCCAACTTGCGTGCCAGAGGCTTTTTTCTTTACTTTTTGTACCGTATCAACTTTCTTCGCCACTGTAGTATCAGCCTCCTGGGCTTTTGCCACAAAAGCGAAAAAAGTAAATACGCCTAAAAATAACAGATATCTATACATTACAAATATTAACGTTTACCAGTCAAGCATCTCAAGGATACGACCAAGATCATCTTCCGAAAGGAATGGGATCTCGATAACGCCACTACCCCGGCTGCCCACTTTAAGTTTTACACGTGTGCTGAACTTTGAAGCCAGGTCATCCTGGATCTTCTGTAACTGGTACGATACCGGCTCGGGTTGTTTACCCTCTTTTTTTACCGGGGATTTTTGCATATCCCTTACCAGTTCTTCAACCTTACGAACGGATAAACCTTCCTTTATAATATGCTGATGTATAAATAATTGTTTTGCAGGGTCGGTAAGCGTTAAAATAGCTTTCGCATGGCCCATGGTAAGCTCACCATCACGTATCGATGCCTGGATTACCGGCGGCAACCTTAACAAACGCAAATAGTTGGTAACAGTTGAGCGGTTTTTGCTCACTCTATCGCCCAATTCTTCCTGTTTCAGGTTACATTCCTCAATCATCCGCTGAAAGCTCAGGGCAACCTCAATGGCGTTCAGGTTTTCGCGCTGAATGTTTTCAATAAGGGCCATCTCCAGCATCTGCTGGTCGTTAGCAGTACGAACGTAAGCCGGGATCTGAGTTAAGCCAGCCAGCTTTGATGCACGGAAACGGCGCTCGCCCGATATCAGCTGATATTTATGCGCGCTTAGTTTACGCAGTGTTATAGGCTGAATAAGGCCCTGCAGCCTGATCGATTCGGATAGCTCGGTTAAGGCCTGCTCGTCAAAATCGGTACGGGGCTGAAAGGGGTTAACCTCAATTTCATCCAGTTTTATTTCATTTACCGAGCCAAGATCGTTTACCTCGGCTGGGGTTGCAGTTTCTCTTGGCTTGTTTTGATAGGGTTGTACGTTGGGCGTATCATTCAACAGCGCGCTCAGTCCCTTGCCCAGGGCATTTCTCTTTTCACCACTCATTTGTTATACTGTTGCTGTTGCAGTTGCCGGTTCGTCTTTAACCAAACCATTTTTGGCTAATATCTCGCGGGCCAGGTTCAAATAATTTACCGCGCCTTTACAGGTAGCATCGTGCATAATTACCGATACACCAAAACTTGGAGCCTCGCTTAAGCGGGTGTTACGTTGTATAATGGTATCAAACACCATATCCTCAAAGTGGGTACGCACCTCATCAACTACCTGGTTACTCAGGCGTAAACGCACATCGTACATAGTAAGTAATATACCTTCAATTTGCAATTGCGGGTTTAAGCGCGACTGAACAATTTTGATGGTATTTAACAATTTACCTAAACCTTCCAAAGCGAAGTATTCGCACTGCACCGGTACAATTACCGAATCGGCAGCGGTTAAGGCATTAATGGTGATCAAACCTAATGATGGCGAGCAATCAATAATGATAAAATCATACTCATCGCGCACTTTATCAAACACCTGCTTCATTTTGTATTCGCGGCCGGTTAGGTTGATCATCTCAATCTCGGCACCTACCAGGTCGATATGGGCTGGTAGCAGATCAAGATTTGGGGTTTCAGTTTTCTGGATGGCTTCATGAGGGTCAACCTCATTGATAATACATTCGTAGATACTGTTTTTTATGTTGCGGGGATCAAAGCCGATGCCCGATGTTGAGTTAGCCTGTGGGTCGGCGTCAACCAATAACGTTTTATAATCTAATACAGCTAAACTTGCGGCCAGATTTATAGATGATGTAGTTTTTCCTACGCCACCTTTCTGGTTGGCCAACGCAATAATTTTACTCATTCTATAGTTTAAAAAAATTTATATTACTGTGATTTATAACAACGTAAAATAGAAACAGAAATTTCTACTTTCGTAAAGTTTTTATCCGGTGATAAAGATACGGAATTAAATATTGTAGAATATCCACAGGTTTTGCCTATTTACAAACATAATTATTGAATTGGCAGGTTATTGGTTTAAAGGTTTAGCTGAAGATATGATCCATATCACAGTAAAATAAACAACTCAATAACAAGATATTATCCGATAAACAATAACTACATTGGCCAATTTAATTATTAATAATTACTAACATATAAATGATAACCATAATATCCTCAACAAATCGCCCCGGAAGTTCAACGCTTAAACTGGCCAAAGTTTATCAGCAAAAACTTAAAGAAAAGGGAGTTGAGGCAGGCATATTATCATTAGCCCAGTTACCTCCAAACATCATTGTAAGCGACCTGTACAACAAGCGCAGCGCCGAGTTTGAACCTATCCAACAAATAGTTACTAATACCGATAAGTTTATATTCCTGATACCTGAATATAATGGCAGTTTTCCCGGTGTATTAAAGGTTTTTATTGATGCCTGTAGCTTCCCCGAAAGTTTTTATGATAAAAAGGCGGCGCTTGTTGGCCTGTCATCGGGCAAGTACGGCAACATTCGCGGGGTTGATCATTTTACAGGTGTGTGCCATTACCTTCATCTCAACATTATGGCGCTTAAAATACATATAGCTGCCATTAATAAAGAGTTTGATGAAGAAGGCAACCTGTTTAAGCCCGATACCATTAAGTTTGTTGATGAACAGATAGGTAAGATCATAGCCTTTTGATCTTTTAATAATTTTCGAGAAATACCAATCACTTCATTGCGAGTAAGTAAAAGGCGAGGCCTCTGAAGGAGTAATGACATTCGGCGGGTGGGCCTGTCACCCTGAGCTTGTCGAAGGGTCGCGCGCAGAGGCCCTGCCCACCATGCTTCGACAAGCTCAGCATGACACCTATTTTTAAACATGTCATGCGAGGAACGAAGCAATCGCAAATTATACAGGGGGGAGTTGCATAACCGCTCGACTTCCGTGCGATTGCTTCGTTCCTCGCAATGACGCCTTTTTGATTATCTTGCAGCGTACTTGTCCTCTCTAAATACTACCTCATCAAAAACACCCATCCCGATATCCTCGGCAAATAGTTCTTCCTGTCAATGACATAATAGTAAGTGCCCATATCCAGCAGGGTGCCGTTGCGTGTACCATCCCAGGGCTTATCATAGCCTATACATTTAAAAACCACCGCCCCGCTCCTATCATAAACTGTTAATACGCAATCGGTATAGGCACTTAAATTAACAATGCGCCAAACATCGTTTACTCCATCGCCATTGGGCGAAAACATGGTAGAAACGGTAACCTTCGGCGCGCTGGTCACAAATTCGATATCATCCAACAACAGATCGTTTCCGGGGCCGCCCGGTGCTTTGTTGCTGATCTTTAATACCAGGCTGGTCACATTATCGGGCGTTTTAAAACTCAGCTTATACTTTTTCCATACGGGTGTGCTGGTAGCCGGTATTGGCTGGGTTTGCAATGTTTCCAGCACTTCGCCTGTTGTAGTTTCGATAGAGAACAGAATATCCGGCTGTTGCACTGTTGGCCCTATAATGGAACTTTTGAGCAGGTTAAGAATATAGGCCGAAAACTCATAAGTGGTATTAGGGCAAAGCGATGGTACCATGCGCGAATAAAAAGTGCTTGGCTCGTTAGATGCATTGATCATCATCATGTAACCGTTTTTATTACCGGTATGATCATACTTCACCCTATGCCATTCGTTTTCACTGCAGCCTTCGGTACTGTTAACCAGTGTATAATAACCATCGGCAGGGCAATCGGGGGTGTAATACATGTTGGTAACACCTTCAGGTAATGCCGGGCCATGCCCTATGCCAGCACCAAAATCTTCCTTTACAAGCCAGTGCCCAAACTCGCCGGTACAATCATTGGTTTGCGCGTCACTTAACTTACCGGCTATAACAAGCAGCAATACAAAAAAAGAAAAAGGAAGACGCGCCCGCATGACAAAATCAACAGTTGAACATCAAATTTAAGTTCAACTGTCGGCGTTGGTGCAGTACTCTACTGTCAGTTTTTAAGCAAAGTTAACGTGCTAAATAAACCCAGCCAGACCTCACCGGTTCGCCATCTTTTAAATCGAGGGTGTAGTAATAAGTTCCTGAAGGTAAAACATATCCGTTGTATCCCCCATTCCATGGTTTACTGTAACCTTTACTACTAAATACGGTTTGGCCGTTACGATTAAAAACTTTCAATTCGCACTCGGGATATGTTTCCAGTGCTTCAATATTCCAGGTATCGTTTTTACCATCTCCGTTAGGCGTGATTACAGTAGGTATGGTTATTTTTTTAAATACCCTGACAAAAACACTGGCAAAGGCAGGTTCACAGCCATTATCGGACATAGCCTTTACGGTATATGTAATATCATCGGTAGGGCTGGCGACAGGATTTTTCTTTGTAGGATCGTCCAACCCAGTTGAAGGCGTCCACAAATAAAGATCTGCATCATGCGCCTCTGCATCCAACACAACCGATTTACCCTCGAATATTTTTTTCACAGCGCCGATGCTTACCGTTGGCGATGGGATCACCTCGAGGGTTATCTGTTTACTATCTATACAGCCGCCATTATTTGTTACTGTTAAAGTGTAAGTTGTGGTTTGAGCAGGGCTAAAAATCGGATTGGGCGAAGTGGGATCTGATACACCTTCAACAGGTAACCAACTATAAGTTTTAGCATCAGTAGGCGAAGCTTGTAACGTAACCGAAGTGCCGCTACAAACCGTTGATGGGCCGGTAATAGCTGCTACCGGCTTAGCGCTAACAGTGATGTGTATATTATTTGATGGTGTTGTACAGCCATTCGTCGATTTCACATCAACGTGATAATCACCTGCATCAGCAAACGTAACATTATCAATTGTTAAACTCGCCCCATGCTTTTTATCTGGTGTTACTCCCGGACCAAACCACTCATAACTTGCCCCTCCCGATGCATTCAAAGTAAACGATTCACCAATACAGGCGGGAGCCGGATCTATTTGAGGAACTACAGGATAAGCATCTACATTAATAGTTAGCACGCCCGAATAGGTACGGCAATTTGGCGAGTTGATGTTATCACCCTCCGCAACAGCAAGGCGGTATTGATAAGTACCGGCATCAGCGCTAAAATTCAGATCATATTGAGGCGTGGTAGCCTGCGGTCCTGTTAAATTTGTCCAGGTGGCTCCCATATCACTGCTTGTTTGCCATTGATATTTAGGATTGTCATAACCAGCTCCCGGATTGGCAACCAGGTGATAAATTTGAGGATCACTGGCGCAAGCCGGCTGGGGCTGATTATTACCTACCGAACCGAAGCCTACGGGTATAGCAGGGCCACAAGCTCTAAATTCTATATCATCAAGCAGTAAATCATTTCCATTACCACCAGGTCCGTTATTAGTTATCTCGAGTATTATACTGGTAACACCAGGAAGGGTTGAAAAGGGCATACTGTATTTCACCCATTCCGGATCAGCAGTAGGTGGTATAGTACCTGTATCATACTGTTTTAAAATTGTACCATCCTGCTTTTTTATGGTAAACAGCAAGTCGGGTTGTACAGTTCCTCCAACACTTGCCGAAAGCTTTAAAAGGTTAAGTACATATGCCGAAAATTCATATTTGGTATTTTCACAGAGATCGAGATTTTTGGTTTGTGTAAAAAAAGCCTTCGGCAAAAACGAAGCGTTTACAAGCATCATATAGCCCCCTGGGTTCCCTGTATGATCATGCGTAACCACATGCCATGTATCATGACATGAAATTTGGCTGCTCACTATCGAGTACTGACCGTCATCGGCACAATTGGGCACATATACATATTCGGTAATACCGCTTTCAAGCGGCGGTCCTGTTGTGCTGGTCCCCGATCCAAAATCAAGCTTAACAACCGGATCCCCATAACTTCCCTCACATTGCTGCGCTTTAGCTACCGAAATGTTCAATAATACCAGGAACATCAACAGGGATAAAAAGGGAAAACGTAGATACATTAATGGGGGATAAAACTTAGAAAATCAAAAGTATATTTTTTTGGCAATCGCGGTGCATAATTGCCTATAAAACAATGAATATATTACACACCAGAAAATGCTTATTTACCGGCAAACAAAGCCAACACTCAAAAGTTAACTAATAATATACAAACCCCTGCTAATATGAAAGCCAATCATATATTATACTTGTTGTTTCAATTGGGTTTACTATTTACAGTTACATCGTGCAAGCAAAAACAGCATGCAAACTATAACAAACCAGATACAGTACTGACCGATGGCCGACAAGAGGTAAGATTGCCTGCTCCATATGAAACGAAGGCTGTGAAAACCTTTTGCCAGGTAATTGGATGGCCAAATGGCAAAACACCGATAGCACCTGACGGATTTTCAGTAAGTCTTTATGCCGATAACCTGAATAACCCACGCAATATTTATGTAGGCCCTAACGGGGATGTTTTTGTGTCGGAAGCCAATACCGAGATAAGTGGGGTAAAAAAGATAGGCGCGGATATTATAGGCGCGAGTAAATCGCAGTATTATGGCAAAAGTGCAAACGATATCATTTTATTTCAAGATACTAATGGCGATGGGCAAGCGGATTCAAAAACAGTATTACTAAGCGGTTTAAACCAGCCCTATGGCATGCTGATACTGGGCGGTTGGTTTTATGTAGCTAACACTGATGGCTTATGGCGCTACCCATACAAATTGGGAGATACAAAAATAACCAGCCCCGCCGTTAAAGTGCTCGACTTGCCCGCTGGCGGTTACAACAACCACTGGACACGTAATTTGCATGCTAATGCCGATGGCACTAAAATATATGTTTCGGTAGGATCGGGCAGTAATGTGGCAGAGCATGGGATGGAAGCCGAAAAACGCCGCGCCAATATCCTCGAAATTAATCCAGATGGCACCGGCGAACGGATTTATGCCTCCGGGTTGCGCAACCCGGCTGGTATTGATGTACAGCCAGGAACAGGTAAGTTGTATGCCGCAGTGAACGAACGCGATGACCTTGGCGATAATCTTGTACCCGATTATTTAACCAGCGTACAGGAAGGCGGTTTTTATGGTTGGCCATGGGCTTATTTTGGCCGGCATGAAGATCCCGTGCTGAAACAAAAAGATCCCAACCCTGCAATGGTTAAAAAGTCTATAGTGCCCGATGTTGCCCTTGGCTCGCATACAGCGTCATTGGGGCTTGCATTTTATAACGGTACAAGCTTTCCGCAGGAGTACCATAACGGTGCGTTTATTGGCCAGCATGGTTCATGGAACAGTTCAAAACTGGTGGGTTACAAAGTAGCTTTTGTACCTTTTAATGGCAATAAGCCTACCGGGCATGTTACCGATTTTTTAACCGGATTTATTGCCGATAGTGCCAAACATAAAGTTTACGGTCGCCCGGTTGGCGTAGCTGTAGCTAAGGATGGCTCACTGCTTGTGGCAGATGATGCGGGCAATAAAATTTGGAGGGTGAAGCATTAATATCTTTTGGGATCTGATAAAACTTGCGAAGTTTGGTCTTCCCTAATAAAGCATCGGGATATTTACATTAGGGCGATGTGTTTTTATAAGTATAAACACCTATTTTTGGTGCACATCGTTCCGCTATCTATGTTAAAATCAGTTACTACTATTGCTTTTGTTTTAGCCGCTACTGTTACGGTTAACGCCCAAAACAAAATCCACCCCAAAAAAGATACTACCCGGTTAGAGCCTGTTGTTATTAAAGGCTACTTAAACGAGCAACCAATTATTACAGTACCGGCATCGGTAAGTGTGCTGGGTGCAGCCCAACTCCGTATCCAACCTGATAACTCATTTGTAAACGCCTTGAATACCGTACCGGGTGTACGTACTGAAGAGCGGTCGCCGGGTAGTTACCGGTTATCCCTTAGGGGAAGTTTATTACGGTCGCCGTTTGGGGTACGGGATGTAAAAATTTATTTTGATGATATTCCTTTAACAGACGCAGGCGGCAATAGCTATTTAAATGCTATTGATATAGCTGCTATACAAAAGGTGGAGATATTGAAAGGCCCGGATGGTAGCTTATTTGGAGCAAACTCGGGAGGAGTGGTGATATTAAGTCCGCTTAACAGGTATAATGATAGTACATTTATTTCGGCAGGGGTGAGCGGTGGTTCGTATGGATTATTTCATGAAAAGGCCAATGCCCAGGTAACAACCAGCAATTACACATTCAACATTAACCAAAGTTTTCAAACCTACCACGGCTACCGGCAAAACAGCGATACGCACCGCAATTACATCCAACTGGCCGATAGCTGGAATTACAGCGGCAAAAACACACTGAAAGCGTTAGGTATCTATTCCGATCTGGCTTACCAAACTCCGGGCGGACTTAACCTGACACAATACACATCAAATCCGCGCCTGGCCCGCCAACCAACCCCCACGTTACCCGGGGCTATTCAGCAACGTATAGGCATCACTACTAAAATGTATTTGGGCGGCTTAACCAACGAATATCATTTTAATGATCACATCCGCAATGTGCTGGCCGTTTTTGGCAACCATGTTGATTTTGCCAATCCCTTTATCACCAATTACGAACAGCGAAGCGAAAACACCTATGGCTTCCGTACCTATTTTGAACTCAGCGGTAACAAAAAACCAAACCTGGATTGGAAAGTTGATCTGGGTTTTGAATGGCAGCAAACTAATTCGCACATTGCCAATTACGGCAACAAGCAGGGCGTAAAGGATACTACCCAAACCGTTGATGATATCCATACCAACCAGCATTTTGTATTTGCGCGTTATACTGCTGATGTTTATAAACGCCTGCATATTGAGGCCGCGGTGAGTTTAAATGATTATGGTTACGATTTTAAAAACCGCTACCCCTTAAACCAACAGGATTTCACTAACCGTAATTTCAGCGCGCAGTTGATGCCGAGGTTGGCGCTATCCTACCAGATCATTAATCCGTTGGCCTGGCGGGCAAGCGTAAGCCGCGGTTACTCCAGCCCTACCACTGCCGAAGTACGCCCTACTGATAATATTATCAACACCAGCCTGCAGGCCCAATATGGCTGGAATTATGAAACAGGTTTCCGCCTGCGCAACAGTGATGAAAGTTTTATGCTTGATGCATCGGTGTATTATTACAGGTTGGATAATGCCATTGTACGCCGCCTTAATGCAGACGAAACGGAACACTATATCAATGCCGGGGGCACCAACCAGTTAGGTACCGAAGCTTCGTTATATTGGTGGATCATCCGGCCAAACGGGAATTCATTTGTTCGTGGCTTGCAGTTTAATGAGTCGTTCACGTACAGCCATTTCAGGTTCAGGGATTATATTGTTGCCGATGCCAATTACTCGGGTAGCAGGCTAACCGGTGTACCTAAAAACGTATTTGTTACCAGCGTACAGGTTAGGTTCCCTGAAAATATCTCGGCCTTTGTACAGCATACTTTTACTTCCAAAATTCCGCTTAATGATGCTTCAACAGTTTATGCCAACCGATACAACCTGTTACAAGCCAGGGTAAGCTATCAGCCAACCATCGGTCGTAAAACACGCTTTGAAATTTTTGCTGCCGCGGATAACCTGCTGAATGAAAAGTACAGCCTGGGGAATGATTTGAATGCGGTGGGTAATAGGTATTACAACGCAGCGCCTTTGAGGAATTATTCGGCAGGGATGAATTTTAGATATTAATACAACCATCCACAGACGCTCGGCTCTTGCCGAGTGTCGTTAACTTAAGAGAATATCTTAGCGTCAACGTTTTAAAATCCCCTCTTAAGAGTGTGATGGGAAAGAGCGGGAGCAGGGGTGTGTTATACGAGCGATAAACCGCATGTTGAGCAGAGCGGCGGTTGAAAGTGAAAAGGGCTTATGTTTCGCAAAACATAAGCCCTTTTTTGACTTGCAAACTGCAAACCTAAAACTGCAAACTGAATTAAGGATTAATGCTATTGCCGCCCTCAGCTATATTCCCTCCCCTGCCTTTAGGATCAAAAGCGCGGAATTTGATAACACCGCCATTATAATTAACCGGACCGGTATAAACCTTGCTACTGGCATCCGGATCTTTTCCGTTGGTAGTATATCTAATGGTTAAGCCCGGAAACTCCACATTGCTCAGGTATTTGCCATCTTCAAGGCTGATACCCGGCTTAGGTACACGGTAATCATAACCGCCGTTATAATAGCTCAAACGCGGCAATTCGCGCTTGCCTAATACATTCAAAAAGTTCGACCAGGCCAAATCATATTCGGCTTTGCTTTTAGCCGGATCTTTTTCGGTAGCCCATGCCGGGTCAGGTGCCCAGGCGCGTTCGGCCAGGCCAAGCAGGCGTGGGAAGATCATGTATTCCATCCGCTCGGGGCTTTTTACCGTTTCGGCCCAGAGCGCGCCTTGTAAACCCGCTATATTGCTTTTGCCATAATCGGTAAGGCGTTGCTTGCCGATAAATATATTTCGGTTTATCGGGTTGCCTTGTTTATCAACATCGGCGTTTTTAAAATAGTCGTAAGGGATAAACGAATAGAATTTATCAATCCCCAAAAACGCGCCCCAGTAGTAACCTGGCTCGTCAAATGATTTGTAGTTGGCCATATCAAAATACAGGTTGGTAACGCAGGTTAGTACAACCTTGTAGCCGCCATTGGCTAAACGATAAGCCAGATCTTCCTGTCCACCGCCTAACACGTTATTCCAAACATCTACCTGTAAATGTTCTTTGTTAAAATCGGGATTCGGCACATAAGCTGGCTGGCCATCGAGTGTGGTTTTGCGTAGGGCCATCTCTTCCCAGCCTGAAAGCAGGATGCCTTTCTTTTTCAGGATCTCGTTAACGCGACCGTAAAAATAATACCACAGATCATTAGTGCTTTGGATTTCGGGGTGACTTGCCTTTAAAGCCAAATAAGCTGGCGACTTTCCCCAAACATTAGCAGGCACTTCATCACCACCAAAATGAACTGTTGGCAGCGGGGCACCGGCTTCTTTATAAATGCCGATCAGATCATCAACTACAGTCTCCACAAAGTTGTAGGTTGAAGGCAGCGATACATCAATTACATTATCATTCCAGTATTGTACCGAGCGGTATTCTGATTTATCGTTGGCATCATACAACAAATATTTCTCGGCATCCGCTTTTTTTCCTTGCGCCATGAGCCGATCATAACGTGCATTCATTGCTTTGATAGATGCGCGGGCATGGCCGGGAGTCTCAATCTCCGGCACTACGGTAATGTGGCGGTCGTTGGCATATTTCAGGATCTCGATATATTCAGCTTTGGTATAGTAACCGCTACCTACAGTATTGCTAACATCCGGGCCTGAACCATGCGACGGCGGCAAATGAGTTTTGCTATCCAAAGTATGGCCGCGTTTTGATCCTACCGAAGTAAGCTCAGGCAGTGATGGGATCTCTATCCTCCAGCCTTCATCATCCGTTAAATGCAGGTGCAAAACGTTTAGTTTATAAAGACTCATGGCCTCCAGCAATTTCAACACTTGTTGTTTGGATTGAAAATTACGGGCCACATCCAGCATTACGGCGCGGTGTGCAAAGCGAGGAGCATCGGCAACCTCAACGCATGGTATTTGTACTGAAGCCGGCGCTTTTGCAGAAACACTTGCCGGGATCATGCTTTTAAACGATTGGATGCCATAAAACATCCCCGCATTTGTAGATGCCCGGATAGTAACAGATGCAGGCTTTACACTCAATTCATAAGCTTCATCGGCCAAACCGGCTTTGTACTCAAGAGAGATAGCATTGTCAGAATAACGGTTAGATCCTTTCTTTCCCAACAGTGTTAAAATGTAATTATCTAACACGGTAACTTCTTTATTAAACCGGGCATCCTGAGCCGAGATGTGAATATTAGATGCAAAAGTAAATGAGCCACTCCCCGCAGTGTAACTTGCCGGAGTTGGAAATACTTTTATCAACTGGTCTGCTGGGATATCGGCAACGGTTTTGTTCCTGTTGTAAACTATTTCGGGAGTGATGAGGCCTTGGTAGGTCGGTTTGTATGGTGTGATATCATACGAGCCAAACGAGTAGCCTTTTTCAGGTTGGGCATCCCAAACAAGGTAGGGGCCTTCGGGGGCATCGGTAATGTTCACTACCGGGTCGTCGCAAACAAATTCAATGCGGGCGATTTCGCCGGGTTTCAGGTCTTTAAAGCCTGCGGTCGGGGTAATGCTGTACATATCACCGTTTACCTGCTCAATAATAGCGTTATTGCTTACCGCATTTTTTGTAAAACCACGGCCCGAGTTAAAATAGATCTTCCATCCACTGGCAGGCAAAACTTCATGACTATTGTTGGTAATTGCCAACGCTGTTAAAGCTTCATTTTTATTTTGATAGTTATTGTCTACCACCTGCCAGTTCAGGTGCAGATCGGCAATGTTCGGTTTTTTATCATCAATAAATTTAAAACCGCTGCACACAAAAACCGCGGCGATAACCATCATCGTAAAAAGTTTATTCATAATTGATTGCTGTGCCTGGAGGATAGCAGACAGGTAAATATAATTACTTTTTAAATTATTTTAATAAGTAATTTATATTGATTTGCTGCTCACCGTGGGCTTGGGATGTGACGCCCCTGGTTGGCTATTCCTTAGAAGTTATTCTAACACATATAAAAATCGTCATTGCGAGGTACGAAGCAATCCCCAAGAAGCAGAGCGGCCATGCAAATCTCCCTGTACAGTCGGGGATTGCTTCGTACCTCGCAATGACGCTCAAAGATAAAGCAGCTTTACTTGATTTTTTTGAGCACCTTCTTGGGGTAAGGGGACTGAAGTTGGAAACTTCAGTTATGGTAAACCACAGGTTACGCTAAACCTGCGGCAGCGATTTGTTTTATAAAGAAAATTTGATCCACCCCTCACCCTCATACCCAAATATGAATTGTTTAGGACGAATGATCTCGGCCAAAATCTCGATCGAATCAATAATCCGTGGACCGGGACGATTGAAATACTGGTTGCCATCGGCAATATAAAACCTATCATTTTTTACAGCTTTCAGCTCAGTAAAACCAGGAAGTTCTAATAATAAATTGATCTCTTTCATGCTACGCTCAATGCTGAAACCGCATGGCATTACCACAATAATTTCTGGATTCTGTAGCCTGATATCCTCCCAGGTTACATAGGGCGAATGTTTGCCATCCTGTGCTAAAACCGGCGTGCCACCTGCAATGTCAACCAGTCCCGGCACCCAATTCCCTGATATCATCAGCGGATCAAGCCATTCTATGCAAGCCACAGTAGGCCTACTATCTATAAATTTGAGTTTATGCTTAATAATATCCACCCGTTCCTGCAAGCTTTCAAGCAGATCAGCACCGGCTTGCGGCACGTTTAGCGCGGCAGCGATGGTGGCAATGTCCTTAAAAATATCATCGAGGCTATTAGGCTGCAGCGAGATGATCTGCGCTTGCTTATCCAAATAATTCTCTAAAGCTTCTTCCACATCTTTTAATGATACGGCGCAAACCTCGCATTGTGCCTGCGTCACTACCACATCGGGGGCAAGGGCTTTGATCTGCTCGCGTTTTACGGTGTAAACAGAAAGCGCGTCGGCCAGGATCTCTTTTACTTTGATATCGATATCCCCGCTGCTCAAACCATCCGGAAAGTTAGCTTCCGTGCAAATCGGTAGTTGTTTTACTAATTCCGGAAAATCACACTCGTGCGAGCGACCAACCAAATTCTCTTCCAATCCTAAGGCACAAATTATTTCGGTAGCGGCAGGCAGTAATGAAACTATTTTTTGAGCTGACATATTAACAAATTAAAAGGTTGCAAATGTAAGAATTATAGATGTGCAAATTTCAAATGTGCGGATGTGCAAATTCTAATTATTCGAATTTCAGATTTGCAAATCATTGCATCCGGTGACAGTTACTTATTGTAACAGCATCAATTTGTACTATCATACATCTGCACATTTGAAATTTGCACATCTGCACATTAACAACCTATCTTTACAGCGATGATATTTTTAACGTTTTTCATCGGGCTTATAGCTAATTTCATCGGCTACATACCGCCCGGCAACATAAACCTAACTTTAGTACAGATCACCATAAACCGTGGCATTAAAGAAGCCGTGCGCTTTATAACCGCTTTTTCTGCCGTCGAGTTTTTCTTTACTTATTTCATTATGCATGCCGCGAGGTGGCTTTCCGGCCAATTAAAGCTCGGAACTATTATCGATTGGATCATGGTTGTGCTGTTTGGCGTGATGGGATATATTACATGGATCCATCGTAACACGCCGCCAAAATCAAACTACTCCGAACATGCAAGTATTAAGTATGGGATACTATTAGGCTTTTTAAACCCCATGCAAATACCATTTTGGATGGTAACCGGCACCTATCTAATTACACACGAATGGATTTTAGATGGCCGTGTAGCACTGGTTATTTTCAGCCTTGGATCGGCAGCAGGGGCTTTTTTATGTCTGTTCATCTACGCCAAATTTGCCAAATATATCCAGGAGAAATTCGCGTTGAGTAATAAGCTGATCAATACCAGTATAGCGGTGTTATTTTTTGGATTCGCGGCGTATCATGTGGTGAAGCAGATATATTTGACATTTTTTAAGCATTAATTAAAAAACGTCATTGCGAGGTACGAAGCAATCGCACAGAAGCATAGCCGCCCTGTATAGTTCGCGATTGCTTCGTACCTCGCAATGACGCTTTGGGGATACGCATTCTAAAAATCAAGGTTCAAAACATCCACCTTATCCTGCGCCAGCTGCACTTTCAATTCATCCAACGAAGCAAACTTCACATCACCACGAATGTAATGGTGAAACTCCATGCGGATGGTTTGGTTGTAGATCTCCTCGTTAAAATCAAATATATTCACCTCGATATTACGGGTTAGACCATTAACTGTAGGGCGGGTACCTATGTAAGCCATGCCTTTATATTTTTGATCGGCGATGATCACCTTTACCGCGAAAATGCCATCAGAAGGAATGAGTTTGTATTTTTCCTCTACTACGATATTGGCTGTAGGATAGCCTATTTGCCTGCCGATTTGATCTCCTCTTACTACCTTACCGGTAATAAAAAACGGATAACCTAAACAAGTATTGGCCAGGCTAATATCGCCGCTTAGCAAAGCCGCACGGATCCGGGTTGAACTGATGGCCACTTCATTAATGTCCTGCTCAGGAATTTCCACAACATCAAAACCATAAACCGGCCCGAGGCGTTGCAAATCTTCCAGGCCTCCTTGCCTGTCTTTACCAAAACGGTGGTCATACCCTATCACTATTTTTTTTGTGCCGATCTTTTTCACCAACACATCGCGGATATAATCTTCGGCGGTTTGGTTGGAGAAATCTCGAGAAAAGGGAGTGATGATCAGGTGGTCAATACCGAGGCGTTCCATCAGCTCGGCCTTTTCATTAATGGTGGTGATCAATTTGATACTTTCATCTTCCGGGTTCAGGATCATCCTTGGATGCGGAAAAAAAGTCAGGATCACGGTTTCGCCGCCAATGCTATCGGCCAGCTCTTTGATGCCAGCAATTATTTTCTGATGACCGAAGTGTACGCCATCAAATGTACCGATGGTGACTACCGCATTGTTAACCGCTGTAAATTCGTTAATGTTATTGTAAACCCTCATTATAGGAGTAAAACACAAAATTAATTTTTAGTTGATGGGATTAACCACCAGAGTGTTTACGCTTTGTCAATTTTATTAACGCGCGGTATGCACATCTGATACTTTTAGCTCCCTGATGGTATTTACGAGTTCCATCACCTCCCAGGCATCTTCCACTTTAAAGTTTCCACTACGTGTGCGTCTTAATTTGGAAAGATAAGCCCCGTTATTTAAAGCCGCGCCAAAATCATTCACCAACGATCGGATGTAAGTCCCCTTGCTGCACACCACCCTGAAATCAATTTCGGGCAGTTCAACACGGGTAAGCTCAAATTCGGTGATAGTTACACTGCGTAGCTTAAGCTCTACTTCCTCTCCCCGGCGGGCTTTTTCATACAATCGCTCGCCACCAACCTTAATGGCCGAATGTGCGGGTGGATATTGTTGAATATCACCTGTAAACTGTTTGCAGTTGTTACGGAGTTCTTCTTCGGTAAGTTGGCTGATGTCAAAACTTTTATCTGGTTCTGTTTCCATATCGTACGATGGGGTGGTTGCGCCCAGCACCATGGTACCTGTATATTCTTTCTCCTCGGCCTGGAAAGTATCTATCTGTTTGGTCATTTTGCCTGTGCAGATAATGAGCAAACCGGTAGCCAGCGGATCGAGCGTGCCGGCATGACCTACTTTTAATTTTAGCGGCTTAAACGAGTTACGAAGTTTACCAACCACATCAAAGCTGGTCCACTGGTAAGGTTTGTTAACCAGTAGCAGCTGGCCCTCGGCAAATTCTTCTATTTTGGTGTACGTGTTCTTCAAATCCTGTTAAAATCCATCCGGCTGTTTACCGGATTTTCACAAAGGTACAATTTCTGCTTTGATTGATGTTATTGCAGATCTTTCCGAAAAAGTGATAAAACATAAACGGGGCCTATAGCCCCGTTCGCACTTATTAAAATGAGTTTTATTTAAACGTTTTGCAACTGATACCCGCTCAACATCAAACCGATGATGATAGCACCAACAATGATCCTGTACCAGCCAAATACCTTAAAGCCTTTGCGCTCAACAAAACCGATAAAAGTTTTAATAGCCAATAAGGCAACTATAAAAGCGATAACGTTACCTATAGCCAGCAATTTTATCTGTTCGCCGGTAAAAGCGTGGCCTTCTTTATAAAAGTCATAAAGCTTTTTGGCGGTGGCTGCAAACATGGTAGGTACAGCTAAAAAGAAAGAAAATTCTGCAGCAGCTGTGCGGCTTAATTTTTGGCTCATGCCACCAACTATGGTAGCTGCCGAGCGTGATGTACCAGGGATCATGGCCAAACACTGGAAGAAGCCTATTTTAAGCGCCGTTAAATTGCTGATATATTTCTCTTCTTTAACAACCGGTTTATTGAACCATTTATCAACAAACAATAAAATGATCCCGCCTACAAAGAGGGTAATGCCTACTACATAAACACTCTCCAACAGAGCATCAATTTTTTTGCTGAACAGCAAGCCAAACACCGCAGCAGGTATAAAAGCGATAAGCAGTTTAAGATAGAAATTAACCGATTGCAAAAACCTTTTCCAATACAATATCACTACCGAAAGGATAGCGCCCAATTGTATAGCTATGGTAAAAAGCTTAACAAAAGGATCGGCAGCTATGCCCATTATGGATGACGCGATGATCATGTGACCGGTTGATGATACCGGCAAAAATTCAGTTATCCCTTCAATTATAGCAAGGACAATAACGTGGATTAAATTCATTAGGGCTTAGGGTTGAGGTGGGGTAAACTTCGTTCAGGATTATCTCCCTACAAAGCGCACTCAATTTGTTATTTATATTAATTAGCCGAAGGTTTTTTAAGTATAGCGTAAAAGCCCAAAGCAAAGCCGGCCAATACTACAACAGGAGCAATAACTATTTTGGTGGTGCTGTAAATATCAGTTGTGCCCGACATTAATACGAAACCGAAAGCAACAATAGCAACGCTGATGATCAGGAAGCGGTAATTGCTTTTATCAAAAATAAACTGTACCGGCTGTGACGCTACAGGCGCTTTTGTTGCAGCTGCCGCAGGCGCGCTGGCGGTAGTTTTTATAGTAGCTGTTGGCTTAAATTTCTGTGCCATATCTTTTTTAATTAGTGATTTAGTGAGTTATTGAATTAGTGATTTTGGAGCGAAGTGTTCCTTTTAGTTTTAACCTTTCACCTTTAACCGCTATCTATATAAATCGTATATTTTTAAACGTAAAAACTTGTTAACCGCCAGGAAGGTACTGAAACCTGAAATAAAAATACCCAGGCCAACCACTCCTAAAAATACAACGCCAAACTCGTATGGGTTTTGTAAAAACACAAGTTCGGGCACGTTGTCGTACGCCACGTATAAGGTGCCTATCAACAGGATAATAGCGATCAATCCCCCTAATAAGCCATGCCATAAACCGTACAGTAAAAACGGTTTGCGGATAAAACCTTTTGTAGCGCCAACCAACTGCATTGATTTGATCAGGAAGCGTTGCGAATAAATAGCCAGCCTGATGGTATTATTGATCAATGCTACCGAAAGTACCACGAAAATACCAGCGAACGTAAGGATGATCAAACTGATGGTAGTTACGTTCTGGTTCATCTGGTCAACCAGCGATTGTTGGTATTTTACCTCTTTTATCAGCGGGTTTTTCAGCAGCTCGGCTTTAAACTTTTCGATATCCTTGTTATTGGCATAGTCGGCTTTCAGGTAAATATCTACCGATTGCGATAGCGGATTATAGCCCAAAAACTTCACAAAATCTTCGCCGAGGTCTTTTTGCAGGTTACGGGCAGCGAGCTCTTTACTTACGTATTGGGTTTGCTTCACCATTACATTGCCGTCCAGCTGTTTTTGAAGTTGCAGTACATCACTTTCGTGAGCGGCATCATCAACAAAAATATTGAGCACGATATTTTCTTTTACGTAGCTCGATATATTTTTAGCATAAACCAAAATAAGGCCCAGTAAGCCCACCATTAACAATACCATGGCAATACCAAATACAGTTGAAATGTATATGGTTTTGGTTTTTTTTGACGAGGCACTTGCTTCAAATTCTTCCATTTAGCCTTTTTAGATGTGGGATGTTAGATTTCAGACCCGAGAACACAGTATGTTCCCTCACCTCAATCAACATCATATTTGTGCGAAAATAAGAAACCCACCATAAAGGTAAAAGTTTATTACTTATAAATATTGTTTAATAACCCTTTAGCTAAACAGATTTAACATTTTTAACAATTATTAACACCCAACGTTGAGTTTTATTTCTGGGATTACACCGATTATTTTTTGATTACACCGATTTTTCTGAACCTTGATTTTTAAGATTTGATAGGCATGATGCTTTTTTTTCTGAACTCGAATTTTATGAAATTCAAGGAATGATCAGAATACTAAGCAAATTCTATACATTCTTATAATTGCTTAAAATTCGAGTTCAGACAATCCGGTAAATTCTGATTCAGACAAATTAACCATCCAATTCTGATATAAATCTGAAGTGCTGAACTTAAACAAAGCGCTATTGCTACTGTTATAAACTATTATGACAAAGCCAGCAAACGAAAAAGATAAACCATCACCGTCAGATACCCCGACTGAAAGGCCGGTAGATGATGGACATAAAAGCAAAGTGCGTAAAGAGGATAAACAATATCATGCTGATAGCCCGCATGGCGGCGATATTGCTAAAAAGCACGAGAAAGAGGAACAACCTGTGCATTCGGTGAAAAGCGCTCCTAAATCATAAGTTCTAAGTATTGAGTCGTAAGTTGGGATGTTGGATAACGCCCTTAGAACTTATGACTCAAGACTTAGAACTTACGACTTAACTATCCCTGCCGAATTAAACTGCAGATCATACAATTTGCGGTAATGCCCGTTCTCAATTTTAAGCAGTTCCTGGTGGGTGCCCATTTCCATGATCTCGCCATGGTCAAGTACAATGATCCTATCGGCGTTTTGAATGGTTGATAGGCGGTGGGCTATAACTATCGCGGTACGCCCCTGCATTAGTTTATTGATAGCATTTTGAATTAAAATCTCAGTTTCGGTATCTACCGATGATGTAGCCTCATCCAATACCAAAATAGCAGGGTTATAAACCAGCGCCCGGATAAAGGAGATCAATTGCGATTGCCCTGCCGAAAGCGTTGAACCGCGTTCCATTACATTGTAATCATATCCGCCTGGAAGGCGTTCAATAAAATCATGGGCACCAACATCTTTGGCTGCCGCGATGATTTGTTCACGGGTGATGGATTGATTATTCAGGCTGATATTGTTGGCTATGGTATCGCTAAACAAAAACACATCCTGTATTACAGTAGCAATTTGTGAGCGCAGGTAGTTCACATCATAATCGTGAATGTCATGCCCATCAACTTTAACACATCCTTTACCAATCTCATAAAAACGGTTAAGGATATTTATGGTTGACGATTTGCCGGCGCCAGTTGCCCCTACCAGGGCCAGCGTTTCGCCGGGTTTGATGTGGAAGCTGATGTTTTTCAACACCCAGTTCTCGTCGTTATAGGCAAACCAAACTTTATCGAAGTTGATATCGCCTTGTAGTCTGCCTGTGGTGAGTGTGCCTTTATTTTCAGCTACCTCATCGGTGTCAAGAACTTTAAAAATACGATCGGCACCTACCATACCCATTTGCAGGGTATTGAATTTATCGGCCAGTTGGCGGATAGGCCTGAACAGCATGTTGAGCAACACAATAAAGCTCGTGATCAGGCCGGGAGTGATGCCCTTGCCCGATGAAGAAATAGCGATCATCTGGCTATCCGAAAGCATTCGTTTACACCCGTACCATACCAGCAGCCCCATGCAAACGGCAAATAAGATTTCTACCACCGGAAAAAATATGGAGTAATACCAGTTGGAGCGGATGTTGGCGTCGCGGTATTTTTCGTTCACCTCTTTAAACTTGCGCATCTCCTGGTCTTCACGGGCGAAGATCTGGATCACGCTCATACCCGAGATATGCTCGGCGAGGAAAGTATTAAGTCGGGCTACTTGTGTACGCACCTCCTGAAAAGATGATTTGATGGCTTCTTTAAATACATAGGTTGATGCAAAAAGGAAAGGCATCGGGATAAGGGTTATCAACGCCAGCTTCCAATCCTGCCAAAGCATGTAGCCAATAACAGCAACTACCAGCAGCATATCGCCCATAATAGAGATCAGGCCTTCCGAAAATATATCGGCAATGGTTTCCAGATCGGATACCGTACGGGTAATGAGCATCCCGATAGGAGTACGGTCAAAATATTTTAACCGCAGACTGGTAATATGGTTAAAAATATCAATCCGCAAATCGCGGATCACATACTGGCCCAATGCGTTGGTTAAATAAGTTTGGTAGTACTGTGCTATGGTTTGAATGATCAGCTGACCGATCATCAGCTCAACCATAAAAACCAAGCCGTTATAATCGTCGTTCAAAATATTAACATCCAGCGTACGCTGAATTAAGATTGGTTGTAATAAAGCGTTAGCAGCTATAAAAATGGTGAGGAATGTAGCTATTACAAATGTTTTGTTGTAAGGCTTAACATAGTGCATTACCCGGCCAAGTAGTTTCCAATCTAAAGCCTTACCGGTTACGCCCCCCCCGCCCCCTGAAGGGGGTGCTGCCTGTTGGGCTTTCGCTTCGGTGCCCGAAGCGGCGGTTTCCTGCTTAGTATCTTTTTTATCTTTAGCCACTGTATCAAAGTTAAAATATAATTATAAATCCCAAAGTCCTCTCTACTATTGTTCCCCCTTCAGGGGGTTAGGGGCTAATGGGTACGGATATTTCACCTCCGTTAAATACAAGCCGCAGGCCGGAACACTGGTGCCCGCGTTCGATCTGTTTTTGCTTTCTATCACATCGCGGATACCTTCGGGTTTCATTTCTCCTTTGCCCACCATCATCAATGTGCCTACTATGGCCCGCACCATGTTGCGTAAAAATCTATCGGCAGTAATATGAAATACAATACCCTGCTCTGTCTTCACCCATTCGGCGCGGGTAATTTTGCAGTTATTGGTTTTTACCTGGGTGCTTGATTTGCTGAAACAACTAAAATCAATGTATTCCATCATAATAGCTGCCGCCTGGTTCATCAATTCCAGATCGGGTTCATCGCGTAGCTGCCATGAAAAACCATGCAAAAAAGCATCTTTATTAAAATGGATATGATATTGGTAAGAGCGAGCTGTAGCATCGAAACGCGCATGCGCGTCGGCATGTACAGGGATTACATTTTTTATAGCGATATCATGGGGTAGCAGGGCGTTTAGCCCCCCCCGCCCCCTAAAGGGGGTGCCTTCGATCGGATTGGTTTCGCCTTCGGCGAATTTGACATCGAAGTGGGCGAAAAACTCTTTGGCGTGTACGCCTGTATCGGTACGGCCGCAGCCGGTTGTTTCTATGGGTTGTCGAAGTATGGTGCTTAGGGCTTTGTTTAAAAGTTCCTGTACGCTTACGGCGTTTTGTTGTACCTGCCAGCCGTGGTAATTGGTACCGTTGTATGCAAGTTCAATAAAATAACGTTGATGGCTCACGCGGCAAAGTTAATAATATGCCGGGTACGGGTATTCATTATTTGGTCATAGTATTTATGCAGGCTCGGCTATGTAGGCTTTATAAATTGCCTCGAATGCCAGTTTATTTTTAACTGCCAGGTTGAAAGGCTTATTAATAAAGGTACTGCTATAGCCAATGGACTTCGCCAGGTTTCGCAAAACATCAAAGTAAGTTATCTCGATACCTTCTATTATCTGTACATAAAATACAATGAACACATCGCGTTCCATAGCTGTTTTCCCTGATTTAATGGCCGATATATAAGCTTCAAGCGTCATGGCTTTAATGCCAAGTACCGTTGTTTTTGATGGCGTTTTGTTGATGGTATTATAAATCGACTCGAGCTGGGTGAGTTGTTTTTGGGTTGCTTCATAACATTCCTGGATAGCTTCTTTTAAATAGATCAGGGATGCAAGTCCTTTTATCTCTTCAAAAAATTCGATCAGGTGCTGTTTGCCAAAATAGATACTGTTCAGGTGTTCGAGGAAGATCTTTTTTAAATGGGCATCTTCAAACTTAACATCTTCGGGGTTTTGTTGATTAATAGGGGTCATGTAACAACAATTTAAATACCAATAAATGTACATTAAATAATTATCATTTAAAGCAAGCCATATCGCTATTAAATTAGTGCTTCTTCAATAAGTAAAACATTTATATTTGCCTTTATAATTTTTAACATCATGCTGCAACGCATTCAAAGCATTTACCTTTTATTCGCCAGCCTGGTGCTGTTCGCCCTTTTCTTTTTTCCGCTTGCCCATAACGTTTATATTAATGATAAGGCATCAAGCATTATGGTTACCGGTATTTACCAGGATGTAAATGGCGTACAACAACACACCGAATCGTTTTTGGCGCTTACAGTTGTTACTGCAATTGTTGCCCTTGTTCCGTTAGTTATCATCTTTTTATATAAAAACCGTAAACAACAAATAGCGCTTTGCTACAGCGCTATCCTGGTGCTTATTGGCTACAGCTTTTGGATGGCACAAACCGTTAAAGGCGCGGCAGGCAGCATCACGCTTGATACCCGCACCATGGGCATTGGTCTGTTCCTTACATCGTTAAGTATTGTGCTTATAATCCTGGCTCAAAAAAGTATCCAGAAAGATGAAAAACTGGTACGTTCGGCCGACAGGTTGAGGTAAGAACTCCGATTTACTTATCATAAAACACTGAAAAAGCAGGGTCTTAAAGCTATTTTTCAAGATAGTTTATAATTACCTGTTAACAGGTATTACAGTAAAAGCATAAACCGCTACATTTACTGGTGAACTTATCTGATGAACAGGCTTTTAATTCGTGCGCAATTCCTGCTTTTTATTTTGTTGTGGATGGCACCATGGGGTTCCATGGTTTCAGCGCATCAAATGGATACCCTGTTTGTAAAAGGCCCGGTTAATGATGAGCTGAGCAGATATTATACATGGTTTGAAAACAAGGACGGTAAACTCCCTCTATCGGCTGTGCTTGATAGCCTTAAAGCCGGAAAATTTCATAAAACCATTTCTGATGGCGCATTCAATAAAGGATTTACTAAAAGTGCTTATTGGCTGGCCATCTACGTAAAAAACGATACCACCGTCCGCCTGCCTGTATTGTGGAGTTTTTATAATAACAACATCACGTTTACACTTTACGAGGCCGATAAAAATACCGGTTCAACTACTTACTATGGCAGTTCATCAAGTATGGAGCCGCTGAGTAACCGCCCCTATCCTGTTCGGAGCATATCATTCCGGGTGGACCTGCAACCGCAAGAATCGAAATTACTGTTAGTAAAAGCTCAAACCATCAATGCCGATAATATCTATTTCCCTACAGATATTACTACTGTTGATGACTTCCTTGAATGGGAAACTCATTATACTTTTCTAATTGGCAGGTATATTGGCTACTTCATGTTCGCATTGGTATTCAATATACTGCTTTGGCTGGCCTTGAAAAACCGCATACATCTGTGGCATGCGGCCTACGTAATGTCCTTGATAGGTTTTAATTTAAACGAGTTTTTGTTCGATTCATTTACCTTTCCTGATTGGCTTTACCACTTATGGGTATGCCTTCCCAAATCAATGTTCCTGCTTTTACCTGTTTACTTTAGCTTCCATATTTTCCAGCTGTTTGTTAACCAAAAGCAGGAATTTCCGGTATTTTATAAACTATTCAGCATATATAAAATTATTGCTTTAGCTGTGCTAACCATAGTGCTATTCAACTCCTTTGCACTCCCCTTCGATAACGTATTTGTGTCTGTTGGTCGCAGAACTGCTTACTACTTTTCATTTGCAGGGTTGGTATTGCTTGTAGCAAACATTATTTCGGGTATTATCAGGCGGCATTATTATACCATTCTCTATTCTATATCTACTATATTCCTGCTATTGGCCTTTCTCGATTTTATATTGAACACCCTGCAGGTTGGCCAATTGTTTTTTATCTCGCCGGGTAACATCACAGTAGCTTTCACTTTCGAGATCCTGGCGCTTACCGTAATTTTTGTTTTTAAATATAAAGACGAAAAGAATAGTAGCATCAAAGCACTTAATGAAACCGTAAGCTTGCGCAATAGTTGGGCCACCGAAATTATCAAGGTACAGGAAAGCGAACGCGAACGCATAGCCCGCGACCTACATGACGACGTTGGCGCCACCCTGAGCACGTTAAAACTGCACCTAAGCAACAATCCATTAAAAACACGCGACCAACAGGAAGCCGCCGACTACGAGCGTACCATGGAACTCATCTCCAAAATAACCGAAGATGTGCGCTCTATCTCACACGATCTGCTTCCGCACGATTTTATTAACGACGGCCTATTTTTTTCATTACAAAACCGTGTAGATGAGCTAAATTACAATGGTAAGATAAAATTTCAGCTGGTTATTGAGGGCGATGAAGCCACGGTCGATCATACCACGGCCATGATCATTTACCGGATAGTTAATGAATTAATAACCAATATCATTAAACACTCGGATGCCAGCGAGGCTTCGGTGCAACTGGCTTTGCTCGATACCTATATCCAAATCATTATTGAAGATAACGGCATCGGCATGAATACAGTAACCAATAAAAGCGGGATAGGCCTTCGCAACATTGCCAAACGTGTAGAATTTTTAAATGGCGAAATGCACATCGACAGTAGTAAAAAAGGATCGACGTTTATTATAACTATTCCGGTTTTAAATAACAACCATATCAATGACGCCAACTGAAACGCCCATAAGTATCATCATAGCCGAAGATCATCCAACCTTTTCATTCGGGGTGGAGCAATCATTGGCGCGGGTGCCCCACATGCGCATCATTGATAAAGCACTTAATGGCAAGCAACTACTGCAGCTGCTCAACACGAAAAAGCCCGATCTGATATTGATGGATGTACTGATGCCCCACATGAATGGCATTGAAGCCGCCATGCAAATCAGGAAAGATTTTCCGGTTATCAAGATCATCTTCATATCCATGTATGAGGAAAGCTCCATTATTAAACAATGCATGCAATACGGACATGGCTATATCCCAAAGGCATCAACTACCGATGAGCTGATCAGCGTAATAAATACCGTAATAGCAGGCAATACTTACTTTCATAATAGCAAGCCTTTACTATTCAAGCAGCCTTATAATGATGACCTGATCAAGAAATATAAGCTCACCAGGCGCGAGGTAGAACTGATCCAACTGATAAAAGACGGGCTTACAACTAAAGAAATTGCGGCGAAGCTATTTCTGAGCACACTTACCGTAGAAACTCATCGTAAAAATATTTTCCGTAAGCTGGAAGTAAAAAACATTACCGAATTGATAGTTTTCGCGCTTAATAACCAGATAGCAAGCTGATATTTTTTATAACAATATTTACTAAAACCTGCCATCGCATTACAAAAATCAAAATTAAGTCGCTTTTTTTCAGCAAATTAAAACCAATATCACAATAGATACGCCAGCTATAAACTATTTTAGGCAAACCTATTGTTTATTAAAACAATAACCACTATCTTTGCGCCCGATTTGGCGATGTTGCCAAATTCGTTATTTTAATTCATGAACAACCCATTTATTGAACTGGGAATCCGTCATGATATTGTTAATGCCATCTCTGAGTTAGGATTTGAAAATCCTACACCAATCCAGGAGCAGTCAATCCCGGTATTGTTAACAGGCAGCAACGATTTTGTCGGATTAGCCCAAACCGGGACCGGAAAAACTGCTGCCTTTGGCCTGCCACTTTTAGAACTGCTTGATTTCGAAGAAAATCACCCACAGGCACTTGTTTTATGCCCCACACGCGAACTTTGTTTACAGATCGCGAACGACATTAAGAACTACTCCAAAAAAATGAGCAACGTACACGTTGTTGCTGTTTATGGCGGAGCAAGTATTATGGATCAGTTACGCCAGATTAAACGCGGTGTACAGATTGTAGTTGCTACACCAGGGCGTATGCTTGATATCATTAACCGTAAGGCTATTGATTTTTCGGCTGTGAAGTATGTAGTATTGGACGAGGCTGATGAAATGCTCAACATGGGCTTTCAGGAAGACATTGATAGTATCTTATCTACCACACCCGAAGAGAAAAAAACCTGGCTATTCTCGGCCACCATGCCTGCAGAAGTTAGGCGGATCGCTAAAAAATACATGACCGATCCGTTTGAGCTTACTATGGGCGCAAAAAACACAGGCAATGCCAATATCGAGCATGAGTACTATATAGTACGTGCACGTGACAAATATGCCGCGTTTAAACGTATTGTTGATTTTAACCCTGATATTTTTGGTATCGTATTTTGCCGTACCAAAATTGAAACACAGGAAATTGCTGAATCGCTGATTAAAGACGGCTACAATGCCGATTCATTACACGGCGACCTTTCGCAGCAACAACGCGATAAAGTAATGAAACGCTACCGTGAGCGCAGCCTGCAATTGTTAATTGCTACTGACGTTGCCGCCCGTGGTATCGACGTTAACGACGTAACACACGTTATTAACTATTCATTGCCTGACGAAATTGAAAACTACACCCACCGTAGCGGCCGTACAGCCCGTGCAGGTAAAACAGGTGTATCGATCTCTATCGTTAACGCTAAAGAATTAGGCAAGATCCGCCAGATTGAGCGTGTTATTGGTAAAAAATTCGTTAAAGCTGAAATTCCAACCGGTTTTGATGTTTGCGAAAAACAATTGTTCTCTATCGTTCACAAAGTACATAACGTAACTGTAAACGAAGAGCAGATTGAGCAATACCTGCCACGTATATACGACGAGTTTAAAGACTTTACCAAAGAGGATTTCATTAAACGCTTTGCATCTATCGAGTTTAACCGTTTCCTTGATTACTATAAAAACGCACCAGACCTTAACGCCAGCGTTGAAGAAGGCCGTAACAGGTTTGAAGATCGTGGCGAACGCGGTAATGGAGTGCGTGGTAACTTTACTCGCCTGTTCATCAACCTTGGTTCGGTTGACGAGTTTAACCGTGGCGATTTGTTAGGTTACATCTGTAACACTACCAAAATCAGCGGTCGTACTGTAGGTAAGATCGACGTTAAAGGTGTTTATTCATTCTTTGAGGTTCAGAACGAGGACGTTGATAAAGTGATGGCCAGCTTTAAAGAAGCCGAACACAAAGGTCGCCCTGTAAGGATAGAAATATCTGGCGAGGGCACCAGCGATAACCGTAGCGGTGGCGAACGCCGTGAAGGTGGTTACCGTGGTGGCGAACGCAGAGAAGGCGGCGGCTACCGTGGCGGCGAACGCCGTGAAGGTGGTGGCTACCGTGGCAACGAACGCCGCGAAAACAGTGGCGGTGGTTTCCGCGACTTTTCAGGCAAACGCCGCGAAGATCGCCCTGAGCGCAGAAGGAGATTTTAATAATCCAGCATAAAAAAACCACCATGTGCAAAGCATGTGGTGGTTTTCATGAGCTTCCTTTAGTAAGAAGCATTAGTTTTAGTTTAGTTTTGTTAACAAAGCCTTTAGTACCGCTGCACACGGAGAACGAAGGCTTTTGTTGTTTAATATGGTCTGGGTTGCGGCCCACTATTTAGCCTTCTGCCTTAAGCGTTCCGCTTTCAGCTCAAACTATCGGTTAAATTCAACTACATCCGAATCCGGATAGCAAAGCGTAAGTTTACTATCAGTTAGCTCCTTTATGGCAAACTTAGTGAATGGGCGAGATCCTTCGTACGAAGTATAAATGGTATCACCTTTTACAAAGTAATCTTCCTTACTGGCCTGGCCATCATCTAAAATAAAATCCTTTGCTGTAATAGATAGTTTGGTTGCGCCATCTTTTGATTTCCAACTGCCTTCCAGCTTTTTATTTTCGGCAGGCGCGGGAGCAGATGAACAGGCATAAAGCAATAACAGGGCTGCGCTGGCAGCGAGTATCGGAACAAACTTTTTCATATATAACAGATCAGGATTTTAAACCAGGCCTTACGGCCTGGTTATATTTTAATTATTGAGCCGGCTTATTAACCAGTTCAGATTCTTTTACATAAACGCGATGACCTTTCTTGTTTACATAAAAATAGTGCGAATATTTATCGATGTAAATAGTTTCGCCGTTAGGGCCAACCTTACCGGCGTATTTTTTATCGGCTACCGTTGCCGCGCCTTTGGCTGCAATTTCGGATGTTTTATGACCGATTTTTTTAGTGGTTTTGCTGATCTTACCACCAAGGGTTGAATCTTTATGTGTTTGGGCAAATGCCGGGGCAACCGCGAAAGTAGCGGCAGCAAACAGGGCTATTTTAAAAAGCTTTTTCATAAGTGACGGAAATTAAGATGTTTTATATAAATCAACTCAATTTTTCGGCCAAATTTCTCATTTCAATCACCGGCGAGCGTTTTTGATATAAAATAGCATAAACGGCCTCGCAAATAGGGATGCTCACCCCATATTGCTTATTAACCTCATGTAGGCAATTTACTGCATAATAGCCCTCGGCAACCATATTCATTTCCAATTGTGCCGAGGTAACAGTGTAGCCCTTCCCTATCATATTACCAAAAGTACGGTTACGGCTAAACTGCGAATAGGCTGTAACCAGCAAATCACCAAGATAGGCCGATTCCTTGATATCCCTATCTATAGGGTGCACAGCGGCCACAAAACGCTCCAGCTCACGGATGGCATTTGATATCAACACCGCCTGGAAATTGTCGCC
Source organism: Mucilaginibacter sp. CAU 1740 (assembly GCF_039839285.1). Taxonomy (NCBI): domain Bacteria; kingdom Pseudomonadati; phylum Bacteroidota; class Sphingobacteriia; order Sphingobacteriales; family Sphingobacteriaceae; genus Mucilaginibacter; species Mucilaginibacter sp. CAU 1740. The sequence continues at coordinate 221,432 of NZ_JBDOQS010000006.1, read as the reverse complement.
ATAGCCTACGCCATGGCAAATACCGCTGGCTATGGCATACACGTTCTTTAACACTGCGCCGTACTCTGTACCATAAATATCATCAGATATGATAGTCTTGATATAACGGGTATTGATCATCCCCGCAAAATTAGCGGCGAGTTCTGTATCTCCCGAAGCTATTGTTAAATACGATAACTTTTCGAGCGCCACCTCTTCTGCATGGCATGGCCCGCTAATCACCATAAAGTCGGAAAACGATATATCGTATTTTTGATGCAGAAATTCGGCAATGATCAGGTTTTCGTCGGGCACGATGCCTTTAATGGCTGATACTATCTTTTTACCTTTTAAATCGGAAGGGGTGATGTCTTTCAGCGCGTCTTTTAAAAAGGCGGCAGGTACGTTTAGTAATATGGTATCGGCAGCTTCAATAAGCGGCTTCAGTTCGGTCGATATATTTTGTTCGGGCAATTTGATCTCTACCGAACTTAAGTAGTGCGGGTTATGGGCAAACTTACGCACGTGATCAACAGCCTCGGCATTGCGCATCCACCAAAATATCTCCTTAGGGCTGGTATTATCTATCAGCATTTTGATATTGGCCGTAGCCCAGCTTCCCCCACCTACAACTGTGATCTTATTTATTCTTTTATCCATTAACTTGATAATAGCAATATGGCCGTATGGTTTTCATCGGCTAAGCAAATTAATGAAATATTATGCAGATTGGTGGCAAGACTTTTAGATGCAGGAAGCAAGAATCCACCCACGTCATTGCGAGGCACGAAGCAATCGCACGGAAGCATAGCCACCCTGTGCAGTTCGCGATTGCTTCGTACCTCGCAATGACATTCTTATTTTACCATCTAACTATGGTTTAAAACCGTGGAAGTTTATAACTTCCGGGTAATGGAATTTACGTTAGAAACTTAAATTATTTCACACCACGGGTTACGCTGCGCTAAACCCGCGGCAGTGGGCGGCTATAAACATAAATGCCCGGCTTCGCCGGGCATTTATGTTTGCTATATCATTTGCACATTTGAAATCTGCATATCCGCACATCTAAAATCCGCACATCTATTTATTCTCAGCATTAAACAGCTTCGATTTATCAACCTTCTCCACCATCTGTCCATCGCTTAATGTTTTGGAAATTGCAGAGAAAGGGCCGGAAACTACTTCTTCACCACCTTTTAATCCAGATAGTATCCGGATATACGAATCATCCTGAATACCGGTAGTTACCTGTACCTGTTTCAGCTTGCCCGCATTTAAAACAAATACGTACTCTTTGGCAACAGGGCTTATCTGCGGTTTGCTTTTATCATCGTCATCCGCTTTTGGTGGACCATCATTCTGCTTTTTCTCCTCGCGGGTAGTTACTGATTGTATTGGAACCGATAAAGCCTTAGCCGAATTGGTGCTGATATCAACAGTAGCTGTTAAACCCGGACGGAATGGCGATGGGTTATCGGCTGTCTTTTTTAACAAAGCAGCATACGAATCAGCGTTGATCCTTACTTTAACGGTAAAGTTGGTCACCTGATCGGCAGAGGTACCTACTACGTTGGCCGAGCTACCTATTTCAGTAACCACACCTGTAAATTTCTTACCTAAAAACGCGTCGATCTCAATTTTTGATGAATCGCCTAACGAGATCCTGTTGATATCGTTTTCGTTCACATCCACATTCACATCCATTTTGCTCAGATCGGATATAGTCATGATCTCGGTACCGGCAAATTGTTGGGTGCCTAACACACGCTCACCTTTTTGGATAGATAGTTTAGATACCACACCATCAACCGGAGAGTAGATAGTAGTTTTAGCCAGGTTATCCTGTGCTTCTTTAACTGATGCCTGCGATTGAGCTAAACCAAATTGCGAACCAACCACATTTTGCTTGGCGGCTTCTAACGCGGCTTTGGCATTTTCATAGCTGGCCTTAGCGTTTTCAAATTCAGATACGGTAAGTACCTTTTTGTCATAAAGCTCTTTACTGCGTTTGTAGATACCAATTTGATTATTATAAGTAGCCTCAGCTTGTTTTACCATTTGGTTTGTATTGCCTACGCTTGCTTTTTGAGTATTGTAGGATGCCACCGCACGATCATAACCAGATTGCAAAATATCAGGCCTGATTTTACAAAGCAACTGGCCTTTTTTAACCACGTCACCTTCTTTAATAGGCAATTCAACCACCTCACCAGATACTTCCGGACTGATCTTAACCTCAACATGCGGCTTGATCTTGCCACTTGCCGATACCGTTTCATTAATTTCGCGCGTTTCAGCTTTTTCTACGGCTACCTGCGTTAAAGCGGGCTTACCAATTAAACCGGATACTTTGGCGGCGATCAGCAGGACGACCAGTAACCCAAGGCTTATCAGAATATATTTAGTAGTTTTTCCCATGACGGTGAATTGTTGAATATTTTATGTTTTAGTTTTTAATTAGAGGGTTATAGGATTGCCGAGATAATAATCAATTACCTTACTCCTGAAAATAACCTGGTACTGCGCCTCAATCATATCAAATTGTGATTTGTTGAGGTTAGTTTGCGATGTGTTATAATCCAGCGAGTTAACCAAGCCTACCGTATAACGTTGTGATATGGTATTGAAAGCATCCTTATTAGCCTGATAGGTTTGCATGGCCGATTGATAACGTTTATCCGCAGCCTGCAGATCCCATACCGCCTGGTAAATGATCTTGCTTAAATTGTTACGGGCCAGCTGTGCTGTAACCTCTGCATTTTGGTTTTGTATTTTAGCTTTACGCACCGCTGTACGGGTTGTAAAACGGTTAAAGATCGGGATCTGTAAACTTAACCCTAATGTTTGATTAAAGTTATCACCCAACTGCCTGAAAAACGGATTGCTCTTGTAAGCAACATTACCGGTTGATTGATCGATAAAAGGTGTATTCTTAGCATCCGAAAAATAAGAACCTGCCGCACCAAACAACACAACCGAAGGAAAATAACCGCCCTGCGCTATTTTAATACCCTGGGCAGCGGCTTTTTGGCGCTGCTCGGCCAATAACACGTCCGGATTTACCGCCGTAGCTGTTTTTACAACTTCCTGGGCATCATAAATAACCTTAACATTATTCAGTTTACTGATATCAGGCCGTTCAACCTTAATGTTGGAGCCCGGATCCATTTCCATATATTGTTTCAGCGTTAGCAATGATTGCTCCAGCTGGTTTTCGGCGTTAGTATAATTCAGATCATTTGTTGATAACTGCGCTTTGGCCTGCGAAAGATCGGCAAGGGTTTGATTCCCTACATCAAAGTTTTTCTGAGCGCGGTCTAATGCTATTTTCGAAATATCAATTTGTTGCTGGGCGGCAGTAACCAGATCTTGGTTGGTTAATACCAGCAGGTAAGTTGTAACCACGTTCAGTATTAAGTCGTTTTTTACTTTGGCAACATTGGTTCTATCGGCATCAAGCAAAATTTTGTTTTGGATGATGGTATTGCGCAACTGGCCACCCTGAAACAAGGTTACCTGCGAGTTAAAATTACCGTTAACCGCCAAAATGCGCTGGTTGCTGAACTGGTTGGTTGAGGGGTCGATATTACGGCCAAAATTAAATGACGACTGCGGACTAACACCTAAATTGGGTAACTGATTGTATTTTGATTGTTTAACGTCTTCCTCGGTAAGCGCCGCGGTAAACTGGGCTTGTTTAATGGTGAGGTTACGGTCAAGCGCCAGATCAACAGCTTTTTGTAGCCCAATAACTTCCTGCGCACCGGCGTTAAAGCCTGTCATTGCAATTATAATGGTGCAAATGAGCGTTGCCTTTACTGATAGTAGTTTTAGTTTCATAAGGTTTTTCTATACAATGTTAAGCAACTGTTCATTACATTGCAGTGTTTATCTTTGTTAAATGTTGTTAATCGGGAATAAAACACAACTGTCTTGATCCGTATGTATTTGGTTAAAACTCCGCGATTGCTGAAAAAGCTTTATCCCGAACTGATTTGGGATGTAAACCAAACTACCCCTTGTATTTATCTCACTTTTGACGACGGCCCTATACCAATTGTTACACCGGCTGTATTAAATATTTTAAAACAATATAATGCCAAAGCCACCTTTTTTTGCATCGGCGACAATGTACGCAAGCATCCCGATATTTTTGAAGCCGTAAAGGCCGGAGGCCATGCCATAGGCAACCACACTTTTAATCACCTAAAAGGCTGGAAAACTGAAGCGCAAACCTATCTGGATAATTTTCTACAGGCAGACGAATTACTGGATACCACACTGTTCCGCCCACCCTATGGCCGCATTAAACGGGCGCAGATCAAAGCTTTAAAAGAAGCTAAACCGGGTTTAAAAATTTTTATGTGGGATGTACTGAGCGGCGATTTTGATATAAACCTTGAACCGGAAGCATGCCTTAAAGGTGTACTCAAATATACCGAAGCAGGATCGATGGTGGTATTTCATGATAGCCTAAAAGCTTTTGAACGATTGGAGTATGTTTTACCAAGGGCTTTAGACGTTTGGAGTAAGGAGGGGTATAAGTTTAGCTCCCTAACCCCTTGAAAGATATATCATTTTGCGGGTTGGCCGGTCACCCTGAGCTTGTCGAAGGGTCGCGCGTAAAGGCCTTACCCACCATGCTTCGACATGCTAAGCATGACACCCTTGTTTATTATTTATATAGGCAAAAACGAAGTAATCCCCGATCTACAGGGCGTACCTGCTGATCGGGGATTGCTTCGTGCCTCGCAATGACGTTGCGGGAGTTACTTTCTTATTGCAGATTATTTTTTCACCGAAGCATTTTCGGCAGCTTTGATGATTACAGCGGCAACAAGTTTTGGTTGTGATATAAATACTACGTGACTTCCTTTAATTTCAGTTATCGCGGTATTTGAACGTTTGTACATTGCGCGTTCAATATCAGGGTTGATGCTTTTATCTTCGGTAGCAACTATACCGTAAGATGGTTTGGTTTTCCAGGCTGCATTAGTAAGTGGAGTACCAAAACCTTTGGCGTAGAATGCGCCTTGTGAAGCGTACATAAAATCAGCATCTTCTTTGCTGATATCGGCACAAAAACCCGCGTGGAATTTAGCTTTATCATAGTAAACTATGCCTTTATCATCTGGTGATAAAACACCGTTTTCGGGAGCGGGAGGGGCTGATTGTAACCATTGCACAGATGTTTCACCTTTATCGGGTTGGAGGGCAGCGATATAAACCAGTGCTGTTACTTTTGGGTGGTTACCGGCTTCGGTAATTACTGTACCGCCCCATGAGTGGCCAACTAATACTGTTGGACCATCTTGTTTATCTAAAGCTACGGTTACGGCTTTAACATCATCTTCTAACGATGATAGCGGGTTTTGAACTACGGTAACATTATATCCTTTTGCGGTAAGTTGATTATATAAAGCTTTGTAGCCCGAACCATCGGCAAAAGCACCGTGAACTAATACTACATTTTTAACGGCTTGTGCCTGTGCTAATGAACTGAAACCTAAAACTACTGCGAAGGTTAATATTAAGCTTGCTAAGCCTGCTTTGATTCTGTTTTTTAATGATGGAGTTTTCATATTGTTTTTGTTTTAAATGTTGTGTTTGATTTAACAATACAAAAGTGCCCCAAATGCTGCAGGTAGGAAATGTCGCGGCTTCCCGAAAGATTGTAATTTTTTCCCGGAGAGGTTAGAAAGGCGGGAGATTCTTTAATTCCCTCCCTTGGGAGGGGTGCGGTAGGTTTGTGCGATGGCAGGGAGGGGTTTGTGCACCATGCTATGAATATACTGGGCGATGAAACCCCTCCCTACACCCTCCCAAGGGAGGGAATCGCACATTCCCCCGCTTTTACTCGATAACATTTTTTATTTGTTTACGCCGCCACCGGCTGCGCTTTCCCACTTCTAAAATCTGCAGGGGATTGCTTGGTATGGCGTTTAAAAAAATTGCAGAAATAGGCAGGATCTTCAAAACCAAGTTCGTAGGTAATTTGCTTAACGGATTTGCTGGTGTAGCTTAACAAGCGCCTCGCCTCAACAATTATCCTTGTCTGAATTACTTGCTGCGGGGTTTTATCGTTATACAGTGAAAATATATTCGATAGTGTTTTAGGCGATTTGTTCATCATTTCGGCATAAAAACTAACCGAATGCTCCTCCCTGAAATTCATTTCCACCAGCAGGTTAAACTTCCGGAAAATATCCAGTTTCTGATCCTGGTTATTTTCCACTGGGATATATTTTACCCGGGCCAGCTGCGTTACCATGATGATGAGCCGCTTTAGCAGCATGATCAACATATCGTTCTGGATATTGTCTTTAGTATTCAGTTCGAGGGTAAAAATATCGAGCAGTACCTTAAGCTTTGATTGGTTAGGATCATCCAGGGGGATAAACAACAGATCGCCCATACCGAACAGAAAACCAACGCAGCTTACTTCAGTATCGTGGTCAACTATGCAATAGTATTCCCGGTTAAACTGCCAGGCTATGATATCTGTAGGCCTTTCAAACGTAAATGTTTGGTCGAACATAAGGGGCAGCAAGGTATTTGCATTAAACTCATGATCGGTGCCATCTATATTGATGATCTGCTTCTCGCCGGTATTCCAGGCTATAGTGAAATATTTTTTTGCTTTATCGCGGGTATAAAAAAAGCGGTCGAAATTCTCTTCTCTGCTGATCAGTAACAGATCGCCGCCGGTTTTATGATCGGAAACAATTAGCTTCATTAATTTTTTTGTTGATAAAGATAGGGCAGATTGGTGAGCTTTGAAGAGTGGATATGGGCTTTTTACATTTTTAAAACTTTGCACTCTCTGCTATTTTTTAAACGTTAATCGGCTATAAGTGTTACTTTGAACTATTGCCGAATTATCTTTCCTTTGCAACCATGAGCAACGAACTCACCGACAAAGCATTTTGGGCCGGTTACTGGGAATCAAAAAAAGATCTGGCATTCAATGTGCCTGCTAATTATACATTTCATAAGCTGTTAAAAAGCGTTATTGATAGCAGTAAACCAACATCGGCTATTGAGTTAGGGGGCTTTCCGGGCTATTTCGCTATTTTTTTGAAAAAGTATTTCGGACTTAAAACTACCTTGTTTGATTTTTATGTACACTCCAAAGTACTTAAAGAGGTATTGGACGCGAACCAACTTGGCGGTGATGACATTGCCGTAATAGAAGGCGACCTGTTCAAATACGAGCCGGACACGCAATATGATCTGGTACTATCCTGCGGATTGATAGAGCATTTTAACGACACCAAAGGCATTATCGAAAAACACCTTTCGTTTTTAAAACCGGGCGGTACGCTGTTCATCACGCTGCCAAACTTTACGGGTGTTAACGGCTGGGTGCAACGCAATTACGATTTGAATAATTACGAAAAGCACAACATTAACAGCATGGATCCGGCATTGCTGGCCAACTACTGCAAAGAGCTTGGGTTAAAAAAAGTAGAAGCTTATTATTACGGTAAGTTTTCGGTTTGGCTGGAGGATAAGGCCAATAAACCTGCGCTGGCTAAAGCGATTACGAAACTGGTTTGGGTAGCAGGGAAAGTGTTTACCAAGATAGTTCCTGTTGAATCAAAGGCTTTATCGCCTTATATTGTGGTTACGGCGCAGAAGTAGGCGACGCACATACATATGTCATTGCTGATGCACGAAGCAATCGCATGCCGTACAGAGCGGCTATGCTTCCGTGCGATTGCCGCGCTACGCTCGCAATAACATATTGGGACGGTTATCCCATTTTCTGCTTCACAAACCTCACTACCCGCTGCATTAAACTCCCCTTCCTGTTAGCCAGGAAATGTTTAATAGCCTTATAAGCCTGCTCATCCTCCTCAATTATATCCGGAAATTGTTTCACCGGCTTGCGGGTCATTTGTACCTGGTAAATATCCTCGTTGTTTGAGTGTACCCCCGTGCCATCGTGCCCTATATTTTGAATGAGCGATTGCGAAGGATTCAGTGTCAAACCATCTTTTAAAAAGATAGAGGCATACCAACGGATAGCCCAGGAATTATTTTTACCGGCCTTAAACTGTTGGATCTGTTTCCAGAAATTCATTTTACCTTCTATGGAAAATTGGGCTATTTTCAGCGTATCAAATTGTTCTATCAGTTTATCAACGTTTGGCTCAAAATTACGCCATGCACGTGCCCAGGTTGCCCAGCCCCAGCTGGTGGCCGCGCGGTAAAAAAAAGTTTCAGGCAGGGATTTATCGTGCAGGTTGTACATGTAAGCACCAATGTGCATTACCTGCTCTTCGTTGGCATACCTGTTCAGGGCATCATTAAAATATTGTAATGTATAAGGCGACGATAGCAGGTCATCTTCAAAAACAATCACCTTGCCATATTCATAAACCAGCTGGGTAACCCCGCTGATAACAGATTCGGCCAGGCCGAGGTTATGTTCGCGGACTATAACTTTTACCGATTTAAAGCCTGTTACATCTTTTACAAGTTGCCTCACCTCATCCACTTTAGTCTTGTCAGCATCAGTTTTGGCAGCATCGCAAAAAATGTAGAGCCGGGTTTCGTCGGCCAGCAGGTTTTGTTGCAGGTAGCTGATAGTGCGGCGGGTATGATCGGGCCGGTTATAAACAAAAAGGGCTATCGGGGCAAGGTTTTGCATGTTGTAATTTGAGGCAGATCAATATGGGCGGGCCTTTTAAACGCACAAACACGCATCTACTCCAACCAATAATGAGGTGACAAAATTATACCTAAAATACGCTGCTGCAAAACAAATAGTTAATTTGTTTTATCCTACCGATTTTACCGTGAAAGTTGTGCGCCTGTTAAGCTGCCTACCGGCTGGGTTATCCTTACCATTTGGTAATTTATTGGGGGCTACCGGCATTCGCTTACCATACCCTTTAGCTATAATGCGGCCTTGTTTAACACCCTGCAATAAAAGGTAGTCAACGCAGGCATCCGCGCGTTTTTGGGATAGTTTAAGATTTTGCGCGTCGCTGCCAATGCCATCGGTATGTGAGGCAAGCTCTATCTTAATCTTTGGGTTATCCTTCATCAATGCAGCCAGTTTATCCAGCGTAGCGAATGATTCGGGGCGCAGGTTGGCGTTGCCAAAATCAAAGTAAATATTATCTATTGTGATAGGCACATTTACCTTAAAACTCTGCATACAAATATCAGGGTTGATCAAGGTATCAATACCTGGCCTTACAACAGGCGCAGGAACGGTTTTAGTAAAATATCCTTTCTGCGAGATCTCTACCTGGTAACTTGGCAGCTTCTCTTTTACCTTGAATACATAAGTACCGGTACTATCGGTAACTGCAGCAAGGATACCTCTTTTTATTGCCGGATCTTTAAGCAAAACTCTTGCGCCGGCCATTCCTTTACCGCTGCCGCAATCAATTACTTTACCATCAATATATAATGCCTGGTACTGGCCGGTGAAAAGGCTCAAACAGCAATCGGAACCGCGTGCCGAGCTTAAGTAAAACTTATTAGCGTTGTTAGGATCGAGGTTGTAATACAGATCATCTTTAGATGAGTTAACCGGATAGCCTAAATTTGAAGGCACCGACCAATGGCCAAAATCGCCATCGCTGCGGTAAATATCAAATCCGCCCATGCCTACAAAACCCGTCGAGCTAAAAAACAAAGCTTTATTGGCCTGATCGTAACATGGCGATTGCTCGTCGTAAAGTGTATTCACCGTGTTGCCGAGGTTACTTACAGTTGTTGGCTGGCCGTAATCATCAAGGTTACTCTCCCAGATATCGTCACCACCTTCACCGCCTGGCCTGTCTGATGAGAAGAATAAGCGTTTTCCATCCGGGGTAACAAATGGATGTTTAGAGTTAAAACCATCAACGTTAATGGTATTATTTAATTTTTCGGGCTGTTGCCACACGCCGCTTACCAGTTTGCTTAAATAAACTGCTGATACCGTTTTTCCGCCTTTTTTGAACCAGCGGGTGAGGTACATCCTGTCGCCGGTACCTGTAAGGGCCGGGGTGGCATATTCAATTTGTCCTTCTTTATCAAAAGCATTAAAATTTGTTGCCAGTGCCTTGGTCGAATCAAGTATAGCCGAGCTATAAATACGGTTGGTGAAAAACTTATCCTTCTCAACCATACGCGATGAAGTGAACCAATACCTGCCCAGGTTTACCGACAAAGCATAGTCGCCCTGATCCTTATTTAAAAACACCAAAGCTGATACATCAACAGCACGCGGGTTTTCCAGTTGCTTTAATGCGTACTCGCATGAGGTAATTTCCTTTTTTGCAAGCGCTGTGTATTTTTCATCCGTAGATGAGCCCACAAATTGGTTCAACTGATCTAAAGCCTCCTGATATTTACCATTAGCCTGTAAACTTATAGCGTACCAAAGCGGGGTGAGCGGATATTGCTTGGCTGTTTCGCCAGCGTTTGCCTTCGCATACCAAATGGCAGCGTCGGTAAAATCTTTATACAAGCGATATGATTCGGCCAGGTGATAAATAATATACGGCGTTGCCGCTTTTTTTGAGCCTCCGCTTTTATTGGCAGCCGAATTAGCGGGCAAACCATTTTTCACAACGGCTGTAGTGCCCTCGGCAATATTTTTATAATAAAACGCGGCGGTATAATACTCCTGGTGCTTAAAGGCCGAATCGGCCATAGCCCTGTAACTGGGAGATTGCGCAAAGCCAATCGCCGGAAAAAGTAACGAAATGAGATAAAGTAAAAACTTCTTCATATTATATCCTTGGGCAAATTGGAGCCAGTGAATCAGAATAACGGCTAAATATGTAGCTAATTGAAAGTTCGAAACCGCCACGGCCCGATGTAACCGCGCGAAGGCCCGAAGTGTTAAAATCATAACTGGCACCTATCACCATCCTATGGATATGGTAGCCAACGTTGGCTATAGCGGCATCCTGCAGGCGCATCATACCACCAAGTACCAGGCCGTTATCATCGGCAAATTTAAGCTCAGAGTAGATACCGAAAGCTTTGATCTGGCCTTGTCCCTGCTTAATGTAAACAGCGTTAGGGATCAAATCGAACGAGTCGGACGCTTTAATGCGGACACCACCATGGGCAGTAAACCGCTTAGGTAACTTGCTGGAGATACCCCCCGACGCAAACGGATCGCTCACATCGTTAATATGGCTAATGGCAACACCGCCAAACAGGTTGGCTTTGTTCATTGGATCGGCATTGTAATAATATATACCCGCCCCGGCGTCAAATACTGTTTTTGACGAATAGCCAAAGTTTTCGAAATTGGGCAAGGTTGGGTCAAAACCGGTATTAGGATCGTACTGGTTATCAGACTGTAGTTTACCCGGATCAAAGTTTCGACTGATAACGCCTGCCTGCAAACCAAAATGCAAACGCTGGTTTCCATCATCAGACAAGGCTATACCGTAACCGAATGAGGCAGCAGCGTTAAAATAATTATAGCCTGCCGTACCAGCTTTTTGATCAAGGATATTTAAACCGATGCTTACTTTATCGGTAGGTTTGGTATCTACCGATACACCTGCGGTGCGGTAACCGTTACTGATATTTGCCCATTGATCCCTAAAATTGGCCGAAAGACGGGTTTGGCCATCAAAAACACCGGTCATTGCCGGGTTTAACCACAACGGGTAAGCATAAAATTGCGAAAAGTGCGGATCAACCTGCGCCTTCACCATTCCTGCAGCCACAAACTGCAACGCTATTGTAAGTATGAGTATAAGTTTTTTCATCGTAATAGCGTAATTGTTCCTTTTTTAGTCAACTGCGCCCCATTATTCATTACTGCTTTCAGATAATATACATAAACGCCCACCGGCATTAGTGTTCCTTTAAAATAACCGTCCCAGCCTTTGTTTACATCGGTTGAGGTAAAAAGCTGTTGCCCCCACTGATCGTATATGTAAAAAGACATAGTGGTTATATTTTTTCCGTGTACATAAACCACGTCGTTATTTCCATCGCCGTTAGGGGTAAAATTATTGGCCACAAAAATCACATTGTTGTTATCGATTGTCGTAGCCGTTATTGCTGCGGATGCTTCGCTTAACGTACATGATGTTGCACCCAGGGCTTTAACCGTAATTGTCACTGCCTGGTTAAGATCAAGGCCAGTTATGGTGTGGGTTAAGCCTGTTGCACCCGAGCTTGGCACAGTGTAGGTAGCACCATTATTTGTACTTACCTGGTAGCTTGTCGCGCCGGTTACCGCATCCCATTTAAAAGTAACGCTCGATGATGTGGTTTCGGCAACGGTTACAACCGGGGCATCAAGCGGGCTGGTCATTTTTACCTGTACTGGAACACGTTGATTGGTTGAACAGTTAGAGGTATTTGTAGCCTCGGCATAATACGTTTTATCTGCATTTAAAACCGGCGTGGTATAAGTTGCGCCTTTTACCAGCAGGTTGCCACCGGTTGGCGCATCGTACCATGAAATAACAGGGCTACCACCGCCTGTTACCGATGCTGTTAAAGTGGCTGTACTGCCCGGACAAATTGTTGCACCCGAAGAGTTTATAGCAGTTAGTACCGGCGGATCAACCGGGGTTACACCTACCGAGGTACGTGAGGATGAGATACAGCCTGTGGCATTTACAGCACGCACATAATAAGTGGTTGGTGCAGTTACATTGCTTAATGTCCAGGTTGCGCCGGTGTGCAATAAATTATTATCTGAAGCAGTTGCATACCATTGGTACGTAACACCGTTTTGTACGTTCTTTACGGTAAGGGTTGTTGCTGACCCCGTACAAACCGCAACCGTGCTTTGATCAAACTGCGGCACAACGGGCAATGGCGAAACTATTACATCAATAGTTGCCGACGAGCTACTGCAACTACCGTTTGATGCATCAATGTAATAAGTTTTATTAGTGTTTAAAACCGGGGTTGTATAAGTGCTTGATGTTGATAATACAACTGTTTTAGCAGGCGAATCGTACCATTTGTAAGTAAAACCAGCCTGTGAAGCAACCGATAAATTGGCCGAACTTCCCGCGCAAATATTAAATGTTGATGCTATTGGCGTAGGCGGCGGCGGCGGTGGCGAAATTGTAAAAACAACCACATTACTAACAGAAGGTGTTGTACATGCGCCCGAAGATGCAATACGGCGATAATAAGTATCCTTACTTAACACAGCCGGATTATAGTTTTTGCCGGTAGCGCCTGGAATATCAGTAAAGTTTAAATTATCTGTTGATTGCTGCCACTGGTATGCAAAAGTACCATCGCCACCTGTGGCTGTTGAACCAGTCATGGGAGTTGGATCACCGGTTGTACAAAACTGGGTAACCGTAGGACCGGTAATAGTATTGTTGGTTACCGAGCGGATAGGCCTTACAGTAACATCATAATACGAATCAAAAGCAGTAACACCGGCAGTTATTGTTCTGCGGCGCAGGCTGTAAACTATACTTGTAGCCGTATTATTAGTTAGGGACGAAGTGATATAATCCTTCAGCGTGTTACCGGCAGGCGCACTTACCCAGTTACCATTACTATTGATCTGCCACAAAAAGCTATCAGGAGCAGGATTTTGCACATCGCCGTTAAGTACAGCGGCAGCTGCCGAGCAAATGGTGATGGCCTGTACCGGCGCAGCATTTACAACTGTACCAACATTTAACGAGGATATGCTTCCCACGGATGGGGATGCAAAATTTGTATTGCCTGCAACACCGGCTAACCGGGATCCAGCAGGGTTGCCATAACCGGCAAACGGCAAACAAAACAGGCAAAGTATTGCCCATAAAATAGGTTTATATAAACGAGCAGGCATTAGGGTGCATAGCTTAAATTAATGGATAATGTTACCATTTATCCTCCACATTATTAATATTTTCAGAATATTTTAACTGCCAACCTGACAATTTTAAAGCCGGTTTCAAATCAATCAGCTTTTACGGGATAAGTAAAAAAGTGTGCTATTATTTAAAACAGGTTGCCTTGATTTAGCCTTGGCCTTATTTATTCTGTTCATTTTTTACGGAATGATTAATGATAATGTTTAGATAATGAATTTTTTTTATTAGCACTATAGGTTGTCACAGGTAATTATGCACAAAATTGCAATATATCACGAGTGAAAAACTAAAAACCCATAGCAGCAATGCAAAAAATTAAAACTGGGAAAATAAAAAATGGAGTTTGGATGAGGCATTCAACAATTTGTGACAGGTTGGTTGCTTGTATCTAAATCCGGGTTAATTTCCTCGCTTTAAGATGCGGTCAAATATAAGGTTTATATCTTCAGAAATTTTTAAAATATAGGTAAAAAAGGCGTAAACAACACCGATGATCAATGACCGGTAAATCATATCCAGGTATACGTTAGCAATGTGGGGCAGGTAAAGCCCAATTAAAAGGCATCCGCCAAACATCAATAAAATATAAAAGTGTTTTTTGCCGAAGGGCTGAAGATCAAACTTAATTTTAATGAACAACCAGTAAACAAAGTTGAGCACAAACATGGTGATAAGATATGCTAAGGCCGCACCCATCATATTGAAGCGGGGGATCAATATCCAGTTAGATACCCCGCAAAGCACCACCGCAGAAACAATAAAGACGGTAGTAAGCCTGTAATATTTAGACATGTTAATGATATAACCATTTATCCCGCCGGTCATATCAACCAGAAAAGCCACACCAACTACTATAAACACATCAAAATAGCTTTTATAATCGTGCTTGGTAAGCAGCGTGATAATAAACGGCTTGTTGCTCACCAAACCAACAAAAAGCAGGCACCCTATCAGCATTTGCACTACCGATGTTTTATAATAGATCTTACCTATTTTGGCGAGGTCATTATTTGCCCACGATTGTGCTATAATTTGTAAAGATGTACGGCTCAAGGCCTTTGCAGGCATACTGATCACCACTGCTATGGCGAAAAAAGTACCGTAGATACCTACATAAAGAAAAGGCTTTTTGGTGAGTGCGCTCAACATTATCGTATCCAGGTTCTGGATCATTACAAACGAACTGTTACTTAATACGGTGAACAAGCCGTAGCTGAGAAATGCTTTCTTCTGCGCTTTTAAATCATTACTTACTTTCGAAAATTTAAAGTGGTTTCCTTTAGCTATATAAATAAACAGTGTAACTATTACGGCAGCATTCGCAATTATATACACCAGCAGAAAGCCATTATAATTTAAAAGCTTAAGCGCTATTAGCAATACCCCTATTGTTGAAAAAAGGCGGAGTACAACCTCGCGCAAAAATGATGATAATACATTTTTAAACACGGTGAGCGCCATCCCCTCTAAAACGGCAAAAACAAGTGTAAAAAACGACAGCGGAATAAGGTAGTAAAAGTACTGCTGCAGCAAAACGGCACCCTGTTTTCCTTTATAATGATCAAGGATCGGGTTTTTAAACACCACAAAAAGTATGGTAAAAAAAGTAAAGAACACAAGGCTCCAAATAGATACAAAAGTTATAAAACCTCCGTGCTTTTTATCGTCGGTACGGTAATAAGGGAAATATTTAAGGATGATGTTAGTAACGCCCAAACCTGCAAACTGCGCATAAAGCTGCGATAAGGTACCTATCAGGATAAAAAAACCAATCTCCTCAATAGAAATGATCCGCTGAAAAAGGATAATGAGGTTAAAAAACCCAAGGGCTACGCCTGCATATAAAATGAGGCTATTCAAAAATCCTTGTTTCTGTAAAAGGTTCATTAGCTATTTTGGTTGATGCTATTGCTGATGATCTGATCAAGCAACGCAATACGTTTATCGATATTATAGTTTTGCACAATATGCGCATGTGCGGCTTTCCCCATTTTTGCAGCCAGCTCAACATTTTGGGCAACGGAGATCATTTTAGAGGCCATATCATCCACATCGTGCTCTGCAACCAGGAAACCCGTTATATTATTGATAACAGCTTCCTTTATGCCCGCATGCGCAGTACTCACAATGGCTAAACCAGATGAGGCCGCTTCCAATATGGTATTCGGCGTGCCTTCCATATCCCCATCGGGCGTTGTTACCGAGTGCTGAACAAAGCAACGGACTTTGCCCATCAGTTCGCGGATCTCTGCCGCCTGCATTACTCCGGTTAAAGTAACGCTATCGGTAAGGTTAAGTTCGGCAACCAGCTGTTTAGTTTCTTCAAGCAAGGCCCCATCTCCTACCATCCATAAATGTGTTTCGGGAAGATGATCATTCACCTGTTTAAAGGCGCGAACTACAGATTGCGGTGATTTTTTTTCGACGAACCTGCCAACTGATATAAAATCAGGCTTCGAATCAGACAGATCGATCAGCGGGAACCTCGCACTATCAACCCCGTAAGGGTTAAGATGTATTTTTGCTTCAGGCGCGCCCAATTGTTTCAATGCCTCAACCATATCATTTGATACCGCCACAATTGCCGAGGCATAATCAAAAGCTGCCGGATAAAGATCGCGGTATTTGGCAACAGTTGGTTTATGATGCGCATCTGCACCGTGAAAGTGTATAACCAATGGTACGCCGGCCATTTTACAGGCGGAGGCGATCATAGCGCCCACCATGCCATATTCGGCCAATACGACATCAATTTTATTTTGCTTAAGATATTTGGCAAGCGCCCGGTTACTAACGCCTATCTGTTTCTTTTTAAAGATGCGCTTTTGGATCAGGTAACTTAACAGCGCTATTTTTGAACGGATAAGGTATTTACCTTCATGATCATACACCGGGAAAGCCCCGCCATACAACACCTTTTTATTACCGGCCAACCTATCAATATGGGCCTGTATAAAAGTTTCGGAAAAGGCCGATTGGTTAGGCTTTATAATGCACAGGTTATATGCGCCCTCCATACTAACCAAGTTTTCTTTTCACATAAAACCTACGAAAACCGCTGCCTAATTTATTAAAAGCTTTGTTCATGATCCGGCGCGCACGCTGTGAAGCAGTTACCGGCTTAGGGTGAAAAAAAGCGGACTCAAAATCGTTGTTTTTTTCCAATACGATATGGGTATAGTCTGCCGTGTTCCAAACGCTTTTCAACTCGTACAGCATCACTTCGGTACCGGTATCGGCAGCCAGTTTGCCTATTACATCAAAGGAGATATGCTCATCCACGGGCTGCATGGTTTCCGGCTTATTTACTAAACTCCATTTCAGGTTATGGGGGGTAGGAACAGTTAAAATAATATGCCCTTTATTGCGCAATATCTTTTTCAAAGCAGCGTGCACTTCCGCCCTGTCGTTTACGGCTATGTGCTCATAAACATCCATAAAAATGATCAGGTCAAACTGCTCATTAAAGGTATCGGTAGTTAAGATGCTCTCCTTAAAATTGAGCTTATCATCAGCAAAAAGCTTGGTTGCTACCTGTATAGATAGGGTACTGATATCAATGCCTGTTATAACAGCATCCGGCCAGTATTTATGCATGCGCGAGCAGATGTTGCCCATGCCGCAGCCTACCTCCAGTATGCGGGCTGGTTTGGTTACCGTAAAGCGTTTTATAGTTTCCCAGCCCAGTTCAATACGGGGGTTAACTACAATGTAGTCGTTCAGTTTATTTTTAACGTGTTCGTCGTAATAAGATACTACATTTTCACGGTTCGGATTCTCAGTCATTACAAATACAATGGATCTTTAAAGCAATGTTTTGCGGCCCAAAAATAACAAATAATATTAAAGGGGCTTTTGGGCAACTATTACATATAAAGCACCATCGCGATCGCGCTGGGGCTGCGAGTTTATTTTGTTGAACAGTCTGATCAGCGTTTGCATCACCAAAGCAAAAGGCGGAATTAAAAACTTTGGCAATTTAAGGGCAATGCCGTCCTGTAACAATTGCAAACCGCTTGCCGCCAAACCTAAAATACCGAAAAATGAGTGTATTTTAAAATCCTCGGCTTCAATGGTTTTGCGCAAACCGGCGCTTGTCCATCGCCAGTAATCATTGGGTGTTGGGTGATAAAACCAGTATCCGTGTGTAGTAATAATAGCAGTGCCGCCCGGTTTGAGGATGCGCATAGCCTCCTGTAAATAGCCTGATGGTGAATCAACGTGCTCAAGCACCTGATTGCTTAGCACAATATCACAGTAATTATCGGGCAGGGTAGTTTTGCTGTCGAAATCGATATGGTGTTCGGCCTTAGGGTTCATTTCAAGATCGATGCCCAGGTATTTACCTACCATCGGTTCAATTACTTCACGGTAGGGCATGTCGCCGCAGCCAAAATCGGCAAGCAGCAATGTTTTATTATCAGCGGTGAGTTGTTTTATTATTTCGACGGTTTTGTCCCTCAATTGTGAAAGGACTACATAGCGCGTGTGAAAAACAGAGGGATATAATCGGTCGTTACCTTTCATGCGGCTAATTTAATAGTTTAAAACAGAAAAGACCAGTGTTAGATACACTGGTCTTTTCTGTTTTTTCATTAATTGGGAAGAGGGGTAATATATTAATACGCTTTTTAAATCATTCTGTTAACACCGATCAATTCATCTTTACCGGTGCCTTTTTCTTAGCAGCGGCCTTGGTAGCGATCAAAATAACTCCATTTGATCCCTTACTGCCATAAATAGCTTTTGCCGACTCGCCTTTTAAAACAGAAATACTTTCAATATCCTCCGGTTTAAGCCCATCTAATACAAAGTTTTTGTTTTGTACATTACCATCAACTACATAAAGGGGCTGCGCGGCAGTTAGATTGTCGTTGATAACGATGCGGGTTCCTTTGGTTGTATCCTTGCGCAACTGTGCGGCAAATGATGAGGCTGTTGATGAGCCCGTTTCAACCGCTCCGGTTTTGTTCTCACCTGCTTTTGTCTTTTTATCATCGGCAGGGGTCAATGTAAAACTTATCGGCACACTATATTGCACGTTTACAGGGCGGCCATTTTGGATGCCGCATTTCCAGGCTGGTGAAAGTTTCAGTACACGCACCGCTTCTTCATCGCAGCCGGAACCAATTCCTCTAACAACTTTCATATCGGTTAATGAACCGTCCTTTTCAACCACAAAGGTGATGATCACTCTACCCTGCACATTATTATCGCGCGCGGCTTTAGGGTACTTCACATTGGCGGCCAAAAACTTACCGAAGGCTTCTATCCCTCCCGGAAACTCGGGTACCTGTTCAACAGAAGTAAAAACAGGCTCGGAAACAATTTTTCCTTTTATTCCGGCCACAGTATCAGCTACAGGTACATCGTCGGGTGCCAACGTAAAGCTGATAGGAACAGAGTACTGCACCCTTACAGGCCTGCCGTTTTGTATGCCGGGTTTCCATTTGGGAGATAACGCGATCACACGCAAGGCTTCATTGTTCAGATCATCAGTAATACCCCTCACAATTTTTTTATTCGAGAGCGAACCATCCTTTTCAACTATAAAAGTAATGATCACCCGGCCCTGTATCTTTTGCTCGCGGGCAGCAGCCGGGTATTTGAGGTTGGAGGCTAAAAATTTCCCAAAAGCTTCCAGCCCTCCCGGAAACTCAGGAACATTTTCTACAGCGGTAAATACTTCTGTTGTATCTGAAGGGGCTACTTCATGACCTTCAGCTGCAGCCGGTTCATCAATAGTAATTTCTGTTACTTTATTAGCCGGCGTGG
Source organism: Mucilaginibacter sp. CAU 1740 (assembly GCF_039839285.1). Lineage (NCBI taxonomy): Bacteria > Pseudomonadati > Bacteroidota > Sphingobacteriia > Sphingobacteriales > Sphingobacteriaceae > Mucilaginibacter > Mucilaginibacter sp. CAU 1740. The sequence goes on along the minus strand of NZ_JBDOQS010000006.1, from coordinate 201,861 downwards.
CAAAAACTTTATCGGCTTTGAAATTGATCCTTGTAATAGCATCGCTATTGTTGATGGTAGCTGATGATAAGATCATCATTAAAATAAACAATGGTGCCGAAAGTCCGTATTTGATCAGTTTTATACGTTGTGAATTATTTTTTTGCAGCATCAGGATCCTTGCTTTCAGCATACTTTTATTAAAAAACGGATTAACCAATTGATGCGTTGGCGTATGGAAAGTTTGGCTTAAAAGCAGCATGGCATAATCGGCCTTGTTGGTTCCTGCTTTAATGGCCTGCCTATCGGCTATAAACTCGTGAATGTGCTTAATGGCCATGCGGTAAAAATATACCACCGGATTAAACCAGTTAATGATCATCACCAACTCTACCAGCAATACATCGGCAGAGTGCCATTGCCGGGCGTGCACATCCTCGTGCGTGGCTATAGCCTGATGTTCCTCGCCATCGGCATTCAGTTTTACCGTTTTAAAAAACGAATAGGATACAGCAGGTTCCGGCTGGCTGATCACTTTTTTAAGCTTAATTAACTGCCAAACCAGCCTCATCGATAAAAATACAATACCAGCCAGGTAAGCAATAAAAAGGATCTCGCCAATGCTTATAGGCGATTCTTGTATCGGCTTAAAATGATATACCATTACCGGACTGTTATAAATGGTATATTTTACCTGTTGGGTTATAAACAGGTTTTGCACCCAGTTGGCCTGGATAACAGGGATCATGAACGATAATATGGAGGCACTTACCAGGTAAACCCTGTTAAGCTGAAAAAACGTTTCCTTACGCAATAGCATCACATAAAACCCGTAAAACAGCAACAGGTATATATTTACCAACAACAGATATTGCCACCAGCTCATAATTATTTTTCTTTTAGTTTTTCAATCAGTTTCATGATCTCATCGGCTTCCTTCAGGTCGATCTTCTCCTTCTTCACAAAAAATGAAAACATGCGGTTAACCGAGTTATCAAAATAGCCACTTAATAACTTATCAGTAGCAAAGTTTTGATATTGCTCTTTACTGATAACCGGATGATACTCATGGCTTTTACCAAAAGCGGTATGCCCAACAAAGCCTTTTGTTTCTAAAATTCTGATGATGGTAGACACGGTGTTGTAAGCGGGCTTAGGCTCGGGTAACTGGTCTATAACATCTTTAACATACCCTTTTTTCAATTGCCAAAGCACTTGCATTATCTGCTCTTCGGCGCGGGTTAACTCTTTAATTTCCATGTGCGTACTTTAAGTATTAATACCTCGTGTATTAATTTTTGATTGATCAGTTAAACTAAGTTAGTAGTTGTTATTCAAACTTACAACTAATTTTTTAGTTTTTAGTTTGATAAACTTTTAATCACCATCTTCGTTGAGATACTTCATATACCAAATTATAAATGAATATAACTTTTCATGGTGCTGCCCGTAACGTAACCGGCAGCAAGCATTTGATCAGGCTGAACGATGGCACAGGCATTTTATTGGATTGCGGCATGTTCCAGGGCTTGGGCGAACAAACCGAAGAATTGAACGAACATTTTGGTTTTAATCCAAAAAAGGCTGATCACCTGATACTCTCGCATGCACATATTGACCACTGCGGATTGATCCCGCGCCTGGTTGCCGAAGGTTTCGACGGCAATATCTACTGTACCCCGGCTACTATGGACCTCGCGCGTATCCTGCTGCTCGATTCGGCTAAAATTCAGGAACAGGATATTGCGTATGATAATAAACACCGCGCCCGCAAAGGCCAGCCGCTGCTCGATCCGTTATATACTGAAGATGATGTAATGGAGGCCTTACGCCTGTTTAAAATTGTGGAGTACGGCGAAGAATATGCAATAAACGAAAACATAAAATTCAGCTTTACCGATGCCGGGCATATTCTGGGCAGCGCGGCCGTACACTTCAGCATTTTAGAAGATGGCAAAACTACCCACATTACTTTTAGCGGAGATGTAGGCCGTTACGGCGATCTGCTATTAAAAAGTCCTGAGCCATTTGAACAGGCAGATTATATTTTATTAGAGTCGACCTATGGTGATTCGCTGCATAAAGAACTCGGACCAATTGAAGATGCCTTACTTGATATTATTAAACAAACCTGCGAGGTTAAAAAAGGCAAAGTAATTATTCCCGCTTTCGCCGTTGGCCGTACGCAAGAGCTTTTATATGCCTTGAACAGCCTGGAGTTAAAAGGCATTTTACCCGATATCCATTATTATGTAGATAGCCCCTTATCCGAAAAAGCTACCCAGATATTGATGAACCACCCCGAGGTGTATAATAAAAACGTACAGAAGGTTTTAAAGGTAGATGCCAATCCGTTTGGATTTAAAGGATTGAAATTTATTGAAAGCGTAGAAGAATCAAAAGCATTAAATGAAGATCCACGACCTTGTGTTATCATAGCTTCATCGGGCATGGCCGAAGCTGGGCGGGTAAAACATCATATCAAAAACAATATCAACAATCAAAAAAACACCATTTTGATGGTTGGCTATGCCGAACCTAACTCGTTAGGTGGCCGCTTAATACGCGGAGATCATGAAGTACACATCTTCGGCGAACAATACGAAGTGAAAGCCGAAGTACGCTCCATCAGATCGATGAGTGCCCACGGCGATTATGACGACCTGCTACATTTTGTATCCTGCCAGGACCCGGCATTGGTAAAAACCGTTTTCCTTGTACACGGCGAATATGATGTACAACAGCATTTTGCTGGCAAACTGAAGCAGAAAGGATTTAAACATGTAGAGATCCCCTATCAGCATCAAAGAATTGATTTAAAATAATGGAAAATATTCTTTTATCTTAAGAAAAATTTCCATATTTGTATTAATCAATATTTTCGTGTTATGGAAAAGCGCAAACAAGCCGTTGATAAAGTAAAAAAGCCTGTTCAATATAAAACAGAGCCTATTAAGGCTGGGCTGTTAAATGATTTTCAGGAGCCGTATATCACCATGCCCCGTTACAATGATGCTATCAGCCTGCTCGATACATCAAAAAAAGGGCTTGAGGCTAAAAGTGCAATTGATTTTCTTAACCTTTCGGGCTTTACACAGGATGAGTTCCAGGAAACTTTTAAAACAACGGTAAAAACCATTCAAAACCATGTTAGCAAACAGTTAAAGCTTGATGCTTCACTCAGTGAAAAACTGCTTAAATCATTTGCTTTATTTGATAGTGGTATTGAGGTTTTTGGTTCGGCACAAGCTTTTGGGCAGTGGCTGCATGCGCCGGCGTATGGGCTTGGTAATCGTTTACCCTTTGATTTGATGGATACCATTACCGGCATCCAGCTTATTGATGAAGAACTCACCCGCATTAAATACGGCGATCTGGCTTAAACTATGCTGATATATAGGATAGCGCTGGCTAAATATGCGGATAAACTGGTAGCCTCGGGCAGGGCTGCACGCTGGAACCCTAATGATCTGGATATGATCTATACCGCCTCGAGCAGATCATTGGCTTGTTTGGAGAATGTAGTACACCGCAACCAATTGGGTTTAAACGCCGCGTTTAATGTGATGACCATCGATGCGCCGGATAAGCTCAAAATAACCACCATTAAATTAAACGACCTCCCGCCCGATTGGAGCGAATTTCACCAAATGCGGTTCACCCAAACCATAGGCGAAAACTGGATCAGGGAGAGAAAAACGGCTATCCTTGCCGTACCATCATCAATTATTGAAGAAGAGTTTAATTATCTGCTCAATCCTAAACATGAGGATTTTAGAGCCATCAAACTGATCAGATCGATACCGTTTATTTTTGATCAGCGGATAAAGCAATAGTAGTATTACATAAAACGTCATTGCGAGACACGAAGCAATCCCCGATTGGCAGGTTCACCCTGTATAGTTTGGGATTGCTTCGTGCCTCGCAATGACGTTTTTGGAGACTTAAATAGTTTATTGCCTTGCCGACTGTGGCTTTGGCAACTCTTTACGTGGGATCATCTCAGCACGTTGAGAAGTATGATATACAAAGGAAGCTACGATGGTAGCAGCCTGTTTCAAATCGTCTTCAACCAACCGATCATAAGTATCCTGGTTACTGTGGTGAGTACGTGAACCATAGTCAATAGCATCCTGTATAAACTGGAAGCCGGGAATACCAACGGCATCAAAAGATAAGTGGTCGGTGCCGCCGGTATTACGAATAGTAACCGTAGTAGCACCAAGATCTTTAAATGGCTCCAACCACGCTTTAAAGATAGGTGCAGCGGCCGAATCGCCTTGTAAATAGATACCGCGAATTTTACCGGTGCCGTTGTCAAGGTTGTAGTATGCTGATAGCTTAGCCTGCTCTGGTTTCAACTCCATAGTTTTAGGATCGCCAAAATGGTTAGCAACGTAACCGCGCGAGCCGAATAAACCTTGCTCTTCCGAACTCCATAAAGCTATTCTGATGGTGCGTTTTGGTTTAAAGTTGATGGCTTTTAAAATACGCATAGCTTCCAGCATCACCGCACTGCCAGCCGCGTTATCAGTAGCACCGGTAGCCGCATGCCATGAATCAAGGTGACCACCGATCATCACTACCTGGTCTTTCAATTTTTTATCCGTACCCGGTATTTCAGCAACTACATCATAACCCTGCAGGTCATCAGTAATAAATTGGGTTTTGATCTCTGCCTCCAGCTGTACCGGCTGTCCTCCTTTCACCAAACGTAAAATGCGTTGATAATCTTCGCTGCTGGTTTCCAGTTCAGGAGCTACGGCTTTGGCGGTATCTGCGTACGATGCCCCGTTGGTAGTAAATACGGTACCATCTGTACCACGAGCCTGGCTTAATATCAGGCCAACCTTTTCATCCACCAAAAACTGGCTTAAAACAGTTCTGAAAGCGCGCAACTTGCGGAAGTTTGCCATTTGCGCTGCATTAGGATCAGCGTTGCGGCGCGGGCCAGATGGGGTTGCTTTGGCATCAGCCATTTCAGTAAGCTCCGCATCGGTATAGCGGGCTGCATCTGCTTTCCAGGTGCGTTCGGTTGGGGCTTTAGTATCAAAAATCACGATCTTGCCTGCTAACTTACCTTTGTACTGGTCAAGCTCGGCAGCCGAATCGGCTTTTACAACCAACACCTCGCCTTTAATTAAGCCATTGGTACCGGGAGTCCAGGCTTTAGGGATAGCAATGATAGCGTGATAGTACGGAACAGTAATGGCTGCATAGTTTTTTTGCACCTCCCAGCCTTTACCAAATTTACCCCAGCTTTCCAGCTTGGCATTGGCCATGCCCCAGGTTTTTAGCTGGTTAACCGCCCATTTTTGCGCCCGGATCAAACCCGGCGAGTTTGCCAGGCGTGGCCCCGAAACATCAGTAAGGTAAAAGGCCGTTTCCATCACTTTGGAGTGGTTCAGGCCTTCTTCCCTTATCTTTTGCACCATGGCCGCATCAACGGGCTCCTGGGCTAATGCCGGCACTGCAATACCAGCCGCGATAAAACACGAAAAAAGTAGGTTTAACTTCATAATAAATAAATTATAAGATCAGTTCAGTCAGTAACAAACCTATTTATTATAAATTAAAGTTGAGTACATGTTGATTTAACAAAGTTGTTACATATAAACATTTACTTTGCTATATTTCACCACATTAAGAAGCCAAAAATCCTATCACACCATGAAGCTATTCTTCTTTTTCACCTTGCTGCTGGCTGGTAGTTTTGCCACCAAAGCACAATCAACAACAGATTTCCCGGTAACAACAGGTCATATTTCAATAATCAAACTGGAATTTACCAAACACTGGGCTTATCCGTGGTACGTTATTAAACATCCTAACGGCAAGTTTGAAAACACGTTGGGTGGCAAAATAAAAAAAGCGGATACCACTCATTTATATTTTACAGCAAATTGCCAAACCAATGTAATGGGCGGCTATAAATTGAGGTATTGCATTGCCAATAGAAATGCCAACAGTGTCACATTGAAATTTGCAGATGGGGCACCGGCTTATGAAAATGAGTTTCTGGTTTACATTAATAAAAACGATCATTCTTTCGAACCCAAACTTATCTCCCCGGCCTTGGTAGCTGATAACAATAAAACTTACCGGGTAATAAAAAGCAAGTTAAACCTTGATCAGCAGGATGATGATAAAGCCGAGATACTAAGCGGATACATTGATACAGAATTTACAGAAACCACATCAGCGTCTAAAGCCAAACCCATAACCAGGAAATACTATTTCAGGGGCTATTTTAAAACAGAAGTAAAACCCGGATCTTAGTTGATCAACAATTTATACCCACGACCATGCACGTTGATGATCTCTACGTTTTGATCATCTTTAAGGTACTTGCGGATCTTACTTAAAAACACATCCATGCTACGGCCGTTAAAGTAATTATCATCGTGCCAGATGTTAAGCAGGGCCTCTTCGCGGGTAAGCACTTCGTTTTTACGCATACACAACAGGCGCAGTAATTCGGCCTCTTTAGTTGATAGCTTTTGCTGGCTCTCGCCAATGGTGATCATTTGCGAAGTATAATCGAAAGTATATTTGCCTATTTTGAAAGAGGTTTGCTTTTCTTCTTCTTTCTTACCAACATTATCGGTGCGTTTCAACAGGGCGTTAATACGCAGTAACAGCTCTTCAATACGGAAAGGCTTGGTGATATAATCATCTCCTCCCAAATTAAAGGCCTGAGTTTTATCCTCTATCATACCTTTGGCTGTAGCAAAAATAATGGGCACCTGCGCGTTGATCTTGCGGATATCCTTGCCGAGGGTAAAGCCATCTTTTTTAGGCATCATTACATCCAGTATCAGCAGGTCGTACGCTTGTTTGGTAAAGGCACGCAGGCCTTCTTCACCATCTTTACATAAAACCACATCAAACTTGCCTTTTAACTGAAGGTAATCCTGTAATAAGAGGCCCAGGTTGGCGTCGTCCTCAACAAGTAGTATTTTTTTCATGCTTAATTTTAGTCCGGAAGCCGGAATGTACCTATGCTACTGAAAATTTCAGCTCAAACTCCGAGCCTTTTTCCTTTTCTGATTTTACGTTGATGCTACCGTTAAGGCGTTTTACTATGGTATTAACATAGCTTAAGCCCAGGCCAAAGCCTTTAACGTTATGTAAGTTACCGGTTGGTATGCGGTAAAACTGTTCAAATATCTTTGATTGCTGGTCGCGGCTCATGCCTATCCCCTTATCGGCAACCCTGATCACCACCTGCCCGCTTTTTACAGCTGTGCTTATAGTAATATCAGGCGCTTCATTGCTGTACTTAATGGCATTATCTATCAGATTGTATAACACGTTCGAAAAATGCAGCTCATCGGCAATAATGAAAGCGTTTTCGGCATCAAGGTGCAACGTGGTTTTGGCATCACATTTTTGCAGCTTTAGCTCCATACTGTCAAGCACTAATGAAACCATCTCGTTTACGTCAACCGGTTTTTTATCCAGTTTAAAATCATTACGCTCAATGCGGGCAATGTTCAGCACCCGTTCAATGTGGCTGCCCAAGCGTGCGTTCTCTTCAAAAATGATATTGGCCAGACGGGCAACACGGCTTTTATCTTCGGCAATTTCATTATCCCTTAAAGCTTCGCTGGCAATCATAATGGTTGATACCGGCGTTTTAAACTCGTGGGTCATGTTGTTGATGAAATCGATCTTCATTTCTGAGATCTTTTTCTGGCGCAGTATCGAGAAAATGGTATAACCGAAGCAAAATATCAGCACCATGGTAAGGCCACCGGTGGTAGCCATAGAGGCTGTCATGTTGCGCAAAATGAGCGAATTTTTTTGCGGGAATGAAAGCATGATCTTACCCGGATCATTGATCACTTCTTTGGTGAAGATCGGAGTTTGATACGTATTGGCAGCAACAAATACAGGCGGCTTCTCCCCTTCGCTGTCACTGGCGTTTGAAAATATAAGCGAATCGCTATTGGCCGTACTTATTTCATAGCTAAACGGCAAAGTGATTCCCCGGTTATGCAGTTCAAACCGTAATAACGAATCTATCCAAAGTGGGTTGATACGTTTATTTAACGGCTCGCCAGATTTGCGGTATTCTTCGGCCAGGTTTTCGATAACCGTTGGCTTGTTGCCGGCCATATGCACTTTCTCAAGCGAATCGATCTCCAGCATTTTTTTAATCTGCTGAAGCTGTTTTTCTTTTTGTTTACGGGCCTGCTCCTGTACCCAAAGCGGGTTAACACGAGGTACAGAGATCATTTGCTTACCAAACTGCGGATCCACATATACATACCTCAAAGTATCATATTTATGAAGCCTTTTGGGGCGCGATACCCGGCGGGTAATGTGTGTACGTACAATTTCAGGAGTCAGCTGTTCGTGCACTACACCAAACTCATCGGTATATTCTTCAACATGTACTTTAAAATCAACTGTACCTTCGGTTTGTAGCAAACCGTTAAGTTCATCATCAATTTTTTTATGGTTGATCATCCGCTGCAAACTATCTCGCAGCATAGCTATTCGCTTTTCGCGGGCGGAGGGCTTTTTCTTTATATTTCGGGTTTTTACCGTGCTGATGCTTGTTTCATCCCCATCATCACTATCGGCAATAACGTTATTAACCGGTTGAGTTTTGGCTTTTAAAAAATTATTGGCATCCTGACGGGTAACTTTATCAACAACGCTGTTAAGTGACTCGCGCACCGAGCGGTCAAATAAATCGGATTGCATTTGGTACGATTGCCTCAGGAAATAAAATTGCATGGCCACCACGCTCAAAAGCGCGAAACCCATTAAGCCAATAATTAAACCTATGCTCCTCTTCTTCATTTGTTAACACACAAAATTATCCGAAATACAATTACAAAATTGGCTTTTAACAATATTTAACAAATAGCACAACTATTAAAACCCTGTTTTATACGGGTTTATTATATTGAAGTTGGAAGATAAAACACAATGCGCCTCACCAAATCCTAATTAAAACAAAAGGCCCCCAAAAAACGGGAGCCTTTTAAAATTTCTTTTATCTGTGGATATTAGAATGGCAGATCGTCGTCATCGCTTGATGAGCTGATATCGGCAGCAGGTGCAGCGTATTGAGGCGCGGCGGCAGCGCTGTTAGCAGCGGCAAGCGGAGTGATCCTCCATAATTGTAACGAGTTGAAATAACTTTTTTTGCCCATTTTATCTGTCCACGGACGCCCTTTAAGATTAAATGAAACTTCAACATCATCGCCAATTTTCACGTTATCTAACAAAGCGCAACGATCCTGTATAGCTTCAAACTTTAAATATTCAGGGTATTGAGGGTTCTCAACATATTCAAGTATAAGTTCGCGTTTTTTTAGCGATTCGGTTACTTGCTGGGTAGCCGACACTTCATGTACCTTACCTTTAACTTCCATAATTAGTCTTCAAATAATTTAAAATGTAAAGTTAATAGTAAGAAATTAAAAATAGGGGCTTTTTAATTCTTAATTTTGTCTAATTAATATGCAAGTTTTCCACACTGAAAGTAAGATCATCATTACCTGTAATAAACGGCTGTCAACTTACCTGCAACAGGAGGTTGAAGCCTTAGGTTATGAACCAACCCGCGTTTTCCCTACAGGGGTTGAACTGCAGGGTACCATTACAGATACCATTCCACTTAATTTGAACCTGCGTTGCGGCAGCCAGATATTGTATTCGCTAAAAACGTTTACCGCTAATGACCCTGCCGAGCTTTACAACGAGCTGGTAACTATTGAGTGGGAAAAGCTGATCGATTTTTCGGGATACTTTTCGGTAACATCTAATGTTAATAATGAGCATATCCTTACGCCACTATTTGCCAACGTGAAAGTAAAAGATGCTATTGTTGATAGGATCAAATCGGTAAAAGGTATCAGGCCAAACTCTGGCCCCGAAGTCAATAAAACAGTAGTACACCTGTATTGGCAGGATAACCGCGCCGAGATCTTTTTAGATACATCGGGCGAAACACTGGCTAAACATAGCTATCGTAAAATACCGGGTAAAGCACCAATGCTGGAAGCGCTGGCCACATCAACCATTATGGCTACCAAATGGGACAGGAAAAGCACTTTTATTAACCCCATGTGCGGTTCTGGCACATTGGCTATCGAAGCCGCGCTAATTGCTACCGATAAATATCCCAGTTTGTTCAGGATGAATTATGGCTTCATGCACATTACCGGTTACGATGAAACTGTATTTTTTGCAGAGCGTCGCTTATTAAAGGACAAAGCAAAAAAAGAGATCGGCTTTAAGATCATCGCTACAGATCTATCTGCTGATGCTGTGGACATCGCTCAAAAAAATGCTAAAACCGCTGGCGTAGAACATTTAATTGATTTTGCCGTTTGTGATTTTGAGGAGACCGAAGTACCGGCCGAAGGCGGCGTGGTAATGTTTAACCCCGAGTATGGCGAACGTTTAGGTGTACATACCAAACTCGAGATCACCTACAAACGCATGGGCGATTTTTTGAAAAAGAAATGCCTTGGTTACAACGGTTATGTATTTACGGGCAACCCTGACCTGGCCAAAAAAATAGGCCTGAAGGCTGCCCGAAAAATTGAATTTTATAATGGTAAGCTTGATTGTCGCTTGTTTGAGTACGAACTTTACGAAGGCACCAAACGCGAACCAAAACCAGAAAATTAAATGAAAAGGTTACTGTTATTTATAACACTTGTTTTATCATCGGTATTAGTAAAGGCACAAACGCAGCTGGCATTCCCTTTTCAGGGTGGCAGCCCAATCATGACCCGCTTTTTTAAAGATAGCCTGGTAATATCTCCGAAAATTCAAAAGAAGAAAGCTACAGGTACAGCTGTTTTTAAGTTTACTGCTGATGATAAGGGTACTATTAAAAAAATCATTGTTTATTATGCCGATGATGCCATATTGGTAGTGCCTATTATTGAGGCATTGAAAAAATCCAACCACAAATGGATCATCCCTGATCATGAAAAACTGCATGATTTTATCCTGCCTTTTTCAATCAGCTTTAATGCGGCAGCTAATACAAGTAATGCCACCATTAAACAGGCCTTTGAATATTACAGTCAGCGCAAGCCCATCATATCGTATAACCAGGTGCCTTTAGAAACGGCAACCTTGCTGCCAACGGTACTGATCAGTTACGACCTTACGGAGTAGCCTTTTAATTGATCAATAACCACGAAAAAGTGATGAATCTAAAAAATTCATCACTTTTTTTATTTTTTTTCGATATCGTTACAATTAACACACCACTTGAATATTAGGCAACCTACACCTAATATCTCTATCAAATTTTACTTTAAATTAAAATTTACAAAACCAAAGGGCGCCAGATTACGTAAGTTTTGAAAAAAAATTAAAAATCTGAAATCCGCATACAAATTATTCTCGTTAGTTATAGTTGAATTAATATGTAATTGGATGAAAGATATGCTGAATATCAAAATTAAAGCGATAGCTGCTAACATAAGGCATACCAGAGAGGGACTAAATTATACCCAGGAATACCTTGCTGCCAAGCTTAGTATCTCGCAAAACGCGTATAGTAAAATTGAATTAGGTTATACCAAAATAACCGTTGAAAGATTATTCCAGATCGCCGCCATTTTAGAGGTTGAGGTTTCGGAATTGATAAACACTGATAAAGTAGCCGCTGCATAACGTTTTATACACAATCCCTTTGTTCCATCTTTTGCTTGTTATCTTTGCGAAAGATGGAACATGATTTTATAATACCTGCAACAGTCGCTTTTGTACGCGATACCCTCAAAAATGCCGAAGGTGGCCACGACTGGTGGCATATTCACCGCGTGTGGACCAACGCCAAACTCATCAACCAAACAGAAAAAACCGACCAGCTTGTAGTTGAGCTTGCTGCTTTGCTGCATGATATTGCCGATAGTAAATTTCATAACGGCGATGAAGAGATAGGTCCGCGTACTGCCGGTAATTATTTGCAAAGCATGAATGTTGAAGCGGAGGTTATTGAGCACGTGCAGCAGATCATCAGGCATATGAGCTTTAAAGCCAGCTTTGACAGGCCTTCATTTCAATCGCCCGAAATGTTAGTGGTGCAGGATGCGGACAGGCTTGACGCTATTGGAGCCATTGGTATTGCCCGCGCGTTTACTTATGGAGGCTTTAAAGGCAGAGAACTTTACAACCCCGAAATAGCCCCAAACCTTAACATGACCAAAGAGGAATATAAAAATACCTCAGCCCCTACCATCAATCATTTTTACGAAAAGCTTTTACTGCTTAAAGATAAAATGAATACCGAAACCGGTAAAAAACTTGCCGCCCAAAGGCACGCGTTCATGGAAGAATATTTGAAACAGTTTTTTGATGAATGTGGCTTGTAGTTAAGTTGAAAGCTTACTTTTGCGCCAAATTGAATTTATGAAGAAACTTATACTCACCATAATATCTGCATTTGCGGTAACGCTGGCTTTTGGACAGGACACCGTTAAACAACAACGCTTCAACTTCCATTTCCAGCAAACGGTTATTACCCAATATAAACCCTCGTTCCATGCCAACTATACGGGCGATAATAGCTTGCTTACAGGTTCGGAAACGCAAAGTTCTATAACTACCACGCTTTTTGGTGGAGCCAGGTTATGGAAAGGTGCCGAAGCTTATTTTAACCCGGAACTATCGGGTGGTTCGGGTCTGAGTAAAACTTTGGGTGCGGCCGGTTTTCCAAACGGCGAAACATTTAGGGTTGGTGGTGCCGAGCCTAAAATTTATATAGCCCGCTTATACTTTACCCAGAACTTTGAATGGGGCAAAGAAAAAGATACCATTAGCGATGATGCCAACCAACTAGCAGGCTTAAAAAGCAAACGCTACTTTTCAGTCACCGCAGGTAAATTTGGCATGGCCGATTTTTATGATGGCAACGAGTTTAGTCATGATCCGCGTACCCAATTCATGAATTGGAGTTTAATGGATAACGGTGCCTGGGATTACCCGGCTAATACCCGCGGCTATGTAATGGGCATCCATACCGAGTTGGGCCAACCTAACTGGACTTTGCGTTTCGCCTTCACCATGTCGACAACTACTGCCAACGGTGCCATTTGGGATCAAAAGATAGGCAAGGCCAACACCCAAACCCTTGAGTACGAAAGACGCTATACGCTTAACGGTCAAAAAGGTACTGTACGCGTTTTAGGATTCCGCAACAACGGCAAAATGGGTGATTACCGCCAGGCTCTTGCCCTTAGCCCTACTGCGCCTGTTGTTGATACAACCCAGGCCTGGGGTAGGCACAAATACGGCTTTGGCATTAGTGCCGACCAATACCTGACCAAAGATTTCGGTGTATTTGCCAAAGTGAGCTATAACAATGGCAAAACCGAAACCTGGTATTTTACCGAGATCGACCGCTCGCTCAGCTTCGGCGGTGTATTAAAAGGCACTTCATGGAACCGTGGCGATGACGAGTTAGGCCTGGCCTTTGTAGCAAATGGCATATCAAACGCACATCGCGATTATCTTGCAGCTGGTGGCTATGGTTTTATCATTGGCGATGGTAAACTGAACTACGGCACCGAATTTATTGCCGAGCTGGATTATAAGATCAATGCTTACCAGAAAAAATTCTGGCTTACGCCGGGTTACCAATTTTTGCTAAATCCTGCTTATAACAAAGATAGGGGGCCAGTAAATGTGCTTTCGTTAAGAGCGCATATCGAGTTCTAAACATTTTAAAATGGCATATCCGAATATTATATTTGGATATGCCTAATACCTATACCCAACTATACACTCATATTGTTTTCGCGGTAAAATACCGTCAGGCTGTTATACAACAGGAATGGGAAGATCATCTTCACCGTTATATAACTGGCATAGTTCAAAACAACGGACATAAACTTATAGCCATAAATTCTGTCCCCGATCACCTGCATCTTTTTATAGGATTAAATCCCAATCAATCCATCTCAGAGTTAATGCGGCTTGTAAAAGGTGATAGTTCTGAATTTATTAACAAAGCCAGGTATACTACCCGAAAATTTCAATGGCAGGAAGGTTACGCTGCATTCAGCAATAGTAATTCGCAAATTGATGCGGTTGTGAAGTACATCTTAAATCAAAAACAACATCATCTCAAAAAATCATTTAAAGACGAGTATTTGAGTATTTTAAAAGATTATTCGATTGAATATGACGAGCGATATGTTTTTAATGATTTGATAGATTAACGTGACGTTGACCTTGCTTACTACAGGGTAGCCTCTACGAGGCAAAACAAATCTCTATTTTTTTCTACAAATGGGTAGCCCCTAACGGGGCATTCTTACCCATCTGCTATTTGTTTTTATATTCTTCAGTATGAATCTCCAAAATCATTTATTGATTACCCTTTAGCTACTATTTTCAAATTATAGACGAAGGGGGATTGATCAATCATACAAGCTGCCTCGTAGAGGCTACCCATTTGTAGAAAAAGGTCATTAATATATTTTTGCTCCGTAGGAGTTACCCATCAACTTGCAAATAAAGCATCCCGGCACATATCAGGATGCTCACCACAATCACTCTAACTTCCCCTTCTCTTCTTCGTTAGCCTCAACCCTGCTTAGCAACCTCGCACTTTCGGCCAATTTAATAAACTCCGCGCGATACCCCTCGTTATCATCTCCTTTAGCGGCACGGGCCATAATGATTGCCTGTTTGTAACTTGCATTTTGTTTAAACTGTGAATCGCGCAGCAACATACCTATCTCTGCAACCGAGGCTGCGAAACGAAAATCGGTTGATGTTGAATTCAGGGCCATCGGCTGGTCTTTCACAGAGACCTGGCTTAATTGGCTTTTCATGGAGGTTGGCTCTTTGTACCTGAATTTGATGGTCATCATCTCATCAGACGCTGAACTATAATTAGCCTTAGCAGTTTTTTGATATTTCAGCGGATCAACACTTTGTGAATAATCGTCTTTAATGCCTGTTGGTATTATCTCGTAAAAGGCCGTAACCGTATGTCCCGAACCCATATCGCCTGCATCTTTTTTATCATTGTTAAAATCCTCTTTGGCTAAAACCCGGTTTTCGTAACCCAATAAACGATAGGCCTGCACTTTGGCCGGATTAAATTCGATTTGCAGCTTTACATCTTTAGCAACAGTAAATAAAGTACCTCCAAATTCGCTCACCAGGGTTTTACGGGCTTCAGTAATGTTATCGATATAGGCATAGTTTCCGTTGCCTTTATCGGCCAGGGTTTCCATTTTGCTGTCTTTATAATTGCCCATACCGAAGCCTAAAACCGAAAGTGAGATACCGCTTTCACGTTCTCGCGTTATCAGTTTTTCCATATCATCATCACCAGATGCTCCTACGTTAAAATCACCGTCGGTAGCGAGGATCACCCGGTTGTTGCCTCTTTGCATCAAGTTTTTTGCCGCTATGCTGTAGGCCAGTTTTATACCCGCGCCTCCTGCTGTTGATCCACCCGCACTCAGGTTATCAATAGCATTGTTGATGGTTTCTTTCTTATCTCCCGGGGTTGATGCGAGCACTTCACCCGCGGCACCGGCGTACACCACAATGGCAACCCTGTCTTTTGCACGCAGCTGGTTAACCAGCATTTTTAGTGAGGCTTGCACCAAAGGCAGTTTATTAGGTTCATTCATAGATCCCGATACATCTATTAAAAATACCAGGTTTGAAGCGGGCAGATTATTTGTAGGGATAGTTTTCGCTTTTAACCCGATACGGATAAGTCGGTGTTTACTATTCCACGGAGCGGCAGATAATTCGGTATGGATGGCTACGGGGTCATTATTTATTGGGCCGCTAAGGTTATAGCTAAAGTAATTGATCATCTCCTCAACCCGCACTGCATCAACCGGGGGCAATTGTCCGCCGTTAATAAAACGCCTCACATTGCTATACGAAGCGGCATCAACATCTACCGAAAAAGTAGAAAGCGGTTCACTTTCCGGATTTTTAAAACCGTTTTCGGTAATGCCTTTATAACTTTCGTCGACAGGATTGGCTGGCGTTACCGGAGCGTACAATCCGTAGCTGGCGGTGGGCGTGTATTGCGATGCCTTCATCTGCCGCTTACCTTTTGATGTTACACTAAGCCCGGCTACCCGCCCGGATAGCTGATTGTTTATCGCTGCTGGCTCGCTTAGCCTCACATCACTAACTGCACTTACGCTGCCCGTAAGATCTCTCCTTTTTTGTATACCATAACTGGTAACAACAACCTCACTAAGTGATTGAGCCGATGCAGCCAGATAAACATTTAATTTATTGCTTTTATCGGGCTTAATAGTTTGCGAAACAAACCCTATAAAACTGAATGTTAAAGTACTCTTACCTTCGGGCAAATCAATACTGTAATGCCCCTTGGCATCGGTTTGGGTACCAATGCCTGTACCCGTAAGCATTACCGTTACACCCGGTAATGCCAGGCTATCTTTACTATCATAAACAACGCCGCTTATGTGGCGTACAGTTAGCGGTTTAAATCCTGTTAAGCCCGCAAACATCAAAATAATTACAAAAATTCTTCTCATGGCTCCTTTTATTTTTACCTTAAGGATGCCGCCAAGACTCGATTTCCATAAACCATTTAAAAAATTTAGTTTTGTAGTGTTTAATGAACCTTTTTATAAAACCAAAAAAACCAGGTACATCCACAGACGAAGAACTGCTTAATGATTATCGCGCAACCGGTAACCTTACAGTTTTAGGCAGCTTATATGAACGATATATGCCGCTGGTTTATGGCGTATGCCTGAAATATCTTAAAGATGATGAGCTGGCGAAAGACGCCGTGATGGGCATTTTTGAGGAACTGGTTGAAAAGGTAAAAAAACATGATATAAACCAGTTCAGGAACTGGGTTTATGTACTTGGGCGCAATTATTGTTTGATGCAATTACGGACCGGTAAAAAAATGGAGCTGGTTAATTTAGATGAAGTTGTGGAATTTACCCCGCTTTTGCATCATGATAATGATACCAATAAAGAAGAAGCATTAAAAGCACTTGAAAGCTGTATCAACAAACTAACAGGCGCTCAAAAACAAAGCATTGATCTGTTTTATTTAAAAGAGAAATGCTATAAAGAAATTGCCGATATAACCGGGTATACTTTAAATGAGGTGAAAAGCTATATCCAAAACGGCAAACGGAATTTAAAAATTTGCCTCGAACGTAACAGTGCATAGTAAAAAGGCCAACATATTGCAAATACAGAAGTATCTGAGCGGAAAGCTTGATGCCCATGCTATGCATAAGCTGGAGATGGAAGCGCTGGATGACCCTTTTTTAATGGATGCACTTGAAGGGTACGAAAACAGTACCGCAAACCACACACTTAACCTTGCCGATCTGTCGCGCAGTTTGCAACAACGCACCGAAGAAAAACGTGGCCTGATAATACCATGGAGAGTTTGGCCTATAGCCGCCTCCGTTTTAATTGCGCTTACAATAGGCGGCTTGTATTTAAAAAGATCAGGCAATGCAGAATTGCAGCCTAACAAAAACCAGGTTGCCAATAATATTACACCGCCGGTTCCGGTAGCGGCAGATACCATTAAAACAGCAGACACTACCAATGCTAAGGTGGCGGTTAATCAAACCCCTAAATTCCTGGTTCCGGCGCGCAAAGCAAAAGTGGCCAAACCATCTGCAAATTCAGTTTACCAGCAGGAAATTTCGGCCGGTGATAATAAAGTGGCTAATAATCTTGTACCATCGGCAAATAGTGGCTTTAACGCTGATCCGCCTGCTGTTTCACAATACAAAGCCGATGATCAGTATGATAAAAAATCAAACGTAAGCCTTGATGAAAGGATTGTTTTTGGGGCGTTATCTTCGCCGGTAAAAAAAGATTCTACAGCGCATAACCTTTTGGGACTTACGGCTAAAACAACCCCAAAACAGGCACCTCCAAGTGTGCTTAAATTACAGGGGAAGGTTGATGGCGTTACATCCTCACCGGCTCCGGGATATAGCTCAGCTAAAGCTGTTGCCGAATCGTTATACATAGCCGGTACAATTATATCGCGGGATGACGGCTCGCCTATCATAGGCGCGGCTATCAGGATCAAGGGCACTAATCGCAGTACGGTAACTGATGTTAACGGCAGGTTTTCGCTTTCATCGCCCGTTGATAATGCCACCCTGGATGTTGCTTACATAGGCTACCAACGCCGTCAGATCAGTGCCACCCGCGGCGATAGCGTTAAAATTGCTTTAGCACAGGATAACTCCTCGCTTAGCGAAGTAGTGGTAACTTCCCGTAAAAAAGATGATGACGCGGAAGAACCATCAGTAGAGGCAGCACACCCGCAATTAGGTTGGGGAAGCCTAAAAAAATACCTGCAAACAAATGCGGTATTATCCGATGGCACTACGGGTACGGTAACAGTTACCTTCACCGTTTTCCCGAGTGGCGTTACAGACGATTTTGCAGTTAAAAAGGGATTGAACGACGCAGCTAATCAAAAAGCTATCGATTTGCTTAAAAACGGACCGTCATGGGTTGGTAGTACTAATCATAAACCAGAGCAAGTTACGGTGAAAGTAAAATTTCAAAAGCCGAAACAATAAAGCCAAACAGGACTCCGCTCAATCAATTCAAGCTTATAAAAATAAATTAGGCAGATGCTATCATTGTCTATCTGTTTATAGAAGTATAAACCCCGTCATTGCGAGGCACGAAGCAATCGCATGCTATACAGAGCCGCTCTGCTTCCGTGCGATTGCTTCGTACCTACCTATGACAAGTTTAAAATGGGTCTCATGCTGAGCTTGTCGAAGCATGGTGGGCGGGCCTCTGCGCGCGCCCCTTCGACAAGCTCAGGGTGACAGGCCGGCCCGCCTGATGTCATATAATCCTTCAGAGGCCTCGGCTTTTATTCACTCGCAATGACGGTAGTGGACATAGCAATTTTGCCGCGTTTTTAAATAGGCATATGGGCACTATTGTGTGCCTTAAATTTATCGCATAAAAAAGGGAACAAGCTAAGCCTATTCCCTTTCCAATATTTATAAAAAGTCGATTATCCTTTTTTCTTATCAGCAAAACCAAATACCTTTTGCAATAAAGGCGTAGTACGTGCGCCAAGGTTTTGGCGAATGTTAAGTTCCTCTTTTGCTATCTCAACAAATAAACCTTCAATAGCTTTTTGCGTAACATAATCGCTAATATCGGGGTTAAGTTTTGATACAAAAGGCACTTTATTATAAGCCTGGGCGGCATCGCTGTAATATTTAGTAGCGTTAACTTTGTTTAAGCTACCCTGGATAACCGGTTTAAATTGCAAGCTTAATTTAGCGGTTGTGGTACGTTTAAAATATTGTGTGGCTGCATCCTGACTGCCTAATAAAATATTGGTAACATCCTGCAAGGTCATTTGCTTAATGGCATCAACAAAGATCGGTTTAGCCTGCTTGGCGGCATCTTCGGCAGCGCGGTTAAGGGATAAGATCACGTTATCACAAAGGCTGTTTAAACCTAAGCCTCGTAAAGTTTTTTCAGCTTTTTGAGCTTCAGGCGGAAAAAGGATCTTGATGGCGGCATTACCAAAAAAACCGTTAAGGGCAGATAATTGATCAGAGCTTTTGCCGGTGCCAATCTCAAGCGCCTGCTTTAAGCCATTGCCAATTTCTAACGATGTTGGCGTACCTTGATTTTGAACAGTAGCGTTGGCTACCTGGTTCAAGGTATCGCAGCTGCTTAATGTAATAAAGGCAACCAGTGCCGGGATAATAAGTAGTTTTGTTTTCATGGTATGTAAATGTAACAAAAATACCAGCCTGCGGTTAGGCTAAAAAGTGTAACAATGAAAATACGCCAGCCGCTATCAAGGCCGAAATTGGAATAGTGATGATCCAGGCCCAAACCAGGTTAATAGTTACACCCCAACGCACCGCCGATACCCTTTTGGTTAAACCTACACCGATAATTGAACCAGTAATGGTGTGTGTAGTTGAAACCGGGATACCAAAGCGCTCGGTAATGAACAGGGTAATGGCACCAGCTGTTTCGGCACTTACACCCTCAAGCGGGGTTACTTTGGTAATTTTTGAACCCATGGTTTTTACGATCTTCCAACCGCCCGACATGGTACCGGCAGCAATAGCCGAGTAACAAGCCAATGGGATCCATTCTGGCATTACATCACCAGCTTTAATAATTTTTGAGGCGATCAAGGTTACATATAAAATACCCATTACCTTTTGCGCATCGTTACCACCGTGGGCAAAGCTTAACGCTGCCGATGATACTAATTGCATGCGTTTAAACCAACGCTCGGCGACGGCAGGCCGTGCATTTTTGCACAGGTGCAATATTAAAATGGTAACGATATAAGCTATCAGCAAACCAATAAATGGCGCTAATACAATGTAAGCGATAATTTTGAGCACGTAATCCATCTCAACAGCTTTCAGCACATTAACACCCAGGAAAAGTGCATTGGTCATACCCGCACCGGCAAAGCCGCCTATCAGCGTATGTGATGAGCTTGAAGGAATACCAAACCACCAGGTGATGAGGTTCCAGGTGATGGCGGCAACTAAACCGGCCAAAATAACGTGCAGGGTAACGTATTGCTCAATTACAATTTTTGATACCGTGTTTGCTACTTTGTGATCTTTAATAAAAAAGTAAGCAGCAAAGTTGAACACCGCGGCCATTAATACCGCCTGGAAAGGAGTTAATACTTTAGTAGATACGATGGTAGCAATTGAGTTTGCAGCATCGTGAAAACCGTTGGTATAATCAAACAGCAGGGCGAGTACTACAATAACTACAAGTAGGGAAGTAACCATTTAGTTGGGGATAAGGGAAACTTAAGCGTTTTTAACTAAAATTGATTCCATAACGTTGGCGGCATCTTCGCACATATCTGTAGCAGTTTCTAAAGCAGCCAGGATCTCTTTATATTTTATAAGGCGGATAGCGTCTTTTTCGTACAGGAACAGATCGGCAACGGCACGGTCAAATACATAATCGGCCTGGTTTTCAACGCTGTTTATCCTGATGCACGAATCGGCAATGTTACGCACGTTGCGCAGGTCTTTCAGTTCTCTTACAGCTTTTTCCAGGTCGATGCTGGCCTGCAATATCAGGTCAGATAGTTTGCGGATGTGCTCGTTCAAATCATCAATGCGGTACAGGCTCATGCGGTTAGCTGCGCCTTGTATATAATCAGCAACATCATCAATAGCGGTAGCCAGGGCGTGGATATCTTCACGATCAAAAGGGGTGATAAAGTTTTTGCCCAGTTCCAGGTAAATCTGGTGGGTGTACTCATCGCCTTTATTCTCCAGCTTATCTATCTGTTTGTAGAGTTCTTCGCGGGTTGCGTCATTATTCGAATTAACAGCTTCAACCAATATTGTGGCCATGGCTACAACGTTGGCCGTAGCCTGCTCGAACAGTGGAAAAAAAATTTTTTTATCCTTTGGTACAAAATATTGGAATATGCTGTTTAATGACATAATGATTTGAAATTGGCGTAAAGGTACGGTTACTATATTAAATTAATGTTAACTTTTTAACACAGGTAAATTCGGGAAGGGAATGGTTTGCTTGGCGCGCTGCAGCGTAAAACCAAATGTTGAGCCCAAACCTTCGGTACTGCGCACATTAATGGTTTGCTGATGGGCCTCAATAATATGCTTAACAATAGCCAACCCCAGACCCGAGCCGCCAATTTGCCTTGAACGACTGCTATCGGTACGGAAAAAGCGTTCAAATAAACGTGCAAGGTATTTTTCCTCAATGCCTATGCCATCGTCAGTAACCTCAACCAGTACCTGATCATGTAGTTGGAAAAGGCTTACTGATGTGCTACCCTCTTCTTTACCGTACTTAAACGAGTTATCGATCAGGTTAACCAATACCTGGCGTATTTTCTCCCTGTCGGCATTCACTACAATAGGCTCGTCGTATTTCTGCTTAAATATTAATTTAATATGGTATTGTTTGCCTTTGATCTCCAGCGATTCAAAAACTTCTTTGATCAGATCGTTGATCTTAAATTTGGTATAGTTGATCGGCATTTCGCCCGATTCCAATTTCGAGATCTCGTCAAGATCTTTGATCAGGTAACTTAACCTATCTACGTTTTTAGATGCTTTTTCCAAAAACTGGCGGGCCATTTCCTTATCGTCGAAATCATCGTCTTGCAAGGCCTCTATGTAACCCTGGATAGCGAAAAGTGGGGTTTTAAACTCGTGCGAGATATTGGATAAAAAATCGCGGCGAAACTTTTCCTGTTTGCGTAATTCATCAATCTCGGTCTTCTTTTCCTTTGCCCATTCTTTTACCTCTTGCTCCACATCGGCTATTGGGTTAGCCGATACATGCTCGCCCAAAGCATCACGCAAATCACGACCGAGCTTTAGGTTATGGATCAGTTTATAAATAAGCTTGATGCGGGAGTAAATGTATTTTTCGATAAGGTAGTAAAACACAAAGTAGCTTACACCAAGGGCTACCGAAAAAGTAACCATTACATCATACCATTTATGCTGAAAATAAAAGTTAACCGCCGAGAGCGTAATTGCCACACCAAGCGAGGTTGTTAAAACCAGTACACGCAAATTCATAGCGTAAAGCTACGATTTATAGATGATTAACTCCCACCTGAACGGCCAGCGCCATGTTAATTTAAAGTTATCAATTTGTGCCTTTTTTAATAAAGCTAACAATTCGTGCTTTTTAAAACCCCGCCTTACCGAAAGTGGACCATCATTCTGCGCCATTTTGTTACCCGTAAAAGCTGTGAGCAATACTACAGCGTAATACAAAACCGGGTGCCGGTGCAGATCAGTAATAATAATGCCTTTTTGTGCCGATGTCTGCATGTTTTTAACCAGGGCTATCCATCGTTCGTCATCAAAATGATGGGTAAAAAGGCTACAGATGATCACATCAGTTTTGTTGAGCAGATGGCTATCTTCTATCACATCGGCCTGGATGTAGCTGATATTATTAAACCCTTTTGATTGATCGCGGGCGTACCTCACGGCTGCAGGCGCGGCGTCTATCCCTTTTAGCTTAAGATGAAGCTTTCGGTTAGCGCCCCATTTAGCTATCGCGATAAGGGCATCACCGCCACCACAACCCCAATCGGTTATGGAATAGCCGTTTTGTACAGGAAAATCCCGGAGCGTTTTGATGATGCTTTTATGGCCACCAAACCAGGCATTCACTTTTCCTAACCCTTCTAAAACAGGGTCGATCTCGATTGATGGAAGATCAAAATCGTCTATGATCTCGAGGGTATCTGTACGGTAACTTAAATCGGGCATATATAATACAATACGCTCGAACTATACAAATGGTTGGCCGTGAGTTTTACTTATCAGGTATTGCGCTACGGATGGCAGACGTTTTAGGGTGTTTAATGAGAGGGCCGTCATGTTATCGTTACCAAACAAACGTTGCAATTGCCTGCCCACCCAAAGGCGCTGAGCAAATTGTTTGTTCCAAGTTTGGGTATAATCCTGTTCAAGAGCCAACCGCTTATCGGCATTAAAACTGCCCGGTTTGTAGTGAGTGATGATTTTTTCAGATAGTATTTTGGCCGAGTGGATAGCCATCGTCATACCATTACCGCAAAGCGGGGCTATCATTCCGGCGGTATCGCCGCTCATCAGGATATGATTTTCAACCGGGGCTTTTTTCTCGAATGAGATCTCGTTGATCACTTCGGGCTTATCCAACAAAAACTCAGCGTTTCTGAAAATCTCGTCGAGGTATGGATTTTTGCGGATCACGTTCTCTTCCAGCGCCTGCAGCGTTCCATATTTGCGCAGGTCATCGCGGTGGGCCATATAACACATACAGTACCTATCGCCATCGGTTTTGCTTACACCGCAATAGCCGTCCTTATAATTATTAAGCTGGATGAGATCGGTAGGAAAATCCATCCTTAAATGGAATTTTACCGCCAGGTAAGGGCTGCGTTTGTAAAAGAAAGGTCGTTTTAGTTTTTGATCGAGATTGGAACGTTTGCCGAACGAGCCGATAACCAATGGAGTTGTAAGTGTATTTGTTGGAATAGCTACTTCAAAATGGTGATCAACAAAATTAATATCTTCCACTTTTGTATTTACCAAAACATTCACACCTTCGGCCATCGCCTTTTGGTAAAGAAAGTTATCAAATGTATAGCGGCTCAATCCAAAACCACCCAGGTCCAATGTTTGTGACAGTTTGGTACCCGATGCAGCGGTAACCTCCAAACGGTTGATACGCGCTACATCCAACTCATCGAGGTTGATATCTAAAGAAGATAAAAGGGGGAGCACCTCGTTCGAGATGTATTCGCCGCAAACGCGGTGCATGGGATAGCTTTTGCGTTCAACAACCGTAACTTTTAGCCCGGCTCGATTAAGCAGAATGGCATTGAAAAGTCCTGCTAATCCGCCGCCAACTATAATTACATCTGCCATCAGGGTTTAATGCATTTCAAGTATCATCCCTTCAACCGTTAAGCCCGGCCCAAAGGCAAAACTCATAATTTTCTGATCAACGAGGTTTCCGGCTTTCATCATCTTATCCAACACAAACAGTATCGTAGCCGACGACATATTACCGTACTCGCGCAATACATCGTAAGCAAAACTGTTGCTTTCTTCAGGCAGTTCAAGCGCTTCTTCAACAGCCTCCAAAATTGCCCGCCCACCTGGGTGAACGGCATAAGCAGAGATCTCGCTCATCTGCGTTTTAGCCTTTTGCAAAAACCTTTCGGTTAATGCGGCTATATGTTTTTTTATTTGTTTAGATACTTTGGAAGTTAACTTCATTTCGAAACCGGTGTTACCTACATACCAGCCCATCTCGTTACGGGCTTCGGTAACAAATTCTGAGTAAAAGTTTTTGAGGGAGAAGTAAGTGCCATTACCCAAACGATTGCTTGTATTTTCAACCAACACAGCCGCCGCGCCATCCGAAAATAAGGAGTTTGCCACCCAATTATCCAGCGTATTAACTTTTTGAAAGTGCAACGTGCAAAGCTCAACGCTAACCACCAGCACTTTGGCATTAACATCGGCACGGCAAATGTAATCGGCAACTTTAAGGCCGTTGATTGCACCGTAGCAGCCCATGAAATTGATACAGGTACGTTCGGTATCGCGGTTAAGCCCGAGGCGATCAACCAATTCAATATCAATACCGGGTGCGTGCATGCCGGTGCAGCTTACGGTAACCAAATGGGTTATTTTATTATTGATATCCGCTTCAAAACCGGCAAAACAGTTTTGCGCCGCATTTACTGCGATGGAGATGGCTTCCTTTTCGTAAAGTTTAAGGCGTTTCTGCGTATCCGGAAAAGGTTCCTGATTGGCCTGTTTAAAGAAAGTATATTTTGAAGGATCGCTGAAAGCAAAATCAGGAATTACCGAATAGCGGTGCTCAATGCCCGAATGATCATAAATGCCTTTTAGCCGAGCAGCATTAGTTTCATCCAGCCCAAATGCGTTCGCCATAAAATGGTAAATATCATGTTGGGCAATCCGGTTTTGGGGATTAGCTATCCCTATAGCACTAATGCAACTCTCCATTAAAAATATGTAAACCTGTTACTTGTTGATCTCCACGGATACCGAAACATTGGCTTCGTTTGATAGGATCAGGTTTTTACCCCCAATACCAAAATCGGTACGCAAAATCATGAAATCGCCTTTTAACTGCGCGGTGTTACCCGTTTCGGTGTAGGTAAAAGGTATTTCTATCAACTTTGTTTTATCTCTAATAGTTACGTTAAAACTGCCTGTATAGTTGCCCCCGCTTTTATGTTTTAAAGAAACAGACTTAAGGGTGATCCTGGGGTATTTGGCCACATCAAAATAATCTTCGCTTTTGAGGTGATTGTCGCGACCTTCGCTATCGGTATTTACAGTATTTGATGCTACCGAAGCTTCGATGCTACTCCCAGCCAGATCATTGGGTTTGAATTTAATATCGGATTGGAAACCGCTAAAAGTGCCGGCAACATTAAAGCCAAGGTTTTTTATTTTAAAGCCAACGTCAGATTTGGTTACCGTTTGGGCAAAAGCTGCTATGGTGAAAAAGCTTAAAAAAGCAAGAGTTAAAAGTTTTTTGATCATGTTGTTATAAACGTTATTCCAAACATAATAATTTATGAACGGCAAAATTTATATTGCTAACAATTATATCTTTATAACGTTACGCGGGCAACTAAGCGTTGCTTTTGGCAGTAGTTAAGTATATATCTGTACAAGCAATGGTGCTATTGAAACAAATTATCCCCACCAGATCAACCCTGGCGCATTTGCGTTTTGTGTTTTCGGTGTTTTTACTGCCCGTGTACCTGTTCGCCTTTAGCCAGGTTGATACAGTGAAGTCGGGTACCGCCTGGCTGGTATTTTTTATCTGGCACTTATTAGCCTTCCCGGCCAGCAATGGCTACAACAGTTATTTTGATAAAGACGAGGATAGCATTGCTCTGCTGGCTAAACCACCGGAGGTTGATATCAGCTCCTACTATTTTTCCATTTTTTTAGAGGCCCTGGCTTTTTTACTCGGCTTTCTGGTGAGCTGGCAGTTTGCCTTCGCGGTGTTGATCTACGGTATTATGTCAAAGCTGTACAGCCATCCGGCTACCCGCTTGAAAAAATATCCTTTTATCAGCTTTCTTACGGTGTTTATTTTCCAGGGATGTTTTATTTATTACACCACTTATGCGGCCTTAAGCGGAATGGATCTGTTTAGCCATTGGGATATTGGTTTTATTATTCCGGGGGCCATCAGTTCATGCCTAATCGGCGCTTCGTACCCTTTAACACAGGTTTATCAACATGACGAGGATAGCCGCCGGGGGGATAAAACCCTGAGTATTGTTTTGGGCTATAAAGGTTCATTTATATTTTCAGGGGTGTTGTTTGCCTGCGGGATAGCGTTATCCTATTGGTATTGGCATTTGGCAGGTATGCTGCTTAATTTCTATTTCTTTTTAATATGCGCCGCGCCGATATTCATCTTCTTTAACTATTGGTTTTATAAGGTTGGTAAATCAACCGGTAACGCCAATTTTAAAAACGCTATGCGCATGAATTTTATCAGCTCGGGTTGTATGCTGATTTATTTTGGGGTGCTGGCGGTGTTTAGTTGAGGATAAATTTATTCCATAAACAAAATGTCATTTCGACGAACCGCGAGGGCTTAGCGTGGAGGGTGAGGAGAAATCTTCTACACCCTACCCTTACACCATGCATTGAGGCTTTTGCTTGGCGTACAAGATTTCTCTTTCGCCCCGGCGCTCGTTCCCGCCCCTGCTCTATCGAAATGACATTTTTTATTGAATATACCTTACTGCTTCGCCGCCCAGGCATCCATCTTCGCTTCAAACACAGCCATTGGCATAGCGCCATCTTTCAGCACCTGGTCATGAAACTCAGCTATATTAAACTTGCTCCCCAACTGCTTTTCATATTTGGTACGCAACTCACGGATCTTCAACGCTCCTATTTTATAGCTTAAAGCCTGACCGGGGATTGCCATGTAACGCTCGATCTCAGCAGTAGCACCTTGTTCGCTGATGGCTTCGTTATCCATCATATATTTAATGGCCTGCTCGCGGGTCATGCCTTTGGTGTGGATGGCTACATCAACTACTAAACGGATAGCACGGTGAATTTCATCGCCCAAAGCGCCCATATGCTGGTAAGGATCAGTATATAAACCCAACTCTTTTCCTAACGATTCGCAATACAGCGCCCAGCCTTCAACATAAGCCGTTTCGCCACCATCAAAACGGCGGAATTTTGGCAACGATGTATTTTCCTGAGTTAACGAGATCTGATAATGGTGACCAGGGATAGCCTCATGCAAAAACAAAGATTCCATGCCCGATGTAGTGTTAAACTTAGTAGCATCCAATATCGGCACATAAAAAATACCCGGCCTGCTACCATCTGCCGAACCCTGGTTATACTCCGCACTGGCCGATGCCGCGCGAAAAGCCTCGGTCTGCCTGATCTCGAACGGCGTTTTTGGCACATGGTTAAACATTTTTTTCAGGTTAGGTTCCATGCGTTGGTGGATATTTTCGAAAGCAGTTAAAACCTGTTGCGGCATTTTATATGGCGTAAACTTAGGGTCGGTTTTCATGTATTCGAAAAACGCCTGCAGGTCGCCTTTAAAGCCTACGCTGGTTTTGATGCTATCCATTAGTCCGCGGATGCGGGCTACTTCTTTCAAACCTAATTGATAAATCTCTTCAGGTGTTTTATCGGTAGTGGTTTGCTGTTTAACCAGGTAAGCATATTTAGCAGCGCCATCCGGCAGCGATGAAAAACCTGATGTTGTACGCGCATGTGGCAGATATTGGTTTTTCAGGTAATCGGCCAGTTTTTGGTAGGTTGGATTAACAATCGTAGCGATGGCTTTTTTATAAGCTTCGGTCAAATGTTTTTTATCAGCATCCGAAAAATCTTTAGGGAAATTATTTACCGGGCCGTAAAACAGGCTTTTCTCCACATTTGCAGATACCAGGTCCTGCATTTCGGGAATCATTTTAACTACCAATGCCTTTGGTAAAACTACGCCAGTTTTAATGCCTTTATTAAAGTTGGCAATGGCAGTATCGGCCCAGGGCTGGAAAGCGGCCAATCGTTTCAGCCAATCGTTATAATCAACAACCGTTTTAAATGGCTGCGAACCTGAACCCGAACCCATTTGCCCCATGGTGATAGGCAGGGCGTAAAACTGGTTCATCGGCATGTACTCAAAATGATATTTAAAATTATCGAGGGATAGCTGTACCTCGTAAGTGAAAATATCATAGGATAGCTGATCATTAGTATTAAGCTCGTTTCGTTCAAAGTTTTTTACTTTGGATAGATATACCGAATAATAATCATGCGATTTTTTCAAAAACTCGACCGAGCCGTCGTTAGGCAGCAGATCATTGTAACGCCTGTCGCCAATGCCGGTTGCATTTAGTGGATAAAGCTTCAGGCCATCCTGAAAATAATCTTCAAAAACCTTGGCGAGCTCTTTATTGGCCGGAATATCAGTTTTACTATCTGATGATTTGGGTTGATTGCAGGCCAGAAAACTGCCGGCAATGCCGAGTATGAGTAGTAATTTTTTCATTGATGTGGGTTGAAAGGATAAAGCTAAGGAAAGGTGGATAGAATTACCAATAGATGAAATGATATTAGCATATAAAGCAAAACAGCATATACATTTTAAGGTATATGCTGTTCACTATATTGTGGCCTTTCAAACTTACGAAGTTTTAAAAACTTCGTAAGTTTTGCCTGTTTTATACGCCCATTTCCTTTTTCAAAAACTTCCCGGTAAAGCTTTCCTTCACCTTACACAAACCTTCAGGCGTACCAGAAAAAAGAATAGTCCCACCACCAGATCCGCCTTCCGGGCCAAGGTCAATTACATGGTCAACCACTTTGATCACATCAAGGTTATGCTCAATCACCAGTACGGTGTTACCTTTATCAACCAGTTGATTAAGCACTCCTAATAACACGTTGATATCCTCAAAGTGCAAGCCGGTGGTTGGCTCATCCAATATATAAAAAGTATTACCGGTATCTTTTTTAGATAATTCGGTGGCCAGTTTAACGCGTTGCGCTTCACCGCCAGATAGTGTGGTTGAGGCCTGGCCTAAAGTGATATAACCCAAACCTACATCGTTTAAAGTTTTCACTTTACGGTATATGGATGGAATATGCTCAAAAAACGGCGTAGCATCTTCAATGCTCATATCCAGCACATCGCTGATGGATTTGCCTCGGTAGCGTACTTCAAGCGTTTCGCGGTTGTAGCGTTTGCCGCCGCATTCTTCGCAAGGTACCTGTACATCGGGTAAAAAGTTCATTTCTATCACCTTCATACCGCCGCCCTGGCAGGTTTCACAACGACCGCCTTTTACGTTAAATGAAAAACGACCGGGTTTATATCCCCTGATCCTCGATTCGGGCAAAGCCACGAATAAGTTCCGGATATCGGAGAATACGCCGGTATAAGTAGCCGGGTTTGAGCGTGGTGTACGACCAATTGGTGTTTGATCTATCTCAATTACTTTATCAATATTTTCCAGCCCTTCAATTTTTTCATAAGGCAGCGGATGTTTCTTAGCCCTGAAAAAATGATGATTTAATATCGGGTACAATGTTTCGGTGATCAAACTTGATTTACCACTACCTGACACCCCGGTTATCCCGATCAGTTTACCCAACGGAAACTCGACCGATACCTTTTTCAGGTTATGACCGGTAGCTTTTTTAAGCTTCAGCGTTTTTCCATTACCCTCGCGGCGTTTTTTCGGGATAGCTATTTCGCGCTCGCCGTTAATATATGATGTAGTAAGGGTATGTTTTTCCATGAGCTGGGCAGGCGTGCCTTCGGCAACAACTTGTCCGCCGTGAACGCCGGCCGCCGGGCCCATGTCTATTACATGGTCGGCTTCAAGTATCATATCTTTATCGTGCTCAACTACCAGTACGGTATTACCTAAATCGCGCAAGTTTTTAAGTGCGTTGATTAGGCGTTCGTTATCGCGTTGGTGCAAGCCGATACTTGGCTCATCCAAAATGTACATTACATTCATTAGCTGTGAACCGATCTGCGTAGCCAGTCTGATCCGTTGCGCTTCACCGCCCGAAAGGGTTTTCGCAGTACGATCAAGCGTTAAGTAACTCAAACCAACATCCAGCAAAAACACAATACGTGCGCGGATCTCTTTCAAGATCTCTTTGGCGATCACATTCTGGCGTTCGTTTAACCTATCTTCCAGACCATCAAACCACTCTTGCAAATGATTAATATCCATAGTAGCCAGCTCGAATATATTTTTGCCATCTACCTTAAAGTGCAGCGATTCTTTTTTCAGCCTTGCGCCTTCGCAAACCGGACAGGTACGGAGCACGCGGTAGTTCTCCATATCGTCCATACCTTCGTCGTTACGGCGTTCCTGTTGCTCTTCCAGCATCCGGATAATACCCTCGAAGGTGATCTGGTAATTTTGGACGTTCCATTTGTTGTATTCAACGGCAACGCTTAATGGATCGGGCGCGCCGTTCAGGATCATATCCAGCTGATCACGGTTCAGTTTTTCTATCGGGGTTGATAACGAAAACTCGTATTTCTTAGCCAGCGATTTTAATACCTGGAAAATCCAGGTTTCGCGGTACTCACCTATCGGGGCCAAACCACCGTTCATGATACTGAGTTTCGGGTTAGGGATAACCGAGGCTTCATCTACCTCAAAAATATAACCCAGGCCATTACATTTTTCGCAGGCACCATAAGGCGAGTTGAAAGAAAATGTATTAGGCTGAGGTTCATCGTACGAGATGCCTGAAACAGGGTCCATCAGGTATTTACTATAATAGGCTACGTTATTGTCTTTATCGGCAATACGAATAATGCCTTTAGCAATTTTTAATGCCTGTTGAACAGAAGTATATAATCGCTTGCTATCTTTTTCGCTTACCACCAAACGGTCAACCACAATATCGATATCGTGAATTTTATAGCGGTCAACCTGCATTTTAGGTTCAACATCGGCAATGGCACCATCCAGCCAAACTTTTAAAAAGCCTTGCTTACGGATGGATTCAAACAGCTCGCGGTAATGGCCTTTACGGGCTTTTACTACCGGGGCAAGAATATTTATTGGCTGACCGTCGAATTTTTCGGTAATGGTTTTCAGGATCTGGTCTTCACTCATCCGCTCCATCTTCTCGCCGGTGGTGTACGAGTAGGCATCGCCCGCACGGGCAAAAAGCAAACGCATAAAATCGTAGATCTCGGTAATAGTACCAACTGTAGATCGCGGATTTTTACTGGTGGTTTTTTGCTCGATAGCAATAACCGGACTCAGGCCTGAAACTTTATCTACATCCGGACGCTCCATCCCCCCCATAAATTGGCGCGAATAGGCCGAAAACGTTTCCATATAGCGGCGCTGCCCCTCGGCGTAAATGGTATCAAACGCCAATGATGATTTACCGCTGCCACTTAAACCGGTAATTACCACCAGCTGATTGCGCGGAAAGGAAACATCAATATTTTTCAGGTTATGCACCCGGGCACCATAAACTTCAACTTCACTTTGCTCGCCCAGATCAACAGGAGGTTTTGTACTCATACTTTATTAATGTGGATATACCAACATTGTTTGAAGCTAATTATTATAGTTACCAGAATTTTACAGAACCCTGTTTTCCTAAAATTTTTGGCTTAACCTATCGGTAATTTGCTACAAATATAAGCAAAAAAGGCCGGTAGTCTACTATAGACAACCGGCCTCAAAATGCTCCGTAATGTAATCTTTTAATTAATTTACAGTGTAATTACCTGTGCTTAATTAAATGCCAGCAACTGTGGCGCAGGGGGCAGGAAAAAATAATTTTGATACCCATGCTCTTTCGGCTGTTCAATAACGGCCTTCATGGCAATCAGCTTATAAACGTACGAACCGGTTTCGCGGTTCAGCTTCATGCGGAAGTAGTTATCTTCATTCTGCCTGTTAATGGCGCGCGCTAATTTGATCGAGCCATTGTTATAGGCGGCAGCCGCCAGTGTCCAGCTGTTAAATTCACCGTATAGTTCTTTGATATACTTGCAGGCCGCTATGGTTGATTTGCGCAGGTTTAAGCGCTCATCAGTACCATGGCCAACCCTTAAGCCATAAGTGCGTGCCGTACCGGGCATAAACTGCCAGATACCGTTAGCCCCCTTAGGCGATTTGCCCGATGTAAAACCGGATTCAACCAGCGGGATGTACTTAAAATCATCCGGAATACCGTAAAACTTTAAAATTGGTTCAATAACTGGAAACCATTTTTCTGCTTTTCGGTGCAGGATGTTGCTTTGCACGTTTCTAAAATCGTGCTTTCTGAGTGTTTTGAAAAGTTTGTAATTAACTTTTGCATCATTAACTGGCAAAGCTTCGCTGGCAAAGTTGTATGCAACTGCCCTTTTGCTTGCAATAAAAATAAACTTCGAGGTTCGGAGGCTTAATGGCAAGGGTTTTGCACCCGTTTTAGTATTAGTTGTGCCGTAAATATTAAGCATTGAAATGAGAACCAGCACCAGCATTACGGAGCGCGTAAGTAAGTGTTTTTTGATCATTTCTTTTCTTATCATTAACTATACATTTTGGTAGAATGTGCCGCAAAGGTATGTTTAACAAGGCACATTATCAAATACTTAGCAAAATGCCAAGTTTTTTAGTAGCGGTTTTGGGTTCAAAAACCGCCTTTAAAACCGTTTAAACCGCGATTTTGTTTGATGATATTTTTTTGATCTTTTTGATTAGATTTTGCCGAAAAAGCGTAACTTTGACCCTCACGCTGCGAAAGCGCTAAACAAAAAATTATGGTATTTAAGAGACCAGCAGGTAGTCGCGAAGACAGACCAGAAAATAAAAAAAGTGGCGAAAACAGGCCACGCAAATCGCCATCAACTCCAAAGGGTAAAGCTACCCCAAATGGCGAAAAGAAAAAACTCACCCGACCAGAGAAAACATTTCAACCAAACAGGTTCAGTGACGATAAGCCTAAAAGCAATTTTAGAAGCGGATCTTCATCGGCAGGTGATAAAAAATTCGGCGCAAAACCACGTCCATATTCAGGTCGCCCAACCGGCGATGATAATGACAGGCCCAAAAGAAGCTTTGGCAACGATGCCCAGGGCGAAAGCAAAAGCTTTTCACGCAAACCATACTCAGGTCGCCCTACTACAGGTGATGACTCGAGGCCAAAAAGAAGTTTCGGTAACGATGCCTCAGGCGAGAAAAAATCATTTGCACCACGCACCCGCTCATCAGCAGGCTTTGAAGGCAAACCAAAAAGAAGTTTTGGTGGCGAACAAGGCGGCGAGCGTAAATTTGGTACCGGTTCACGATCATCAGAAGGCGGCTTTAAAAAACGCGAAGGCGGTTTCAGGGATAAACCATTTGGGGACAGGCCGGCGCACCGTCCGGATGATTTGGCCAACCAGCCAGATGCTCCAAAAACAATGCGCGGCCGTAAAAACGGCCCTGCAAAATCAACCAAATCTACAGATGACGGGCTGATCCGTTTAAATCGTTATATATCAAACGCGGGCATCTGCTCTCGTCGTAAAGCCGACGAACTTATTGCGGCCGGCGTAGTATCGGTGAACGGCGAAGTAGTTACTGAGCTGGGCACCAAGATTGATCCGTTTAAAGACGTTATCAAATACAACGGCGAAACGCTTAAGCGCGAAAAAATGGTTTATGTATTATTAAATAAACCAAAGGATTACATCACTACTACCGATGATCCGCAAGAGCGTCGCACCGTAATGCACCTGGTTGAAAAAGCAAGCCGCGAACGCATTTACCCGGTTGGTCGCCTTGACCGCAACACCACAGGTTTACTGTTAATGACCAACGATGGCGACCTGGCCGATAAACTATCACATCCACGTAACAGCATTACCAAACTATACCAGGTTGAATTAAGCAAAAGCTTAACTCAGGGCGATTTGAATAAATTGGCTTTCGGTTTGGAGTTAGAGGACGGTGTTATTAAACCAGATTCGGTATCGTACGTTACCGGAGCCTCTAAGCGTGAAGTAGGCATCCAGATCCATAGCGGCAAAAACCGCATCGTTCGTCGTATGTTTGAGCATTTGGGTTACGAAGTGGTAAAACTGGACAGGGTTATTTATGCCAACCTTACCAAAAAAGATCTTCCGCGCGGACGCTGGCGCTACCTTGAAGAAAAAGAGGTTATCCAGCTGAAACATCTTATTAAATAAATTTAAAAAGCCCCGTTAATCTACGGGGCTTTTTTTGTGTCTATTTACTATCTTGCAAAGCAATAACCCTCAATAACTAACCATGAAAAAATTTTTGCTGCTTATAGCTATGCTTTCACCCGCACTAACCTTTGCACAAAATAAAAAAACAGGCCCCAAAACTTTCGATCTGATAGTAGGTACCTACACTACCGGAAAAAGTAAAGGCATTGCTGTTTACCGCTTTTATGCCGAAACTGGTAAGCTGGCTTATTTAAGTGAAATTGATGGTGTAACCAATCCATCGTATTTAACACTGAGTGCCAACAATAAATTTGTTTACGCGGTTAATGAGTTGCCAAAAGGCGAAGTGAGTTCATTCTCATTCGAGGCTAAAACAGGCAAACTTACTTTTATCAACAAGCAATCA
Source organism: Mucilaginibacter sp. CAU 1740 (assembly GCF_039839285.1). Lineage (NCBI taxonomy): Bacteria > Pseudomonadati > Bacteroidota > Sphingobacteriia > Sphingobacteriales > Sphingobacteriaceae > Mucilaginibacter > Mucilaginibacter sp. CAU 1740. The sequence goes on along the minus strand of NZ_JBDOQS010000006.1, from coordinate 166,706 downwards.
ACCTTAGGTGCCGATCCGTGTTATGTAGCTGTTGATAAAGACCAGAAAAACTTGTTGATCGCCAACTACTCGAGCGGTAACGTGGCGGTGATGCCTTTAAATAAAGATGGATCGATAGTTAATGGCATTGAAACCGAGCAAAATCCGGGTCATAGCGTAAACAAGGAGCGTCAGGAATCGGCCCATGCACACATGGCTATTTTTTCGCCCGATGAAAAATATGTTTTTTATAATGACTTGGGTACAGATAAGATCAATATCTATAAATATCATCCCAACAAAGAGCCGCGCTTAGTGGCTGCTTCACCTGCTTTTGTGAGCGTAGCAGCCGGCGAAGGCCCAAGGCATTTGGAGTTTTCGGCAGATAAAAAAACCGCGTACCTGGTAACAGAAATGGGATCGAATGTTATCGTGTTCGATTACAAAAATGGTCAGTTGAAACAAAAGCAATCAATCACCATGCTGCCTGATGGATTTAGCGGTCAAACAGCGGGGGCTGCTATCCATTTATCGCCGGATGGAAAATTCCTTTATGCTTCAAACCGTTTAGAAACTAACGAGATCAATATCTACTCGGTTAACCAGGAAACCGGCTTGCTTACTTTTGTAGCCCGCCAATCAACCTTCGGTAAAAACCCGCGCGATTTTGCTATCGACCCAACCGGTCGTTTCCTGATCGTTGCTAACCAGGGCAGCGATAATATGTGGGTATTTAAAATTGATCAAACCACCGGGAAGCTTAACCAAACCGGCATCAGGGTTGAAATTGGTAACCCGGTATGCTTGAAGTTTGCACCAGCGGAATAGGTAGTAAAAAACTTGTTTATCAAAACATAATATACCACTACGTCATTGCGAGGTACGAAGCAATCCCAAACTTTACAGGGCGGACCTGCTAATCGGGGATTGCTTCGTACCTCGCAATGACGTGGTGGTTATAAATTCCCCTAAAAACAGAAGGCGAAGCGTATGAATAAATCTCCAATGCTTCGCCTTTTATATTTTAGTAAATGCCTTTGGCTTAACTTTTTGTGAATGTATAAACAACGTAACCTGTGCTATTGCCTACAGTAACCGGCGATTTCAAGGTCATGGTTGATCCATCATTAGCAGCAATATCCAAACGGTAACCTTCGGCTACGTTTTTGGCTTTATCGCCTTCATATATTTTTTTGAATTGGAACTGGGTACCGGTAGTACCGCCGTTATAAACCGACCAGAAGATGGTTTGTGACGTTCCGTTGGTTAGAGTATAAATTCCGTTGCCGCTGTTGGTTAATTTCCAGGTGCTGCCAACAAAAGCTTCGGGTGGGGCCTGGTCAAATACGCTTTGTACTGCATTTTGTACAAGACCATCATAACTTACATTATTACAAGTCCAGGTACCAACAAATTTTCCGCGGGATACATTGGACGTAGTGGTGTTCTTGGTGGTGGAACAGGCCGAAAAAACGAAGATCAGAGATAAGATTGCGATTGAGGTTTGAACTAACTTTTTCATGACAGTGTATATTTTATGCATAAATAGCATAAATCCTGCCAAAGGTGCAAATTATAAGTTCACAGCCTGCTGATGGATCTTTTTCTCCAATTCTTTTAACTGTTGGTTTATTGATTCTGTGATCTGATCGGCTTCCCTTACCTTTCTCAGGCTGGCAACAAACCGGGGGTTGGTGTCCCTGTCCGATAAGATTTTGCCGATACGCTTAATGATATTCATAGAGTATTCCTTATAGCTCTATTTTACGGGACATATCCAGCTAAGGTTGCATAATTTTTGTGTTTTTTGCATAAATTTTGATTTAACGTTTTATCAAAATCTTTGGCCGCGCCGTTCGTCAATAAAAAAACGTCCTATTGCCGAATAATTAAATCTGCACAACTACTAATTATTGTTACTCCACCGTATAAAATATTAGTAACTGGCTTGTCCTATATCCAGTCGGGTTATTTGGCCGGCGGGGTTTATAACAAATTTAAAGTAGGTTTTAAAATCGCCCCATTTATCGCTGTGAAACCTGCCGTAAACATGCAGGCCATTTTGCGCTATCCTATCTATACTAACAAAATGCTCGTGACCTAACGCCTCTTCAGAAAAACCTTTAAAATCAATTTTATTACCATCGTCAAAAAGTTGGGCATCTACTGTAAAAAGCCAGAACCAGGCTGCCTTATCTCCCGCCTGAAACGCGTCGATAGCTTTTTTTACAGTTGTATTTTTTAGCGGGTCAGTATTCATAAGTCTATTTTTTATCTGGTTGTGCGAATTTGAAGTGATAGTTTGGGCTTGTACAGAACCTGCGATAAGCGATCCTAATACAAGAAGATAATTTGAAGCTTTCATATTTTGAATAAAAAAGGCAGGCGCTCCTTGGTACATCAAACATCCACAAAACACTATCGTTATGTACCTCCAAGCAACCTGCCATTAATTTTTTTCTGTTGATTATTGATTAGCGCCACCGTTAACCACCAGGTGCTGACCGTTTACGAATGATGACAGATCACTCGCGAAAAACTCTGCAACATTGGCCACATCCTCAACTTCGGCCAGTCGTCCCATTGGGCTGCTATCCAATAAACTTTTTCTTAATTCAGGGTAAGCTTCGGGATCTGCAAATATGCCCGAGTGATCAACCGCAAATGGAATGATAGAGTTAACAGTAACCCCACGGTGACCGATCTCTTGCGATAATACATTTACCAAGTAACGTGGCGTAGTTTTACTACCACCATATATGGCCATACCCGGAACAGGGAAAGCGGTAGTGCTCGATGCGATGTAAATGATACGACCGTTGTCTTCCACAGTTTTTGCGGCCTGCTGCATGGTAAAATAAGTGCCTTTGGTGTTGATAGAAAACAGGCGATCAAACTGTTCTTCAGTAAAATCAACCACCGGGGTTTCTACCATTTCAATACCTGCGTTAGCTACTACAATATCAATTTTACCAAAAGCATCTTTCGCTTCTTTAAACAGCCTTTCAATATCGGCTACTTTGCTTACATCTGCCTGTACGGCAATCACTTTTGCCCCCATGGCTTTAATGTTGCTTACCACTTCATCGGCCGAAGCTTTATCGCGCGAATAGTTGATAACTATACTTGCGCCAAGGGCTGCATAACGTTCTGCAATTGCTTTACCTAAACCACGGGCCGAGCCAGTGATCACTGCTACTTTATTATTTAATGAGTTCATTTTATTTATTTTTTTGGATTACACCGATAAAGGTTTGATTACACCGATTTTGATTTTATGATTGAGATTCTCTTAATTCTTACTTCTTGATTCCTGACTCTTAAAGTCTTGCCTCTGTATTTAAGCCATTGCGCCATTTGCGCCAATAATTTGTCCGCTTATCCATTTGGCGTCATCGCTGGCCAGGAAGGTTACTATTTTGGCGATATCCTCAGGCTCGCCCAGGCGGTTGAAGGCATTGAGTGAGTTCAAACGGTCTATCATTTCCTGTGATTTGCCTTTGGTAAACAGTTCGGTATTTACCGGGCCTGGCTGTACAGCGTTTACATTGATGCCGCGTGCGCCAACTTCCTTGGCAAATACACGGGTTAATTGCTCAACCGCGCCTTTGGTGGCTACGTAGCTTCCGTAAGTAGGGGTTATTACACGGGTTTGGGTAGTGGAGAAGTTGATCACAGATCCGTTATCGGCCAGTTTGATAGCGACTTCCCTTAGAGTGTTGAAAGTTCCTTTTACGTTGATATCAAACTGACGGGTAAAATCTTCGTCGGTTGTATCTTTTAATAGTTTGGTGATCATGATACCGGCATTGTTTACCAGTACATCTATTTTGCCGTAGTGAGCTATCGCGGTATCAAATAAAGCTGCTACTTCATCGGCTTTGCTTACATCGGCCTGGACGGCTATGGCGTCGCCGCCTTGTTGTTTAATACTGTTTACGGTTTCTTCGGCAGCTTCTTTGCCACCGGCGTAGTTTACAACTACTTTAGCGCCTTCGGCTGCTATTTTGTGTGCTATAGCTGCGCCTATACCTCTTGAAGCGCCTGTTACTAATACTACTTTTGATGCTAATGTGTTCATGGTTTCCTTTGTTATTTTGTTAATTTTTTATTGTTGTTGATTGACAATACAAAGGTGGATAGAGGTAGCCTCCTTAATGATACACATATCAAAGCATTACATACGAATATTTAAGATTGGGATTATTGCAGACTGGGGATGCAGAGAAATCTACGCCACGTCATTGCGAGGTACGAAGCAATCGCGAACTATACAGGGAGGATTTGCTTCCGTGCGATTGCTTCGTACCTCGCAATGACATGGTGTAGGCACAGTGTATTGTTATAATTACACCATCCCCGCATGTTCTTTCCTAAACAGCACCGGTGATACCCCCGCGTTCTTTTTAAAATAATTGCTGAAATGTGTAGCCTCGTTAAAGCCTAACTTAAAGGCGATCTCTTTGATAGAGGCCTGTGAGTTTTGCAGCAGCGCTTTGGCTTCGGCAATGGTTTTCTCGGCTATCCAGATGCTGATGGTTTTGCCGGTTTTAATCTTGATCACATTACTTAAGTAATTGGGGTGAAGATTTTGGGCATCGGCATAATCCTGTACGCGAAAAACTTGTTCGGCTGTGCCACTGTTTAGGTCGCGGTAATGTCTTTCGAGCAGGCGCTTGAAATTTTTCACAATTTCCGAGCTTCGGTTGCCTTCGTATATCGGGTTATAATCCTTCCAGATGTATTCTTTAAACTTAAGCAGCATCACCACAAACAGGTTGCCGATAATGCGATAACGGTATGGGCTTTCCGAATCGTATTCTTTTTGTATCTGGAGATAGAGGGTTTCAAACTCAGCAAAGATCTCTGGCACGAGCACACGGGCCGGAAAAGTCTCAGCCAATAGGAATGGGAACTCATCAAAAATATTGGCGTGTACGTTTTCTTTTAAAAAAGATTCGCTGAGTGTGAACAGGTAAACATCTTCTATCCTCCGCCAATTGAACGATCTGAAATGTCCCGGGTTGGTAAAATATATTGCGCCTGGCTGCAGGGTATAAGTTTGCTCATCAATAGTATAATCACCATCACCACCTTTAATAAAAGCGAAAACAAAAAAGTTAAGCCTGCTTAATGGTGATTTAAATGGTGAAGGCTGATTAACATCCTTCAGGTTAAAAACCGTAAAATCGGTATGCTTAATAAGGTGCAGGGGCAAGCCAAGATGCTTATACTGATCGTATAGGTTATTAAAGATCTGATTTTCGGGATCCCGGTGCGACATGGGTGGATGTTTATTTCAAAGCTATGTGGGATGAGGGATATTTGCAAGAGGATATAATCCCATGTCATTGCGAGGTACGAAGCAATCGCACGGAAGCATAGCCGCCCTGTATAGTATGCGATTGCTTCGTACCTCGCAATGACATAATGTATATTTTATTCCTTCCCCTTCAAAAAACTATACTTCGCCAGCTTCTCGTACAGATACCCATTCCGCTTCATCGCCTCCGAAAGCGTTTTATCCTCTACATTATCTAACTTCCCTACACCTATTCGTTGCGAACTGTAAATACCGGTATGCCCGCTAAACAGGTAAGCCGTAAAGCAAGCTATCGCGAATAACAAAGCCTGTTCGCCGCCAAATAATTCGATCCCCATAAAAGTGCAGGCCAGCGGTGTATTGGTTGCCCCGGCAAACACAGCTATAAAACCTAAAGCCGCAAACAGGCTTACCGGCGCGTTAAGCACTGCCGAAAGTGTGTTACCCAATGTAGCACCGATATAAAATAGCGGAGTTACCTCGCCTCCTTTAAAGCCGGTACCCAATGTAACGGTAGTATAAATGGTTTTCCAAAGCCAGCTCCAGGAATCAGCGCCGCCCGCATGAAAAGCCGAGGGGATCGTAACCGCGCCAACATGCTCGGCATCCACTCCTAAACTTAAGTAATCAGGCTTTCCATTAATGAATGTTAAGGCAATGATGATCAAGCCACCGATAACCGGGATAAGCCATGGTGTTTTAACATATTGCGTAAAAAAGCTTTTGATACCATGCACCATCCGTGCAAAAAGATAGCTGGCCAAGCCGAAAGCTATTGAAGCTACTATCACTTTAATAATAAGTAACAGATCTGTTGAGATATAGCCCGAAAACCAATGCGGGGTGGCTGGTATAATATCGATATGATAAACCGTATGATGAGCGCCCCAGGCAGCTACGGTTAAGTCGCCGGTTATGCCAGCAATTAAGCACGGTAACAGCGCGGTGTATTGTACCCTACCTATGGTTAACACCTCCATGGCAAATACAGCACCGGTTAAAGGTGTTCCGAATACCGCGCCGAAGCCGGCGGCAATACCGGCGGTGAGCAAAGTTTGGGTATCGGCGGGGCTAAGCTTAAACCACTTTCCCATCATTTGGGCAATACTTCCGCCCATTTGCACAGCCGTACCCTCGCGCCCGGCCGAGCCTCCAAATAAGTGGGTGATGATGGTAGTAAGCAATACCAGCGGCGCCATACGTTTCGGCACTCCACCACCGGGCATATGAATTTCATCAATAATAAGGTTATTCCCCTTCTCGGCCGAACGGCCGAAAAGTTTATAAATAAAATAAATAGCGATACCGGCCAGTGGCAACAGGTATAATAACCAGTTATGCGCGAAACGAAAATGAATAGCCCGGCTTAGCAACCATAAAAACAAGGCCACCGAGCTGCCGATAACAACAGAGACCGGTATAATAATTACGGTAAATTTTAAAGCGTTTTTTAAAATGGAGAAATGCTGCGACGAGAAAAGATTATTTTGCATGATGCTGATATTTATTGTCCCACAAAAAATTAGCACAGGTTATAAAACCCGCGGGTTAATTATCTGTAGGCGCCATCAGCTTTTTAGGGCGGTTAAATAGGAAGACACCATTTCCTTTTTTGATAATGCTAAGATAGAATGTTTTTGTTGAAAATAAAATAGCCTTACTTAGCACGGATGCATGAGTAAGGCTATTTTCCCTGATCTGGTAACAGATCGGCCTAAGTTGTTGTTTACTTAAGCTACGCTTAGTGTTTCCACATCGTTAAGTGCAAGCAGCATTAGTTTACCCTGGTATTCCACCCAGATGTCGGCGAACCCGTTCCCATCATAACCCATAAATTTTAATGGATGGGCGATGTGAAGGTCCTTCCACTTTTTGCCGATGTACTTAAGGAGTTGTCCGCTTTTTAGTGTGTGCTTTGCCATAAGTTTAACTTTTAGGAAGTGAAAGACTAAGTTAATTAACGTATCCGACAAAATTTAAATTTCGACGAAGAAAAACTATATTGTATCAGGTTTATTACAACTGTAGCTTAAACGGCTTTGGCCTTGCTTTGCTCAATTACCTCGAGGTAAAAGTTTTCATATTTAGGCAAGATGGTAGATAATTCGAACTCTTTGGCGCGTGCCAGGGCGTTCTCTTTAAAGGTAGATAATCTTTCCTCATCTTCCAAAATATAAATCGCTTTTTCGGCCATCCCGTCAACATCTCCGGGTTCTTTTAAAAAGCCTGTTAAACCGTCAACATTCAGTTCGGGCAAACCACCTGCGTTACTGCTTATTACAGGTACTTTACAGGCCATAGCCTCTAATGCTGCCAAACCAAAACTCTCTGATTGCGAAGGCATCAGGAATAAATCGGATACCGAAAGGATCTCTTCAATGGCATCCTGTTTACCTAAAAAGCGTACATTATCTGTAACCTCCAAGTCGCGGCAAAGCTGCTCGCACATGGAACGCTCCGGACCATCGCCAACCATCAGTAATTTCGACGGGATCTTTTTAACCACTTTCGCGAAGATCTTGATCACATCTTCAGTACGCTTTACTTTACGGAAGTTGGATGTGTGAACCAATATTTTTTCGCCTGCCGGAGCAATCGCTTTTTTAAAGTGATCTTTCGGCTTCAGGCTGAAACGGGTAAGGTCGATAAAGTTCGGGATCACCAGGATATCTTTCTCTATCTCAAAAAACTTATAGGTGTCTTCCTTAAGATTTTGCGATACGGCAGTTACGCCGTCGCTTTGGTTTATGGAGAAAGTTACTACCGGTTTAAAAGTGCGGTCTTTACCAACCAAGGTAATATCTGTACCGTGCAGGGTGGTTACAACCGGGATATAAATACCATAGGTCATCAATATTTGCTTAGCCATAAACGCGGCCGAGGCATGCGGGATAGCGTAATGAACGTGCAATACATCCAGTTGTTCGTGGCGCACCACATCTACCAATCGGCTGGCCAGGGCAAGCTCATAAGGAGGGAAATCGAACAGTGGATAGTTGGATACCGAAACCTCGTGGTAAAACAGATTTTCGGAAAAGAGATCTAAGCGCGCGGGCTGGTTATAGGTAACAAAATGAACCTGGTGACCGTTGCCTGCAAGGGCTTTACCAAGCTCGGTAGCTACAACCCCGCTTCCGCCAAAGGTTGGATAACAAACAATTCCGATTTTCATTAATATGTTTTAATTGGTGCAAGTTTAACAGCAATTTACATCAAATGTGTTAAGCTTGTGTAAAATGATAAGGCGATGATAATATCATCATAATGCCCCGAAACCTAAATTTGTTTAACATGTTTAAACCTACATCAGCAGCGTTAACAACCAATTGATTATCAATATGCAAAACAGTATAAATTTAACTATTAACGGCATACAACACATAGGTGTGCCGGTAACTAATATCGAAGCATCACAACAATTTTACAGCCGGCTGGGCTTTACTAATGTAATGGAGGCCCCATTTACAGATAATGGCGGCACCGGAACGTGTGTAATGATGCAGCGCGGCAACATGATCATGGAGCTTTACCAACTCCCCGAAGCAGGTCTGGCCGAGATTCGCTCGCGCCGAAACGGGCATATTGACCATGTAGCTTTTGATGTGGATGATATAGATATTACCTATGCTGTTATTAAAGAAGCGGGCTTTAATATTATTGAACCTGAACCTGTGTTTTTACAATTTTGGAAAAATGGCTGTAAGTATTTCAACATTACCGGGCCGGATGGCGAGCGATTGGAGTTTAACCAGTTGTTGTGATTTGAGAATCTTGTTTTTGTCATGCTGAGTAAATAAAAGCCGAGGCCTCTGAAGGGTTATATGACATCAGGCGGGTCGGCCTGTCACCCTGAGCTTGTCGAAGGGTCGCGCGCAGAGGCCCGCCCACCATGCTTCGACAAGCTCAGCACGACACCCATTTTTAAACATGTCATGGGTAGGTATGAAGCATCTTCTTCGCCACGCAAATCCGCTGTGCATGGCGAAGAAGATGTTTCGCTATCGCTCAACATGACAAATTATTTTATTTAAAACGCCCTGAACAAGGGCCGACTTATCAACGGAGAAAACGACCACGGTATCGAACTTAAAATCACCAACAAAGCAATGGTTAACCAAATAGCCATCGCTTTAAACTTCTCCTGATCGGTAGTTTTACGTTTAGCTTTGGCCGATGCTATGGTGATGAGCGTGATACCGATCAGCATCATGGTGATATGCTCCATGCCAAAAAACCTGATTTGCCTGTTGTGTACTGCCTCCTTAAAATTGTGCAGAAAATAATTAACCATCGGACTTATAAAATACAACCATACACCAACCGTTAGCTGGATATGGGCGATGGTAGAGGTAATAACCCGTACCTGGTTATCAAATTTTGAAAAGGCTTTCTTGCCAAGCCAGCCCGCATAAGCACGGTAGAGGGCGAATAATAAACTGATCAAAACAAACCAGCGGATAAGCGAGTGCAGTGCTAAAATAAAGGCGTACATATGTTAATGTATGACGACCGGCAAAGGAAAAGATTTTAAGAAGATCAAAATAATTTTGATCTTCTTACTCCAAGTCCGGCACAACACATCCTGAAAAATTATAACGGATTAGTGATCCACCAGGTATTGCCAAACGGATCTTTAACACCTGCACTGCGGCCATATGATTGATCGGCTGGCGGCATGATACTTTCTGCGCCATTATCTAAAGCTTTTTGATAGGTATCGTCGCAGCTTTCTACATACACAAACATGCCCGCGTTTTGCTGGGTGTATGTGTCGGTACAATCGGCAAACATGATGGTGCTGCCGTTAATATTTATTTCGGCGTGCATAACGGTTTGCTCATCGCGCATGGTTTTAAATTGTTCAGTCGCGCCGAAAACGGTTTGGGTGAATTGGATAAATGCGGCTGCGTTTTTTACAATGAGGTAAGGCATTACTGCCTGGTAGTTTTCAGGGATGTTTATTGTTGCCATAATTGATTTGTGTTTATTCAAATTTAGCCATGGACGCCATCCCAAAATTGTAAAAATCAGACACTATACATTCCGGTATTCCGTCCCCTCAGCTTTGCCCGAAAAATAAAAACCGGGATGATAACCTGTAAATGCTTTAACATCATGTATAAAATGCGATTGATCATAATAACCGCATTCCAATGCTATCTGGGTTAAACTTTTGTTGCTGTTATATTGTTTCAAAGCGGCTTGCAACCGTACCAAACGCATATAGGTTTTAGGATTGAAGCCTGCATACTCCTTAAATTTACGGTCAAATTGCCGTACAGATAAGTTATAAGTATCGGCCAGTTCAACAACCGATTGGTATCGATCGCCATGGATCACATCGCGCACCGCTATAGCCATGCGCTCATCTTTTAATCCATCTTTATGTAACCGGGCTATCAGGAACGATGATAATATTTCAGCACGTTTAAAATTATCTGCAGCCAGCATAATTTGTTCCTCCAATTCAACACCTGAGCGGTTTAAAAACGTATCGAAATCAAATGCCTGGTTACTGGTTTGGTTGCTGCGGATATTGAAAAAATAAGGCACTGCAGAAGGGTAGATATAAGCGCCAAAAATGCCAAAGCTTTCGGTTGTTATAAACCTGCGGTATTGCGTGGTTTGAAATTGAATGCCCGATAAACTCGGGCTTTGCTCATCCTTTCCATTTAATTCATTAAACGATGAACGATAATGAAATACTAATTCCGTACAGGCATCGGCAACAGAGCGATAAATATACGATGGCGTTCCCTCCCCCAGCTCATGCTCCAATACCCAGTAAAATCTTACATAAGGCTTCAGTTCGGGCGGTGGCGGTATGGTGAAATAGTGCATCGTTTTGGGTTTCGGATTTGCGATGTTCGAATTATATAAATTTAGGAGATTTAGTTCGATATTAGATGAGGATATTTATTTAATAAAAGCAAACATGGCACTCATTGCAGTTGGTAAATCAGTATGCTTTTTATGTAATGAGGTGATTACCGAAGATACCGATTACGGAGGATTCCCGCATTTTGTTCCTAATAAAAATGATGAACTATTTGCGTTTTCTGATAGCCCTGTTCATATTGATTGTGTGAACGCAGCTCCCAACGGAGCAAAAGCAAACAGGTATGCCGACGAATTTATAAAATTCACAAGGCCCGAAAATCGTAAATGTTTAGTAACTGGCGAACTTATAACCAAATATGAAGACCATATCGTTATCGGATATCTTACTTCCGATGAAGCATCGCCATTACATCGGTTTAATTTCAGACATATCCATCGAAATAACCTTGCACGATGGGCCGATCAAGTTCTTTTATTATCCCTGCTTTTAGCCCTTAAAGAATCAGAAGACTGGAAACATCACTATGGTCAACTTCATCTATCTAACTTGATAAATAGTATTACGATATGATCTTTGCTGTAAGAAGCTAATTTAAACATCTAAAAGTCGTCATTGCGAGGGACGAAGCAATCCCCAATAAGTAGAGAGGCCATGCAAATCCGACCTGTATAGTCGGGGATTGCTTCGTACCTCGCAATGACGTGGGGAAATTACTCGTTTTAAACAGCTGCTAAAAGAAAATCAGGCAGCCTATCAGAGATGGAAAATCCGAAAGCTACAACCCCTTCCCTATCGCCTCATAAACCACATCCTGGATCCTCGGCCTGATATTCAAACTACCGAGTTTGCTGCCTACAGATGGGTTTACCCTATTTGATAAAAACACATAAACAAGGTTATATTTTGGATCAACCCAAATACAAGTACCTGTAAAACCAGTGTGACCATAAGTTTGATCGGATGCCAATTTTGACGGGTAGTGCCTTTCGGCAATCGGGTCCCAACGATCAAAACCTAAGCCCCTACGGCTTACCGGCGATTGTTTGGAGGTGAACAGATCAACCACCTCGGGTTTGATATATTGAAAGCCGCCATAGCTACCCCTGTTAAGCATCATTTGGTACAATATGGCTATATCGTTAGCACTCGCAAATAAACCGGCATGGCCGGCTACGCCACCAAGCAAGGCTGCTGTAGGATCATGTACGTAACCATCCAGTAACGAACCACGATATTCCTTGTCGTTTTCGGTAGGAGGGATTTGATCGGGACTGAAGCGGTAAAGCGGTAAAAACCCGGCGGTTTGCATCCCCAACGGAGTGTAAAAATGCTCCTGTACGTATTTGTTTAATGGCACCGAAGTGATATTTTCAACTACCTCCTGCATAAACAACATGCTTACGTCGCTATACACATACTGTCCGCGGGTTTTGAGCGGCGAGTTGAGCATCTCTGGCAACATCACGTCTTTATAATAATCTTTACGCAGATAGTAATGATCGGATACTTTGGTTGGATAGGCAGCTGATGAATCGGTACTATGATCGGCAGGTTTTACCTTCTCGAATGATTGAATATCGGGGATCAAGCCAGCCTGGTGCATCAGCACTTCTTTTATCTGGATACTGTTTTTATTGCTTTTAACCGCCAGCGGGATATAATCTCCTAAAGTTTTCTCCAGGCTTAGCTTACCCTGGTCGGTAAGCTGCATAGCCTCCATGGTAGTGGCCGATACCTTGGTCATGGATGCCACATCAAAAATATCGGTGAGCTTATCGGGAATCACATTATCATAAGTATGATAACCGTAAGCTTTGTTAAATATCACCTTGCCATCTTTGGCTACCAATACCACGCAGCCGGGGGTTGCACGTTCCCTGATTGCTTCCTGCGCTATTTTATCAATACCTTGTAAATTGGCGGCGTTAATGCCGGCTTCTTCGGGCACGGTATATTGCAGGCGTGTTTTGTCGGTAACAAAACCCATCCCAGCTTTGTAAGCATTGCTGTAGGTTTTGGTTAGCTTTTGCGTTACCGCAATTCCCCCAAAAATAGCTTCGGCACTGTACATGGCCGATACCTGCGATACTCGTTCTGTCCAAATTATGGGAGCAGCAACTGCATCCAATTTAGCCAATATAGCCCCATTGCCAAACGCGGCAACTATTACATTTTTGTTTTTTTGATTGCTGCTGATAAAATCAAGCACATCGGCATTGTTCAGGTCGGCATCGTTTACCTGTACAATGATGGTGTTATAAAACTTAAGATCGGAGGTAAGGTTAGCCAGCGTTTTATTGCCTGTGTAGCTGTTACCATCAACTAACTGAACCTTGTTATATTTTGTAAGCAGGCTATCAAAAACCGTGGCGTACTGGTTGCTGAAATGCACACTGGCAATTTTCAACTCTTCCAGTTTTTGCAGCGGAATTAAATACGACGCGTTGTTAAACAGCACGGTCGAATTACCAACCAACCTTTCTTCGGCGATAAAGGCCTGGCCTGTTAGCAGCGGTGGGTTTTGCGCGCAGGCTGTGTTAAATAACGCGAAGCCCGATAATACTAAACAAACCTGGTACCACTTATTTTTTATCATATACTTTAACTCCGTTTATATAGGTTTTGGTTACTTTAATTGTTGGCAGTTCGCTCCCTTTGGCTTTCATGATATCTTTATCCAAAATCACAAAATCGGCGTATTTGCCCGGCTCGATGCTGCCTTTTTCCTTCTCTTCGAAATTGGCTTTGGCAGCCCAAATGGTCATACCTTTTAAAGCTTCTATGCGGCTTAAAGCATTCTCTTTTTGGAAGCCTGCCTCAGGGAAACCTTTCAGGTCCTTACGTTCAACCGCTGCATAAAACGTGTAAAGCGGGTTAATGTTTTCTACCGGGAAGTCGGTACCCAGCGGGATCCAGCCGTTTTGATCAAGCAATTGTTTATAAGCATAAGCCGTTTTCAGGCGTTCTTTTCCTAATCTTTTGCCTGCCCAGTACATATCTGATGTAGCGTGAGTAGGTTGTACCGATGGAATAATGCTGTATTTGCCAAACAGGGCAATATCTTCCGGAGATACAATTTGCGAATGCTCTATCCGCCAGCGCAGATCATTTTTACCTTTCAGGTTGGCGGCATAAATTTTAAGCATGGTGCGCACCGCCGAATCGCCAATGGCATGGGTACACATCTGGAAACCATGAGCGGCTATTTTAGGTGCTATCTCTTCAAAATGTTTCGGATCGCTCAGCAAAAATCCATTCCATTTGGCCGAATCGGCATAAGGTTTAAGCAAACATGCCCCTCTCGAACCTAAAGCCCCATCCGCATAAACCTTAAACGAGCGCACGTTCAAGCCCGGCGTTTTGATAGCTCCCTTTTTAAACAGGTATTCGTAGTTTTCAGGCCTATCGGCAAGCATTACGTACATACGCATTTTCAGATCGCCTTTGTGCTGTAACTCGTTAATGGCGTTTACCATGGTGTAAGGCAAACCGCAATCGTCAACCGTGGTAAGCCCCACAGCAAAGCAGTTTTTTTGTGCCGATAGTAAAGCGGTATCAACCATGGCCGGAGTTGGCTGTGGTATTTTACGGGTAACAATACCAACTGCATTGTCAACTAATATGCCTGTAAGTTTGCCATTGCGGGTTTCAATAGTTCCGCCAACAATTGTTTGGCCGGGTTTTACACCTGCGATATTCAGGGCTGCCTGATTAGCGATCGCAGCGTGGCCATCAACCCTGCTTAACAGCACCGGGCGCATCGGGAATAAGGAATCAAGTTTGGCTTTATCCGGGAATTGCTTGGTTGTCCAGTCGTTTTGATCCCAGCCATTGCCTATTAACCAACCATCAGTATTTTTATCTGCAAAGGTTTTTACCGAATCGATTATTTCCGGCCAGCTATGGGTGCTAACAAGATTCACCTGCTGCAAGCCCATTCCATATTCATAAAAATGCGCGTGCCCGTCTATAAAACCCGGATATACCGCCGCTCCCTGAACATCAAGCACCTCGCGGGCGTTATATTTTTGTTCAAGGCTATCGGCACTGCCCACTGCAAGTATCTTCCCTCCGCTTACCACAAATGCGTTAGCTGTTGTAAAATTGCTATCAACGGTATAAACAACCGCGTTTTTTACCAGCATATCCGCATTATATTCTTTCTGTTTGCAGGCCGCTGCCAATAATAGCAGCGCGGGCAATAGTTTCTTCATAAATAGCAATTGTATATTTTTTGTAATTGTATTAAGCTGCAAATGTATATACAACTATCTAATCATAAAGTTATGCCATCAAATATTTAATTTAGCATCGAAATAGAAATTGAAGGGAAATTATTTTAGATGTCAGATATTATACAGCTTTTACCGGATGCCGTTGCCAACCAGATTGCCGCGGGCGAAGTAGTTCAGCGACCGGCTTCTGCAGTAAAAGAGCTGGTTGAAAACGCTATCGACGCCGGAGCGGACAAGATCCAGCTGATTGTTAAGGATGCCGGTAAAGCGCTGATACAGGTTATTGATAACGGCTGCGGCATGAGCCTTACCGATGCCCGCATGTGCTTTGAGCGCCATGCAACCTCAAAGATCCGCAAGGCCGACGATCTGTTTGCCATCCGTACCATGGGTTTCAGGGGCGAGGCTATGGCGTCTATCGCTGCTATCGCGCACGTAGAATTAAAAACCCGCCGCCACGAAGATGAACTGGGTACCTGCATCATTATTGAAGGATCGGAAGTGGTGAGCCAGGATCCTTGCTCGGCACCTACCGGTACATCTATCTCGGTAAAAAACCTGTTTTATAATGTGCCTGCCCGCCGTAACTTTTTAAAAAGTAACCCGGTAGAGATGCGCCACATTATTGATGAATTTCAGCGTGTGGCCCTGGCGCATCCGCAGATCTTTTTCACGTTGCACCATGACAACCAGGAGGTTTACCACCTGCCTGCCGCCGCGCTTAAACAGCGCATTGTACACTTGTTTGGCACTAACTATAACCAGCGTTTAGTGCCTGTTGAAGAAGATACAACCATCATCAACCTGCGCGGCTTTGTTGGCAAGCCCGAGTTTGCCCGTAAAACCCGCGGCGAACAATTCTTTTTTGTAAATAACCGCTTCATCCGCGATTCGTACCTTAACCATGCGGTAACTACCGCGTTTGAGGAATTGTTGCCTGATGATTGCTTTCCGTTTTATGTTCTGTTTATCGATATTGATCCATCAAAAATTGATATCAACGTACACCCCACCAAAACCGAGATCAAGTACCAGGACGAGAAAGCTATTTATGCCATCATCCGCTCGGCGGTAAAACGCTCATTGGGTAAGTATAACATTACTCCTACTTTAGATTTTGACCAGGAAAACAGCATTGAACACCTCATTACGCCAAAACCGTTAGAGGAGATCATTGCCCCTACCATATCTTTCAACCCTAACTTTAACCCTTTTGCCACAACCGAAAGTAAGCCAAAGCAAGAGCACCCTTTTTTAAAGGATACCGGCGGTGGAGGTTATCGCAGGGAATCTATTCCGCAAAACTGGGACACCCTGTACGAGATCAGCAAAAAGGAAACGCTTTTTCAGCATGAAATTCATGAAGAGAAAACCATTTCGGTTGAAGAGCAGGAAGTGAGCAAACCAAGCGAGGCGCAACTGTTCCAGATCCATAACCGGTTTATCCTCTCGCAGATAAAATCGGGTTTTATGCTGATCAATCAGCAGGCGGCTCATGAGCGAATTTTGTACGAGCGTTTTTTGCAGCAATTGCAAAACCACTCGGGCGTGAGCCAACAAAGTTTATTCCCACAGTCGGTAACACTAAACGGCAGCGATTTTGAGTTATTAAGGGAACTTTTGCCTGATATCCGCTCGTTGGGTTTTGATATCCGCGAATTTGGCAAAAATACAGTGTTAGTTGAAGGAATCCCTGCCGAACTGAATAACGTAGGTGAACTTGAACTGCTTGAACATTTATTGGAAGGTTTTAAAAACAATATGGCCATCCTTAAATTAGATAAGCGTGATAACCTTGCCCGCTCGCTGGCCCGTAACGGAGCCATTAAAACGGGTACTAAGTTATCGCTTGAAGAAATGAACCAGCTCATCGACCAGCTTTTTGCCTGCGAATCGCCCAACCAGGCCTTGAACGGCAAACCGGTGATCAGTACATTTACATTGAACGAATTAATGGAACGCTTTGAAAAATAACCTTCGAGGTTAAATTATATATGAACGGATACAATCAATCGCCTTTTGCCAATATTCCGCCGGTTGTTAAAAACCTGCTGATCATTAATATTATTTGCTTTATCCCTGTATTAATGTTTGATAAGGGCCCGGCCGGTCCTAATCCAATATCAGATAATTTTGGTTTGTTTTACTTTAACTCACCAAATTTCAAGGTATGGCAAATTATAACTTACATGTTTGTTCATGGCGGTTTTGCACATATTTTTTTCAACATGTTCGCCCTTTTTTCTTTCGGGCCGATAGTTGAATATTCAATGGGATCGAAAAAGTTTTTCAACTTTTATTTTATATGCGGCATTGGCGCTATCCTTTTTCAGATGCTGATACAAGCTTATGAAGTTCATGCTATAACAGGAGCTTTTACAATTGATCACCCCAAGCTTGATGAATCCTACCTTGCTTTCGGCCAGGAGCAGGGCTCAAAACTATATGGCATCTATCATTCATCAATCGTAGGTGCTTCCGGCGCTATTTTTGGCTTGCTGATAGCTTTCGGTATGCTTTTTCCAAATATGGAATTGATGATCATGTTTATCCCCGTTCCTATTAAAGCAAAATATATCATTCCGGTTTATGTAGTGGTCGAATTATTCCTGGGCTTCCAGCAATTTGCAGGCGATTCAGTCGCGCATTTCGCGCACATTGGCGGGGCTATATTAGGATTTATTATGGTTAAAATTTGGCGCTTGCAAAGGCCAAACAATTTTTATTAATTACAGTAGTTATCATTGTAATATAACTTAATTATGAGCACCCTTTGGCAAAATATCCAGCATAAAATGTTACGCTCAGGTAATAACATCAGATTGCTTATCAGCATTAATGTTATTGTTTTTTTGGCCATTAACATTTCGGCAGTGGTTGAACAGGTTTTAACGCATTTTGGCGATAGCGGCATCCTGCGCTTTGCTAATAGTTACCTGAATATGCCTGCTCATTTGCCAACTCTGCTCAAGCACTTCTGGACTCCCCTAACCTACATGTTTATGCATGCCGGTATCCTTCATATTTTGTTTAATATGCTTTGGCTTTACTGGATGGGGCAGATATTTGAAGAATACCTTGGCAATAAACGCACTATAGGCTTGTATTTAATGGGAGGATTTGCGGGTGCCTTGTTATATGTACTTGCTTTTAATTTTCTGCCGGGCTTTACCAGTATGAACGCCGCGCAAGGCAGTACCATTGTTGGCGCTTCGGCAAGTGTAATGGCTATTGTAGTAGCAACGGCTACCCTACTGCCCGATTATACCATATCATTAATATTAATTGGCCCGGTTAAGTTAAAATGGCTGGTTTTCTTTATCCTGGTTTTAGACTTTTTAGGCATAGCCGGAGGGAACGCCGGTGGCGAAATTGCTCACCTCGGCGGCGCGTTAATGGGCTTTATCTACATTAAGCAATTACAAAAAGGCCATGATTGGATAGGTGGCATTGCCAAACTGTTTAAAGCCAAACCCAAACTAAAAGTAGTTTCAAACAACTTTGGAAAAAACTCGTCCGACTATCCCCGTCAAGACGAAATTGACCGTATCTTAGATAAAATTTCGCAATCGGGCTACAACAGCCTTAACAAACAGGAGCGGGAAACCTTATCGCAAGCAAGTAAAAAGGACTAAATGATCAAAAAAAGGCAAAGTATTTTTAGCAGGGTATTGTTATGGATAAACCTGTTTTTTTGTTTTGCCATATTGATCAGTTACCTGGCCCCTTATATCGATCCTCGCAAAGCCTGGCTCATCGCTTTTTTCGGGCTCGCTTATCCGCCTATATTATTGGTCAATATCATCATGATGATATACTGGATGCTACGCAAACGCTGGCAGTTCCTATTTTCGCTGGTCAGTATTTTGGTGGGATGGCCTGTATTGACTAACAACATCGGGTTCAGGTTTAGCTCAAACTTCACAAAAGCGCCAGGATTGGATGTGATCAGGGCCATGACCTATAACGTTCATAACTTTAAGCACTTCGGTTTTACTAATGATGTATCTACCAAACATGAGATCCTCGAACTGATCAATGCCGAACAACCGGATGTTATTGGCTTTGAAGAGTTTTTTACCCGCAACAAAGGCGAGTATGAAATGCGCGATTCGATTTGCAAAATATTAGGTACAAACCATTTTTATTTCGAGCCTTTTAATTTTAATTACCTCGAGGCTATTGGCATGGCTATTTTTTCAAAGTATCCCATAGTTAATCACGGGATGATCCGCTTATCTGAGGAAAGGGGTTCAGGTAACCAGTGCCTGTATATTGATGTTAAAAAAGGCAGCAAAATGTTCAGGTATTACGCCATCCACCTGCAATCTATCAATTTTAACCCCGAAGACTATAAATACCTCGATAGCGTATCAAAAAAGGGCAAAACCGATATGAAAGCTACCAAAAGGTTGGGCGGCAAACTAAAATCGGCATTTATGAAGCGTAGCGAGCAGGTAGATAAAATAAAAGCCCACGCTGCCGAATGCCCCTACCCTTACATCATAGCCGGCGATTTTAATGATACCCCATCATCCTATGCGGTTAACCAGATGGCCAAAGGTTTAAACAACGCCTTCCGCGAGCAGGGGTCGGGCATGGGGCGTACCTATAATGGCGATTTCCCCAACTACCAGATCGACTTTATTATGGCCAGCAAACAGTTTGAAGTGGCCAGTTATAAGGTGATCGAAAAAAAGCTATCAGATCATTATCCTCTCCGCAGCGATCTCATCCTGAATTGAATTACCTTGCGTTTGTAAAAATACTCCGCCCGGATACGGGTTATTAGCTTAAATTTGAAAAAATCGTAAGTTTGCGCCATGCAACAAAATTTGTTTGTTTACAATACTTTATCCCGTAAAAAAGAATTATTTGAACCGCTTAACGCGCCGCATGTTGGCATGTATGTTTGCGGTCCTACTGTTTATAGTGATGTTCATTTAGGCAATTGCCGTACTTATATATCTTTCGATTTAATGTTCCGTTACCTTACAGCCATTGGCTATAAGGTGCGTTATGTGCGCAACGTAACCGATGCCGGTCACCTTGAGGGCGATGCCGGCGATGAGGGCGAGGACAAAATTGCTAAAAAAGCCAAGCTGGCCCAGCTTGAGCCAATGGAGATAGTTCAAAAATATACTGTTGGTTTTAGGGATGTAATGAAGGTTTTAAACAACCTGCCGCCAAGCATCGAGCCTACTGCTACCGGCCATATTATTGAACAAATTGAAATGGTGAAAGTGATCCTTGAAAAAGGGTACGCTTACGAGGTTGATGGTACCATTTACTTCGACGTTGAAAAATATAACAAAAGCCAGGATTACGGCGTATTGAGCGGCCGCAACCTTGAAGACCTGATGAATAATACCCGTGCATTGGGCGGCCAGCAGGAAAAACGTGGCAAGCTCGATTTTGCCCTTTGGATAAAAGCCAAACCCGAACACCTGATGAAATGGCCTTCGCCATGGGGAATTGGTTTCCCGGGCTGGCATTTGGAATGCTCGGCCATGAGCCAGAAATATTTGGGTAGCCATTTTGATATTCACGGCGGCGGACTTGACCTTGTACCCACTCACCATACCAACGAAATAGCTCAAAACGTAGCTTGCTGCGGTACTAACCCAGCTACTTACTGGGTGCATACCAATATGCTTACGGTTAACGGGCAAAAAATGTCGAAATCGTTAGGGAACAGCTTTTTACCGCACGAACTTTTCAGCGGCGAAAACTCTATCCTGAACAAAGGCTATAGCCCCATGACAGTGCGTTTCTTTATGCTGCAGGCCCACTATCGCAGTACGCTTGATTTTGGAAACGAAGCTATGGAAGCATCCGAAAAAGGTTTTAAACGCCTCATGAATGCTTTCGCCCTGCTAACTGATGGATTAAAAGCATCTGCCACTACCGAAGTTGAGATAGCTCCACTACTGGAACGTTGCTACGCTGCGATGAACGATGATTTTAACAGCCCGGTATTAATTGCCGAATTGTTTGAAGCTTCGCGCATCATTAATTCGGTGTATGATGGCAAAATGAAAATTGATGCCGCCAACCTGGAGCAATTAACTACGCTGATGAACACCTTTGTAGTTGATGTATTAGGCTTACAAAATGAGCAAGCCGCCAATGATGATTTGCCTAAAGTGCTAAACTTTGTTGTTGATCTGCGCAGCGGAGCAAAAGCCAATAAAGATTATGCTACATCGGATAAGATCCGCGATGGGTTATCACAGATAGGTTTTCAGCTTAAAGATAGCAAGGAAGGTACTACTTGGAGTAAGGCTTGATTTAGCGATTTTATACAAATATGTCATTGCGAGGTACGAAGCAATCGCGAACTATACAGGGTGGACCTGCTTGCGTGCGATTGCTTCGTACCTCGCAATGACGTTTTTAGTATTATCTGTTTATATCCTATCCTTTACAGCGAATTATAATAAGCAAACAACTTAGCCAATGCTACATCGCTTTTAAAATCAACTTTGTTTGATTTTAAATATTCCTGCACTTTATCAGCCTTATCATTCATCGCCGCCAATATCGTTTTTTGCGAAGGCCTAACCTTAGTTATCTGGTTATTGGCAAACAGGTAATAACTATTGCTGCCGGCGAGACTTTTGTTAGTTTTCTGCGAAGTGAAATCCTGGGTTTCAACTATTTTCTTTTTGTAATATCTCAATAACTTTACCTTTCCATCTCCTACTACCTGGTAAAATGTTTTAGCACTTTGATCATCAACAGCCGGAAAACCGCTGCTAAAAGTTACATCCGTTTGATCTGTTCCTTCTAATTTCGCGTCCTTGGCCGAAAAACTTTTAACCGGATCAACAAATGCCTGCACGGTCGAGTCGGTTGGAGTTTTAAACAGCAGCTCGTCGCCCAAAATGTTATAATTTATTACGGCGTTGGCTGTTTTTCCATTCTCAAAATTAACTGTTGCAGTAAGCCAGTTTTCGGTAAGCAAAGGGCTCCCATCAACTCCATCCGCGGTTTTGAGGTAGTAAGGCCTGCCCGTGTAATCTTTAAGATATTGTGCTTTAACCTGGGTAGAAACAAACAGGAATAATATCAGGCAGAATAACAGGTTGTACTTTTTCATGAATAAGATTTAATATTGGTTTAAACAAAATTGAATGTGACTGGTTATGAAGTTAGCATTTTTTTTAATTACTTCAGTTTTAAATGATCAAAGTACCCGCCCGCAATTATTTCAACATATTTTCGTTTCATCAAATAAAAATAACGCCATTGTTAAATTATGTTACATGCGCTTGCGCATTTTGACTATTGCGTTTCCTACTTAAAATTTATTACTAAATTGCTCCCTTAAACCCCGCTGCATACACATGAAAAAAATAATATTAGCTGCTACATTTATTAGTTATAGCGTTTTTGCTTTTGCCCAGGACGTTGTTAATGTAAACAAAGTAGTTAGTGTTGAACAGGCTTTTAATAAGTTAGTTGAACGTAAAGGTATTAAAGATGGCTTCCTGGCGGTTGCCGATCCCGATGGTATTGTATTTAAACCAGACGCTGTTAAAATTGTAGATTTTTATAGCAAAATAGATAAGCAAGCCGGTAAGCTTACATCCGAGCCTAAGTTTGCAAGAATCTCGGCAAATGGTGATTTAGGCTTTACTGCCGGTCCTTATGTATATCAAAACGGTAAAACCGATGATGATAAAGTTTTTGGCGATTATGTATCTATCTGGCGCACCAATACCGAAGGCAAGCTAAAATTGATAATGAACCTTGGCATTCAACACCCTGAAGCCGAAGAAGAGGCTGTTACCGATTTTAAAGAACCTGATGCTACTCAACGCTCAGGCCCGGCAAAAGATCCGTTTGGCGCTAAAAATGTGATCATAGGCACCGATAAAACCTTTAATCATGGTTTAACATTATCGGCCATGGCCAGCTACAAAGAGTTTTTAAGCCCTGAAGGCCGTTTCTATTTCCCTGGCTTCCCACCGATGACAGGTACCGATGTGGTAATGAAATTTATCAATAATGAAGCGATAAGCATCACCGCCGAAACTACCGATGGCGGCCGCTCATCAAGCAACGATCTGGCATATACTTATGGCCACGCCCGTATTACCAAAGGCAATGTAGTAGGCAACTACAACTACGTACGCGTTTGGGAAATTGACAAATCAAAAAGGTGGAATATTCTATTGGAGATTTTCTCGCCGATAGAGAATGAGTAGTTTGTCTGAATCAGAATTTACAGAATTTTAAAATTGACAGAATAAAAAAGGCCTTGCATGTAGCAAGGCCTTTTTGGTTAGTATCAACAGTATTTTTATTCTGCTAATCCTAAAATTCTGTAAATTCTGATTCAGACTAAAATAGTTTCTCAATAATATCAGCAGCCGATAACCCTTCCGCTTCCGCGTGATAGCTTCGTACTATACGATGGCTCAGGATAGGCTTGGCAACCGCCTGCACGTCTTCAATATCCGGCGAGTATTTACCATTCAATACTGCATGGCACTTAGCACCCAACACCAAAAACTGCGATGCCCTTGGGCCTGCACCCCAGCTTAACAAACGGTTAATTTGCGGAGTGGCAAACTCGCTGTTTGGGCGGGTTTTTGATACCAGCTTTACCGCGTATTCCATCACATTATCAGTTACCGGGATATTGCGTACCAGTTGCTGAAAATAAATGATCTGCTGGGCATTCAATAGCTTATTAACCTCAACCTTGTTGCTGCTGGTAGTATTTTTTACCACCTGTAGCTCCTCTTTAAATGATGGATAGCTTAAGGCTACGTTAAACATAAACCTGTCCAGCTGTGCCTCAGGCAGTGGGTAAGTGCCCTCCTGCTCAATTGGGTTTTGGGTTGCCAGTACAAAAAATGGTTGCGCCAGTTTATGGGTAATGCCTGCCGCGGTAACCGCTTTTTCCTGCATAGCCTCTAACAAAGCAGCCTGCGTTTTGGGCGGGGTACGGTTTATCTCGTCGGCCAGGATGATGTTTGAAAACACCGGACCGGGGATGAATTTAAAATTACGGTCTTCGCCCAGTATTTCGGAGCCGATAATGTCTGATGGCATCAGGTCGGGCGTAAACTGGATGCGTTTAAAATCAAGATCGAGTACCTGTGCTACGGTTTGTACCAACAGCGTTTTGGCCAAACCCGGCACACCAACCAATAAACAATGCCCGTTACTAAAAATAGAGATCAGCACAAATTTGATCACTTCATCCTGGCCTACTATCACTTTGCCAATTTCGGCACGTATTTGTTGGTAAGCCTGCTTTAAAGCGTCGGCAGCTTCTACTTCAGTACGGTGTTGCATAAATTATTTAGAAGGTGATGATTTGACTTTGGTTTCAGGGATCACCATTTCGGGATTGGTGTTCACCCATTTTTTCAACACATCATAAGCCTGGTACTCTTTATCAATTTTAATAAAGGTTTCTTTACGGCGTTTATCAAACCATGCGCTTACGGTTTTATTAACCTTATCGTTATAGGCGTACTCTTTTAGTTTCGGGAAATCCTGCTCAAGGTTTGCTTTGTGAGCATTAGTTGCCGATTTAAGCAACAATATCTTGTAGCTTTTTTTACCATCCGCAGCGGTAAAGATATCTGGTTTTGAAATGCTGCCCACTTTAAGGGTATCGGTAATCAAAGCCACTTTAGGGTCCAGTTTATCGGTAGGGATAAAAGTTGAACGGCTTTGCACATCCTCGGCGTTCAGCATCATACCACCGTTATATTTGGTGTCTTTATCATCCGAGTAGTAAGCAGCAGCACTCGAAAAATCGATAGCGATGTTTTTATCTTTTAACAAAAGCGTATAAATACTATCAGCTTTGGTTTTAGCCCTATCCAAACTGGCCTGGGTAATAACCGGACTTATAAGTATGTGACGCACGTGTACCTGCTCGCCCCTGCGTTCAATTACCTGTAAAAAGTGGAAACCGAAATCAGTTTCAAACACAGGTGAGATTTCGCCTGCTTTTAATTTAAAGGCGTTGGCAGTAAATTCTTTTACGAAAGTTGAACGATCGGCAAAACCAAGGTCACCGCCTTCAGGCGCCGAACCCGGATCCTGCGAGTAAAGCCTCGCCAAGGTGCCAAAGTCCTCACCTTTTTTAACGCGCTGACGTAGTTCTTCGGATTTTGCTTTGTACAGGTCTTTTTCTTCTTTGGTTAATTTAGGTTGAAATACGATCTCGCCAACCTCAACCTCTTTATTAAATGAAGGGATACTATCTTTAGGGATACCATCGTAAAACTTCTTAACATCCTGCGGGGTAACGTTCAATTTCTCGGTGATGTGCTGTTGCATTTTTTGCGCAACCATCTGCTCTTTCAGATCGGGGCGGATCTCGTCTTTATACTGGATCACCGAGCGACCTAAAAATGCTTCCAGTTTATCCTGGCCACCTGCACGCTGGGTCATCTCGCGCATACGGCGATCTACGTTGGCGTCAACATCTTCCTCTTTAACCTCGATACTATCAATAGCCGCCTGTTGTGCAAGCAGTTTTTGAGTTAACAGGGTTTGCAGGATCCGGGCCTTAACCGAAGGGTCGGGCTGGTTTCCTTGTACCAAAAAGTTAGCGTATGATAATTCAATATCCGAAAGCAAGATAGGGCTGTTACCTACAATGGCGGCAATCTTATCAAGCGTTTTGCCCGGTACGCGGTTGGCAAGCGAATCTGTTTGAACTAACTTTTTTGCCGCTGTATCTGATGCAACCTGTGCCTTTGCAAATGTTATGGTTAAAATAAAACTAAGTACTAATACTCCTAACTTTCTCATGTAACGCTGTATGCTAAAATAAAACGGGCACACTTAACCCGTTAAAAACTACGAATTTCGGTAAAATTTATTAATTATAGCCGAACAAATATTTTATACAAAATGCCCGTAGCTATAATTGTGCTAATATGCCTATAAACCCTGAAACAGTTTGACTACTTTTGGTTAAAATTTGTTAAAGTGAGAGTTGAGAACCCGGCCGCGTTGCGTTTTATTTTAGAGGATGAACTTTACCTGCTTAATGCGGATAAAGCATCGTATGAACAAGTTGTTCAATCTATACCTGTAGAAGCCCCAACTTCCGCTCCTCAAAATACACCTGTGACACCGGCAATGCCAGTTTCTGTGGTTTCTGAGCCGGAAGCGGAGATAAAAAAAGCCGCGCCCGTTATCAGCATCCCAACTCCATCAATTACAATACCTTCCATTGCCGCAGAGCCAAAACCTGAGGTTAAAACGCTGGATGCAGGCTTTAAGTATATGGGCAAAAACTTACAGCATTTTTTGGTATTCACCTATTATACCGATGCCGAATTTATAAAATCCGAACATTGGGCTGCCCTCGAAAACATATTGAAACGCAAGGGATATAGTCCGGATGATGTGGCTGTTTTAAACACCGCAAATTACAGCACCACCAAATTCAGCGAGTCGAAACTGTTTTTTAAACCGACTAAGGTATTGATATTAGGTATGGATGCCCTCCCTCCCGATCTGAAAGTATTAAAACCCAATAAGCCGATCACATCCAACGGCATCACCGCACTTTATACCTATTCGTTTGGGGATATGATGGATAATGTGGAGTACAAGAAAACATTTTGGGAGCAGGTAAAAACATTATAAAAGCAATGGACAACCGCCTTGAATACAACCGGGAAATAATTAAGTTATTGTCTGAATATGTTGAAAAGTATCCAACCCAACGCTTCGGGCAGCTTTTATTTAATTTGAATATCAATCAATTTTCAGATAAGGATAATCCCGAAAATCAAAAATTTAGATTAAGGGATATTTACAATGATGAAAGTGAAGTTATTCTGCAAAGGATAAAAGAACGATCAGCGCGCTTTAAGGATTAATTAAAACATCTATGCATCAATTAGTATTTGCTACCAATAACCGCCATAAACTGGAAGAAGTATCGGCCAAAATAAATGGCGATATCAGGTTGCTAACCCTACAGGATATTGGCTGTTTTGACGATATTGAAGAAACCGGCACCACCTTTAAAGCCAACGCGTCCATAAAAAGCCACCACGTATATTCAACCTATCAATTGGATTGTTTTGGTGATGACAGTGGTTTGGAGATAGATGCGCTAAACGGCGAACCCGGCGTTTATTCGGCCAGGTATGCCGGCACACATGGTAACCATGCAGCCAACATTAGTAAAGTACTCGAAAATTTAGAAGGCGAAACAAATCGCAAAGCCCGTTTCCGCACGGTGATCTCATTGATGTGGAATGGCGAGGAGCATTTTTTTGAAGGCGCTGTTGAGGGTACCATTCGCACCGAAATTGCCGGGGAAGGCGGTTTCGGCTACGACCCTATTTTTGAGCCGGAAGGCTATGATATTACTTTTGCAGAAATGAGTATGGCCGAAAAAAACGCTATCAGTCACCGGGCAAAGGCTATGGAACAATTGATAGCTTTTTTGAACACTACAAAATAATTGCGGCAAGCGTTTAAATTTGCCACCTATGCAACAGCAACTCATTGCACGTTTACAGCAGGTAAAACCCATCCCGGTTGAAGATCAGCAGATCATTATCAACGCGTTTGAACTGAAGCATTTTAAAGAAGGTGAAACACTTTCGCCTTCGGGGCAGGTTGCGCGCAATTTATTTTTTATTTGCGATGGCGTGCTTAGGGTAATGGAGCGAAACGAAAAAGGCAACGAGGTTACTTACTTTTTTTTAAAGGATAACCAATTTTGCACCATCCTTTACAGTTTCAACAATAACATGGTAGCCGAGGAAAGTATCCAGGCCGCCTGCAATTCGGATGTACTTACCATCAGCAAAAACAACCTGCTTGCCCTGTACCAAAAACTGCCATACGTTAAAGAACTGATAGACCAGATCAGCCAACAAACGCTGATGGATAAAATTAAAACCCGCAATGCCTACCTGGGTCATGACTCATCCGAACGGTACCAATTGTTTTTAGAGCGCCAGCCGGACATTGCGCGGCGGGTGCAGTTAACGGATATCGCATCGTATCTGGGCGTTACTCCGCAATCGCTTAGCAGGCTGCGCAAAAATCTGCGGTAGTTATTAAGGACATATCGAGGCCGTCGAGTAATAAAAGCCGAGGCTTCTGAAGGTTTATAAACATCAGGCGGGTGGGCCTGTCACCCTGAGCTTGTCGAAGGGTCGCGCGCAGAGGCCTCGCCCACCATGCTTCGACAAGCTCAGCATGACACCCATTTTTAATTATATCATGGATAGATACGAAACAATGACGCCCAGAGATATAGTAGTTCTTTTGAACCATTTTCAAAGAGCCTCTAAACAATACTATTTACCATTTGGTAAACCGCTGTTACCTTTTCATCCTGAACTTTGTTATACAATAAAAGGAAAAACACATGTCACGAATATTTATAACAGGCTCGGCCGACGGCTTGGGTCAGATGGCCGCGAATTTATTAATTAAGGATGGGCACCGGGTTTTATTGCACGCCCGTAACCCACTCCGTGGCGAGGAAGCAATGGCGGCGGCACCCGGCGCCGAAACTGTAGTAATTGGCGATCTATCGAGCATTGCCGAAACCATTAAAGTAGCTGAGCAGGTAAACAAGCTTGGCCATTTTGATGCCGTGATCCATAACGCGGCCGTAGGCTATCAGGAAGGGAAGCGAATTGAAACTATTGACGGCTTGCCACACGTTTTTGCCATTAACAGTTTATCGCCTTATATACTCACCAGCCTAATCAATAAACCGCGACGGTTGGTGTACCTTAGCTCGGGCTTGCACCGCGATGGCGATCCAAGTCTGCAGGATCTGGAATGGAACGATCGCCGCTGGAATGGCTTCGCGGCATACGCCGATTCCAAACTCCATAACGTGATCTTAGCATTTTATGCTGCCCGCCAATGGCCCGATGTTTACTCGAACGCTTTAGAACCCGGCTGGGTGGCCACCAAAATGGGCGGACCGAGCGCGCCGGATAGTTTGGAGGAGGCACCAAAAACACAAGTGTGGCTGGCCGCAGGCAATGATGCCGGGGCTTTAGTTAGCGGTAAATATTTTTATCATAAAAAATTGCGCACCGTTCATCCGGCAACTTCGGATCCCGAGGTTCAGTATCGTTTTATAGCTACGTGCGAACGTTTATCAGGAGTGAAATTCCAGGGGTAAAAACCTTAAAAATGAACATAGATAAAATCTATATAAATAAAAAACAATATAACTATCAATGAATACAACAAAAACAGGGTGGATTGGCCTTGGCAATATGGGCATCCCAATGTCGCAGCAATTGATCAAAGCGGGGTATCCGCTAAGTGTTTACAATAGAAGTAAAGATAAAGAAGAGGGCTTCAAAGCACAGGGAATAGGTACGGCCGCGTCGCCGCTGTTGTTAATAAAAGATGTTGATGTTGTTTTCATCATGGTATCTGATGATAAAGCTATCAGCGATATTTTTTATGGAGAAGCAGGTTTACTGGCAGCCGATGTAAACGAAAAAGTGATCATTAATATGAGTACCGTTTCGCCCGCCATAAGCAGGGAAATTGCAGCAGCCTGTAAAAAGCAAGGCAATCATTATCTCGATGCACCGGTATCGGGCAGTGTAAAACAGGCTGAAGATGGCGTATTAGTTATTATGGTTGGCGGCGAGGCCGAAGCTTTTGACAAAGTAAAACCTATACTCGAAAAACTGGGTAAACTTGCTTTACTGGTTGGCGGTGCGGGTGCCGGCAATACTGCCAAACTCGCTATCAATACCCTGCTTGGCATAGTGGCACAAGGTTTTGCTGAAACAGTAGCGCTGGCCGGCAAAAACGGCATCCAGCCCGAAATTTTAACTAACCTCATTAATAACAGCGCTTTAGGCAGTCCGTTCATCAAAATAAAAGGCGATGCTATAGTGAACAACAATTTCAACGCGGCCTTTGCCCTAAAGCATATTACTAAAGATCTGCGCCTGGCTACTGAAATTGGTGCCGACACCCCACTTGCACAAGCAGCATATCAAACTTACCAAAACGCTGAAGCTGCTTTGGGCGAAGAAGACATTATCGCGGTTATTAAGCAATTTAGATAGCAAATTTAATATGATTGCCAGCTGCATCCCGTCTTAAAATACGGATGCAGCTGAAATCAAAACCACAAGAAGTGGTTAGGTAGTTTTGCTAATAGGCTAACAACTTCGCCATAGTTTCCTCCAACCTCGCTTTGGCTAAAAACTGATCCTCCAATGCTTTATTCATAGGGATGGCTGTATCCAAACTACCGCAACGCATTACCGGAGCATCAAGGTATTTAAAACAATGTTCGGACAGATGGGCTGCGATCTCGGCCCCGAAGCCGCTGGTTAGTGTATCTTCATGTAGTACCAATGCCCGGCCTGTTTTCATAACACTTGCTTCAACAGCATCCTTATCCCAGGGTTGCAGGCTACGTAGGTCGATGATCTCGATAGATTGATCCGGATGTTTATCAGCATATTCTAAAGCCCAGTGCACACCAAGGCCAAAAGTGATAATGCTTGCCTGTTCGCCCTGTTTCAGCACATTGGCTTTGCCTATCTCAATCATTACATCAGCGTCCGGCACATCACCATGAATGCCACGGTATAAATATTTATGCTCAAAATAAATAACCGGATTAGGGTCATCAATAGCAGCCAGCAGCAAGCCTTTGGCATCTGCAGGAAAGGCCGGGTAAACTATTTTCAGGCCCGGTGTTTTGGTAAACCAGGCTTCGTTACTCTGTGAATGGAATGGCCCCGCGCCGGTGCCTGCACCGGCAGGCATCCTGATCACCACATCAACCGCTTGTGCCCAGCGGTAATGTGTTTTGGCCAGGTTGTTAATAATTTGGTTAAAACCGCAGGTAACAAAATCGGCAAACTGCATTTCAACAATGGCTTTGTAGCCATTTAACGCCAGGCCCATGGCCGCGCCTACAATTCCCGATTCGCAGATGGGGGTGTTACGTACCCGTCCTTTGCCAAACTCTTCAACAAAGCCTTGGGTGATTTTAAATGCCCCGCCGTACTCGGCAATATCCTGGCCCATAATTACCAGGTTATTGTGCTTGCGCATGGCGCTTTTCAGGCCGTCGCTAATACCATCAATATAGCGTTTATTGGTTGCGGGTAAAGCCTTCGCTTGTACGGTTGGGAAACTGTACGGCTTGTACATATCCCTTACCTCTGTATCTATATCTGGTATAATATCCGCCTCGGCGTAAACCTTTTCAATTTCTGTTTCTATAAGTTTACTGAACTGCTGCCTGATCACCAGGATCAGCTCTTTTTGTAATACGCCTTGTGTAAGCAGGTATTTTTCAAAATTAGTCAGCGGATCTTTTGCTGCCCACCACTCAAAAAGGTTAGGTGGTACATATTTGGTCCCCGACGCTTCTTCATGGCCGCGCATCCTGAAGGTCATGCACTCCAATAAAACAGGGCGAGGGTTTTCGCGGATGGCCTCATTAAGTTCAGTAATAGTATGATAAACCTCCAGTATATTATTGCCATCAATGCGGCGTCCTTCAATGCCGTAGCCTATGGCTTTATCAACCAGTTCGCGGCAGTTGTATTGCTCGTTGGTAGGAGTGGAGAGGCCGTAGCCATTATTTTCGATCAGGAAGATAACCGGTAATTTCCAAACCGAGGCAATGTTCAAAGCCTCGTGGAAGTCACCCTCGCTGGTAGCGCCTTCGCCGGTAAATACCAATGTCGATTTTTTATTATCAGCTAATACATCGGCCAATGCTATCCCATCGGCCAATGCCAACTGCGGACCGAGGTGCGAGATCATCCCGATGATCTTGTACTCCTGCGTACCGAAATGGAATGAGCGGTCGCGCCCCTTGGTAAAGCCCGAGGGTTTGCCCTGCCATTGGGCCATCAGCCGTGAAAGCGGGATATCTCTCGATGTAAAAACACCAAGGTTGCGGTGCATGGGTAAAATATATTCGTCGGCAGCCATGGCCAGGGTGCTGCCAACTGCTATGGCTTCCTGGCCAATGCCCGAAAACCATTTGCCTATGCGCCCTTGTCTTAACAGTATCAGCATCTTCTCTTCAACCATGCGCGGAAACAGCAGTTTTTTGTAAAACGCCAGCAAAGTATCATTATCGAGGTTTTTCCTGTCAAAATTCATAAAGTAAAACTACTGAAGTTTTCAAAACTTTGTATGTTTGGTGTTACTATCCAAAAACTATGAAGCGTACCACTGTTTCGATCATATTACTGCTGTTGCTAATCGGTTTTGCCGCCAGCTCGCAGGATTTCTTTTTATTGCCACATAATTTTTACGTAAAAAAAGGAGACAAGCTTAACCTGCACCTTTTAAGCGGAAATGAGTTTAAGCCCGAAAACGAATTTCAATTCGCCACAGCCAAAGCCACTAAGTTTATGCTTTATGAAGGATCAAAAAAAACTGACCTTTCAAAAAGCGGTAATTCGGCCGATAGCAGCCTGCTTACTTATACTTTACAAAACTCGGGCCTGGCCCTTTTTGAGTTGGTGCGGGAAGATGAAACAGAATCGGAAAGGAATAAATTTTTAAGGAACCTTGAAAGCGAGGGGCTTGATAAAATGGCCGAAGATGCCAAAGCCAGCAGTCAGCAGTATTTTGTTGAAAAATATCACCGCTACGTTAAAACCCTTATCGCGGTTGATAAAGCTAACGGAAAGGATTTTGATAAACCGCTGGGCGAGGACTACGAAATTATTATTCAGCAAAACCCGTATAAGGCGGCTTATGGCGATGATGTTACCGCGCAGGTACTTTTTAAAGGCAAGCCAATAAAAGATGCGGTAGTAATTCAGTATGTACGTACTATAAACGGCACCATTGTTCCGCTAAAATTAATAACTGATAGCAGCGGACTGGTATTTTTTAAACTGAGCCGTGAAGGTGTTTACATGATCAGCTCAACCCATGTTGAACCATCGCAAGATAAAAAAGCCGATTACGAAAGCTGGAGCGCTACATTCACCTTCGCGTTTTCAAATACAGAAGATGAGCCTAATACTTACCGTGAGTTTGGGTTTGGCAACAAGCATTAAGAGGTTGGTTAAATTTCATTGTTTTTAACTGTAGAGACGCATAATTGCGTCTCCCGCATGCAGTTTACGCTTGCTGATGACCTGTATAGCCGCTTGTCCTCCGGGAGACGCAATTATGCGTCTCTACGTAAAGAACTTTCCAAGTCAATTTCAAATAGCTTCTGACAAAAAACTATCTCGTTGTAATTTAATGGTTACACTTGTTAGTTATCGTAAAACTATTTAATGGGCTATTAATATGTAGTTTATATTTGCAGCAGCATATATAACTATTAATTTAAGATAGCTTAACCTTATCAATACATATTTAGCCCCTGGTTTTGTATTTTAAGCTTAAAAGCATTGTAAATATTTTAACAGCGCCCGGCAGGTGTTGTTAAAATTATTTACTGACGGCTGGCTGCTACAGCATTAGTCAGTTTTACAAAATCGTCAACAGTTAACCGCTCCGCACGCAGATCAAGCATTGGCTCACCCGCCATCTTTTCTTTATTCATGAGCGATGACACAGCATTGCGCAGGGTTTTACGGCGCTGATTAAAACCGGCTTTAACAATAAGCCAAAACAGTTTCTCATCGCAATCCAACGTTGCCTTCTCATTGCGTGTAAGCCTGATCACTGCCGAAAGTACTTTTGGCGGAGGATTGAACACCCCGGCTTTTACGGTAAACAGGTATTCGACTTTATAGTAGGCTTGCAGAAAAACGCTCAATATGCCGTACTCTTTACTCCCGGCTTTAGCGGCACAGCGCTCGGCAACTTCTTTCTGGAACATGCCAACCACCTCAACCACCTGCTGGCGATTATCCAGCACTTTAAATAGTATTTGCGATGAGATATTGTAGGGGAAATTACCGATAATGGCCAGGCTGCCCGTAAATATGCTCCCGAAATCCAGTTCCAGGAAATCGGCATTGATCAGCCGTTCGCCTAACTGCGGGTATTTCTTTTTCAAAAAATCGTACGATTCCGTATCGATATCTATCAGTGATGTTTGGTATGCTTCCTTCTGCAGCAAAAAATCAGATAGCACGCCCATACCCGGACCAACTTCAAGCACCTGGCTAAAGCGACCTTCGGGATTCAGGCTGTCAACTATCTTGGCTGCAATGTTTTTGTCAGTAAGAAAGTGTTGCCCTAAATGTTTTTTTGCCCTTACCAATGTCATTATTAATCAAATATTTGAGCAAATTAAATCATATTTGTGCTTTTATCAGGAACTGTAAGCTTAAAATCTTTTATTTGCAGGTGCAAAAATAGGTAAAAGGCCAAAGGTTAAGGGTAAAAGGTTTGCCTTAAGCGTCAAGCTTTTATAAACCATTAGTAATCATCACTGTTAAAATAAACGAAATCGCCCTCCTGAAATCGGTGAGATCAAAAAAATCAGTGAAATCAAAATATAATAATGAGCGATAAATTAAAAATAGGGATCAGCATTGGCGATGTAAACGGCATCGGTTTGGAAATAATTATTAAAACTTTGGCCGACAGCAAAATTTATGATTATTGTACGCCGATAGTTTACGGTCATACCAAGGTGGCATCGTTCCACCGCAGGGCTACCCAGGTTAATGAGCTCAATTTTTTGGTGATCAATGATCCATCGCAAACTCATTTCCGCAAACCCAACATGATCAATTGCTGGGAAGAGGATGTGAAGATAGAATTAGGCCAGGTTACCGAAGCTGGTGGTAAATACGCTTTTAAATCATTAGAGCGTGCTGTTTATGATTTGAAAGAAGGTTATATCGATGCCCTGGTTACCGCGCCTATCAATAAAGATAATATCCAGAGCGAGCAGTTCAATTTTCCGGGCCATACCGAATATTTGCAGCAATACGACGGCGCGCCCGAATCGCTGATGTTTTTGGTAAGCGATACCCTGCGTGTCGGTGTAGTTACCGGCCACATCCCGGTATCAAAAATTGCCGAAAGCATTACTGCCGAAAAAATATTAGCCAAGCTGAAGCTAATGAGCAATAGCCTGCAAAATGATTTTTGGATCCGCAAACCAAAGATCGCTGTATTAGGCCTTAACCCTCATGCGGGCGATAACGGGCTTATCGGTAGTGAAGAGAAAGATATCATCATTCCGGCCATTGAAGAGGCTCGCAACAACAATATCCTCGCTTTTGGCCCATACTCGGCCGATGGCTTCTTTGCTAATGGTACTTACCTGCAATTTGATGCCGTACTGGCCATGTATCACGATCAGGGCCTGATCCCTTTCAAACAGATCGCGTTTGAATCGGGCGTTAACTTTACTGCCGGTTTAGGCTTTGTACGCACCTCGCCAGATCATGGCACCGCTTATGATATTGCCGGTAAAAACGTAGCGTCAGAAGTATCTTTCCGCGAAGCCTTATTTACCGCTATCCACATCGTAAAACACCGCCGCGAGGGGTTGGAACTGAACGAAAATCCGCTTGTATTTAGCAAACTGAGCCGCGACAGGGACTAAAAATTCAGTTTGTAATAGCAATGTTTCAATTTAATTGGCGTTAAATTAAAACATTTGCCCTACTTCTGCATTTTAAATGTCTGAATGAGTAATTTTCTGAGTCGTATACGTTCAATTGATGCTTTCCGTGCTGTAACAATGTTCCTGATGATATTTGTGAATGACCTGGATGGCATTCCGAATACCCCAACATGGCTAAAACACGCGGGCAGTAATGTGGATGCCTTAGGTTTGGCTGACACTATTTTCCCAGCATTCTTATTTATAGTAGGCTTATCTATCCCCTTTGCTTTTCAAAACAGGATGAAGCAGGGCGATAATTTCAAGATGATATCGCGGATAGTAAGCCGCTCGTTCGCGCTGATATTTATTGGTTTTTTCCATGCCAATATGGAAACTTATAACGAAGCCACAACCCTGTTGCCGAAACCGGTATGGGAAAGTTTGGTAACGTTCAGTTTCTTCTTCATCTTTTTAGATTACAGCAAAGAAACTCCTCCATTACGAAAATACCTTTTACAAGGCTTCGGGATACTGTTGTTAACCACTATGGCCATTCTTTACCGCACCAGCGATCCGGGCCATACGTGGCTGCACTTTACCTGGTGGGGTATTTTAGGCTTGATAGGCTGGTCGTACATGCTTTGCGCGCTTATTTATTATTACTCCGAAGGTTACCTGTGGATCCAATTGGCGGCATGGATGTTTTTCATGTTCTTTAATCTCGATGTGCATTTCGGGTTTCTGGATTTTATTAATAAGCTACAGGGTTATATCTGGATTGCAGGAAACGGCGCCATGCAATCGTTCACCATGGCTGGGGTATTTGTTTCTGTGCTGTACATGCGCCTCAAGGCCAACAACGAAATGAAAATGCTTTGGGCGGCCATGATATTGATCGCTATTATTCTATTTAACCTGGGCTTTATAGTGCGCTATTTTAGCGGTGGTATTTCTAAAGAGCGCGATACCCCATCGTGGGTATTGATCTGTACAGGCATTAGCCTGGTGGTATATGCCTTTTTCATTTACCTGGTTGATGTTAAAAACAAATACGAATGGTTTAAGGTGATCGAACCCGCGGGTACCAACACTTTTACCTGCTACATTGTACCATTCCTGTTTTACCCCATGTATGAGATGACCCGCATCGGCTACCCCGAATACCTGAGCCAGGGCATTGGGGGACTGATAAAATGTGTTGTATTCGCTTTTGTTGTGGTATGGCTCACGGGTTTGCTGGATAAGATCAATATCAGGTTGAAGATATAAGCTTACTTATTTTATTTTAATAAGATAATTTCCTGCTCCCGAACTCACAATGGTGGTGTCCTTAGGTTTCTGGCTAAAATCTATCCTCTCAAACACAAGGGTAACCTTATAAGCAGGTGTTTCTTTACTCATTTGCATTAAAGCTGCCGGAACAGCATATTCATGGGCAGCATAAGGGCGGTCATCTTTTCCTTTGTCAAATGCTTTCATTTTGGCTGTATCCGCAATAAGTTTTTTTGCAAGTTGGTCTGACTCAAACCTAAAGATTTCATCGTTGATCCTCAAAGTAAAAACATTTTGATCGCTATTGATTCGTGTTAGTTTTATATCCTTATAGCTTGTGGTCACGCTATCTTCAGCTTGATAATTCTCCATTATGATATCATAATCTTTTACAGGCGTAATATTATCGTTATGAAAAAATGAGTACCTATCGTATTCATCCGTCGATGTTGTATCACTATAAGCGTAATATTTTTCAAAGCGGTTTAAGCCGAGTTTCTTTTTCACCCATTCATATTTAACCTCGCGCAGCCTGTACCTGCTAAAATACCTGTCTTTTTTATTTGCAGCTATCAACGAATCGCTCACAAGTTGCAGGTCTTTTTTAAAGTAAGGCTGCAAAGCCAGCAGGTCATATTTATCTACAAAATAACTCAGTTGCTCAACGGCTTTGCCGCCTTCAACTTTGCTGAGCTTTGTGCTATCTACCGGCATCATTTTATCATCTTTAAAAGCATTGTGTTTTTTAAAGAAGTTAACAACAATCCGCCTTTGCGAATACATACTTGTTGTAAATGCGCTTTGCGGCCCATAAATACTTAACAAGGTTAGTAGCGCCAGCGACATAGGGATAAGCTTAATATTATGCTTTTTAAACAGCAAAAAGTAAAGCGAAATGCCAAGCAGCCAAACCGCCAATACAATCAAAAAGTACCTGAACTCGGTTACCCCATAGCTAAACACCCTTGTACCAACAGCAACAAACAACAAGCCTTGCAAAGGGATAAGCAAAAAGTAAAAGCTGCGGGCATAGGTTTTTAGCCATTTGTTTTCGCTTTGCTCACGGATGGGGAATACCAACAACAATGATAAAATGCCGAATACTGCATAACCTAAAATGAGGTTTGATACCAGGCCTTTGGGCAGTTTCCATTCAATCAAGATCTTAACCTCGTAAGCCAACAGTATGAGTACATAAACTGTTGATAGCGGGATGAGCACGTATTGTGTAAATATTTTCAGGCCTTTAGGATAGCTTTCATCCCCATCAAGCGCTTTTATATCTGTAGGTACCCCGGCCAAAAAGAAAATGGTGGTAAATATGCCCGTTATCCACACCCACAAAATAAAGTAGGTGTCTGATTCAAAGTTAAAGTTGAAAAGGAAGTTGGTAGCCCCGATAGCAGCAGCCAAACCGGCAAACAGTACCGTGCCATATAGCAAACTTGCCAAAATGCGTGAAAACAGTGTTTTATTAAACTGCCAGAAACCCTGAATATGCCCCTTGCCTGTAAATGCCGCAAAGGATATCATTAAATGAAACGCGAGACTTAATAGAAAAAAGCGCACGTAATCGGCCTGCCGGGCGGTTGGATCAAGAATAAAGATGATAAAGGCAGCTACAATTGCCGCAGCTACTTTTACGATAGTCTTTTTACTATTGCTCCAGTTTTTGCTTTGAGTGTATAAGGTTGCCGACAGACAGAGCAAAAAGCCCAAATTGGCTATCATGATGATGCGCATGCACCAGTTTTCGGCAGTCAGATCCAGGCGGTCGAGTTCGATCTTAACGGTTGCGGCTATAGTGCCGGTTAGGGCAAAAAGTGTTTCGAGCGGATAGCGTTTTATGGTATTGACCGCACTTTGTACCAGGTTTTTTATTGATGGGAATTTCATGTGTATAAGGTTTGAGAACTAATGTAGTATTTTGTTTTTGGGATTACATAGATTGAGGATTGATTACACCGATTTTATTTTGGGGAATTTCAAGGATTGATTTGATTGGGAGATGATTTTAAAGGCCGGATCTATTCATATTAATTAAGTTTATTTAGGCCTGTGCGTAGGCCGCGTTAGGGATAGTAGCGGAAAGCCCGGAGCGCGGGCTGGGATCGAGCGAAGGGAAGGCGAGGACTTGCAGCGAATAGCCCGGCCCGTTAGCTAACGGGAACGCCCATGTTAAAAGATTCGTTGCCTGAACGCACTCGAACAATCGTCTATTTTGTTTGGTATGTGCGTATAATATTACCTGTTTGTGGATCGATAATTACCGCGGTATCGCACCAGTTAAATAACACTACTTCATTTTGATCATTTTTGGCTACATCGATATAGGGACAAGCTTTTCCTTCGTAATACATTTTAACATTATCTATTCGCCATAAAAAATCTCCTGAGGTATTAAAACCAAAAACATTTAGTTGTTCAGAAGCATCATCAGTAATATCTAACCAAACAATTAAAACATCATCTACCTCAAAAACACCTTTAACAAGATATTCAAAGTCAACGCTGTTATCGCCGGTAAACCTTACTTTGTTTTTCTCAATTGAATAAGTGGTCATAGTGATTTAATGCTTTCTGCTGTATGGATCAGGTTTTTTATTTAAAAATGTAAAATATATGTATTAAAAACCAATAGCATACCACCGTTAATTGCATTTAACACATTAGTGTTTATATTTGCGGTCGCAAAAAACATCATTTTATAGTAATGAGAGAAATACAATTCAGAGAAGCGCTAAGAGAGGCCATGGTCGAAGAAATGCGCAGCGACGGAAATATATACCTGATGGGTGAAGAGGTTGCCGAATATAACGGCGCGTACAAAGTAAGCCAGGGCATGCTGGATGAGTTTGGCGCGAAACGCGTTATTGACACGCCTATCTCTGAATTAGGTTTCGCAGGTATAGGTATTGGCTCGGCAATGAACGGCTTACGCCCTATCATCGAGTTCATGACCTTCAACTTCTCACTGGTTGCTATCGACCAGATCATCAATGGCGCTGCCAAAATGATGTCGATGAGCGGTGGCCAGTTTTCGGTTCCAATTGTGTTCCGTGGCCCAACCGGTAACGCGGGTATGCTTAGTTCACAGCACAGCCAGTGCTTTGAAAACTGGTATGCCAACTGCCCGGGCTTAAAAGTGGTTGTACCATCAAACCCTTACGATGCTAAAGGTTTATTAAAATCAGCTATCCTTGATCCGGATCCGGTTATTTTCATGGAGTCGGAATTAATGTATGGCGATAAAGGCGAAGTTCCTGAAGAAACTTACTATATACCACTGGGCAAAGCTAAAGTGGTTAAAGAAGGTACTGACGTTACTTTAGTTGGCTTTGGCAAAATCATGAAAGTGGTTGTAGCTGCTGCTGCCGAACTGGCAAAAGAAGGTATCAACGCCGAAGTGATTGACCTGCGCACTGTACGCCCTATCGATTACGCTACCGTTATCGAATCGGTTAAAAAAACAAATCGTTTGGTAATTATTGAAGAAAGCTGGCCTTTAGGTTCAATAGCTACTGAGGTTGCTTTCAAAGTACAAAAAGACGCGTTTGATTACCTTGACGCTCCTATTCTGCGTATTATGGGTGGCGACGTGCCACTTCCTTACGCTCCTACTTTGATCCAGGAGTTTTTACCAAACCCTGAGCGCGTAATTAAAGCAGTAAAAGAAGTCCTTTACGTTACCAAGTAATATTTTTTTGAAAATATCAATGGAGCCCGATATG
The DNA here is from genome assembly GCF_039839285.1 of Mucilaginibacter sp. CAU 1740. Lineage (NCBI taxonomy): Bacteria > Pseudomonadati > Bacteroidota > Sphingobacteriia > Sphingobacteriales > Sphingobacteriaceae > Mucilaginibacter > Mucilaginibacter sp. CAU 1740. The sequence continues at coordinate 125,815 of NZ_JBDOQS010000006.1, read as the reverse complement.
AAAATACCGGGCTCTTTATTTTTTATACATCTGCAACAATGGACGAACTAATAGTAAAAGACAGTAACGGCAACGTATTGAAGGATGGCGATTCGGTTACGCTGATCAAAAGCCTTAAAGTGAAAGGCGGAGGAGTAACACTTAAGCAAGGCACACTGGTAAAAAAGATCCGCCTTACGGATAACGATGAGGAAGTTGACTGTAAGGTTGACGGCATGAGCATAGTACTCAGAACCGAGTTTTTGAAAAAGCGCTAAACGGCAGCTTCACACTGTAATTTATACAGTATTGGGTGTTTTTGCAAAAAATACCTACTTTTAAAAATTAACTTTTGTAAGCATGCAATACACCTACTTTAAAGCATTTAAACCATTATTTTTTGTTATATCGGCTTTGATCATTGCCGGCAATGCATCGGCCCAAACACAGCCTGCCGCCACACCTACAGCCCCGGTAGCAGCAGCCGCACCCGGCGTACAAAGCCATATTGATAAATTTTTCAAAGAGTTTGATAAACAAAGCACCGCGCGTGCCGTTATCGATATCTTCAAAACCAATAAAAATATTGATTCAACCCGCCTTACCGGCCTCATTGTTAAAATAGATTCGATGCGGAGCGTGATAGGCAAATACATGGGTAAAGACCTCATTATGCAGCGCAAAGCATCGGGCAGCCTGGTGCTGTATAGCTACCTGCTTAAGCACGAACTGCAACCCGCGCGTATTACCTTTATGTTTTACAAGCCCAAAAATGAGTGGGAAATTTACCGTTTATACTTCGATGTAGATGTTGACGGCGAACTGGCCGAATCGGCCAAGGTGACGGGAAAACCGTAACTGAGCTTAAAGCCGAAGGCGAAAAGCTTAAAGCCATAGAACTGATAAGAAAAAAGCCGAAGGCACGAAGCGATAAAAGCTTTCAGCCTTCGGCTTTTTGCTTTCAGCTCAATAATATAAGTGTTATATTTAGGTATTAATACACAACCTTGAAAACCTTAAAAATCACAATCATCCTTCTCTTGCTTTTTCAATGCTGTTTTGGGCAGCTTGTTAATTTAAATATAGGTAGTGCCACTAATAAATATGAGCAACTATATAAAGGCAGCTTGCTTGATAGTACCCGCGTAAACCTTGAACGGGGCGATAAGCAATCCTTATTCAGGATAGCACAATACCTGGATAGTTCCCGTTTAATGACCGAAAATTTAGGCTATCATATACTACATACATCGCAAAACGAAATAGCGCGCAGGCTTATCAGAGAAAATTGCTCTTTTTTAAATAGCGAGTTTGTTGTTAATGATAGCACTAAAGCAAATGATTTTTTAGGCTTCCTGATGACCAATATCAACAACATCAGTTTTTCGTACGAGGCCTATGCATATTTGATAACGCCGCTGGATAAAAGGGATGTGAAATACGAGATCCGTGAACTTACCCCAAACAGATGGGATGAGCTAAAAAAAAGTGCTACCGAAATATTGAACAACAGGATTGTAAAGCATAATAACATAGAGCAGCTTATTAAAGACAAAAACCCCGAAGTACTGTTTAATATAGCATCGCTGCTTTACTCCAACCGTACACATTTTAACCAGTACCAATCCAACACACTCAATTACATAAACCTTATTGAGCTTTTAACCGGCACCGACATTGGGGTTGAAGATGAGCACAATAAAATATCCTACCATATTGATAAAGATTTTGAACCGGCATCGCGGCTTAACCTGCTCATCTTTTTTGCAAAAAATTATAAACGATATAAATGGAATGAAAGGGCCGGTATATTCAGTAACGATTTGGAGCGGGCAAAAAAGCCTTATGGCGAAGCGCTGTTTCAGTTGTTAAATTCCAAAACTGATTCTGTAGCTCAAAACGCTTTTGTGAAACTAACTATAGGCAATAAACAGATAGTTCAGGCTTTAGCCGACGAGTATAATAATGCCAATATCGATTTTAACAGAAAGCTACCCATTTTTGCTTACAGGTTTCTGAAGCAATTGGTTGCGCTAACTACCTATTGCCGTGAACATCATATTGATTTTTATGGATCGGATGCATTGCGCCGAAACATAAACAGGCTGCAGCAGGAATTGCCGTTTAAAACAAGGCATCTTCTTGAAGATAACCTTATTCAACAACTAACGCTTAGCGATATCACCGCGTTGGAGTATTGGAGCCTTGTTAATCAAACAAATTATGAACTGGATTATTCGGTTGGGCGAATACTTGATGTGTTCTATTCTCAAAACTGGGACAAGCTTGTACACAACAAAACACAGCTTGACCTCTATCTCAAAAAATCGGTCTTGTTTAATAATATCCAAATTATAGGGATCTGTAATAACTATCTTAAAAAATTTATCGGCAATGGGGATGCTGTTGTGGCCGTATTAAAAAACAATCCGTCGGCAAATGATGACATTACAAGGCAGACTGCTTTGGCAATTGATTTTGCAGGTCAAAAGCCATTAACCAGCCTTACAAACAAAAAAACAAACGATGCCAATTTTGATGCTGAAGTTAAAGATTTGCGGGCTGAATTTTTAAAGATAAAAGCCGAAATAAAGGATGATGAAAAACGAGACCATGCTGTTTTAAATCTCTATGCTAAAATAAGCTACGCGCAGATAGGGCTTGCGCTTGAATTAATTGAGGACTATAAGTTTAAGCCCTATATGTCGAAATATAGTTTTGCCGATCGGGATTTTGGTTTTTTTATGGTTGATTTTGATAAACCTGCTTCCCGGGCCGATTTTATTAAGGTGTATAAATCGCACACTCAAGCCGCTTTGTACGCATACTACCTCAATAAAGCGGGGATCATTTATACCCATGCCGACGGTAGTTTGAACTACGATAAGATCTATGAGATTTTAAAATACGATGTTACGAATGCCTTTAGTGGAGCTGGCGGTGGCACGCGCGATAATGAAGTTTATTCGGTGATCAAATTGCTCGAGCTTAAATTCAAAACAACTTTAGGTTTCCCGCAAAAACTATGTAACTCGGCGGGTACTTATGGTTGCGACTCGAAAGAGCGAGCTGTTGATTGGATGAATTATATGAAGGCCAAAGGTTTATTGGTGCAACAACATAATCAACCTATTTCATTTTCATATCCGCTTATAATAGATGAAAAGTATAGGTTTTAACCTGTCATTTACCGTAAAAAACATCCCCTTCAATTAATCCACCAATATATTCTCGCCAAACTTTTGCGATACCGTAGTATCCTCGCGGTCGTCAATTTTTATTACCAGCGAGTTATCGTAGCTTATTTTTTCAATAACCTGGATGCGGGTACCTATACCAATGTTAAGTTTTTGCAGGTATTGCAAAAAGGGGCTACTGGTATCGCGTACGGCTGCTACCCTACTTGTGGAACCGGGTTTAAGATCAGATAATGTTACCGAGTAAGGCTTAGGCACCTTGCCATTGGCTTTAGGGATAGGATCGCCGTGAGGATCATACTCTGGAAAGCCCAGAAATTTATCCAACCTGTCGGCCAGGGTAGCATCATCAATATGTTCCAGTTCTTCTGCTATGTCGTGGATCTCGTCCCAGTGGTAGCCAAGTTTCTCCAATAAAAAAACTTCCCACAGGCGGTGGCGGCGCACTATAAGCGTGGAATCTTTTAAACCTTGCGGGGTAAGCCTTACACCTTTCTTTTTATCATACTCTATCAGCTGTTTTTCGGTAAGCTTACGGATCATATCCACTACCGACGCCGGGTTGTTATTCAGGGTTTCGGCAATGGCAGTTGGGGTTATTTTAAAATCCTTGCCATGCGATGCAAGGCGGTAAATGGCTTTTAAATAATTCTCTTCCGATAGGGTGTACATCAGCAATAAATTTGATAAAACACAAACATAAGCAAAAGGCGGTGGCTTATTAAAATCGCCGTTATTTATAAACAAAACAGGCCCCCAAAAAGGGAAGCCTGTTTTAAAATATGATTAATTAATGGTGACCGTGACCACCACCATGTCCGCCACCACCATGCCAGCCACCATGACCATGATCGCCACCACCATGCCAACCGCCACGGTTCGGGTTGCCACCATGCCAGCCATTATCATGTCCGCGATAAACCACTGTACGGCTTGCATAACGGTTTCCACCTCTCCAATGATTTGCATAACGCACATCACGGCTGTTACGGATGATAACCTGGTCATGGCGGCCCCTGTAACCTGCATAATGATTACGGTAGTAAGCGTTGCGGAACCATGGGTTACGATCGTTAACTACTACCTTGTAGCCGTTATAAACATTATAGTTGCGATACCTTACAGGCAAATACCTGCGGTGTACCCAAACATTGTTTTCGTAATATACATAGTTATGGCTTGGAACATCATAATAAGTATCGATATCGGGCATGTAATAATAATTCGCGTAATCGTAACCTACAGGACCCCATTCCGGCTGACTGCCAATGTTAACACCTAAACTAACACTAACCTGTGCCGAAGCTATTTTTGCAGTGAAGCAGCTTAATAAAATAACTGCTGATAAAATTATCTTTTTCATAAAGCGTGTAATAAGTTATATAGGTATGACTATGCCTGTTGATGATAGTTTAACCTGTTTTAATGTCTGTTTGGCGTTTTAATTCAAAACAGATGCCATTAACACTGTTCGCTTAGTGTGAAAAACTGTGCTAACTTACTGAGATGGTAATATCTACTATGTATTGCCTTATTAATTAAATTAACGCCGCCACCAGTTAAAAAAACTGTACTGAAGTGGTTTTAAACGAAGATTCACGTTTAAATTTTATTCATTGCATGATGTAGGGCATCAATACACGGATCATGATTTTGTATTTAAAAGCATACAAAAAAAGCCGCTCCTCACAGGAGCGGCTTCATAATTTTATGTGGTTCTAACAATTATTGTTTAGCCGGAGGAGCTGGCTGATCTGCCGGTGCTTTACCGATCAAGTCCATAAACTGATCCAGTTTTGGAGTGATGATGATCTGCGTACGCCTGTTTTGTGCTTTACCTTGTGGGGTTGAGTTATCAGCAATCGGATTGTACTCGCCACGGCCACCTGCGGTTAAACGTTTAGGATCAACCTGGTAAGTGGTTTGTAAAGCCTGTACTACTGATGATGCACGCAGCGCACTTAAATCCCAGTTGTTGCGGATATTTTTCTGCGCGATAGGCACATTATCCGTGTTACCTTCAATCAGTACATCATAATTGCTGTAATCGGTAATGATCTTGGCAATTTTGCTTAAAGTAGCACCTGCTTTATCAGATACCTCGTAGCTGCCAGATTTGTAAAGCATATTATCTGATAATGAAATGTAAACTACACCTTTCAACACTTTCACGTCAACATCCTGTGTTTCTGTAGGGCTTAACGAGCGGGTAAGGTTGTTAGTCAACACCATATTAAGCGAATCGCTTTTGTTTTTAGCGTTAACCAACTGTTGAATGTAACGGTTTGAACTGTTGATCTCATCAACAAGTTTTGAGATGTTCACGTTACCCTGGCTGCTTGAGTTTAAACATTTGTTCAAAGCATCCTGCAAAGCGGTTACGTTTGCTTTTTGCTGATTGATCTGCTCTTCCAGGCTTTGGTTACGACCACGTGCCACGGCAAGTGCCTGCTCGCTGGTTTGGTATTTAATGCTCAGATCTTTTGTACTGTTTTGTAATTGAGTGTAGTTAGCATCCAGTTCTTTGTACTTTTTACTGCTAACGCAACTTTGGCCTAAAACTGCTACTGCAAGCAGCGCCAAAAAGGATATCCGGTATTTCATAGAGGTAATTTTGGTTTTTTAAATTTAACAAATAAACCAGTTAACTAAATAACGGATATAATGCTTGTTTACTATAAAGTACAACGGTATATCTGTATAAATTAACTGAAGTGTGACATTAACGACAAGTTCTGTGCCGATTGATGATAATGCCCAACCCGATGAAATGCGACACATTTAATAAAAAAAGGACCGACCTCAAAAGAGGACAGTCCTTTATAAAAACAATCAAAATATAACAATCTTAAACCTTAGTGGCGGTTGCGGTGGTCACGGTCGTTATGACGGTTGTCGCGGTTATCATGGTCGCGGCGGTTATCAACCCTGCGTACGGTTTTCTTTTCAACCCAATGATTTTTGTATTTAACATCACGGCTATCGCGAATCACTACCTGATCATGACGGCCACGGTATGAAGCATATTTACGTTTGTAAACATCGTTACGTACCCATGGGTTACGTTCATTCACTACAACTTTGTAGCTGTGGTAAACATCGTAATTGCCAAAGCGTGGAGGCAATACACCGCCGTGTACCCAAACATTGTTATCGTAGTAAACGTACTGGTGGGCATTGATATCGTAGTAGGCATCAATATCGGGCAGGTAATAATAATCTGCATGATCGTAACCTACAGGACCCCACTCGGGCTGGCTGCCAATGTTAATGTTTAAACTGATTTGGGCGCTGGCTATTTTTACAGTTAAGCTGCTTACTAAAATGGCAGCTGTTAATATTATCTTTTTCATGTTGTGTTATCGTTTTGTTTGTAGGTATGACAATAACAAGGCCATGAAGGTTTAGTGCAATGTATGTTACAACGGGTAACTAATCAGTTACAATGATGAAAGAGATTGAGAAATGCCTGATAATCAATTATCGTCGTCGCTATCCTTATCAGCAGCTTTTTTACCTGCCATAGCTAATACCGGTTTACCGATAACTTTATAACTGCCTTCGCCTTTTAATATAGATGCAAGCTGGGCTTTATCCTGCATGGTTTTAACAGCCTGGGCCAGTTCTTTATCGTATTTAAAGTTGGTTTCGTAGCGGCCTTTTTCAAAGTAGTAGCGGGATGCTATCTCGTTTTCGAGTACTTGTTTTATCTCGTCTTTATGCTGGGTAAGATCGTTCTTTTTATTGGCGAGGAGCTTGGTGCGCAGGCCATCATACTCAGCCTGGATCTCGGTGAATTGCTTCTCTTTCGAGGCTTCTTCTTTTAGCGTATTCAGCAATTTTTCTGACGAGGTGGTGTAGTTGTAATTTTTATCAGCCAGGTATTTTACAAAATCATTGTACTCGCCATCTGATAGTTTAAACGAGCGCGCATCCGAAATTTTTGCATGCTTATCGCGGTAAACCGTAGCATAATCAAATATCAGCAGCTTGCCCACCAACGCCTGGGTAACGTTGGCAAATTTTTCCTGTTTGATGAACAGATCCGGATAGATGCCGCTGCCATCATAAACAGAGCGACCGTTTTTAGTTTTAAACTCGTGGATCAGCGAATCGGCCACTTTTAATACGCTGCCATCATCCTTACGATGCGTATAATCCAGCGCCTGGATACACCTGCCCGATGGTACGTAGTATTTAGCAATGGTAATCTTCACCAAACTATTATACGGTAAGTTGAATGTTTGCTGTACCAAACCTTTGCCGTAGCTCCGCTGACCGATGATCACCGCCCTATCAAGATCCTGTAATGAACCGGCAACAATTTCGCTGGCCGATGCAGAGTGACTGTTAACCAACACTACCAGTGGCAGGTTAGGCTCAAGCGGGGCACTTATGGTACTGTAGGTGAAATTCTTTTCTTTTATTTTTCCTTTTTGCGATACGATCTCTACATCCTTCGGCACAAAAAGGTTAACGATCTTGACAGCTTCCTGCAAAATACCACCACCGTTCGAGCGGAGATCGAGGATAATGCCGTTAGGGTTTTTCTTTTTTACTTCGGTGAGAGCATTGGTAACTTCGGCAGCAGAATTTTCGAGGAACTTATCGAGTTTGATATAACCCATATTGCCATCAACCATACCAAAGTAGGATACATTGGGCTGTTTGATCTCATCTCGGATAAGATTTTTTTCGAAAGGCTGCTGGGTATTGTCCCGTTTGATGAGCAGTTTGATAGGCGCGCCTTTTGAGCCTTTCAGCAATCCGCTTACCTGGTCGTTATCTTTGCCGTTAAGGTCAACGTCGTTTATTTTCAGTAATTGATCGCCGGGGTGTACATCCGCCTTTTGAGCCGGGAAGCCCGCGAATACATCTGATACGTAAACTTTTTGGTTACGCAGAAAAATACTGGCACCAATGCCACCGTACTGCGTGCTTACGTAATGAAGCTTGTAATCTTCAATTTCCGATTCGGGTACAAACTCGGTATAAGGGTCAAGGCCATCTAACATGGCATCAACGCCGGTTTTTACCAGCTTTGCCGAGTTGATGTCATCAACATAATTGATATTAACCTCTTTATAAACCGAGGCAAAAACATCAAGGTTTTTAGAGATCTGGAACAGGTCGTCGTTAAATGCTAATGCGCCGGTAGCCAGAATAGCTATCCCGGCAATTAAACCAGACCTTTTGTATATTTTTTTGATCACTGTACCCTGTTTCATCATTAATCCTAAAAAAAATAAAAATACAAAAAAGCAAGCCAGTTTTTATAACGCCTGTGTCCTATTTTACAGCCTGTTGGTATCAATATTAACCAAAGCCTTGGTTAAGGTGAAAACCACATATTTGCGATCGCGGTTTACCAGATCCATCAACCTGGTAATCAGGCTTTCTTCCTGTCCTTCGCTGTATTTTAACTGCTCGTCGGTTAGGTGGTTGTATTTACGTTGAATTTTGATCTTTACGCGTTCCCAATCTTTGTTGGTTATACTGATCTCGGCCATGTTCAAATTTATTTTAGGCAAAAATATAAAAAATACCCGTTGGCGGTGTTTAAATGTTTGGCTCGGGTATTGTTAATCCGTAATACGGTCAAAATAACGACCGGGTTATAAACCAATTTTAACTAAGGGTGTAAATGCCGAATGTAATTTTTAAGATACACAAGCGTTTACAACATTACAAACATCGAAAAACATGAAAAAGTATCTATTAAGCGCGCTAATAATGATTGCGGCAAGCATCAGCGCAAAAGCACAGTTCTCATTAGGAGTTAAGGGTGGCGTCAATTTTTCGAAAGTCCACTTTGATGATCTTAGCGACAAAACCCTGACCGGTTACCAGGCCGGTTTATTTGCCCGCGTAGGTAACAGCGTTTATTTACAACCCGAGCTTTATTTGAGCGGTACAGGCGGTAAATTTGATTCGAACGAAAATAATACCGCATTCAGCGGCAGGGTAAGGTTTACTAATTTAAATGTTCCGTTATTGATAGGTAAATCATTTGGCGAAAAGGACCTGAACTTCCGTATTATGGCAGGCCCTATTTATACCTACACCCTTAATCAAAGCAATAGCGTGCCAGATAATGTTGGTAATGCATTCAGCGATTTCAACAAAAGCAATATAGGCTTCCAGGCCGGTGCAGGTGTTGATATAGGAGCCATCACTGCCGATCTGCGTTACGAAGGCGGCCTGACCAAGGTGAGCGATAGCTTTGCTAAACGTCAAAACCTTTGGGCGTTAAGCGTTGGTTTTAAAATTTTCTAAGCGATCGTGCCGTAAAACTCATGAATACCCTACACAAAAACGCCCCGGCAAAATCTGTCGGGGCGTTTTGCGTTTATGTAAAATCCTTTGCAATTCCAGTAGCAATGCCGCATCTTGCATAGTATAATATCAACCTATGTTCGCGCGGTTTTCTCATTCAAATTATCATGCCATCTGCGATAAACTTGCAGCAGGTGATCCCGATCTGGCCGAGATCATCCAAAACCATGGCTATCCTCCACTATGGTCAAGGCCAAATACATTTGAAACGTTGGTGCATATTATTTTAGAGCAGCAGGTATCGTTGGCCTCCGCATTATCGGCATTAAATAAATTAAGAGAACGGGTACAGGAAATAACCCCGGCAAGGGTTTTACTATTAACCGACGAAGAGTTTAAAGCCTGCTATTGCAGCCGCCAAAAAACTGGATATATCCGGTATCTCGCCGAAGCCATCATCAGCGGGCAGATCGATCTTGAAGCGATGGAACAAATGCCCGATGATATCATCCGCACAAAACTAACCGCACTTAAAGGCATCGGCAATTGGACAGTTGATGTTTATTTGATGTTTGTATTACAGCATCCGGATGTTTTCCCTCTCGGTGATTTGGCTGCGGTAAATGCCATGAAACGGGTAAAAAATCTGCCCAAAGAAACCAACAAAGAAGAGTTATTGGTACTAACTGAGCAGTGGAAACCTTACCGTACTATAGCAGCGATGTTGTTGTGGCATTATTACCTGTCAGCACCAGCCCCCCGAAAGGGAGTAATAGGCCATGAAAAAGGCATAAGTTGAAAACGACTTGATAGCGTGCCGGACAATCTACTCACCCAGTCTACGCTACGCTGGACCACCCTCTCTCCGGCAAGCCGCAAAGAGGGTAAAAAACTAAAAATCACCTCTTTACGCGCAGCGTAGAGAGGGGTGGCGAGCGTAGCGAAGTCGGGGTGAGTCAATATGTAAGCGATAATTTGCCAATGGTCAATTCATGGATTATTATTCTAATGGGGAAACCTCAAATCCTAAAACAAAAATGCGTTGGCAAAGCCAACGCATTAAAAATATACTTTTCAAAAGTACCCTACTTAGGGGCATTTAAGCATTAAACAATCCATTCCTCTCCTGCTCCTGGTAATCTTGTACGGTTTCAATAGCGTTATCAATAACGTCGCTTAGCGCGGTAATGAATGTGCCGGGGCGGGCCAAGCTCATGGCATGTTTTATGGCGTCAACTTCTTTTGGTACTACCTCAACCTGTTTGTTCGTGTCAACCGAAGCGATACCTTCTTTCAATAGGCCGATAATATTTTCGGCAGTACGGCCGCGCAGGTGTTTTTCCTGGCGAAGGATGATATAATCAAACATCTCGGCCGAAAGCTTGCCCAGCTCGCGGATATCCTCATCGCGCCTGTCGCCTGTGCCGGCAATTATGCCTATTTTAAGCGGCGAATCGATATGCCTTAAAAATTCCTTGATGCCGGTATAGCCATCAGGATTGTGGGCAAAATCGATCATGAAACGGAAATCTTTAAACTCAAAGATATTCATACGGCCAGGGGTTTGCGATGCCGATGGGATGAATGTTTCGAGCGAGATCTTGATATCCTCGGTTTTAAATCCCCATAAAAAGGTAGCTAATGTTGCAGCCAGCACGTTCTCGATCATGAAAGGTACGGTACCACCAAAAGTAAGGGGGATCAGGATGGTACGCTGTACGCGGATCTTCCAGTCTCCTTTCTGTATGGTGATAAAGCCGTTTTCGCAAATGGCGGCGATGCCACCTTTTTTGCAATGCGCTTTAATTATCGGGTTATTTTCGTTACGGCTAAAGTAGGCGATGTTACATTCCGCCTTTTTGCCTATGCGTACGCAGTATTCATTATCAGCATTTAAAATACCCCAGCCATCTTTTTTCACCGAGTTGATCACTACGCTTTTAACACGCATCAAATCCTCAAGGGTATGGATATCTGCAAGGCCAAGGTGATCTTCCTGGATATTGGTAATAACGCCGATATCGCACTGGCCAAAACCTAAGCCTGAACGAAGCAATCCACCACGGGCAGTTTCTAATACGGCGAAATCAACAGTAGGGTCTTTTAAAATAAATTCGGAGCTTACCGGACCAGTGGTATCGCCCTTCAGCATCATGTTGTTTTGCACGTAAATACCATCTGATGTGGTAAAACCAACCCTATGGCCATTGTTTTTAACAATGTGGGCTATCAAACGTGTAGTAGTGGTTTTACCGTTGGTACCAGTAACGGCTATGATAGGAATACGGGCCGATTTACCGGCCGGGTAAAGCATATCTATCACATGCCCAGCTACGTTACGTGGTAAACCTTCGCTTGGGGCAATGTGCATCCTGAAGCCAGGTGCAGCGTTAACCTCTAATATCACGCCTCCGGTATCGGTAAGCGGTTCGGTAAGGTTTTCGGCCATAATATCGATACCGCAAATATCCAGACCGATAATTTTAGAGATCCGTTCGCAGATAAAAATATTTTGCGGGTGCACATGGTCGGTAACATCAACAGATGTACCGCCTGTACTAAGGTTGGCGGTCGATTTTACATAAACTACTTCATCTTTGGCAGGCACAGTTTCGAGGGTATAACCCTTTTTCTCTAACAGATCAAGCGTATCCCTATCTACCGAAATTTCGGTAAGCACATTCTCGTGGCCATAACCACGGCGTGGGTCGGTATTTTCAAGGTCGATGAGTTGTTGAATATTTAGTTGGCCATCGCCGGTAACGTGGGCCGGTTTGCGCAGGGCTGCGGCTACCATTTTATTATCAATTACCAACACCCTAAAATCGAAGCCGGTAACATAACGCTCTACAATTACGCGGCGAGATATACGCGCTGCATGCTCGTAAGCAGCAATTGCTTCTTCTTCAGTTTTTATATTGATAGAGATACCGCGGCCATGGTTCCCATCAAGTGGTTTAAACACCAAAGGGAAGCCTACTTTTTTAATAGCATCCGGCACAGCCGAAGCCGATGATATGGTAACGCCTTTAGCTACCGGGATAGCCTGCTCCTGTAGTAAACGTTTGGTTTCTTCCTTGTTACTGGCAATATCAACAGCGATGCTGCTGGTTTTCTCGGTCATGGTAGCGCGGAAACGTACCTGATTTTTACCGTAGCCTAATTGTACCAGCGATTGGTTATTGAGCCTGATCCATGGGATATCCCTCGAGATGGCTTCTTCAACTATCGATCCTGTACTTGGGCCCAAACGGGTATTCTCCCGTATCTCGCGCATTTGCTGGATATCAGCCTCAAGGTTATAATCCTCGCCGGCGATCAAAGCCTCGGCAATACGAACGGCCGATTCGGCTGCGAACACGCCAACCTTTTCTTCCAGGTAAGCGAACACCACATTATATACGCCTTTGGTTTTGGTTTCGCGGGTGCGGCCAAAACCGGTATCCATACCGGCCAGGGTTTGGATCTCCAGGGCTATGTGTTCAATTACGTGCCCCATCCATGTGCCTGCTATCACACGCTGAAAAAAACCTCCCGGTACTCCCGGCGAGCAGCGGTGGCTATAAAGCGAAGGCAATAATTTTTCAAGGCGCTCATAAAACCCGGGTATTTCATTGCTGGGGCGGTGTTCCATCTCCTGCAAGTCCAGGCGCATTTGAATTAATTTTTTGCGCCTGATGCTCCAGATGTTCGGTCCGCGTAGTACCTGTATATTTTCAATCTTCATGTGATGATGTATGCTGCTAATTTTTATGGGGAAATTTCCTTTAAAGCTATAAAAACATAACAGCCGAATAAAACTTTTGATGACGAAAAGCCATTATTTATTATTAAATCCTGTGTTTGTGCATGTTTTTTTCTTAATTTGTATTGGATGTATTAAGATATTGTAAAAAAACTATGATAGTTCCGAAAGGTAAGCTGATAATTATAGGTGGTGCGGTTGATATGGGGAGCAATGTAACCCTGCAGGAGCACATTTTACAGCCTGATTATATCAAATTTTTTGAACAAGGCATATTGCGCCGCATTATTAATGAATCGGCCAAACACGAAGGATCACAAATTGAAGTGATTACCACCGCTTCGCAAATTCCGGAGTTAGTTGGCGAGGAGTATATCAAAGCATTTGGGCAGTTGAATGTAACCAACGTAAATGTGCTACATATCCGTAATCGCGAAGACGCCGGTAATAAGGAATATTTAGATAGAGTACGCAAAGCCGATGTAGTAATGTTTAGCGGCGGCGACCAGCTCAGGCTCACTGCAATTTTCGGCGGTACCGAGTTTTTGCAGATCCTGAAACATCGTTATCAAAAAGAAAACTTTGTAATAGCCGGTACATCGGCAGGCGCGGCGGCGGCTTCAACTCATATGATCTACCGCGGGCAAAGCAACGCGGCTCTGGTTAAAGGAGAGGTACAAATTACAGCCGGTTTAGGTTTTATCGATTCTGTTATTGTTGATACGCACTTTGTACAACGCGGCCGCATAGGCAGGTTGATGTACGCGGTGGCTACTAACCCCGGTATTTTAGGGATTGGTTTGGGCGAGGATACTGGCTTGCTTATCACCGAAGGTTACATGATGGAAGCCATTGGCTCCGGATTGATCATTTTGGTTGATGGCCGTAGCATTGTTACCACCAATATATACGATGTGGAGTTAGGTTCGCCGGTATCAATCGAAAACCTAAAGGTGCACGTAATGTCGATATTTGATAAATACGACCTTGTACAGCACCGCCTCATTATTAAAAAGAATATGAAGGTTGAAGAAGGTACTTTTATTCATGTACCGGGCAGTAACCTTTTACAATAATTAATACTGCATAAAGTTCTTATAAAAATAGCCTGGCCTTATTTATGCAGGTACATCTACTTAAATTATAATTATGAAAATAATTATTCACGGCGGTTTTTTTAGCGAATCGCTCACCAACCAGGAAGTTAAGCTGGCCAAACAAGAGGCTTTGAGCGGCATAGTGCAGTTAGGTTACAAATACCTGCAAACCCATACTGCTGTAGAAACGGTAGTGTACACCGTGAGGCTGCTGGAAGATTGCGAACTTTTTAACGCCGGCACAGGCTCGCAAATTCAAAGCGACGGCAAAATTCGCCTTAGCGCAGCCTTGATGGATGGCAAAACCCAACGTTTTTCGGGTGTTATCAACATCGAAGATGTTAAAAACCCCATCTGCGTAGCTGAAAAACTGCAACAATATGATGATCGTGTGCTTAGCGGTAAAGGTGCATGCGATTTCGCTATAGAAAACGGCCATACCTATTATAATCCCGAAACCCCGCAACGCCGCCACGAATACGAACAAAAACTAAGCGACTCCATAAGGTTAGGCACCGTAGGTTGCGTAGCTTTAGATATTAGCGGCAACCTCGCAGCGGCAACCAGCACAGGTGGTAAAGGTTTTGAAATTCCAGGTCGTGTTAGCGATTCGGCTACTACGGCAGGTAATTATGCCAATGCTTTTGCCGGGATCTCGTGCACGGGTGTTGGTGAAGATATTGTGAGTGGATCTGTAGCTACAAAAATTGTTACCCGCGTAACAGATGGTACTCCATTAATGTTGGCTACCGAAAAAACGCTTGATGAAATGAAACCTTACGATGGCTTTGCAGGCATTATAGGTATTACTGCCGACGGGCAGATCTATCACTCGGATACGCATCCTTATATGGTTTGGGCATTGCACGATGGCGATGTAGAGGTTTTTAACTAAAACATAAATTTATTTTTTCCGTAGAAAGGTTAAAATTCAACCCCTGTAAAATAACCGTAGCATTTAGGCGTTTACGTTGATGTTACCACTTTATGGGTATTGTTTTCCCATTAACAAATAATTACATTTGTTAAGCTGATTAATTTAAAATTATACAGTTAAACCCAGGAAAAAGATTAGATGAGATATTTCCTACTAATTATTTTGTGCGCTGTTGGCCTGAATGCATCAGCACAGTGGTACAAATACAACCCTTTTAAAAAGCATACCCGTTACGCGCAGGTTGAAGCCCCGGTTAACCACTCGGTTAAACGCCTGCCTGTTATGGCTATTGCCAAGGTAAAGATCCCGCCAACCACTATTGAGCATACACCTTATGTACTGGCCATGATCGAGGCATCGGTTATGAAAACGGCACAGCATAATATGCGTTTCCATGTATATAACGCGGCAAGCTATAACTTTAGCGATCTGGCACAAATGTACATGAAACAAAACCGACTGGCCGAAGCTAAATGGTTCCTGCTGCAAAGCATCACCATATCGCGCCAGCAAAATGACGACAGGCACACCATTGCCAATCTGCTTGATCTGGCCTCGGTTAAAGCCGATTACGGAGACTATGAACAATCAAAAAAAGACCTTGCCGAAGCCCGTCAGCTGGCTGTTAGCAAAGGTTTGAGCTATGATCTGGGCCTGGTTGATAAAAAAACGCGCTATTTACAAGACACCAAGTTTAAACAACCACACGCAGCCCCCCGCTATCCCGAAACTGCCGATGCAGGTATAAAAACGGATAACAAATAATTTTTTTGTAACAAAAGCGTAAAATGGTGTTGCTTGCATACTATAAGTAAAACATAATCGTAATATTGTTATTAGTTATTAAGAGACAGCATTTTGACTGTCTCTTTTTTATTTTACATTAGCAAACTAAAAATAGGCACAAGTATTGATGTTTTACACCAACCCCGATTTAACCACTGTTAAAGATATGTTTAAGAAGCTATATTTATTATTGGTGCTTGCCACCGCCCTTGCATGTAAAGCATCGCCATCAAAGCCTGTTAAAGTAACAGGATCAAATGATCTGCAACCCGACGAGCAACAAAGTATTGTTTGTAAACAGGTTGCCTCGCTTATTGCCAACTACAACTATAAAAAGGTTGAGCTGAACGATTCTGTTTCGGCAATTATTTATGATCGTTATATCAAATCGTTAGATGAAAATCACAGCTATTTTTTAGCATCGGATATTAAAGATTTTGAAAAATATAAAACCGTACTGGATGATGATATTAAAGCTGGTAACCTTAACGATGCTTTTTATATTTTCAACGTTTTTCAAAAAAGATATATCGAGCACATAAAATATTCGATAGATCAGATCAACAAAAACTTCGACTTTAATAAAACCGAAACTTTTGTTTACGATCGTGATAAATTGCCATGGATAGCAACGCAAGGCGATATGGATGCCATGTGGACCCAGCGTGTAAAATACGACCTATTGAACCTTAAACTGGCCAAAGACGACATGGCCAAAAACAAGGAAACACTTAAAAAACGTTACGAAAACCTGTTGACCCAAACCAACAAGCTCTCTAACCAAGACGTTTTTCAGTACTTTATGGATGCCTTTACCGAGGCTATCGACCCGCACACCAACTACTTTAACCCATCAAACGCGGCTAATTTCAATATCGAAATGTCGCGCCAGGTTGAAGGTATAGGTGCTTCTTTACAGGTAGAGAACGAGTACGTAACCATTAAAACTATAGTACCGGGCGGCCCGGCTGATAAAAGCCACCAGATAAGTGTTGACGACCGCATTGTTGCCGTAGCACAAGGTAAAACCGGCGAGTTCCAAAATGTTGTAGGCTGGCGTGTAGATAATGCTATAGCTATTATCCGTGGTACTAAAGGCACAACTGTAAGGCTGGAAATTTTGCCTGCCGGTGTAAGCGCTTCAAGCAAACCGAAGATTGTTGAAATGGTTCGCGAAAAAATTATCCTGAAAGATCAATCGGCTAAAAAAGAGATCCGTACTTATAATAGCAACGGTAAAACCGTTAAAATTGGTGTGATCTCCATCCCGGCCTTCTATATCGATTTTAACGATTACAAAGCAGGCAACCCTAACTACAAGAGCACAACGCACGACGTTAAGGCCATTCTCGATTCGTTGAAAAAAGAAAACGTAGATGGTTTGGTGATCGACTTGCGTGAAAACGGTGGTGGTTCATTAATGGAAGCCATTGAGCTTACAGGTTTGTTCATTAAAACCGGCCCGGTAGTACAGGTACGTGACACTAAAGACCAGGTTGAGGTTGATAAGGACGAAGACCCTGCCGTTACTTATACAGGCCCGATGGCTGTTTTGGTTGACCGTTTCAGCGCTTCTGCTTCTGAAATTTTCTCTGGTGCGATCCAGGATTACGGTCGCGGTTTGATCTTAGGTACTCAAACTTACGGTAAAGGATCGGTGCAAAGCGCTATCGATCTGGATAGGGTGATAGGCTCATCATTGCGTAATAAAATTGCCAATGTTGTAGGTGGCGGCAAAAAAACTACGACCACCATGACCGGCAGCCAAAGCACTTACGGCCAGCTTAATCTAACTATCGCTAAGTTCTATCGTATCAGCGGTAATTCAACACAGCATAAAGGTGTAACACCGGATATTTCTTTCCCATCGGTTATTCCTTTGGATAAATATGGTGAGGATACCGAGCCATCGGCTATGCCATTTGATATCATCGCTAAATCCGACTTTACTAAAGTTGGCGATTTCAATCCGGTGTTGCCTCAGCTTAAAAAACTGCACGACCAGCGTATGGCCAGCAGTGACAGCTACAAGTATTTGTTAGAAGATATTGCTGAATTTAAAAAACGTGACGCTGATGATAGCATCTCGCTTAAAGAATCGGATCTGAAAAAACAACGCGACGAAGACGAGGAAAAAGCATTTCAACGTAACAACTTGCGTCGTGTAGCTTTAGGTTTACCAGCCCTTAAAAAAGGCCAAACTAAACCTAAAAACGAAGACCTGGATTTTGTAAAACGCGAAGCCGGTCAGATCATCACAGATTACATTAGCCTGGATAACAAGTTTACCAGCGTTGGTGGCCAGCCTGCTAATTAAGCGGCATCGATAAAATAATTTATAGCCCGGTGTGAAAACGCCGGGCTTTTTTGTTTTAGTTCCCTCCTTGGGGAGGGGCGCGAGGGGTTGTGTTGTGGCAGGGAGGGGTTTATGCGCCTTGCCAACGAATATGCAAGGTGACGAAACCCCTCCCTACACCCTCCCAAGGGAGGGAATCGCACAGGCCGCCGCTTTTTGTTTTATATTATCACTTAGCCCACGCTAATTCTACGGTTTTCTATCCCCAAAGTAAAAATCATCATCATTTATAAAACCCTATCAGCTAATACTGTAGCAATTCGTAAATTTATCCCCTCATACAAAAATTAATACTGCGTTGAAAAATAATATTCTGATTGTTGATGATGTGCATGCCATATTTATGGAAATGGCCGAAGCTAAAGGTTACACCTGCGATTACCGTCCGCTGATTAAGGTGGACGAAGCTATGCAGATCATAGGCGATTATGCCGGGTTGGTGATCCGTTCAAAATTCAGGGTTGATAAAGCTGTGCTTGATGCAGCTACCAATTTACAATTTATAGCCCGCGCCGGTGCCGGGATGGATAATATTGATGAAGCCTACGCGCTTGAAAAAGGCATTAACCTGATCAACGCGCCCGAAGGTAACTCGGACGCCGTGGGCGAACATGCTATTGGCCTGTTGCTATCACTGATGAATAATTTAAACCGTGGCGATGCCGAGATCCGCAATGGCGAATGGAAACGTGAAGCCAATCGTGGTTACGAATTGAAAGGCAAAACCATAGGTATTATTGGCTACGGCCACATGGGTAGCAGCTTTGCCCGCAAACTTTCGGGTTTCCAGGTAAATGTTATAGCTTACGATAAATATAAAACCGGCTTCAGCGATAAATATGCCCGCGAAGTGAGCATGGAAGAAATTGTGAAACATAGCGATGTGCTTAGCTTACATATCCCCCTAACCGCCGAAACCAACGGACTGGTTGATGATGAATACCTTTTCCACTTTAAAAAACCGATATTTTTCCTGAACACATCCCGCGGAAAAACCGCTAAAGTATCAGCGATATTAAACGCCATCCGCGAGGGCAAAATTTTAGGTGCCGGATTGGATGTGCTTGAAGTTGAAAAATTCCCATCGCTTTCCGAGCAAACTTGGTTTGATGAATTGAAACAAAGTGGTAAAGTGCTGTTAAGCCCGCACGTTGCCGGTTGGACTTTTGATTCGTATAGGAAAATTAGTGAGGTGATGGCTGAAAAGTTGGTTGATTTACAAGCTTAACATTGCTTTAAACAATTACTCCTCCGCGCGTCATTGCGAGTTACGAAGCAATCCCCAATATGAATAGAGGCCATACAAGTCGGCCCTGTAAAGTCGGGGATTGCTTCGTACCTCGCAATGACGTCTTTTTTGTACCTTGTCTAAAAGATAAAACCAGCCAATCAAAATCTTTCAACCCATTGTTAACAATCTTTTTTTGAATTGTAAGCCGATTGCCCCAACTTCGCAATCCGAATTTTGATTATGAGTATTCATTATAAAATAATTGCCGCGGAGCTTTCTGTGGCCGAGAAGCAGGTAACCGCCACGGTTGAGTTACTTGATGAAGGAGCAACGGTTCCGTTTATTTCCCGTTACCGTAAAGAGGTTACCGGCAGTTTGGACGAGGTACAGGTAACCACCATCCGCGATCGTGTACAACAACTGCGCGAGCTGGATAAACGCCGCGAGGCTATCCTGAAATCGCTTACTGATATGGGCAAGTTAACGCCCGAATTGGAAAAGCAGATCAACGAGGCCGAAACCATGGTTACGCTGGAAGATATCTATCTGCCATATCGCCCTAAGCGCAAAACCCGCGCTACAGCAGCCCGCGAAAAAGGCCTGCAACCGTTGGCCGATATTATCCTGGAACAACAAAATAAAGATCCAGAACTGATAGCTGCCGAATACATTAGCGATGAAAAAGGTGTAGCCAGCGTTGAAGAAGCTTTGGCCGGTGCAAGGGATATCATTGCCGAAACCATTGCCGAGAACGCAGAGGTGCGTACCCGCGTCCGTGAACTGTTTGTAGAAAAAGGAACATTTGCTTCGCGTGTGGTAGAGGGTAAAGAAGAAGCAGGTATTAAATATAAAGATTACTTTGAGTGGAGCGAGCCGGTTAAATCGGCACCTTCACACCGGGTGCTGGCTATGCGCCGCGGCGAAAAAGAGGAGATCTTATACCTCGATTTAAAACCTGAAGAAGATGACGCGCTTGAAATACTGGAAAGTAGCTTTGTAAAAGCGAACAATGCCGCTTCTGGGCAAGTGCGTTTAGCTATAACTGATGGTTACAAGCGTTTGCTAAAACCATCGATGGAAACAGAAGTACGTTTGCTTACCAAAAAGAAAGCCGATGAAGAGGCGATCCGGGTATTTGCCGAGAATGCACGTCAGCTTTTGCTAAGTGCGCCACTTGGGCAGAAAAGGGTAATGGCGCTCGATCCGGGTTTCCGTACCGGTTGTAAACTGGTTTGTCTGGATGAACAAGGTAAACTGTTGGAAAATACAGCCGTTTATCCGCATACCGGCGCAGGCCAGGCGCGTGAGGCCGAGAAAACTATTCAACACCTTTATCAAAAATATAATATCGAGGCTATTGCCATAGGCAATGGTACAGCAGGCCGCGAAACAGAAGTTTTTGTACGTAACCTGAATTTGCCGGGCGCTACCATTGTAATGGTGAACGAAAGCGGCGCATCTATCTATTCAGCATCAGAAGTGGCAAGGGAAGAGTTTCCTGATCATGACGTTACTGTGAGAGGTGCGGTATCAATCGGTCGCCGTTTGATGGATCCGTTGGCGGAATTGGTAAAGATCGACCCGAAATCAATTGGTGTAGGTCAGTACCAGCACGATGTTGATCAAAATAAACTGCAAACATCATTGGATGATACCGTGATCAGCGCAGTGAACGCGGTTGGTGTTGAGTTGAATACGGCATCTAAACAGATTTTGGCTTATGTATCGGGCCTCGGTCCGCAATTGGCACAGAATATTGTGGAATACCGTAATCAGAACGGTGCGTTTAAACGTAGGGACCAATTGAAAAAAGTTCCGCGTTTGGGTGATAAGGCATTTGAGCAGGCGGCAGGTTTCCTCCGCATCCACGATGCCGAAAATCCGTTGGATAGCAGCGCCGTACACCCGGAACGTTACGGCTTGCTGCAACAAATGGCTACCGATATGAAATGCTCGGTAAAAGATTTGATGAGCAACCCAACCCTCCGCAAAAGCATCCCGCTGCAAAAATACACTTCAGAAACTGTGGGGTTACCAACCCTTAACGATATCATGGCAGAGCTTGCCAAACCAGGCCGCGACCCACGTGAGCAGTTTGAAGCTTTCAGCTTTACCGATGGTGTAAATGCTATTGGCGATTTGAAAGTGGGCATGAAACTGCCGGGCATCGTTACCAATATTACAGCCTTTGGTGCCTTTGTTGATATCGGCGTTCACCAGGACGGCTTAGTGCACCTGAGCCAGATCACTAACCGTTATATTAAAGATCCTAACGAAGTGTTGAAGGTGCATCAAAAAGTAGAGGTGACAGTTACCGAAGTTGATGTGAACCGTAAGCGGATCGCTTTATCAATGAAAGAAAACGATAAGAACCCTTCGGATCAGCCCCGCCGTAATGACGATCGCAGGCCTCAAGGTGGTGGTAATAAACCAAACTTTAATAACAAGCGCCAGGAGCGTGAGCCGGAAACGGATATGGCTTTGAAACTGGCTGCTTTGAAAGGTAAGTTTAAGTTGTAAGCATAAGCAGTTGCTTGGCATAACATAATTTGTCATGTTGAGCGATAGCGAAGGATCTTCTTCGCCACGCAAAGCGGATTTGCAGGGCGAAGAAGATCCTTCGTACCTCAGGATGACAAATCGCTCGCGCCGTTGTTGGTGTTGTCACCAACAACATTAGTACCCTCGCCTTTTTTGCGAAGTACTATCGCAGTAATGCGTGGCGCAGAGTTGTTGGTGACAACACCAAAAACGGCAAAATCACTCTGTAGAGTATGCGATTGCTTCGTACCTCGCAATGACATGGTGGGTAAACGCCACCGCTTCCCACAACCATTATAAAAAAATAACGCCCCTATCCCGGTAAAACCAGGGTAGGGGCGTTTCAATAAGTGAGTAAAATTTTATTCCAGCGTTATCTGCCTCCTGATGCTTTCTTCGAGCGAAATGAAAGTTTCGGTGCGTTGAATGCCGCGTACACCCTGGATCTGCTCGTTCAAAACTTCGCGCAGGTGGGTGGTATCATGGCAAACAATTTTCGCGAAAATGCTCCATTCGCCGGTAGTGTAATGCAGCTCAACAATCTCTTTAATGGTTTTTAGTTGCTTTACAGCTTCATTGTACTGTGACCCTTTTTCAAGATAAATGCCGAGGAATGCGGTGATGTCATATCCTAACTTTTGTGGATCAACCTCAAGGCTGGCACCTTTTATTACACCCATCTCCTCCAACTTTTTCATTCGCACGTGTATGGTTCCGCCAGAAACAATCAACTCTTTAGCTATCTCGGTGTACGGAGTGGTAGCATTCTTCATCAATATTGATAAAATCTGGATGTCGAGATTATCAATTTCTAAATTTTGAGCTTTTCTGTGGGACATAAATTTGAATATCTATATTGAAATACAAGTTTAATTAAAATTCGATTAAAAATAAAATATTTTTATTGAAATATTTGCAAGAAACGGATAGTCCTATTAAATTTGTATCAAGCAAAAGGGAAATGCTTACTGTTCTTTAAAAGAAAAAACATTGTTGGGTGGTGAAATTTTTGGCAGACACACCTCCTTGTCCCGGTGGCGGAGATCATGGAAAACCCGTAAGGGCTAACCACTCTGTGAAGGTTCGAATCCTTCCCCAACAGCAAGTTTAAGTACGAAGTCAGAAGTCTTAAGTCAAAAGACTTATAACTCCAGACTAAATACTTAAGACTTACACACTGTAGGATGGTGAAATTTTTGGCAGACACACCTCCTTGTCGCGGTGGCGGAGAAATTGGGAAACTTTTAGCAATAGAAATAACCACTCCGTGAAGGTTCGACTCCTTCTCCTACAGCTCTTCTCATAATTTAGGTTTATAATTGGTTAGTAAAGGCCCCTGCCCATCAGGGGCTTTGCTGTTTTTATAGGTTTTTGTTTTTAGCTTATCTACTTTATCTTCCGCTATCCCCGATCATGAAATGTCATCCTAATGCCTGTTTTAAGCATTAATTGAGATTTTTTTAAACAAAGATTTTTTTCGACATGTTATAAAAGCATAACGCTGCCTGCGATGGCGGCTTTTAAAATACCTGATCCCCATGAAAATATTTGTTGCCAATTTACCGTACCATATTACCAACGAAGGCATCCGCCAGTTATTCGCCTTATTTGGCGTAGTGTTATCATCTAAAATTGTAATGGAAAACGGCAAAAGCAAAGGCTTTGGCTTTTTGGAAATGGCCGATCCGCAACGCGCCGAAATGGCTATTAAAGAATTGGATGGCGCACCAATAGACGACCGCAATATCGTAGTGCGCCCGGCCGATAGCCAGGAATCGGATACACAACCCGTACACAAGCGCCCACGCATCTCATTCCGGATCAGGTAACCAGAGCTAAACTTAGCTCCGGTTATAAAAGGTGGTCAACTTTTTAAGTTTTTTTATAGGTAGATCTTCCAGATCGGATGGGGTTAAACGCCATGCCCAGTTGCCATCTGTAGTAGATGGTTGGTTCATGCGGGCATCCCCATCCAAACCAAGCAAATCCTGAATGGGAACTATTGCGGTATTAGCCACCGATGCAAATGCCGTTTTTATAAATACCTCATTAATATTTTTGGCTTTTACTTTAACACCTGCATAACGTTCCAATTCTTTACGGGCTTTTTTACCGGCTTCATCATCAAACCAGCCACGTGTAGTGTTGTTATCATGTGTGCCGGTATAAGCTACATGGTTTGGTGTATAATTATGCGGCGTGTGGGTTGATACTGCTGCAGTGCCAAAAGCAAATTGCAATACCTTCATTCCCGGAAGTTCCCATTTATCGCGTAGCTGATAAACGGATTCGTCGATATCTCCCAGATCCTCGGCAATAAAAGGTAGCCGTCCAAGTTGTTTCTTCAATGCCCTGAACAGATCATCTCCCGGTGCTTTTTTCCATTGCCCGTTGATGGCAGTAGTTTCAATTGCCGGTACCGACCAATAGGAGGCAAATGCCCTAAAGTGGTCGAGCCTTACTATATCAAATAGCTCAATGTTTTTTTGGATGCGCTTAACCCACCAATCGTAACTTTGTTGTTTCAGCTTATCCCAATTAAAAACAGGCATGCCCCAAAGCTGCCCCTCAGCATTAAAATAATCTGGCGGAACACCGGCGACAGATTGCATCTCGCCGTTTTTATTGAGATCAAAAATTTCCGGGTTGGCCCAAACATCTACCGAATCGTAACCTACATAAAAAGGCAGGTCGCCAATAATATTTATGCCCAAATCATTGCAATGTTGTTTGAGTTTTTTCCATTGCCTTGCGAAGATGAATTGCTGCCATTTAACCTGTTCAATTTTCAGGTTGTTTTTCTGCGTGAGATCCTGCTGGGCTTTTTTATCGCGCATTTTGTATTTAGCCGACCACTGATGCCATGGTAAGCCTTTGTTTACTGATTTCAATACCGAATAGAGTGCAAAATCATTGAGCCAATCATCTTCTGTTTTACTAAAAGCAATGAACGGTTCTGTTAACCAGTTTGCACTACCGGCAACATAATTTTTCCATGCTTTATCAAGCAGGAGTTCTTTCACGCGGGCTGTAGCCGCCAGATCGGCCTTATCAGTACCTTCTTCTATATAAGGATCAAGATCGCCCTGATTTAACAAACCATCAACCACCAATAACTCCGGACTGATCAAGGAAATGTTTCCCCCCATAGCCGACCATGAGCTGTAAGGCGAAAACTGCGCTTTATCATTCACCGGGCTTAATGGCAATATCTGCCAGTATTTTTGCCCTGCCTCGTGCAATGCATCTGCGAAGTTTAAAGCCCCCGGCCCCATATCGCCAGCCCCGAATGGAGAAGGCAGTGAGGTAATGTGCACCAACACTCCCGCACCACGTTCATTTGGCTTGTCTTCAAATTTCAAAAAAGCAAAGAGGAACTGATCAAAAAGCCCCGAAGCCGCTAATCTACCGTTGGCTGTACCTGGTTTATTAAGCAGGATGTCTTGGTAATGTGTATCTAATCCATCAGGTAAAACTATCGCAGTATCGTCCCATTTAATGTTCAACTCCTCATCGCTAATACCAGCTAAACCCAACGGTATCGCTATGATATAGCAAGTGTTTTTATATTTCCGGGCGAAGGCAAGAAGGTTGGTTTTCAAACTTCCCTCAACTTGCAAAGGAATATATTCTCCCTCGGCAAATAATAAAGGATGTGTTTTGCGCTCATGTAGCAGCACGGTTAAAAGCCATTGTTTGATTTGCCCATTAAATTTATCCGCCCAAAGTTTAGAAACATCAGGTATTGCAGATAGCATTTCATTCCTGAGTTCATAATCAACAGCGCGACGGTTATCGGGGTCAACCATGCTCAAATCCCATAGTTCGCAGCCCTGGTAAATATCGGGCATGCCCGGCGTTGTTAATTTTAATAGCAGCTGCGATAGCGAATTAACCACACCAAACGTTGATGCCTTTTGATGGAAGGTTTTAAAGCTTTGCCAAAAATCGCCCCGGCGTTTTAATAGTTCTTTTACAAACTGCTTGGTGCCTTCTTCGTACTCCTCATTAGGCTCGGCCCAACCTGAATGTAGTTTGGCCTCACGCAAAGTTTTTTCGAGGTATTGCTCCATGCGTTCGGGATAATTGTCTTCGTCCTGACCGGGCATGGGGTAGGTGCCGAGGATCGTTTCGTAAATAAAATACTCGTCGTTAGCATCGGGCACATTATTCTGTTTCAGAGGTTGGTTAAGGCTTTGCCATTCGGTTACTTTTTGCAGCCACTCATCAGGGATATCGGTGATCACGTTTAACCGGGCGCGGGCATCTTCGCCGCGTTTGGTATCGTGGGTTGATGTGCCATTCATGGAAAGCGGCCAGTTTTTTTGCCGCTTTTTCATCGTTTTATGAAAAGTGTTTGCCGATAGCCCGAAAGTATCCGGCGTATCGCCAACCTCATTATGGGCAATAAAACGGTTGTAGGTGTACATCAGCGTATCCTCCACCCCTTTTGCCATCAACGGCCCGGTAAACTGCATACACCTCCTGAAAAAGCGGATCACCTTAGGGTTCTCTTTATCCTTCCATGCTTTTTTAAGCAAAGCTATCGCAGGCTTCAATTCGGGATTAATGCTGATAGCTTGTTTAAAAATCTCTTTTATCGGCGGATGATCTTGATAGTAACGATAAACCGGGCAGCAGATCAACAACTGTGCTATAGCCCGTTTAATTAAATCTTTCGGCACATCGGATCCTTTGGCAAACCCATATTCAATAAATAAGCTGGTAAGGTTTTCCAATTCACCGCCCATTTGCTTATGCAGGATGTAGGCTTTTTTTCGCCTGATCTGTTCCTGCACAGGGGTATTGTTGCCCGAAAGTTTTTGGTAGAAAGCGGTAAAAACAGGCTCGCTTTTACGGTTAGTAAGCAGGTTGTTCACTATCGCCAAAAAATCGTACCCTGTGTTGCCCTGTATGGGCCATGAGGGCATGGTCTCGCCGTGTTCCAGTATTTTTTCCACTATAATATAGGTGTCGTCGCCCACGAGGCGGCGCAGTTGGCGCAGATATTTTCCAGGATCGTATAGGCCGTCGATATGATCTATGCGCAAGCCTTGAAAAATCTCTTCCTGTATCAATGTTTTAATAAGCTGATGATACTGATCAAAAACCTCATTGTGCTGGATGTTGATACAGATCAAACTATTCACCGTAAAAAAACGCCTGAAGTTGATCTGCTGGTCGGTTTCCTTCCAACTGCAAAGCCGGTAATGTTGTTTGGCGGTTATTGATTTTAATAGCGCTTTATCTTTATTAACTGTAGCTAATGATTTATTTTTAGCCGGATATGATCCCGATTGAAGCGGCCAATGGCTCCCGCCGTAGCTAAAAAACAGTTTATCTTTTACCCGTACAATTGAAAGTTCGCCATTATCAATAACCGTATCCAAATCATCACCTAAAAAAGGCAACATGATGGGTCCTTTAAAAATCTTCGGATCATCAAGGCTTTGCTCAAAATAATGTTTGTATTTAGATTTCGGGCCATTTTCAAGCAGATCCATCAGCCATGTATTGTCCGGATGGTAGGCCAGGTGGTTGGGCACAATATCCTGGATCCAGTTTATGCCTTTGGCTTTCAGTTTCGCGCTGATCTTTTTTAGCTGCGCCAAGGTGCCTATTTCGGGGTTGATCTGTAGCGGATCGGTACCGTCATAACCGTGGGTACTACCGGGTACCGCTTTAAATATAGGCGAGGCGTAAACCGTGCGGATGCCCAGCTTAGCTAAATAAGGTATGATCTTTTCAAAATGTCGAAAAGTAAACTCTTTATGAAACTGGATGCGATATGTGCTTACCGGGTTAAACATTAGTGTTTTTATAGATGATGATAGATTGTGATCTGACAAGTCCGGAAGCAGCCGGGCCGGGACCGTTCCATTGTGTATCAGCAGAATTTAGCGCCACCTCCCATTGTTTATTTTCAGGGAGATTGACAGGCTGCTCCTCGTCCGAAAAATTCATGAGGCAACAAATAGATTGCGTGTCTGTCCACCGCTCCAGCAACAGGGTTTTATCGGCTTCGTTAACTGTGGTTTTTAAATTTTTCCGGTTGAGGGTGGCTAACGCGGGCAGTTGTTTCCGCAGGCTGATGAGTGCTTTGTAAAGAGCCAGCATTTGTTTATACCCGTCCTTTTCCAAAATTTCCCATTGCAATTTTGATTGCTCAAAAGTTTCTGTGGCTTGCGGGTCGGGAGCCTCGCCTTCGGCGTGGAAGGAGGCGAACTCGGCTTTGCGGCCTTTGCGTACGGCTTCAACCAATTCCGGTTCGGTATGGCTCACAAAATACAGGAATGGATTAGTTTCGGCCCATTCTTCGCCCATAAATAGCATCGGTATAAACGGACTAACCATTACCGCGCCTGCCATTAGCTTTTGCATTTCGAAACTGAAAAGCTGGCTGCTGCGTTCGCCAAGCATGCGGTTACCTACATGATCATGATTTTGCGAAAACACGATGAACTGGTTGCCCGGATTGTCATTGGCCTTAGCGCCAAAAGTTTTCAACCTTCCCGGCGAGTAAATGCCATCATACACATAAGCATCGTTATATGATTTGGCCAGCTGGACTATGCCCTCAAAATCAGAATAATAACCCTCTCGTTTCTCTCCGGCCGTTACACGCAGGGCATGGTGAAACTCATCTATCCATTGGGCATCCATACCATAACCTCTTTTTTGTATTGGGTCGATGTATAGCGGATCGTTCAGGTCAAACTCTATAATAAGGTGATGTTTCCTGCCTGTTTGGGCCATCAGCGCATCTACGTTTTCCTTTATTTCTTTCAGGATGTGTTTCGGGCTGAAATCTTTTATGGCATGCACGGCATCTAAGCGCAAGGCATCGATATGAAAATCCCTGAACCACATCAACACATTCTCAATAAAATAACGCCTAACCTCATCGCACCAGGCATCATCAAAATTTAGCGCATCTCCCCATGGGGTGTGGTATTTGCCGGTAAAGTAAGGGCCGTAGCTGCCAAAGTAATTTCCTTCCGGACCAAAGTGATTATAAACCACGTCCAATATCACAGCTATGCCCTGCTGGTGGCAGGCATCTACCAGTTTCGCTAATCCCTCGGCACCTCCATATGTATTTTGAACAGCATAGGTAAATACGCCATCATAACCCCAGTTTCTGCCGCCGGGGAATTGAGCAACCGGCATGATCTCGATAGCTGTTATACCCAGTTGTTTTAAGTGATCGAGTTTTTTGGTGATACCCTCAAATGTTCCGTCTGAACTAAATGTACCAGTGTGCAACTCATAAATGATATAATCATCCAAAGGTGGGTTTTGCCATTGGTTGTCCGTCCACTCAAAATCGCGGGTATCTATAGCCATCGACGAGCCATGCACCCCATCTGGTTGGGATAGGGATGCAGGGTCGGGCAATGGTTGTTTATCATCAAGCTTAAATTGATAGCGATGGCCGGGTTGCAGTTTGCCGGTAGTCAATGTCCAATAGCCAAAATCTGATCTGCTTAAATCAAGGCTGGCTTGATCATTTACAATAACCGCAGCTTTTTTTGCGTCAGGCGCCCATACCGCTATTTCGGCTTCGTTATCATTATTAAACCTAACCCCGGGCAATGGTTTATTATTCATGGGTTATAATAGGATGTTGCAGTAAAACCACCGAACGGCCTTGTACCGTTATTTTTTCATCGTTGTTCAGTACCTGCTCTTTGAAATTATCGTCGGCGGTATCCATGATCTTTTTCCAGTCGTCGCCATAGATCTTAGGAGGTAATACATACTCTAAAGGCTGATCGTGTGCGTTGAAGATGATATAGAAACTATCATCAATAACAGGTTCACCCTTTGGCCCCATATGGTGCAAGCCGCGGCCGTTCAGAAATACGCCTAATGATTTGGCAAAATCATGGTTCCAGTTCTCCTCGCTCATTTCATTGCCTTCGGGTAGAAACCAGGCAATATCCTCCAGGCCTTTGCCCATAATAGGCAAACCCTGAAACCATTTACGGCGGCGGAATATTGGATGCTTTTTACGGAGGGCTATCAACTTTTGGGTAAACGCTAACAGCTCCTTATCGGCCGTTTCCCAGTTAAGCCACGAGATCTCATTATCCTGGCAATAAGCGTTGTTATTACCGTTTTGTGTACGGCCAAACTCATCGCCCGCAACCAACATCGGTACACCCTGCGACAGGAACATGGTTGCCAGCAGGTTCCGTTTTTGCCTTGCACGGAGGGCGTTTATTGCCTCGTCTTCGGTAGGCCCCTCGGCTCCGCAATTCCATGAACGGTTGTGGCTTTCGCCGTCGTTATTATCCTCGCCGTTGGCATCGTTATGTTTGTCGTTGTAGGATACCAGGTCGTTCAGTGTAAAACCATCATGAGCGGTAATGAAGTTAACGCTGGCGGTTGGCTTGCGGTAATCATCCTGGTAAAGATCAGGGCTGCCGGTTAATCTCTGCGCGAATTCGCCAAGCATGCTGTCGGCACCTATCCAATAATCGCGGATCGAGTCGCGGTATTTGCCGTTCCACTCGGCCCATCCCGGTGGAAATTTACCTACCTGGTAACCGCCTTCGCCAACATCCCACGGCTCGGCAATGAGTTTAACCTGCGAGATCACCGGATCCTGGTGAATAATATCGAAAAAGGCGCTTAGGCGATTCACTTCGTGCAGTTCGCGGGCCAGGGTGGCGGCAAGGTCAAACCTGAAGCCATCTACGTGCATTTCCGTTATCCAGTAGCGCAGGCTATCCATAATAAAACGGAGTACGTTGGGCAGCATAGCATTCAGCGTGTTGCCGGTGCCGGTGTAATCCATGTAGTAGCGCTTGTTATCATCGGTTAGGCGATAGTAGGATGAATTATCGATGCCTTTAAAAGAAAGCGTTGGGCCAAGCTGATTGCCCTCAGCAGTGTGATTATAAACCACATCCAGTATTACCTCAATGCCTGCCTTGTGCAAGGCTTTCACCATTTCTTTAAACTCCTTCACCTGCTCGCCCAAAACACCCGAGCCAGAGTATTTCACATCTGGTGCGAAAAAGCCGATGGTGTTATAGCCCCAATAGTTGGTGAGCCCTTTATCAAGTAATCCTCTATCATTCACAAACTGGTGAACAGGCATTAGTTCTACCGCTGTGATGCCCAGATCTTTCAGGTATTTGATGGTTACGGGGTGCGCTAAAGCAGCGTACGTTCCCCTTATTTCTTCGGGGATCTCGGGATTTTGAATGGTGAACCCTTTAACATGTGTTTCGTAAATGATTGACTTATGATAGGGAATGCGCAACGGCTGATCATCTTCCCAATCAAACTGCGGATCGATCACTACAGATTTGGGGATGAACGGTGTGCTATCCAGTTCACTGAAACTTAGGTCGGTATTTTCATCTCCTATATTATAGGCAAAAAGTGCATCGTGCCAATCAATACGGCCTGCTATCGATTTTGCATATGGATCGATAAGTAGTTTATTGTTATTGAAACGATGTCCGTTTTCCGGCTCGAAAGGGCCGGATACTTTGTAGCCATATAGCAAACCGGGTTTTGCACCGGGGATATATACATGCCAGATCTGGTGGGTACGTTCGGCAATTTTAATTTTTTCGTATTCAACTTCGTCATCCTGGCCTTTAAAAAGGCAAAGCTCCACGCCTGTGGCGTAATCAGCAAAAAGGGCGAAGTTAACTCCTTCGCCAT
The DNA here is from genome assembly GCF_039839285.1 of Mucilaginibacter sp. CAU 1740. Classification (NCBI taxonomy): domain Bacteria; kingdom Pseudomonadati; phylum Bacteroidota; class Sphingobacteriia; order Sphingobacteriales; family Sphingobacteriaceae; genus Mucilaginibacter; species Mucilaginibacter sp. CAU 1740. Next base: position 93,986 of record NZ_JBDOQS010000006.1, on the reverse strand, counting down.
CCCAGGTGGCTCCGAGGGGGTAAGGTTTTCCGGGGTAAGTTTTTGTTGTCATAACAACATAATGAATATGCTGTTAAAATGTTTGGTCGCCGAGCGCACCAAAGGGCAGGAAAATCGGATTTTTTTTAACTATTGTGTGTAATTACTACACCATTGGCAATTTAAAAAAAGAGAGAGAATTAACAAGCCATGCGATATTTCCCTACGCCACGTTCGAAATATACTTTACCAAACTCCTTTTAGCCACCGGCAACAAAGTTTGCTCCAACGGAAATGTGATATCACTATGCACATAATAAACCGCCGGGTTAGGGATAAACTTATTCCGGTTGATCAAATGCAGCTTAATAGTTTCGGGGGTATTGGTGATGCTTTGCTCATAAGTATCCACAAAGTTTACGTTAATGCCACGGTACTTATCATCTTTGCCCTCAAAAATAGTGATCTGGTATTCGTAGATCCAGTTGGTACGTTCCTTACCATTTTTTAGGGAAAAATAGCCGTGATAAGGCAACAACGGCACGATGCCAACCGGGTCGATATTTAAACGGCTTTCTACAAAATCATAAATATCCTTACCTGTTTTAATAGCGGGGTCCATCTTACCCATGGCATAATTAATGATCTGCTCAATTTCCAGCATGCTTTGATCGTCAGTAACGATTTTTTGATACGTGAGTTTCACAGCCTCGATATCGGCCTGGGTGAGCCGTTGCGGAAAGGATTGTTGCAATAACGCTTTGTTCTTTTTAAAATCGATGAGGTTGTTATAGTGGAAAATCAGGTCGGCCAGGTTGGGGTATAGCCGCTTGTTGCCAAAGTGGCTGTTGATCTCCTGGAGGTAACTTAACAGGATGTATTTTTTGTATTCAAAGTCAATATGACCTTCAATAAACCAATTTGCACCTAATTGTCTCATTTTCCACCTCCTATTTGTTAGCTTAAATTAACCAAAAAACACCAACTTTGCAATATGCCTTATGGAACCCTTTATTTAATACCCGTACCGCTGGCCGATGAAGCGGCTGCCAAATCATTTACGCCCTACCTTGTTGATACCATTAACAGTATCAAAGAGTATATTGTAGAGAACGAAAAAACCGCTCGTCGCTTTTTAAAAGAGGCCGGTTTAAAAACCCCGCAAAGCGAATTGGTGATTCATGATTATGGTAAACACAACCGTGAAACCAGTAATGCCGAGTTTTTTAAAGGCCTGCAGGCTGGTAATGATGTTGGCCTGATGAGCGAAGCCGGTTGCCCCGGCGTTGCTGACCCGGGTGCCGATATTGTTGATAAAGCCCACCGCATGGGTATTAAAGTAGTACCACTGGTAGGCCCAAGTTCTATTTTGCTGGCGCTGATGGCTTCGGGCTTTAGTGGGCAGAGTTTTACTTTTCACGGTTATTTGCCTATTGATAAACTGCTCCGGGCTAAAAAGATCAAAGAGTTGGAAAGCCAGGCCATTAAGCTCGATCAAACGCAGATGTTTATTGAAACACCGTTCCGCAATAACCCGATGCTGGAGGAGATCCTGAAATCGGCTAATCCTAAAACAAAACTTTGTATAGCTACAGACTTAACCGCTGCAACCGAGTTTGTGCAAACCAAAACCATTGCCGACTGGCAAAAGAAGGTACCCGAACTGCACAAACGGCCAACTATATTTTTACTGTACCACGGCAATAAATGACCATTACCCAGCAGCATACCGATGTAGTAATTGTAGGCGCGGGACCATCAGGTTTAATGATGGCCGCCCAGCTTTTGCGCTACGGTGTGCAGCCGCTTATTATTGATAGCAGGCATGGGCCAACCAGTCATTCAAAAGCATTGGCGGTGCAGGCCCGCTCGCTGGAAATTTACCGGCAGATGGGGATAGTGGATAAAGTGTTAACCGAGGGCAAGCAAGCCGACGGTGCTAAATTTAATCAGGAAGGTAACGAAGTAGCCGAATTAACGCTGGCCAATGTTGGCGAAGGGCAAACGCCTTACCCCTTTATCCAGATGTACCCCCAAAGTAAAAACGAGCGTTTACTGCTTGATTTTTTAACCTTTAACTGCTGCCCGGTTTATTGGGATACATCTTTGGTATCGCTCCGCCAAAATAAAAACGAGGTTAACCTACAGTTGCAAAATGGAGGCGAACCTCAAAACATCACCTGCAAATGGCTTATTGGTGCCGATGGCGCGCATAGTACGGTACGCAAACAATTTGGCATACCATTTAATGGCGATACCTACCCGCACCAGTTTTATTTAGCTGATATTAAGATAGGGAATAAGTTAGGCAACTATGTTGATCTGTTCCTGTCAAAAAAAGGGTTTGCCGGATTTTTCCCGATGCCGGATGACCAGCACTACCGCGTAGTAGGTAACCTGCCAGAATCATTCGACCAAAAAGAAAACCTGCAAATTGATGATGTATTGCCGCACCTGGAAGCGGTGATGCACCAGCCCGTAATAGTTGATCAGGTTAATTGGTTCACCACTTACAAACTACACCACCGCAAAGCCGATAAATTCAGGGAGCAACGTTGTTTTTTAATTGGCGATGCGGCGCATATCCACTCGCCGGTTGGCGGGCAGGGCATGAATACCGGTTTGCAGGATGCCTATAACCTGGCCTGGAAAATGGCAGGTGTAGTTAACGGACAATATAATGATGCTATTTTAGAAAGCTACGCGGCCGAGCGGATGCCCGTAGCTAAAGAGCTGTTAGGTACTACAGACAGGCTTTTCAAGATCATCCTATCGCAAAACTGGTTCATCAACCTGTTAAAAAAATGGCTATTGCCAATTGCGCTGAAATGGGCCTGGTCAAAACCAAAGCTTCGTGATCTGTTTTTTAAACGGGTATCACAAACAGGCATTGGCTATCGCGATAGCCAAATTAACCTGCACCTCAGCCAATCCACCCAAATAAAAGCCGGCGACAGACTCCCCTATTTGAAAGTATTCGATGAGAAACGCCAGCAGGAAACCGACCTGCACGAGTGGTGCAGCAAACCGGGCTTTACGCTCATCTGCCTCGGCAAACTCAAAGAGTTGGATCTGTTCACCGTTGCCAAATGGATCACCCAGAATTACGGCGCTAACCTCAACTTTTTCTATTTGCCACCCTCAGCAAAAAACCAGCATATTTTCGATGCTTTTGATGTAAAGGAAAATCAAAAGAAAGCCCTCATCGTTCGCCCGGATATGCACATCGGCTTTTTGAATGATGTGGTTGATATTGATATGATGGATAACTATTTGCTGAATGTGGTGGGGTTCGTAAAGTCGGAAGTCTGAAGTTCAAAGTCGAAAGTTCGTAGCCTAAAATCAATTTTAAGTTCAATTGCGAGACTTAATACTTATAACTTTTGATTCAAGACTTAAAACTACCTCACCACCATCACCCACCCGCTCATCACCTTCCCATTCTTCAAATCAATCACATAATAATAAGTGCCCCCGGAGATAACTTGCCCGTTGCTGGTGCCATCCCAAGCCTTAGGATAGCCGGTGCTTTTATAAACCAATGTACCATAACGGTTAAATACCTGAGTGGTTGATGTTGGGTAGGTATCCAGCGCTTCGATGTTCCAGGTGTCGTTAGCACCATCGCCATTGGGTGTGAAAGTGTTGGGGACAGTTACTTTTTTGTAAACCCGCACAAAAACCTGGTCGATTGCTTCATCGCCGCAGCCCGAGTTGGATACTACGTGCAGGGTATAGGTAATATCTTCGGTTGGGGAAGCGGTGGGTCTTAGTTCGAGAGTACTGTTCAGGTTATCGCCGGGTGTCCAGTAATAACTTACATTGGTGCCTTTGGCGCTGCCGTTTAGAGTTGTTGTTTGGCCCTGGGTGATGTACCGATCCGGACCGGCATTGGCAACCGGCTGTTTGAGCACGTTCACTGTCACGTTTGCAGTTGATGTACAGGTACCATTACTTACAGTTACGGTATAAAGCGTAGTATCAGTAGGACTGGCAACCGGATTAGAGATATTTACATCCGACAAACCCTTTGCCGGCGACCATAAATAGGTTGAGCCGCCACTGGCATGCAGCGTAACCGAACTGCCCTCGCAAATAGGATCAACCGCATCGGCTACGGCCACTGGTTGAGCATTCACCACAACATCAACATGGGCAGTCACTTCGCAACCCGATGAGGCTTTTACTGTAACGTAATAAGTACCCGCGGCAGCTGTAGTAACATTATTGATTGTTGGGCTTTGCGATACCGATGTAAACCCATTCGGCCCAGTCCATTTATAGCTCACACCCGTTGACGCGCTAAGCGATAGCGTTGTTCCCGCACACACCGGCGTGCTTGCAGTAGCTGTTGATAATGGCGGCGACCCCACCGTTAATGTAAGCACGTTGGAAGCCGAACGGCAATAAGCCGAGTTAATATTACCCGATTGCCCGGTCACTACCCTATAATAATAAGTACCGGCCGTAGTTGGCGAAGTGATTTTATAGGTAGATGTGCTGGCGCTGGTTCCTGTTAAATCCGTCCAGGCACCGTTGCCGGTTTTGGTTTGCCACAACACACTATAACCACTGGGTATAGTGGTACTGAGCGTATAAGTTTGCGGCACATCCGCGCAAGCCGATTCGGTAATGGTTGAGCTGGCGCTGCTAAAGCTTGCTGATATATCAGGCCCGTATGGGCTAAAAGTAATATCATCGATAGCCAGGTCATTTGCCGGTGCGCCTCCGGCACTGTTGTTGGTCATTTTTATTACGATATCGCCGGCACCGGCAGGCACGGTGAAATTAAACGATTTTTGAATCCACTGATAGTTGCCACTGGTGCGGGGAATGGTACCGGAGGCGTAACTTTCAATAACGGTACCGTCCGGCTTTTCGATAGAGAAGGTGATATTTGGCGGACTAATATCATTACTCCGCAACAGGTTAACTATCCAGGCCGAAAACTGGTATTTAGTACCAGAGCAAAGTCCGCTAATGGTACGCTTATAAAAATAGTCGGTTTTGGATACGCTGGCGTTAACCACCATCATATAGCCACCAGTGTTATCGGTATGGTCTGTTGCCGACCACCAAACGTTGCCCGAACCGGCCGTAGTGTTTTCAATAGTATATGACCCATCCTGAGGGAAATCGGCATTGCTATAGGTATAACTTGTTGTTCCCGAATCGGCAGGTAAAGCACCCGAATGAGTTGAGCTGCCTGCGCCAAAAGTAATACTTACCACAGGATCACCAAGACTTTGCGCTTTTAAAACAAATGTTGATAATGTGAGTAGAAAGCTACCAAGTAGGGGGATCAGTGCTTTTGCGTTCAACGGTTTATACTTTTAAAAAAGCGCCTGCATGTACCACACATACAGACGCTACTATCGCAACTATTATGAAAAGGGGTATTAAAACAATCATCGGGGTTGATAATCGGTTTAATGATATAAAGATGCGTTTTGGCTTCTTGGCAGGCAATTATGTGTCGATAAACGGTGGGTTTGTATGGGTAAATGCGGGAAGAAAGGGGGATTGGGCGCCTACAAATAAAAAATGTCATTTCGATAGAGCAGCGGGGGAAAAACGCAGGGGCGAAAGAGAAATCTTCTGCGCCATACAAAGTCGGGATACAAGGTGTATAAGATTTCTCCTCACCGCTCCCGCACTAAGCCCTACCGGTTCGTTCGAAATGACAAATCGTAAATTAAAAAGTGGGCTACCGCTGCTTCCAGTTCCTCACAAAATCGAGGTAACTTTCACTAACGGGTAATTCAATTTCTGATAGCTGAACTTTACGGTTTTGGATAGAACGGATCTTGCCTACCGGCACAATGTAGCTGCGGTGGATACGCTGAAATTTGGTTGATGGCAATTTCTCCAATACCTTTTTCATAGGCATCAGCGTAAGGATGGTTTTATCGTTGGTGATGTGGATCTTGATGTAATCCTCCATACTTTCAATGTACTCGATGGTATTGAGGTCGATCTTCACCATGCGGTACTCCGAATACACATAAAGGCTTTCGTCGGTTTCTTCAACAGTGGGTTTATTTTTATAATTAAAGTAATCAACAGCTTTTTCCACAGCTTTGGTAAAGCGCTTAATATCTATCGGCTTTAAAATATAATCCAACGCTTCCAGCTCAAAACCCTCGTAAGCGAAGTTTTTATAGGCCGTGGTGAATATTACCATAGGCTTGTCTTTCAACGAGCGCACCAGATCGATCCCTGTAATATCGGGCATGTTGATATCCACAAAAAGCAGGTCGACCTGTACTGTTTTCAGATATTCGGCACCGGATATGGCATCCTCAAAAGTTTTAACCAATTGCAGGGAAGGAAAGCGGGACACGTACTCGCTGATCAATCGCAGGGCCAGCGGTTCATCGTCTATAGCTATGCATTTAAGCGCCATAATTTATGTTTGTAAGGTTAACTGAACGATATACTCGTTGTTTGGACTGCTGATATTTAGCATATGCCTGTCGGGATATAAATGCTCCAAACGTTGTTTCGTATTTTTTATGCCGATGCCGGTACGCTGGTACTCGCTGTTTTGTACAGCAAATACCCGGTTTTTGCAGTAAAACGAAATGTTAGTTGTGTTTACCTGGATGTTAATATCAATGGCCGATGATTCGTGTTTGCTTACGCCGTACTTGAACACGTTCTCCACAAAGGTCATCATTACAAGGGGTGCAATTCTCTTCACTCCTATCTCGCCTTCAACCTCAAAATTAACAGTGGTGTTTTTGCCAATTCGCAGGCGCTGCAATTCAATATAATCGCTTATGCAATCTATCTCGCTTTGTAGGGGCACAAAATCTTCGGTAACATCATCGGTAACGTAACGCATTATGTTTGATAGTTTCATAATACTATCGGCAGCGTTATCATCTTTAATAGCTGCCAGCGTATAAATATTATTGAGCGTATTGAACAGAAAATGCGGATTGATCTGCGCTTTTAAAAACGAGAGTTCGGCACTTGTTTTATCGGCCTCGGCACGGGCGGCGCGCTGCTCTGTTTCCTGCCATTGCTGTACGGTTATAATGGCTGTGCTCAATGCCATAATCATCAGGAATATGAACAGACTGGTACTATCCAATGGCTTAGTATGCTTAAAACCCGGGCGGAAAAATCGGGCAGCACTATCCGGCGGAAAAGGGGGTGGATTAAAACGGTCCGATTTAAAAAAGGTACTATCTCCAAATTTGGATTTGCCAAACTTCGCTTGTTCCATTTCAAGGCGGAAGTGACGCCATGGGCCATTATCTGTGCTTCGCATCAATTTTTCGAAAGGGCGAAGAAAGAACACGCAAATTAATAACACCAGTACTATGCCACTGTAAACCCAATAGCGTTTGGTAAGGAAAAACTTAGGGATAAACAGGTACGCGTTGGTGTAAAAAAGGATAATGTATGTTGAACAGAAAATCCAATAAGCAGGCTCCTTCAAAAAAGTAAGGATAGTGGTGTTTTGCCCCCGGCTATTTAAAAACACCAACGGAAAAGCCATGAACAACAGCCAGCCCGCAATATGTATAATAACCGAAAATGCTTTAAAACGCGACATTATGTAAAATAACGCATTATGTTACAGCAATAAAAGGGGGTATCGGTAATTTAAGGTTTTGTATGGACGAGTTTTAAGTCGGGAGTCAGAAGTTAGGAGTCGGAAGTCAAAAATAACATTCGCGACTTAAGACTTTCGACTAAGAACTTAAGACTTTAAATTACCCATGTATCGTCTCCCCTTTACCATAGTTCTGGATCACCATGGCTTCGTATTCTAAAAACTGCTTCCACCTTGCATCAACGTCAATTCCTTCGGCATATTTTTTTGCCAGGCGGATGAACATCGAATAGTGTGTGGCCTCGCTAATCATCAGTTCGTGATAAAATTCGGCCAGTTTTGTATCGTTAATATTTTCTGAAAGTACTTTAAAACGCTCGCAGCTACGGGCTTCTATCATGGCCGAAAACAGCAACCTGTCAATCAGCTGCGCCTCACGGCCTCCGCCTATAATAATAAACTTACGGAGCTCGTTCACGTAATTGTCCTTACGTTCCTTACCCAAAATATAGCCGCGCTCCAGTATAATATCGTGTACGCGTTTAAAGTGGTCCATTTCCTCCTGCACCAATAAAGCCATTTCCTGCACCAACTCGCTCAGGTTTGGGTTTTGAACAATGAGGGTAATGGCATTGCTGGCGGCTTTTTGTTCACAAAAAGCATGGTCGGTCAATATTTCTTCAATATTGCTTTCTACCACATTTTTAACCCAAAGAGGATCGGTAGGTAGTTGCAGTTTAAGGATGGTTTTCTCGCTCACATTGCAAAGATACTTTATGGAGGCGAAAGCTGAAAGGTTAAAGGCGAAAGGTATTTTTTGGAGCGGGTATTTAATAACAAAGGCCATCTTTTTGGGATGGCCTTTGTTTTATTGTTCTATTTTTTTGAGCTTGATATCAAATATCACCGTTGAGTTCGGTGGCACCTGGCTGGTGCCAGCTTGCCCGTAGGCATAACGTGATGGTGCAATAATTAAGATCTCCCCACCAGCAGCTATCAGCGGGATGCCGATTTGCCAGCTCTTCAATAGCTCGGATAATTTACCTTTATAATCAGGCTGGCCAAAAGTAACGCCGCTAAACAACTGCCCCGTATAATCGATAGTCACGGTAGCATTAGGGCCAGAATGCGTGCCCGAACCGGCAGCAATGATCTGGTAATAAACACCCGATGTATCTTTGGTAGCCGTAATTTCGGGATGGGCAGCCAGATAGTTTTTGATATTGCCGTCTTCATTTAAAACCACCTGTTGCGGATCGGCAGCTTTATCTTTAAAGCACGACGATAGCATTAGCAATGGAGCAAACAGCAATAACAAAAGGTTTCTTTTCATTTTTAGGGTTAATTGGCGGTGTCAGTAAAACTAAGCAGATCAATTGTAAATACCAAAACCGAATTTTTAGGGATGCCATTTTGCGCCACGTTACCGTATCCCTCCCTTGACGGAATTACCAGAATAATACGACCGCCAGTTTTGATATATGGTAAGCCCGATTTCCAACCTGCTATAAGTCCGCTAAGGGGTTTTGTAATAGTTCCTGAATCAAAAGAAGTACCATCAAGTAATTTTCCTGTGTAGGTTACTTTAACGGTTGATGTAATAGCTGGGTTTGCGCCTGTACCTTGTGTTACTATTTTGTAATAAACACCCGAGCCGTCGGCAGTGGCGTGATACGCGGCATCAGTACCGATGTAGGCTTTGATTGCGGCATCATCTGCAGCTGCCTGCTTTTCGGCATCAAACTTGTCTTTTGAACATGAAGTGAGGAGCACCAGCGGTGCGAAAACGAATAATAAGAATTTCTTCATTTAGTTAATAGTTATGTATGCTAATCAACCTGACGGTTAAAAGCAGGTAAACGCTACAAACAATGTATTGTTTTGATGATTTTATTTAAAATCTGTTAAATCGATAGTAAATACCAAAACCGAATTTGCAGGCACACGATCGGGGCCGCTGGCACCGTATGCCAGTGCCGATGGTACGATAAGCAATATCGTTCCACCCTGTTTTACCAGCGGAACTCCTATCTGCCAGCCTTTTATGAGGCTGTTTAACGCGGTTGAGTAGCCCTCGCCTTTATCAACAACCATATCATTTAACAGTGCCGCGCTGTAGTTTACAGTCACTATCGAGTTTTCGGTTGGATGCCCACCTTTGCCTTCAGATAAAATTTGGTAATAAATACCCGATGGATGTTTTTGTGCTTTAATCCGCGGATTGGCCTTAAGGTAAACGCGGATCAATGAATCGTCAATTCCGGCTTGCTTTTCATGGTTTAGCTTAGCGGCATTGTTGCATGCCGTTAAAGCGATAACAGCCATAGCTAATAATAAAAGATACTTTTTCATGATGGGTATCCAAATAAAAGCCCCCTTTAAAAATAAAGAGGGCTCAGTTTATTTTATGGTTTAAATTTAAACCGTTGTTTTAATTTTCAACTCGGTCATCTGTGCTTCGGCAATGGTTGACGGTGAATCGATCATCACATCGCGGCCCGAATTGTTTTTAGGGAAAGCGATCACATCACGGATAGAATCCAGACCGGCAAAGATTGATGCCAAACGATCGAAACCGAAAGCGATACCACCATGTGGAGGTGCGCCATACTCGAATGCATCCATCAGGAAGCCAAATTGTTTTTGTGCTTCCTCTGGCGAGAAACCAAGGTGCTTGAACATCAACGCCTGCAAAGCACGGTCATGGATCCGGATTGAACCACCACCAATTTCGGTACCGTTGATCACCAAATCATAAGCATTGGCGCGTACAGCTCCCGGTTCGGTATCTAACAGGGCAATATCTTCAGGTTTTGGAGAAGTGAATGGATGGTGCATGGCATGGTAACGGCTGCTTTCTTCATCCCACTCTAATAATGGGAAGTCAACCACCCAAAGTGGAGCGAAAGTATCTTTATCGCGCAGGCCTAAACGGTTACCCATTTCCAGGCGCAGCTCGTTCAGTTGTTTACGTACTTTATCTGTACCACCAGCCAAAATCAGCATCAAATCGCCTTTTTCGGCGTTGAATGCAGCTGCCCAGTTGGTTAGTTCATCTTCATTATAAAATTTATCTACCGATGATTTCAGCGTACCATCCTCGTTGTAACGGCAGTAGATCATGCCGGTTACATCAATTTGCGGGCGTTTTAACCACACGACAAGCTCATCAATTTGCTTGCGGGTATAGCTTGCGCAGCCTTTTGCATTGATACCAACTACCAATTCGGCATCATCAAAAATGCTGAAACCTTTACCTTTAACAATGTCATTCAGTTCAACAAACTCCATCCCGAAACGCAGATCAGGTTTGTCTGATCCGTATAAACGCGCCGCATCAGCGTACAGCATGCGCGGCAACTCACCCAGGTCAATACCTTTTACGGTTTTGAACAGGTGGCGGGTAAGGCCTTCAAAAATGTTCAGAATATCTTCCTGCTCAACAAATGATAGCTCGCAGTCAATCTGGGTAAACTCCGGCTGACGGTCAGCACGTAAGTCCTCATCCCTAAAACATTTAACGATCTGGAAGTAACGGTCGAAACCGCTCACCATCAGTAATTGTTTAAATGTTTGGGGCGATTGCGGCAGGGCGTAAAACTCGCCCGCGTTCATGCGGCTTGGCACCACAAAGTCGCGCGCGCCTTCGGGAGTTGATTTGATCAGTACCGGGGTTTCAACCTCGATAAAGTTCAGGGCATCTAAATATTTACGCACCTCCTGCGCCATTTTGTGGCGAAGAACCAGGTTGCTGCGGATAGGGTTACGACGTAGGTCGAGGTAACGGTATTTGGCACGAAGTTCTTCGCCACCATCGGTTTCATCCTCGATCAGGAACGGAGGCAATTTAGCCGCGTTCAATACATCTATCTCGGTAACAACAATCTCAATCTCGCCGGTAGGGATCTTAGTGTTTTTACTGGTACGCTCAATTACATTACCGGTTACCTTGATCACAAACTCACGACCAAGCTCGCGGCTTTTTTCGCGCAGCTGGGCATCAGTATCGGTGTTAAATATCAATTGGGTTAAACCATAACGGTCGCGCACGTCGATAAATGTAGTACCGCCCAAATCGCGCGATTTTTGTACCCAACCGCATAAAGTAACGGTTTGGCCTAAATGGCTGATATTTAATTCGCCGCAGGTATGAGTTCTAAGCATAACAATGTTTTATAAAAAAGTTTGCTAAAGTAAGTTTTTGATTTCGGATTTCGGATTTTCGATTTCGAATTTAGTAACATGTTAATTTAAAAGCCAATAGAGAGCGTAAAAAGCGCTTTTTTCATTGATGGATTAGAAATATTTCAATTGGACTATTTCGTGCAAAGATTCTGAAGTGCTAAGTTTTTTTGTGGTTGGGTGAAGAGGTTTAAGACGCGAATGCACCAAAAAAGAAAGACAAGCTTTGCGTCTTAGCGACTTTGCGAGCATAACAATCTTATACGTGTTTTAATAGCAAATTAATCAAAAACAGCATTATTTCTTATAAATCCCAAATCAAAACCTATATTTGCCCTCAATACAATTCTCAAGGGGTGCCTTGCTTTGGTTGCAAAACAAACTGCAGGTTGTTTTACCAAACTGAAAGACAGGCTGAGATCATACCCATATCACCAGGTTCGCTAAAAAGAACCGGGTGGTTGCACCTGATCCGGATAATGCCGGCGTAGGGATAAAGGTAAATAAGTTAAGTGTACTGTCGCTTTACCCTGGCGTACAGATGGTTTAACTCAATTTTGTTTTAACGCATTTTGAAAAATTTATTTGTGGCCGTAATGGCCCTGCTGTTGCCTGTTATGGCATCGGCCCAACTTTCCATTTCGGGAAAGGTTACCAACCAAGCCGGCGAAGCACTGCCCGGCGCTACCATCACTATTTTAAATCCGCAACAAAACACGGTTACCGATGCTGCCGGTAAGTACATTTTCAGCAATTTAAAAAACGGTAACTATACGCTAAGGGTTAGTTACATCGGTTATCAATCTTTAACCAAAACCACTGCTTTAGGTGCCGATCAAACACTCAACTTTACCTTAAGCCCCGGCGCTTTAACTACCGATGAGGTTACCATCACCGCCACCCGTGCAGGTAAAAACTCACCAACAGCCTTTACCAACCTCAGCAAAAAAGACCTGGAGAAAAACAACTTCGGCCAGGACCTGCCTTATTTGCTAAACCAAACACCATCGGTTGTGATCAGCTCTGATGGTGGTACAGGTATTGGCTATACAGGGATCCGCATCCGCGGATCTGACGCGTCGAGGATCAACGTTACGGTTAACGGTATCCCGCTAAATGATGCCGAAAGTCAGGGCGCGTTCTTTGTCGATCTGCCCGATTTTGCATCATCTATCAATAACCTTCAAATTCAGCGAGGTGTGGGTACTTCAACCAATGGCGCTGGTGCCTTTGGCGGTAGTATCAACGTGCAAACCGCTACGCGCAGGGATACGGCTTATACGCAATTGGATAACTCGGCAGGCTCATATGGTTCATTAAAAAATACTGTAAGTGCAGGTACAGGTTTGCTTGGCGGCAGGTTTAGTTTAGATGGCCGTTTGTCGAGGATCCGTTCTGATGGGTATATCGCCCGTGCATCATCACGCCTGAAATCATTTTTTGTGAGCGGCGCTTATTATGGCGATAACAGTACTTTAAGAGTAAACATATTTTCGGGGCACGAACGTACCTACCAGGCCTGGAATGGCGTTGCCGATTATGTAATTGGCGATGACACCCGCCCGGATAACCGCACCTATAACGAACTGGGCGATATGGGCAACAACGCCTATTACAAAGACCAGGTTGATGATTACCTGCAAAACCACTATCAATTACTATACGACAAAAAGTTTTCAGATAAACTATCCTTTAGCGGAGCCTTACATTACACCCATGGCGAAGGTTATTATGAAGAATACGTTAAAAGTGACAGCGTAAGCAATTATGGCTTAAGTCCGGTTATTTATGGCAAAGATACCCTATCAACCTCTAACATCGTACGTCGCCAATGGCTTAACAACAATTTTTATGGCGTTACTTATGCCTTAAAATATCAGCCAACCAATAAACTGAATTTTAATTTAGGCGGTGCATACAACGAATACAGGGGCGGGCACTATGGCAACATCATTTACAGCGAAAACAGTATTGGCGTAGGCCCTAACTATGAGTATTATAATAATGATGCTAAAAAGAAGGATTTTAACATTTTTGCCCGTGCGGAGTGGCACTTAGATAAATTTTTGCTTTATGCCGATATGCAGTACCGCCATATTAATTATACGTTTTATGGTATCGACCAATATCTGCAAGATGCGCAGCAAAAGGCACAGTTAAATTTCTTCAATCCCAAAGCCGGTGTTACCTATCAATTTAACGATCATAGCAATGTGTATGCTTCGTTCGCGGTAGGCAACCATGAGCCTAATCGCGACGACTATGTGCAGTCGCCGCCGCAAAACCGCCCTAAGGCCGAAAATCTAAAAGATTTTGAAGCGGGCTATCGCTTTAACTCATCTGTTTTCAGCGGAGAGTTGAACGCCTTTTATATGCTGTATAAAAACCAGCTGGTATTAACCGGCGCGTTGAATGATGTTGGCAGCGCCGTGCGCACCAACGTTAAGGATAGCTACCGCGCAGGTTTGGAGTTTAGCGGAAAGGTAAAGATCACCAGTCAGCTAAACTGGGGATTAACCGCTACCTGGAGCACCAACAAGATTAAGGACTATCACCAATTTTTCAAGAACGGTGACGAAAAACGAGTTGAAGAGGTGTTAGCTAAAACCGATATTGCTTATTCACCATCACTAACAGGCTCAAGTACCATCAGCTATAGCCCTATCAAAGGCGGCGAGATCGCTTTCCTGAGCAAATATGTTAGTAAGCAATACCTGGATAACACCATGAACCGTAACCCTGCAGGCTTTAACGTTACTCCCGAAAGCGCCGCTAACCCTTATGCTGCTAACCGCATGCTGAACAGCTTTTTTGTAAACGATGTAAGGTTGAGGTATAGCTTCAGCGTTCGTTCGGTTAAAAACATAACTGTTGGCTTGCAGGTTAATAATATCTTCAGCGAGAAGTATGAAAGCAATGGCGCTACCTATCCGGATATTGAAGGTGGAAGCATTGTTAACTATAACTACTACTTCCCGCAGGCACCACGCAACTTTATGGCCTCGTTAAGTTTAGGATTTTAATGAGCACTAATTTTTACGAATTGGATCGAATTTCACGAATTTAAATTTTGATATGCAACACTGGCTCGACCTGTTCTTAGAACAAATAAAGGAAACTACCTGGGTACAATGGCTTGCCGTTGCACTGGGTGTTACCGAAGTACTGTTGGCCCGCGTTAATAATATATTGCTGTACCCGGCAGGAATACTGGGTACCGCAATATCCATATTCCTGCTGATGGAAGTTCATCTGTATGCCGAATCGGTACTGAACGGCTACTACATTGTAATGAGCTTTTACGGCTGGATCTATTGGATAAAAAAACGTAATGAGCCTCCGGTAAAAATCAGCTACTCTACCAAAAATGAGTGGATCATCAGTTTAACCATAAGTATTGTAGGTTGGGTGGTATTTTACTTCCTCATCAAAAACCTGCCTGCTAAATATTTCACCCCATCAAATGTTCCGGGCTGGGATGCTTTGGTATCATCAACCGCCTGGGCAGGTATGTGGCTGCTGGCCCGCCGCAAAATGGAGAACTGGATCTTTCTGAATATTTCTAACTTTTTCAACGTACCGTTGATGTTTTACAAAAAGCTGCCTCTGTTTGCTATGCTGACTGTTTTCCTTTTCATTGTGGCGATATGGGGGTATTTTGAGTGGAAGAAACAGGTTGAGCGAGAGAGGTTAGTAGTTAGAGAAACGTAACAACAATCAGGAGGCACCTACGGATCCAAAAGCCTGTTTAACATTTTCTATAAACATGGTACTCCTACGGAGTTTAGAATTTTATAATATGCAAAACTCCGTAGGAGTACCATGTTTGTAGCAGTAAAACGTATCGGGGTCCTGGCTCCGTAGGTGCCTCCTTTCAATTAAGCGATGTTTTTACTATCAGGTGTTCAATTTTTAAAAGTGTAAACACCCTGCATTTTTTGAAAAATGAACACTACTAATAATCAACATTTTACAAAACCATCAAAATTTAATTTAGATCATTTTGAACAGGTGTGTATTGATAATCAATAGATTGCAATATGGGAGATCAAAACAATGAACACCCATTTTTCAAAAATTGAACACTGACAAAATACTGTCAGCATTACCAACAACCGAAGCGATGCAGAAAAGCTTTAAGCCTTCGGCTTTTCGCTTTCAGCTCAAATAATTTGTAACATATTTTCATAACTGATACCTATTGTATGTTAAGCAACCAATAACACAATTAAGGTGAATACCAACGAGAGCCATTTCATGCAGCTGATCAACCAGAACAAAGGGATCCTGTTCAAGATCTGCCGCATTTATATGGACAATCCGGCAGACCGCGATGACCTGCTGCAGGAAATGATACTTCAGCTTTGGCGGGGCTTCGGTTCGTTTAAGGGCGAAAGTAAATTCAGCTCGTGGATGTACCGCGTGGCGTTAAATACGGCCATTGTGTTTTTCAAAAAACAAAAACGCAGGCCCGACAGTGAGCAGATGCCCGAAGGCTTTGAACATCCCGATGAACCTGGCAATGCCAATGAAAAAGAAGAGCAACTGGCCCTGTTTTACCGGGCGGTACAGCAGCTCAACAAAGTTGAAAAGGCGTTAATTTTCCTCTACATGGAAAACCAGCCGTATGACGATATCGCTGCCAACCTGGGTATTTCGCCTGTAAATGTGCGTGTGAGGCTTAACCGTGTTAAAACAAAATTGAAAGAAATTGTAAATACATTAAGTTATGAACATTGACGATTTAAAAGATGCCTGGAACAGCGATGAGCCGCAAGGCATGCACCTTCCCGATAACACTCAAGTCTTAGGTAAAACCAATTCGGTGATTGATAAAGTGCGGAAAAACATGAAGTCCGAATTTATTGCCAGTATCCTCGCTTACCCGGTTTTGCTATGGTATCTGATAGCCCACCAACAATCATCGTTCTTTTTTAATATAGCGGTGATCCTCTTTTTTACCATATTTACGCTTAATACTTATTATTACATCCGCTTTTATGCTTTTTACAGATCGATAGCGAGGTACGATTTTAACATCCGCGAAAGCATCCGCAAAATAACCTACGAGCTGGAACTCAATTCCGAGATCTACAAAACCTATAACTTTTGCGTAACGCCGTTGGCCATACTACTTATAGGTGCGTTGTTTTGCAGTCGCGATTTTTCGAAGTACGTTTTGCAGGTACTTACTTCTGATGCTTTCCTGTCGCAGGGAGGATTATGGTGGATGATCTTCACATCCATCGCTACCATAGGGTTAACTTATGGTATCCATGAATATTATATCCGCTCGCTTTATGGTAAACATATTGATGAGCTTAAAATGATCATTAACGATCTGGGCGATGAAAGCTGAGACCGTTTTTAACTACACAAATGATGCATCCATCACAAAACTTAAAATCCGAATGGGTTGATACTATACGCAAAGTCGTCCCCGAAGCTGAAAAGGCAGGGAAGCTGCAGCCGTCTCAACTGGAACTCATTTACGAGCAAGGCTGGTTCAAATTCTTAGTGCCAAAGGCGTATTCGGGCTTACAACTTGATCTGCCACAAATGGTGCGGTTGGAAGAAAGCCTGGCCTGGGCCAACGGTAGCCTTGGTTGGGTAGTAACCCTTTGCGCAGGTGCTGCCTGGTTTGGTGGATTTTTAAATGCCGGATTTGCCGCGGAGATCATGACCAACCCGCAATTATGTTTTGCGGGAAGTGGAGCCTCAACAGGTACAGCAACCATTACCGGCGATGGCTACACTATTAATGGTACCTGGAAATATGCCAGCGGTGCGCATCACGCCACACATATCACCGCAAATTGCATCATCAAAAACGGCGATGAAACAGTATTGAACGATGCTGGTGAGCCATTGATATTGCCCTTCGTTTTCGACAGGAAAGATGTAACACTGTTCTCTGCCTGGAAATATGTAGGCATGATGGCAACGGGCAGCGATGCGTACGAAGTTAAAGACCTCTATGTAGATAAAAATCGTTGCTTCAAAATAGATCCGGAATACACCGTGGTAAACGAACCACTATATCGCTATCCCTTTTTACAACTGGCCGAAGCAACATTAGCCGCGAACCTATCCGGCCTTGCCGTGCATTTTCTTGACCTATGCGGACCAGCTTTTGAAGAGCGGATGAGCAACCCGAGATTAACCGATCCGCAGAAAAAATTCATTAAACAGTTATTAGCCGAGCAGACTGTTTTATTGAATGAGGTGCGGGCTGAGTTTTATAAGGCTGTGGATAATAGCTGGGCGAAATTTGAATCGACTGATGATAACGGATTGGATCAGGTGAGTGTAACGAGCCGCAAACTGGCCAAAGTATCCCGCGATAGTGTAGATAAGCTTTATACGTATTGCGGTTTATCGGCAGCTAATCCGGATACGGAAATCAACCAGGTTTGGAGGGATATGCATACGGCCGGGCAGCATTCGTTGCTTACGTTTTAGCGTCTCTAAAAATTAACTACCGCGGGTTTAGCGATAGCGTAACCCGTGGGAAAAACAGGTTAAGTCTCTGACTTAACCCCAATCGATCCATTTGCAACGGACTTAACGATAGCTTGACCAATGGCGAGTAGTTCATCCGATCTGGTGTTGCTTTTGGTTACTTAAGTCAGAGACTTAAGTAATTTTAAACCACGGGTTACGCTATCGCTAAACCCGCGGCAGATTAATCTGCCGCCCTTTGTAACAATCCCCATAGTTAACAAAAACATCATATTGCATCTTAATTGATTTGCTGATATTTGCCGGATCAAAAACTATTTTTCGCGATGAAGTTTAAACATCTGCTGTTCGTTTCCCTCTCCCTGGCTACCGTTTCGGTATCGGCACAAAAAAAGAAAACTGTAACACCTGCCGCCCCGGCATCAGCATCAGTACCACGCCCTAAACTGGTTGTTGGTTTGGTGGTTGATCAAATGCGCTGGGATTACCTGTACCGCTATTATGATCGTTACCAGGCTGGCGGTTTTAAACGGATGCTTAATGAAGGCTTTACTTGCGAAAACACCAATATCGATTATATCCCTACGGTAACGGCCGCGGGCCATACCTGTATCTACACTGGTTCGGTGCCATCTATTCACGGTATTGCGGGTAATGACTTTATTGTTCAGGCTACCGGAAAATCAATGTATTGTACTGATGATAGCACTGTTGTAGCTGTTGGCAGCACTTCAAAAGCGGGCCAGATGTCGCCGCGTAATTTGCTGGTTACTACTGTTACAGATGAGTTGAGGCTGGCTACCAACTTCCGTTCAAAAGTTATCGGTATAGCGTTGAAAGATCGTGGGGGCATCCTGCCTGCAGGCCATACCGCCAACGCGGCTTACTGGTTTGATGATGCCAGCGGCAACTGGATCACCAGTACTTATTACATGACCGGCCTGCCAGCCTGGATTACCAAATTCAACGATCAAAAGATCCCCGAAAAATATTTAAAACAGGATTGGAATACGCTTTACCCTGTTAACACTTACCTGCAAAGCGCTACCGATAACAGCCCTAAATATGAAGGTAAATTTGCAGGTACCGAAGCACCAACCATGCCGGTTAAAACTTCCGAACTTTATAAAGGCCGCATGGGCATGATCCGCTCTACCCCTTATGGTAACTCCATGACCTTAGATTTGGCCAAAGCTGCTGTTGAAGGCGAGCAATTAGGCAAAAACACAGTTACCGACTTTTTAGCTGTAAGTCTTTCATCAACAGATTATATCGGTCACCAGTTTGGCCCAAACTCTGTTGAAATTGAAGATACTTACCTGAGACTTGACCGCGACCTGGCTTCATTCTTCAACTACCTTGATGCTACTTTAGGCAAAGGCAACTACTCGGTATTTTTAAGTGCCGACCATGGTGCGGCCCATAATGCCAATTTCCTGAAAGATCATAACGTGCCTGCGGGTATCTGGGACGATGCCGCCACTCAAAAGGAAATGAATGCCCTGCTTAATGATAAATACAAGATAAATAACCTGGTTATCAGCATGGATAACTACCAGGTAAACCTCAATAATATCGCCATTAAAAAAGCGGGCATCAGCGAAGATGCTATCAAAGCCGATTGTATCCAATACCTGCAAAAAACACCAGCTGTTGAATATGCTGTTGACATGCAAAGGGTAAACCCGGTAACCATTCCCGAAGAGCTGCGTATCCGCATTATTAACGGCTATAATGCCGAGCATAGCGGTGTGATCCAGATTGTATTAAAACCGGGCTGGTATTCCGGCCATGGCGCAACAGGTACTACACATGGCACCTGGAGCCCTTATGATACGCACATTCCGTTGGTATTTATGGGATGGGGCATTAAGCACGGAAGCTTAACCCGCCAAACACACATGACGGATATTGCGCCTACTGTAGCATCACTGCTTCATATCCAGGCACCTGACGGAAACGTTGGTAAAACCATCAGCGAAGTTTTGAAGAACTAATTTCTATACTTTTCGTATAAAGTCCTGGGTTTAAGGTTGGCATACGCCTACTCCTAACCCGGGACTTTTTTATTTCAGGCTAAATACAATGAAAAAATATATCTCCAAATTTCATTACATCACACAGGATATGCCGGGCCGCAGCCATGTACAGCAGGTACAAATAGCTTGCAACGCGGGTGCCAACTGGGTGCAATATCACTGCATGACCAAGCCCGAAGATGAACTGATTGACGAGATAAACGAGATAGCCGAAATTTGCGACGACTGGGGCGCTACCCTCATCATAGCAAATCATTACGACCTGATTGACCGTGTTGACGCGCAGGGCGTACATATAGACGATATCGATGCCGACCTGCCAACCATCCGCAAAGTAATAGGCCCTGATAAAACCCTTGGCACATCCATTATCAACACCGGCGAGTTATTGAAGCTAAAGGATTTTAATGTGATCGATTATTTTACGCTCGGCACCTCTTTGGCCGGAGGGATCGATTATACCATCAGTGGTACCGATTATGCACGTTTAGGTGAGTTTTCGGCAGATACCCCGCTGATAGCTACTGGGAGCATCCAACCCAACGAGGTGGAACGTTTGCTGCAAACCGGGGTTGATGGCATAGCGGTATCATCAGTTATAAACCTTGCCGCCGATCCGGGCGAGAAGGTTAAGGAGTTTTATAGGATACTGTATTAGTAGCCAATACCCTATCGCCACTGCGAATAATAAAACCTGAGGCATCTGTAGGTAATATGACATTTTCCCATTTGTCATGCTGAGGTACGAAGCATCTTCTTCGCTCTGTATAGCGGCCATGCTTATCGAAGAAGATCCTTCGCTATCGCTCAGGATGACAACGTTTTTTTACTTGTAATGGGTAGGCGGATGTTTTCGCTAAGGAATCTTTTCAAATCCTACCGTCATAAAACATCCACGCGCCTCCTCTTATCAATAAAAACCTCATATTTATATTTTCATTCAATATTCATCTCGGCAATCTACATTAGCAATGTCATCACATCATATAGTTCGCGAAAAACAGGAGCCTGCTTTACTGGTTTTAAGTATAGATACTTTTGATGAGGAGATGCTGGGACAACTGCTGGAATGGAGCCCTACGGTTATTTGCACTGTAGATACTGCCGAGAAGCTGAATGTGCTGGGAATAAAGGTAGATTGGATAATAGGTGATGCCTCAACAGCCGATCTGCAATCAGATGTAAAACTGATGCCGGTTAGCGATGATAGTGTTACATCATCAGCTTTAAAATACCTGGTTCAAAATGGCTATCCATCAGTAAATGTAGTTGTTGACGATTTTGAATTAGGTGATTTCGAGTTATATGCCGACAAGATAAACCTGGTGGTGTTTAAAGGCAAACTGAAGATCTACCCGGTTAGTTCCGGTTTCAGCAAATGGAAACCCGCGAACGAGTTCATTGAATTACTATCCGAACCAGTAGGTTTAGAAACAAACGGACTTGAAGCCATTGGCGGCAACAGGTATAAAACCACCGGCGATGGTTTCTTTACCCTACAATTTGAACAAGCTTTTTTGTTTGTTGCTGAGGATATTGAGTAGCGAAACACGCAAACCATACGTACTGATAATATTGGTTCGCTTTTTGAATAAAAAATAATTAAAAACGCGTTAAACCGTTTAAACATTTAATAGTCTATATATTTATATCAGCAAAAATTACCAGCTGATCAGTTAAAAAATCTTTCATCATGAAAAGGACATATAAAAATCTGTTAACAATTGCTTTGGGGGGCTTGTTGAGCTTATCCTTAGCATTCAACGCTGATGCACAACGCGGTGGTGGATCTCGTGGCGGTGGTGGAGGCGGCGGCGGTGGCGGCTCGCGTCCATCCGGAGGTAGTAGTGGCGGAGGCGGCGGTTTTTCCCGTCCTTCTGGTGGTAGTTTTTCACGCCCTTCACAATCAGTTGGCGGCGGTCAGGCTATAGCACCTCCTTCACGTAGTTATGGTGCCAGTCCGCGTGGCAGCATTGGTAACTCTGTTAGCCCTTCATCGGGTCAATACGGTGGCCGTAGCAGCTATGGTATCAGGCCTAACCCTTCATCAGTTGCACCACAACGTAGTTATGGTAGCACAGGCCGTACAGTATATGGTGGTGTTGGCGCACGTAACGGTTATTCTTCTGTAGATAGGCGCTCTTAT
Source organism: Mucilaginibacter sp. CAU 1740 (assembly GCF_039839285.1). NCBI lineage: Bacteria > Pseudomonadati > Bacteroidota > Sphingobacteriia > Sphingobacteriales > Sphingobacteriaceae > Mucilaginibacter > Mucilaginibacter sp. CAU 1740. Next base: position 71,611 of record NZ_JBDOQS010000006.1, on the reverse strand, counting down.
AATGGCGGTCGTGGTACTTTTTACCGTGGTAACAGTTCTGTTTACGGTGGCCGCAGGGTTTATCCTGGCACTTATGGTTACGGTGGTCATTATGGTGGCCGTGGCGGTTACTTTGGCAACCACTTTTATTACCCATACCGTAACTATTACTGGTCAAACTATTACCCACGTTTAGGTTTTAGCATTGGTTATTTACCTTATGGCTACTATCCTTTTTGGTGGGGCGATTATCAATACTACTATTCTGATGGCTTATACTACCGTCAGTACAATGACCAATACACCGTGGTTGAACCACCGGTAGGTGCCGAAATTAAAAACCTGCCTTCGGGTGCCGAGTCGATCACCATCAATGGCGAACAGTATTATGAGTTGAATGGTGTTTACTATCAGCCATATACTAAAGACGACGGAACTCAGGTTTATGTAATTGCCGGTAAAGACGGTCAGTTAAATACAGATCAGGGTGGCAATGGTGATTATGATCAGGGCCCACAAATTGGCGACATCGTTAAAGATTTGCCAGCCGATTGCAGGAAGATCAAAATAAACGGCGAAAAGCTGTTTGTATCTCCGGATGGTTTCTACTACCAGGAAACTCAGGATAACGGAAACAAAGTTTACAAAATTGTAGGCACCCCATCCGACGATCCTGAAGATAACAACGTTGGCGATAGCGATCAAAACCCTAACCAACAGTAATTAATAAAAATTCAAAATAAGTGCTAAGGCTGCTTCTGTAAAGAGGCAGCCTTTTTTATTTCTACACGGATTGATTAGCGCGGCGGTGAGGATTTAAACGAATTTCACGAATGAAAAGCGCAGAGGTTTATAACTAATTAATGAACGAATTTTAAATAACATGTATTCGAGTCCATTCGATCTAATTCGTGAAATTCGTGTTCAATCATTTTTATGCTATAAAAGTATTAGAACACAGCCACGTTAATGGTTAATTTTATTGCACCATGAAATACCATTTATACCTGCTATTCTTATTCATCAGCAGCATTGTATCAGCCCAAAGCAAACCGCTAAAACTATTTCCGGCAAGCGATCAGTTGATAAGATATATTGGCCGTTTTGAAATGACAAACCCAGATGCGCCACGCGTTTGGACGGCCGGGGCTTATATGGAGGTACGGTTTAAAGGCAAACAATGCGAGGTATTGGTTAATGATGAGGTGATGTACGGCAAAAGCCACAATTACCTTGAAGTTGTGGTAAACGATAAAAAGCCTTATCGCATTAAAACCACCGGCAAAACAAATATTATCACTATTCCGGATAGCCTGCTTAACGACGGTGCTAATACATTGCTAATCTGCAAAGACACCGAAACGCACATCGGATACATTGAGTTTGCAGGCATCCGCTGTGCGCAGCTGCTTCCCATTAAACATCAATCTAAACATAAAATTGAATACTATGGCGATTCCATAACCAGCGGCGCAGGGATGGACCTGTCAGAAATACCCTGCGACAAAGGCGAATGGTACGATCAGCATAACGCCTACATGACCTACGGCGCCCGAACCGCCCGCAACCTTGATGCCGACTGGCAACTTACCTCGGTAGCCGGAATTGGCCTGGTACATAGTTGCTGCGATATGAAAGTAGTGATGCCGCAGGTCTACGATAAACTCTATCTCCGTAACGATTCGCTAAACTGGGATTTTAAACGGTACCGGCCTGATGTGGTAACCATCTGCCTTGGACAAAATGATGGCGTTCAGGATTCAACTTTGTTTTGCAGCGCGTATGTTAAGTTTATCGATACCCTTCGATCTAAATATCCTGATGCGGATATCGTATGCCTTACTAGCCCGATGGCAGACGAGAAACTTACGCCGGTTTTGAAGCGATATCTTACTGCTATTACCACCTTTGAAAACAGCAAGGGAGATGGTAAGGTATCCAAATACTTTTTTTCGAGGAGATATTCGAATGGTTGCGGCACCCACCCCGATCTGGCCGAAGATGAGTTGATAGCTGATGAACTTACGGCTTATATTAAAAGGTTGAAGGGTTGGTAGATGGCTAATTCATCACTTCCGTGCAAAGTGGCTTAATCCCCGATCGTCATTGCGAGGTACGAAGCAATCGCACATGAAGCCGAGGGGCTATGCAAATCCCCCTGTACAGTTCGCGATTGCTTCGTACCTCGCAATGACAAGTTTAAAATAGGTGTCATGCTGAGCTTGTCGAAGCATGGTGAGCAGAGCCTCTGCGCGCGACTCTTCGACAAGCTCAGAGTGACAGGCCTGCCCGCAAATGTCATATCTCCTTCAGATGCCTCAGCTTTTACTTACTCGCAATGACGACTTTTATATTTTTTTAGCGGGCATACGCGCTCACTCGTCTGAACTCGATTTCATAATTCTCAATTCTGCTAATTTTTTTAGGATTTAGCGTTTTCTTTTCTGAATTTTACATTTATGAACAATCTGCCGCCATTAGCCGAACGCATGCGCCCCAAATCATTGGATGATTATGTAGGGCAAAAACATTTGGTGGGGCAGGGAGCGGTATTGCGTAAAGCCATCGAATCGGGAGCTTTGCCATCAATGATTTTCTGGGGGCCGCCAGGGGTGGGTAAAACTACTTTGGCTTATATCATTTCGCAGTCGCTGTTCAGGCCATTCTTTGCTTTGAGCGCTATTAACTCAGGCGTAAAAGATGTGCGGGAGGTAATTGAAAAAGCATCCCTCATAAAAGCACAAGGCGGCATATTGCCTATTTTGTTTATTGACGAGATCCACCGTTTCTCCAAATCACAACAGGATTCACTATTAGGTGCTGTTGAACGGGGTATTGTTACGCTGATAGGTGCTACTACCGAAAACCCCTCTTTCGAGGTGATCTCGGCTCTCCTTTCCCGTGCGCAGGTTTATATATTGCAGCCCTTGGCCGAGCAGGATCTCATCGATCTGCTAAATAAGGCGATGAAGGAAGATGAGGTATTGCAGCAGAAAACCATCACTATACAAGAATATGAAGCGCTGTTACGCCTATCAGGTGGAGATGCCCGCAAGCTCCTCAATATTTTCGAACTGCTGGTAAACGCATTTGATCAAAAAGAGGTGGTGCTTACCAACGAAATTGTGCTGGAACATGTTCAGCAAAACATGGCCCTGTATGATAAAACCGGCGAACAGCATTATGATATCATTTCGGCCTTTATCAAATCTATGCGTGGTTCTGATCCTAACGGGGCAGTTTACTGGCTGGCCAGGATGATAGTAGGTGGTGAGGATCCATTATTCATCGCCCGACGCATGCTGATCCTTGCTTCGGAAGATATTGGCAATGCCAATCCCAACGCTTTACTACTGGCGCAAAGCTGTTTCGAAGCCGTGAACAAGATCGGCATGCCCGAGTCGCAATTGATCCTATCGCAAACGGCAATTTATTTGGCCACATCGCCTAAAAGCAACTCGGCCACTACGGCCATTGGTGCTGCTATAGCTTTGGTAAGGCAAACCGGCGACCTGCCCGTGCCTTTGCACCTGCGCAATGCCCCAACCAAATTCATGAAAAACATTGGTTACGGTAAAGATTATAAATACGCCCATAGCTACGAAGGCAACTTTACCGACCTGGATTTTTTGCCCGATGCCCTGCGCGGAACAAAAATTTACGATCCCGGTAACAACGCGCGCGAAAACGAATCAAAAGAAAAGTTAAGAAAGCTTTGGGGCGACAGGTATAAATACTAATTTACGCCCACGCTACGGTGCATACTTAAACACAAGTATGCAGAAACCTTAACCAATATATCTATGATCTCTACCTTCATTTCGCATGAACTAAAAGCCTTTTGGCGATCAAAAAATACAGGTAAAAGTATTGCTATACGTGTAGTAATGGGTTTAATGATCCTTTACCTGTTTGGCTGTGTGCTTCTGGCTGGTTTGTTTTTGAATGATATTCTGGAGGGAGTTTTTAAACACGAGGATGTCACCGTATCTTTTTGTGGCATAATCCTCATTTACTTTTTGTTCGATTTATTGATGCGCCTTCAATTACAGGAATTACCAACCTTGAAGGTACAGCCTTATTTGCACCTGCCGGTAAAGCGCAACACCGTTGTTGGCTATCTCGCTTTCACGGCCATGCTATCATTTTTTAACCTATGGCCTATAGTGCTGTTTGTACCCTTTATTTTAAAGGTGATCATTGCCGATTCGGGCGCGATAACCGGCATAGCGTTTATTGTGGCTATAGTGGCGTTAATGCTTTTTAACAACTATTTTTCATTGTTTATTAAGCGCAAGGCTAACCTTAATGGCTGGATTTTTCTGGGGTTTGCCGCCGCTTTGATCCTTATCATAGCAGGCGATTTCCGGTTTCACTTCTATTCGGTCCGTAATATTTCATACCTGTATTTTGGGCACCTCATTACTAACCCGGTATTGGTGTTGGTGCCTGTGATACTGGCCGCGGTAATGTATTATATCAACTTCGCCTACCTAAAACAAAACCTGTACCTCGAAGAACTAAGTTCACGCAAGGCATCGGCCTATAAAAGCAGTACCGACTTCCCGCCGCTAAGCCGCTTTGGCCGTGTAGGCGACCTGGTAGCTAACGAGCTAAAGCTGATATTCCGTAACAAACGGCCACGGTCGGCCCTGGTAATGGGGTTGTTTTTTATGTTTTATGGATTGATATTTTATACCAATTCGCAGTACGGGCAAAACTGGTATATTTTTGTGGGGATGTTCATGACCGGTATTTTCATTATCAGTTACGGGCAATTCATGTACAGTTGGCAGGCGGCACATTTTGATGGTTTGCTGGTAACCAAAATCAATTTTGCCGATTTTTTAAAAGCTAAATATTTGTTGTTTACCATGGTATCAACAGTAGCTTTTATCCTTACTATACCCTACGCTTATTTTGGCTGGAGAATAGTGCTAGTCCATTTTGTAATGTACCTCTGGAACATAGGTATTAACACAACCATTGTGCTGTTTTTTGCCAACAGAAATGCCAAACGAATTGATTTGACTAAAGGTGCCTCCTTTAACTGGGAGGGCGTGGGCGCTACACAAATGCTGCTTTCGTTCCCGCTTATTATAACGCCTTATATTATTTACCTGCCCTTTTCGCTGTTTAAACATGCCGATATAGGTTTAGGTATCCTTGCCGCCATAGGCATCATATTTATTTTAACCCGCGATTTCTGGATCAAAAAGCTGGAAGCGGATTTTATGCAAAAACGATACACCATTGCCGAAGGCTTCAGAAACAAATAACATGATCGAAGTAAGAAACATCAAAAAAATTTACAACGGTGTTACTGTTGTAAACGTACCCTCGGTACAAATAAATAAAGGCGAAAGCGTTGGCCTGGTAGGTAACAACGGTGCGGGCAAAACCACGCTGTTTCGCATGGTGCTTGACCTGATCAGGGCCGAAAGCGGTGAGATCATCTCGAACGGTGAAGTAGTTGCCGGAAATGAAAAATGGAAGGATTACACCGCCGCCTACCTCGACGAAGGTTTCCTTATAGATTACCTCACCCCCGAAGAGTATTTTTACTTCATCGGCGGCTTGCATAATTACAATCGCGCCCATGTAGATGAAGTGCTGGCAGGCCTCACAGACTTTTTTAATGGCGAGATCATCAAAAAAGGCAAATATATCCGCGATCTATCCAAAGGTAACCAATGCAAAGTTGGTGTAGCAGCCTGCTTGCTACAAAACCCTCAACTGCTGATGCTGGATGAGCCTTTTGCAAACATAGACCCAAGCACCCAGTTCAGGCTCAAAAACCTGCTTAAAGATCTGAATAAAAATAAAGGCGTAACCACCATAGTATCAAGTCATGACCTTAACCACATAACTGATGTGTGCGACAGGATCTTGCTGATGGAAAAAGGGGTTATTATTAAGGATATTGCCACTAATTCATCGACTTTGAAGGAGTTGGAAGAGTATTTTGGGGTGATGGCTTCACCTGAAACGGGAAGTTAACTTTCAACACATGTCATTGCGAGACACGAAGCGATCGCATACTATACAGGGTGGATTTGCTTCCGTGCGATTGCTTCGTTCCTACCCATGACATAATTAAGAAGTGGGTCATGCTGAGCCTGTCGAAGCATGGTGGGTAGGCCTCTGCGCTCGACTCTTCGACAAGCTCAGAGTGACAGGCCTGCCCGCCAAATGTCATATACTCCTTCAGAGGCCTCAGCTTTTATTACTCGCAATGACATGTAGTTATTAACGGGGGTATTCTACTTATGGGGCAGTAGTAGTAGCCAATAGATCATCCGTCAGCTTTTCAAATTCGTGAGTGAATTCCGTGTAATGCTCACCTGTGCCAGGGCCGCTAAAGCCGGTGTGAATTTTTTGCACATCGCCGTTTTTATCAATGATGATAGTTGTAGGGAAACCAACCACCTTTGCCAACATCGGCAGGCTCTCGGCGGTTTGCTTTTTATCGCTGGTGTAGCCGGTTACCAGTAGCGGGTAGGTTACATTAAACCTGTCTTTTACCTGTTGCAGGGCTTTTTTTGATTTTTCAAAATCAGTAGTGCGCTCATAAGCGAGGCCAATTACTTCAACGCCTTTATTATGGTATTTTTTATAGTAGTTAACCATGTAGCCGGTTTCGTCCATGCAGTTTGGGCACCATGAACCTAATATCTGCACAATAACTACCTTGTTTTTAAAACGCGCGTCATCTAATGATACCGTTTTGCCCTCCAGATCTTTAAAGCTGAAGGCTATTTTCTTGTAACCGGGTTTTAATGAAGTGAGTGAATACGCATCGGGTAGTTTAGCGTTTTCATCTTTTACGGCTTTCCATCCTTCTATTGCCGAATAGCCGGCGTAAAACTTGCCATCAGTTATCGTTTTGTCATCATTAATGGTAGCAGTAAAAGTATAAGCGTGGCCGCCATCAAAGGTGGATAAGTAGAGTTTATTGCCACTAACCGATCCTTCTAAAAAACGATAATCACCTGTAGTGGTTAAGAATGTGCCTGTAAGCTTATTGCCGGTTTGCTTAAACTCGCCGACAGTAGTATCGGCACTTGCCCCTTCTCCAAACACTGCCGACCAGCGGCCGGTTATATTTGCAGCCGGCTTCTCAGCATCTTTAAAAAAGCGCCATGGGGTATTAGGGGTAGCATTAAATTCAATCAGCAGATCGTTATCGGCCAAATGCCTTACCCAATTGCCGCTTAGATTTTCACCATTAAGTTTTAGCTTAAATTCGGAGTTGAACAAGGGCATATGGATAAAAACAGAATCGCCTTTAGTAACTACATCGGTTACTTTAAAACGTTCGGTACTGTTGATAATGGCGAGTTGTTGTTTGCCACCGCTATTGGTTACATCAAAGTTGAAAGGAATTTCGGTGCCCGATTTGGTTTTGAGCGCGCCGCGCCACACACCCGTTTTGAGCTTGGTTTGGGCAAAGCTGGTTTGCAGCAATAGCAGGCCGCAAATACCAGCCGCGATATTTTTGAAAGTCATACTTAAATATATAGTCTACTAATTCTATATACTTTCAAAGGTATAAAAACAACACCGTTATTTCAACACCCCGCGCGAAATGACAATTCTTTGAATTTCAGATGTCCCCTCGTAAATCTGGGTTATTTTGGCATCGCGCATCAGGCGTTCAACGTGATATTCCTTCACATAGCCGTAGCCTCCGTGTATCTGCACGGCCTCGGTAGTGGTGCGCATGGCCACTTCCGAAGCATAAAGTTTGGCCATTGATGAAGCCTGCGCATAGGGCTTGCCACGATCTTTAAGCCAGGCCGCTTTGAGGCACATTAACCGGGCAGCCTCAATTTCGGTAGCCATATCGGCCAATTTAAATTGAATAGCCTGGTGATCGGCCAGCGATTTGCCGAAGGTTTTCCTTTCTTTAGCATATTGAACCGAAAGCTCATAAGCACCCGAAGCTATCCCCAAAGCCTGCGAAGCTATACCTATACGCCCGCCTTCCAGCAAACTCATGGCAAACTTAAACCCGAAACCATCTTCGCCAATGCGGTTTTCTTTAGGCACTTTAACATCGGTAAACATCAGCGAGTGGGTATCCGAACCGCGTACACCCATTTTATTTTCTTTAGCACCAACTGTAAAACCGGGCATTCCCTTCTCTACAATAAAAGCGTTGATACCATGGTGTTTCTTTTCGGCATCGGTTTGGGCCATTACTATATAGGTAGATGCTGTGCTGCCGTTGGTGATCCAGTTCTTAGTACCGTTAAGCAGGTAATGATCGCCCATATCGATAGCCGTGGTGCGTTGCGAGGTAGCATCTGATCCTGCTTCTGGCTCCGAAAGGCAAAAAGCGCCAATCTGCTGACCGCTGGCTAATGGTACAAGATATTTCTGCTTCTGCTCTTCGCAGCCGTATTTTTCCAGCCCGTAACACACCAATGAGTTATTTACCGATACCACCACCGACGTAGACGCATCAATTTTTGAAAGCTCCTCCATCACCAGCACGTATGATATGGCATCCAGGCCTGCACCGCCATATTGGGGCGATACCATCATGCCTAAAAAGCCAAGTTCGCCAAGCTTTTTAATTTGCTCGGCCGGGAATTTTTGAAGTTCGTCGCGTTCAATAACGCCGGGTTTTAATTCGGTTTGGGCAAAATCTCGCGCTGCCTGGCGTATAATTTTTTGCTCGTCGGTCAGTTCAAAATACATTGGTATAATTTTAACCTAAATATACAAATTACTATGCATGCATAGTAAAAAAGTAGAAACAAAAAAAGAGAGCCTTTTGCGAAGCTCCCTTTCCCCTAATTAATTTAAACTATTGATTAAACCCAAAACAAAGAACAAAAAATCTCAACTTGGGCGTCTGAGAATTCAATTTAATTTTTCACAGGTAGATGTTACTAAATTTCTTTTTTCACAGATGATACAGGGCGTTTACTCTTATACAAATCTGTTGCCATAATTATAAAATTGTGCAATTAATATTTCATGTTTAAACGTTAAATGTTCATTTTTATAAAACAATAATATCTGCACATAAAATATCAAAGCGTTATTTTACATTTATATCAGCTTGTAAAATATTATTTAAAACAAACAAAAGCCGTTATGTTACTAACTGATTTTGAGTTTCTTGATGAAACAGATAACGCTTTTAAGCGTAAAGTTGCCCTCCGGATAAAAAACCTGCGTAAGCAAAATAGGGTTACACAGGAAAAGTTTTTTGCCGAAACACGTATAAATATAGCCCGGCTCGAATCGGGTATTATCGATATCAGGCTGGAAACGCTGCGAAAAATTTGTTATTATTTTGATGTTTCTTTAACAGGTTTTTTCCAGGGAATATCATAAATTATCATATTTCGAAAAATTGACTGTCCTAAAATCTATTTTACCATACAGTGGTTGTATTTAAATTCATACACACTCCTAAAAAATGAACAAAAAAATATCTTCTTTATCCGTAACCGCCGCCGCGGTTACCTTACTACTCACGGCCTGCCAACAGGAAGACAAAACAAAACTTTACGAAGCCAATGATCCGGTGATCCATAATATGGACACTACCGTAAAACCCGGCGATGATTTTTTTAAATATGCAAACGGCGCATGGCTCAGTAAAAATCCTATCCCGGCCGCATATTCATCATGGGGTATTGGCAATGTAGTGCAGGAAGAGTTGCGCGACAGGATGAAAAAGATCAATGAAGACGCCCTTAAAGCCAATGCCACCAAAGGCAGCAATACTCAAAAAATCGGCGATTTTTATTTCAGCGGAATGGATACTGTTGAAATTGAAAAACAAGGTATCGCACCGTTAAAAGATGAATTGGATAAAATTGATCATATAACCGATGTTAAAACCCTCGTTGAAGAATTTGCGCACCTGGCGCGCATCGGTGTAGGCCAGCCTATTGGCGCTTATGTTGGCCAGGATGCAAAAAACAGCTCCAAAATGGTCATGAACCTTTATCAATCGGGTATCGGTCTGCCTAACCGCGACTATTATTTTAATAAAGACGGGCATAGCGTAACCATCCGTACTGATTATCAAAACAAACACCTTCCAACGGTATATAAACTGGCTGGTTTAACAGCAGACAAAGCCGATGCCGCCACCAAAAAAACCTACGCGCTCGAAACTTTTTTTGCCGATAGCAGCCGTAAACTGGAAGATCTGCGCGATCCGTATCATAATTATAACAAAATGCCACTTGCCGGCCTGAGCAAGCTGGTACCCGCTATTGATTGGAAATCCACTTTCGAGCAGATGGATTATAAAAATGTGGATACAGTAATTGTTGGTCAGCCAGAATATTACCGGGCCTTGAACAAGGCGTTGCAGACCTATTCGATAAACGACTGGAAAAATTACCTGCGCAAAAATCTGGTAACAGCTTTTAGCGAATACCTAAGCAAACCTTTTGATGAAGAGAACTTCCGTTTTTATGATAAAGTACTATCAGGCAGTACCGCGCAGCTTCCGCGTTGGAAACGTGTACTGGATACCGAAAACGGATTGATGGGTGAGGTTTTAGGGCAGATCTTTGTAAAAGAATACTTCCCCGAAAAAACAAAAGAGCGTTACGTAAAGCTGGTTGAAGAGATGCGCGCTACTTTTAAAGAGCACATTGAAAAACTGGATTGGATGAGTCCGGAAACAAAGGAGAAGGCATATTACAAATTATCTAAGGTTACCCCAAAAGTTGGTTACCCAGATAAATGGAAGGATTTCTCAACACTTGAGATAAACCGAGGCCCTTACGCGCTTAACGTTTTACGTGGTAACATATGGTGGCATAATTTTAACGCCGCAAAACTGGGCAAACCGGTTGACCATACCGAGTGGGGTATGACACCGCAAACCTATAACGCCTATTACGATCCATCAAATAATGAGATCGTACTACCTGCGGGAATTTTCTCGATACCAGGCTTTAAAGATGAAAATATTGACGATGCCATTATCTACGGCTACGCCGCGGCATCAACCATCGGTCACGAAATGACACATGGTTTTGATGATCAAGGCCGCCAGTTTGATGCCGAAGGCAACTTAAAAGCATGGTGGAAACCGCAAGATTCTGTGAAATTTGGCAAACGCGCGCAAATGCTTATCGATCAGTTTAATGGTTATAATGTTTACGGTTCGCACGTTAATGGCAAAGCAACTCAGGGCGAAAACATTGCCGATCTGGGCGGCATAGTGATAGGGTTAGATGCTTTTAAAAAAACACAGCAGTATAAAGACGGTAAAATCATTAACGGTTTAACGCCATTACAACGTTATTTTTTAGGTTATTCCTTAGGCTGGCTAACACAAGACAGGAAAGAGGCCCTGCTGAGCCAGATCCTTACTAACGAACACTCGCCTGCATTTTTGCGGGTTAATGCCCCCTTTAGTGATGTGCCGGAATTTTATGAGGCATTCCATATTAAAAAAGGTGATAAGATGTGGATAGATCCGGAAAAGCGGGTGAAGATCTGGTAAATGCCGTCTGAATCAGAATTTACAGAATTTGAAAATTAACAGAATAAAAAGAATTCTGAAAATCCTGAAATTCTGTAAATTCTGAATTCAGATGAATTTTGCGTTAGGGATTGCAGCGGATACCGGCCTTGTGGCTAAGGCCTGTAGGCGTATGAGCGGAAAGCCCGGCCGCAGGCAACGCCCATATCATCGCATATAATCCTGCCCATTCCATAAATCCCCCCAATCCCGGTTCAGAAAAAATCAACGTAATCAAACTGTCAACGGTCAAAATCGGTGTAATCAATCCTCAATCGGTGTAATCCAAACAACAAAAACACCATCCATGTTATCAAAAACATGTCAATTTCACCTTGTTAACATTTTTTTAATATAAAACATTTTCAATTGAGGTAAATTCTGTTTACGTTTGAATTTTTTCTTGATGTAGCTTCAAATAATTTTTTACCTCGAAGCACATGTTACGCGTAGACAGTTCCAAGCCATGCCAAATTATTTATGCTATTGCCAAGCATGACTACCTGTCGTATGTTATTGAACCTCATATAGTTCAACTTAACCCCAATGGCGAATTTTCGTTAACACACCAGCGCCTTTTCTCAAACACAGCCAAAGAGTTTTGTGAGTATTTGGATGATACCGATATCAAGCTCGTTAAGCTTTTGGAAGAGATGGAGCAGGGTAACGTGATAAAAAGGTACTATAAAAAACCTATCCGCCCGTTCGAATTTTTCTCGAAGATCTTTAACGAGCAGATGTTTGATATGATCCGCCCCAAGCTTGAAAAGCGTATTGCTGAAGCCTTGGGGTTGCTTTGCAACAAGCAGGTTTACCAAATGAGCAAGGAGGGCTACCCTGCCGAACGCAAATTGCAGCTGGCTACCGAAGCGGCTTCGGTACTGTTCCATTTCAGGCGTAATGAGGAAGAGATCAGGTATTTTCCTACCATAAAATACCAGGGCATGCGCATTGAGTTTATGTTTAAAAATGCCGAGATCATTTGTAACCACCCGGCCTGGATGCTGCTTGACGATACCTTGTATTATTTTGAAAAGGAAATAGAGGGTAAAAAACTACAGCCGTTTTTAAATAAACGCTTTATTGCTATCCCAAAATCATCAGAGCAATCGTACTTTGAAAAGTTTGTTGCCCCATTGATAGAAAAGCATAATGTTTACGCCGAAGGTTTTACCATCAATACCGAAAAGTATGATGCCCGCCCGGTGCTTAAACCTATTTATATTGAGGGCGGCACATCGCAGTTGCAGCTTTCTTTTAAATATGCAGGCTATATTTTCCCTTATGGCGATGGCAGGCATATTTCGGTAAGGATGGAAAAAACAGGCGATGATTACCTGTTTCACCGCATTAAGCGTTCCATTACCTGGGAGAAGGGCAAAATGCAGCAGCTGGAACAGTTGGGCCTGCAGATCACATCATCGTTATTTCAAAACCTGGAAGTTGCCGGGCATAGTGAAGATGATGACCGCTCGTTCTCTGTATTCGAATGGCTTAATCAACACCACGACCAGCTGATTGAACAAGGCTTTGAACTGGAACAGCCCGAAGGCCAAAAACGCTACGTATTTGGAAGCAGTAAAATTGAACTGGAAGTAAGCGAAAATAACGATTGGTTTGATATCAATGCCATGGTAACTTTTGGCCCGTATCGCATTCCTTTCATCCAGCTAAAAAATCATATCCTCAACCATAAAAAGGAGTTCATCCTGCCATCGGGCGAAATAGCGGTGATCCCTGAAAAATGGTTTTCACAATACGGCAACCTGTTACACTTTACCGAGGGGGGTAACGATCTGAAACTTCGCCGCCACCATATAGGGCTGGTTACAGACCTTGCAGAGGGCGAAATGGCCAGCGTTACCATGACTCGTAAACTGCAAAAACTTACCAATTTTGATGAGCTGGAGGATACCAATATGCCGGCCAACTTTGCAGGCAGCTTAAGGCCTTACCAAAAAGCGGGGTACAACTGGTTCCACTTTTTAAAGCAATATCATTTTGGCGGCTGCCTGGCCGATGATATGGGTTTGGGTAAAACGGTGCAAACCCTATCCCTTATCCAAAAACATAAAGAAGATACCGAAAGCGCAGGCGGCAAGGCTACTTCATTGGTAATTATGCCAACCTCGCTGATTTATAACTGGCTTAACGAGGCCCGCAAATTTGCGCCGCAATTAAGGCTGATGGTGCATACCGGCACCATGCGTTACCGCAGTGCTGAGGTATTTGCCAATTATGATGTAGTGATCACTACCTACGGCATCAGCAGGATCGATATTGAAATGTTCAAGGATTTCTTTTTTGATTATGTGATCCTGGATGAGAGCCAGAACATCAAAAATCCATCATCAAAATCCTATCAAGCGGTAAAGCAGCTTAAATCGCGCTTTAAACTGATATTGAGCGGCACCCCGGTAGAGAACTCTGTGAATGACCTGTGGACACAGATGAGTTTCATTAATCCGGGCTTATTAGGTTCGCAACAGTTTTTTCAGAACGAGTTTGTAACGCCTATAGAGAAGAAGAAGGACGAAGACAAAGCCCGCAAACTTCAAGCGTTGATAAAACCGTTTGTACTGCGCCGTACCAAGGAGCAGGTAGCTACCGAACTGCCGCCAAAAACAGAAAACCTTTTCTACTGCCAGATGACGGAAGAGCAGTCGTCGGTATATGAAAAAGTAAAATCGGAATACCGTAACGAGCTGCTGAAAAGCCTGGAAGATGGCACTTTTGCCAAAACGCAGATCCAGGTGTTGCAGGGCTTGATCAAATTACGCCAGATAGCCAATCACCCCGTAATGATAGATGGTGATTATGAAGGCGACAGCGGTAAGTTTGAAGACGTAGTACATACGTTGGGCAACGTGCTTGATGGTGGCCACAAAGTGCTGATATTTTCGCAGTTTGTTAAACAGCTTACCATTTACCGCGAGCATTTTGACCGTGAGGGAATCCCCTATGTTTACCTGGATGGCGCTACCCAAAACCGTGGTGATGTGGTGAAACGTTTTCAGGAGGATGAGAAAACCCGTGTATTCCTGATATCGATAAAGGCAGGTGGTGTAGGCCTCAACCTTACCGAAGCCGATTACGTGTTTATCCTCGACCCATGGTGGAACCCAGCCGTTGAACAACAAGCCATCGACCGTACGCACCGCATTGGCCAAACCAAAAATGTATTTATCTATAAATTCATCACCAAAGATTCGGTTGAAGAGAAGATCCTGGCGTTGCAGCAACGGAAGCTGAGCTTATCCCGAGCCTTGATCACTACCGAGGAGAGCTTTATTAAATCGCTTACTGCGGATGATATTAAGGAGATATTGGGGTAAAGCCCCACCCCAACCCTCCCCTAAAGGGAGAGGGCTTAAAAGAAACGGCGATGAGTTGCACTCATCGCCGTTTCTTATTTTACTTTTTGAAAGTCTCCCCTTTAGGGGAGATTTAGAGGGGTTACTTCAGCTTACTCAAAGCCGCTTTCACCCTCGGTATCAAAGCCTTGATCTCCTCTAACGGTGTAGCACCTACCGATGCCCTGAACCAGTTCACATCATCGCCGGTACCAAAGGCCGAGAACGGTACAAAAGCAGCACCTGCTTCTTTAATCAGGTAAAAATTAATATCTGCCGAATCTTTCAGCACTTTACCGTCAGGTGTGGTTTTACCGCTGTAATCAATTTTTAGGGTTAAATAGATCGCTCCCATCGGCTCAATCGAATCTAAATTCAGGCCGCTGGTTTTCATTTCCTGGAAACCTTCGTGCAGGGCTGTAAGGCTGGCCTGGATCTTCTCTTTCAAATCATCCAGATAAGCAGTTACATCACCCTCGTCGGTTAAAAACTTAGCCATAGCCATTTGCTCGGGTTTAGGCGACCAGGCCCCCATGTGGCCAACAATGGCTTTCATGTTTTCGATCACCAACTCCGGACCAAAACCCCAGCCTACACGTACACCGGTAGCAGCAAAACATTTCGAACCGCCATCAACAAAAATGGTGTAATCCTTCAATTCAGGGCGAAGGGTTACCGGATCGTAGTGTTTATGCTCGCCGAAAGTTAACTGCGAGTAGATCTGATCATATAGTAAGTACAAGGGTTTTTCGCCTGCTGCGCGGCTTTTGTTTTCGGCAATAACCAGGTCGCAAATTTCTTCGAGGTCTTTTTTGCTGAACATCGTACCTGTCGGGTTCAATGGCGAACACAAGGCCAGCAAAGCAGCTCCCTTTAAATGCGGACGGATATCATCGGCCGTAGGCATAAAGTTGTTTTCGGGAGTGGTTGGGATAATAACCGGTTCGGCGTTCAACAAATCGCTGTAGTGGTTATTGTTCCATGATGGTGCAGGGAAAACCACTTTTTCGCCCGGGTTTACAACCGCTAAAAATATAGAATAGATGAGCGGACGTGAACCGCCCGAGATCAGGATCTGGTTAGGTGCATATTCCAAACCTAAGCTTCTTTTCAGGAAACCGCTTACGCTTTGGCGCAGATCAAGCATACCATCGGCAGCCGGATAATTGGTTTGGTTATGGTTATAAGCATCAATGATCTTATCCTTTAAAGGGGTTGGGATAGGATAAATGTTTGAGTCGAAATCGCCAATGGTTAGGTTAGCGATATTCTGGCCCTGGCGTTTTAATTCGTTGATCTCGCCCGCGATCTTGATGATCTCCGAGCCGTGCAAATTTTGAGCTAATAAAGAAACACTCATGGGTTTATGTATTTATGAGCGGCAAAGATACGGGAAAAGGTGAAAGGATAAAGGATTTAAGCCATCGGATACTTATAGCGAGGAAATAAAAAATGCCGGAAAGTTTCATCTCTGGCATTTTGTAGTTGTGCTTAGGAATAGGTATTAGTTTCGGATATGTAGCTGCGCTTTCAACTGCTCATAATTATCTAAGTGAAGTGAGCTAAGTTTCACCCCTCCCGGAATAATTACATAGCGGAAGCTATGAGTAGTTGCAAGGCTGCCATATAAGTTATTATTGTTTTTAAAGCTGATCTGCACGTTACCAAGCGAATACAGGCTGGACCATGTATCAACCTCAGGTGTAGTGCCCGACAAATAATTGATAAGGATTGGCAGTGCACTCACCTGGTCTGTTGGCCATATGCTTGGAACATAACCGTTTAATTTGGCATACACCACAACCACACCCTGATCAATGATAGCTTGAGTTATTTTAGGTTCTGCAATATTGTAGGTTAACGTATTAAGGCCAAATACTACTGTTTTAGTATAAGTTGGGGGAGTAACCCAATCAGAATATATAACGTTTGCTGTGCCTGTAGCACCTTTCGGTCCGGTAGCGCCTACTGCCCCGGTAGCTCCGGTAGCACCTGCAGCGCCCGGAGCTCCGGTGGTGCCTTGTGCCCCGTTGGCTCCGGCGGGGCCAACGGCACCATCTTTACCGCATGAGCTTATAAGTAGTGTACCAGCTGTTAATAACAATAATAAATAGTTGATCTTTTTCATAGTGAAATAATTTTGTTTGTTAATGAGTGAGGTAATAAACATGTTAACTACACCGGTAATTATCCATGCCGATACCCTCATTGCAAAAATTCAAAAGCCGCCGGGAAAGTAATGCAGGTTATCTACGTGATAGCGTGCGTGCCATCACTGTTATTGAAACGCGTATAATTACCTACAACGAACGGTGATTTCACCATAGATTAAACTAATATTGTTTAAGCTTTCAGGGATAAGTTTGAAGAAAAAGAATAAAAAAAAATCAGTTTTCGCCTAAATAGAAAAAGGTCAAAAACTTTTCGTTTTTGACCTTTTTCTTCAACCGTGATTGTACAACGATTAGAGATATGCTTTTCTCAGCTTAATGATCCGCATCCAGTGCATCACTTTCATCACGGGATAAACCGGATCTATCTCGTACCATTTAGCACCGAAGTTTGGTTTATTAGGATGCTTGTGGTGATTGTTCTGGAACAATTCGCCAAGCATTAAAAAATCGAATGGAGTTGTATTTTTTGATTTGTCGCCGTTATCAAAATTCTGGTAACCATATTTATGGCCGCACCAGTTAACAATAGCGCCGTGGATTGGCCCCATTAAAAAGTGGATAGGGATCAACAGGTACATCCACCAGGCAGTTGCAAATTCTACATAAAATAAAATATACAATATGCCAAACGAAACACGCGATACTACCGACGAGCCAATAAAATCAACAAAACGCCATTCAGGGATATTGCCTTTAAAACGTTCTTCTGGCTCCTTAAGTCTTTTTACATGCAACCTGTAGCTTTTAGCCGTGTAAACCATCATCTGGAAAACATCCTTAAAAAAATGCGGCGAATGTGGATCCTTTTCAGTATCACTGTAAGCATGGTGCTCGCGGTGCATAATGGCATAAGCCCTTGGGTTTAAAAATGACGAACCCTGGCAAATGTAGGTAAGCAGGTAAAATACACCTTCATTAAACTTATTGGTAGTAAACATTTTATGAGATGCATACCTGTGTAAGAAGAACGTTTGGAAAAATAGCGACAGAAACCAGTGCGCTATGAAAAATATAATGATAACCATTGAATTATTAGCAGAAGCTTATTTATAATGTTTCCAAAGGTACGATTAATAGCCGGATATAGTTTTAATATCTCAACATTGATGTGGTAGCAATGAAAAATGCCGCTTCAGGTATTAAAACGGCATTTTTTAAATAAAGTTGTTTAACAGTAAATATTACTATAGCAGCTTGTGGTCGGTATTTGGAAGATTTTTCCATTCCCTCCTTGGGGAGGGGTGTGATGGATTGTGTAGTGGCAGGGAGGGGTTTTTACGCCCTGCTTAACGAGTAAGTATGGTAAAGAAACCCCTCCCTACACCCTCCCAGGGGAGGGAATCGCACTTTCCCCCGCTCTTTCTTATTTCTTCCGAACACTTATGGTGAAAACACCGACCATAAGCTATAGAATTATATCAATTCAAACTGCTTAGCCAGCAACCTGTACGATTCCAGCCTATCTTCAAAACTTTCGGTAATGGTAACCAGCATGATCTCATCTACCCCATAATCATTCGCCAACCAGGTGAGTTTAAGTTTCAACTCAGTTGGCGAGCCTGCTATTACCCGGTAACGATTGGCGCGGATGCGTTCTTCTTCGGCAGGGGTGTATTGAACATCTTTTACATCATCGTAACTTAAAGGAACTATAGCGCCACCTTTTTCAAACTGCAAAAAGCGATGGTTCATTACCGCTTCGTGCTGGCGAACTTTTTCGGGGTCTTCCGAACAGAAAACAAATATCGCAACGTTAGCTTGCGGTTGTTCCAGATCATCCGAGGGCTGAAACCTGTCGCGGTACATTTTAACGCTTTCGGGGCCGCCGTTGGGGTTAATAAAATGCGCGAATGAAAAACCCATACCAAAGTGCGCGGCAAACAAGCCACTTTGCCCACTCGAGCTGAGCAGCCACATATCAGGTACGGTTTGCACCTGCGGGATCGCGCGGATGCGGCCCTCGTAATCATCGTGAAAATAACTTTGCAGATCGGCCAGTTGCTCAACAAAATCCTGCTCCCTGAATTGGTTTGAGGGGTTTAACATCGATGCTGTGATCCTATCAGTACCCGGCGCGCGTCCCATACCCAGGTCAATTCTGCCCGGAAACAATGCTTCCAGCATCCTGAAGTTTTCGGCTACCTTAAGCGTGCTGTGGTTAGGCATCATGATGCCGCCCGCCCCCATGCGCATGTTTTTAGTTTCACCTGCAAGGTGTGCAAGCAGCACTTCGGGCGTTGAGCCCGCAATAATGCCCATGTTATGATGTTCTGAAACCCAAAAACGGGTATAGCCCAGCGTATCGGTAAGTTTTGCCAGTTGTATGGTTTCCTGTATGGCCTGAGCGGCAGTAGCGCCTTTACGTATCGGCGATTGGTCAAGCACGCTCAGTTTTATTTTATTTGTGCTCATATATTCAGTATCAACACAAATGTAAGGATAGGGTTGCAGGCCGCATTTGCGCCAAAGGTTTTATGGCATTATGATTACTATTATACCATGCCCGGTTAAAAACGGTGTGTTTTTAATATCTTCGTTTCCCCACAAATAGCATGGCGAATACAAGTACCCACATCAAACCCCATATTGTACAGGTAGATTATATCCGGGCGATAGCATCAATGGCGGTGGCTTTATTTCATTTAGGTGGAAAGGCATTGCTGGTGTTAAAATATGGCTGGCTGGGGGTACAAATGTTTTTCCTGCTATCGGGATTTATAATTTGCTGGGCCATCCCTCGAAATTACACATGGAACATGTTTGGCAAATTTACCGGAAAGCGAATTTTACGGATAGAGCCGCCGTATTTGATTTCGATTGTGGTGGCTTTAATTAGCCAGTATATCTGGAACGATGGGTACCAAATTGACTGGCAAAATGTGCTTACCCACCTCGCTTACATCAATAATTTTACCGGCAAACCGTATCTCAGTCCGGTGTATTGGACTTTAGGGATCGAGTTTCAGTTTTATATTTTTATCGGTATTTTCTTTCCGTTGATCACAAGGAGGTGGGGCATCTTGTTTTTACCGGTATTTTCCGCCGTACCGATCTTTGTAAACATTCCGGGTGCAACGTTATTGGGCTTTTTTCCCTTGTTCGCGTTAGGGACCCTTTACTATTTATATTTAACAGGAGTTAAACAACTACCGGAAATATTAATATTTAGCGCCTTGATAGCGGCGATAGGGGTTTACACCATGGGATGGATACCTGTTTTAACAGGACTATTCGCGCTTTCCTTATTGATCATGCCTTTACGGACTTACCCGGTTGTTTCTTTTTTCTCGAAGATCTCGTTCTCGTTATATCTTACCCACGATGTTATTGGAGGCGATGTGGTTGTGTATCTTGGCTCTATACTTCCAAAAACAATCCCTTTTAAAGCGCTGGAGTTTTTAACGGGTATTGTGGCGAGTGTATTGTTTGCCTGGGTATTTTACAGGTTGGTTGAGTTGCCTTGTTTGAGGTTATCGAAAAGGATAAGATATAAGCGTGATTAACAACCAATATTGTCGTGCTGAACTTGTTTCAGCATCCCATCTGCTAAGCAATCTTGCTAAGCAAATGGGCTACCTGTCCTATGGGATGCCGATCCGCTAACCAGCGGACGGCACGACGTTAAATGTTAATTCTTAATCTATAAAGTGATATAAAAACACCACCTCGCCGCTAAAGGCAGGTTTGCGCTGATCTTTTATTTCCATTTCGATAGCCATGGTAGCTTTGATCACTCCGCGCAGGTTTAACAATCCGGCAAGTTTTACTTTCAAACGTACTTCGCTGTTAACCAATGCTGGTTGTGCAAAACGCAGGTTTTCGATACCGTAGTTAATTTCCATTTTAAGGTTTTCGATCTTTACGATCTCTTTCCATAGGTATGGGATGAGCGACAACGTAAGGTAGCCATGCGCAATGGTAGCTTTGAACGGGCTTTCGGTTTTAACCCTTTCTTCATCAGTATGGATCCATTGATGATCTAAAGTGGCATCAGCAAATTTGTTGATCTGCTCCTGGTTGATGGTGTGCCATGATGAAGTGCCTAATTCCTCACCTATGTGTTGTTCAAACTCCTGGAAACTTTTAATAACTATCATATCTACTTTAATAACCGGCCGGATTATGCGGCCTTGAATTTTGAAGGCGCAAAGGTATCAATTTAATCGGTATCATTCACCTAATAAAGCTTTTAGGCTCTCGAGGGTGTCGGCCTCTTCCTTAGGTTTATCATGCCGCCAGCGCAATATCCTCGGGAAACGCAAGGCAATGCCCGATTTGTGCCGGGTTGATTTATTGATGCCTTCAAAACCTATTTCAAAAACCAATTCGGGCTTTACCGTACGTACCGGGCCAAATTTTTCGATGGTATTCCGTTTAATAAAATAATCAACCTTATTGATCTCGGCATCCGTAAGCCCCGAGTAGGCCTTGGCAAACGGCACCAGTTTATCACCATCCCAAACGGCAAAAGTGTAATCGGTATAAAGGTCGGCCCGGCGACCATGGCCTTTTTGGGCGTAGATCATTACAGCATCAACCGATAGCGGGTCTATCTTCCATTTCCACCAGTCACCCCTTCGGCGGCCTACCTGGTAGGTGGCACTTTTGCGTTTCAGCATAATGCCTTCGGCAATCATTTCGCGCGATTGTTCCCTTATCGTGCCTAATTCCTCCCAGGTATTAAATTGAATCAGTGCAGAGATCCGGAATATTTCGGGATATAATGTTGCTGCTTGTAATTGCTCCAATATTTCCCTACGCTCTGATTGTGTTTTATAGCGAATATCTTCACCGTTGAACTCCAGGCAATCGTAAGCTATAACCGCTACCGGGCTTTCCTCCAATATTTTCTTACTCAGGTTTTTTCTGCCAATGCGGGTTTGCAGCACATTGAAAGGCATGGGTAAACCATTTTGAAAACTGAGGATCTCTCCATCTATCACTGTACCATCTGGCAGGGCATTTAAAAATGGATGCAGTTCCGGGAATTTTTCGGTAGCCAGGTCTTCTCCCCTGCTCCAGATAAAAATTTCGCCGCCGCGTTTTATCATTTGCGCACGGATGCCGTCCCATTTCCATTCGGCCTGCCAGTCGGCGGCATCGCCTAAAGCTGTACCAACCTCAGCGGGTGTTTTTTGTTTCTCGGAGGTCTCCTGGATCGGGTATGCTAAAAAGAAAGGATATGGGCGGGAGATATTGGCAGCCTCATCCTGCTCTTCCATCAATTGCGCAAACGGATACGTGTCGGGCAACCAGCTGCCCATAATACGATGGGTAAGCACCGCGGCTTCCAATCCCGAAATATCAGCCAATGCCTTGATCACTAAATTTTGCGATACGCCAACCCTGAAGCTACCCGTAAGCAGTTTATTAAACACAAAACGTTCCTGTGTATCCAGCATGGCCCAGCTTTGCATCAACCATTCTTTTTTCTCTTCCTCGCTTTTATCGTATAATGTATTGATCTCAGCAATCCATTCGGTTAGGGTTTTATTGCTGCTCTGGCTGCTTTGGGGCATAAGCAAGGCCATGGTTTCGGCCAGATCGCCTACAACATGATAACTTTCTTCAAAAAGCCATGCAGGGATGTTGGATGCCTCGATAGCCCAGTTGCGCACCAATGTTGAATTGATTGGCCGCCGTGGCCGCCTGCCGGTAAACAGGGCCAGCATGTGCATTTTATCGGTATCGGGCACAGCGTTGAAATAATCCTTCAGTACCTTAACCTTTTCGTTGGTTTTATTGGTTTCATCAAGCGAGAGGAATAATTGGGCAAAGGCTTTCATAAAATATCTGCCCTCCCATCTTCACTTAAATCTTCACCGGCAAATGCCTCATTCGGCGTTTCCTTTGCCTCTTCATTCTCCTTTGGCGTGGGTTGGCCTGTTTCATCACCCTCCTCTTCACCTCCATACAAAGTATGCACCTCATGGGCATCAAAGCCGATCTCACTCAAATACCTCGAAAAAGTTGCGGTATAACCATGGGTAAGATAAACACTTTCGCAGCCGGTGGCATCAATGGCGCTCACGAGACCGTCCCAATCGGCATGGTCTGAAAGGACAAAGCCTCTGTCGGCGGCACGGCGGCGTTTGGCCCCACGAATGGCCATCCATCCCGAACAGTACCCAAAACTATAAGGCTGAAACTTACGCATCCATGGTGTACCTACCGATGATGGCGGGGCTATAATGATACCCTTGCGCACTTCCTCTTTAACACTTTCAGCAGTGATCCTTTCTGTCGGATTGAGTAGCACGCCATTACGGCGCAGGGCTTCATTGGTATTTTCAATAACACCATGGGTATAAACCTTACCGTTAAACAGATCGAGGTTTTGGAGAATGCGCTGCGCTTTACCCAACGAGTAACCCACCAGTACGGTAGCCAGCCCATTGTGCAGATTACTGCGCCACCAGTTGTTGATATCGTTAAACGTTTGCACCTGTGGTTTCCACTGATATACCGGCATGCCGAAAGTACATTCCGAAATAAAGTGGTGGCATTTAACCGGCTCAAATGGGGTGGAGATACCGTCATCTTCTACTTTATAATCGCCGGATACTACCCAAACTTCTCCTTTGTACTCTATCCTGATCTGTGCCGAGCCTATCACATGCCCGGCGGGATATAACGAGATACTTACGCCATTTTTAACCACGGTTTCGCCGTACTCTACCGTTTGCAGATTGATCTCGCCAAGGCGGTACAACAAAACCTCGCGCGACAGGTGATGTGCCAGGTAACGCTTATGGCCCCAATAAGCATGATCGGCATGGGCGTGGGTAATTACGGCATCGTCAACAGGTTTCCAAGGGTCGATGTAAAATTTGCCTTTGGCGCAGTAGATGCCCCTATCCGTAAATTCAAGCAATGGTTTATTGGCCATGGTATATAAACTGTTGATAGGCAAATTAGTTTGCCCCCCGGGTTGTCTTGCGCTGAGCTTGTCTGGCGGGTTTACTCACCCCGACTTCGCTGCGCTTGTCACCCCTCTCTATGCTGCGCATAAAGAGGGGATTTTTTGGGGCTTTTATTTTTTTCTCCCTACCCCTCTTTGCGGCTTGCCGTAGAGAGGGTGGTCGAGCGAAGCAACGACCGGGTGAGTAAATTATGCGGTTTGCCAAACCCTCCTTAAATATAAATATTCAATGTATTGTTATTATATTAACTCCTCCTAAATAACTGCCATGAAAGCAAGCCTTATTTTACTATTCTCTGCACTCTCTTTATCCGCGGCAGCGCAAAAAAACAATCTGCGCGCGCAGGTAAATACCAAGGCCGATGCCCTGCAAAGCCAGGTAGTTACCTGGCGGCGCGATTTTCATGAACACCCGGAATTGGGCAACCATGAGGTGCGCACATCGGGCATTATTGCCAAACATTTGCAATCCTTAGGGATTGAGGTGCAAACCGGGGTAGCCACCACCGGTGTTGTAGGCCTGTTGAAAGGCGGTCACCCGGGACCAGTGGTTGCCCTCCGTGCTGATATGGATGGCCTGCCGGTTATTGAGCGTGTGGATGTTCCCTTTGCATCTAAAGTAAAAACAACCTACAACGGGCAGGAAGTTGGGGTGATGCATGCCTGCGGGCACGATTCGCATATGGCTATCCTGATGGCCGTGGCGCAGGTACTGTCGTCTATGAAAGCCTATCTGCATGGCACGGTAAAATTCATTTTTCAACCTGCCGAAGAGGGTGTTGAACCCGGCCAAAAAGGCGGTGCCGAAGAAATGGTAAAGCAAGGTGTATTACAAAACCCAAAGGTTGATGCCATATTTGGTTTACATATTAACTCGCAAACCGAGGTTGGGAAGATCACTTATCGCCCGGGCGGCATTATGGCCGGGGTAAATGATATGCAGATCATTGTTAAAGGCCGATCGGCACATGGGGCTTACCCATGGTCGAGCGTTGACCCTATTGTGGTATCAGCTCAGATCATTAACAGCCTGCAAACCATTGTGAGCCGCAATATTAATATCACCGAAAATCCGGCTGTGGTTACTATTGGCGCCATTAAAGGTGGCAACCGTTCAAACATTATCCCCGAAACCGTGGAGATGCTTGGTACCCTCCGCGCGTTTACAGCGGCCGACGAGAAAACGCTGGTAGAAAAGGTAACAGCAATAGCCACCAAAACCGCCGAGGCGCAGGGCGCTACCGCTACCGTTAAAATACCGTACAGCAACCATTACCCTGTTACTTTTAACAATCCCGAACTTACCCAGCAAATGTTACCGAGCCTTCAACGTACCGCGGGTGCTGCAAATGTGGTACTTCGTCCCCCGGTAACCGGTGCCGAAGATTTTAGCTTTTACCAGGAAAAAGTACCGGGCTTATTCATATTTTTAGGCGGAATGCCCAAAGGTGGCGACCCGGTAAAAGCACCATCGCACCATACGCCCGATTTTTATATAGACGAAAGCGGTTTTACATTGGGAGTTAAAGCTTTGTGTAATTTAACCATCGATTATATGGATGCAAAAACAAATCATAAATGAAATATCTTTTTGCAGCGGCAATGCTGCTCAGCCTCGGTTGTGGGCAAAATACTAACAAAACTAATATACCCCAATCAACAACAGATACCAATAAAACATCGGTTACGGCCAATACCGATACCACTGTTGAGTACATAGATTGGCATAAAGTTAAATTAAACGGCAGTTTACCTATGCTATCCAGCTTTAAAACCTCGGGCAAAGAACTGGGCAAGCCGGATAGTATTGTTACCCCTAAATACGAAGATGTGAGCGTTTCGTTTTTTAATGGCAATACTTTTAAATACGTGTATTATAAAGGGCTTGAATTTGAAACCGAAAACGATAGCCTGGCATTCAGGATGGCTGATTTTAAAAAGAATCCCAACGTTTTCCTGACAACCGATAAGCTTAAACTAAGTTCGGCAACAACGCTTGATGAGTTTAAAAAATTGTTCCCGAGGTTGGCAGCCGAGCAAATGCATGGAACATCTATGGATCAATATGCCTCATATCGGCTTAATGTTGCCAAAGGCAATACTGATGATGCCTGGTTTGTTGAATTTGATATAGCTACGGGCAAGCTATTATCGGTTGAGTACTTTATACCTGATTGATAAGGGTGCAAGCGTTCGTGCTAAACAATAACAATCAAAAGTTATTTGTATATTGAACAGCCTTAAATAATGGCCCGGAACACGGATTAAACATGATCATGAAAAAGCATTTATTACCCCTGATATGCCTCTGCATGCTTATTGTTGGCTTAACTTCACAGCAAGCCACGGCTAAATCTTTTTTTCCGGCAGATACTGTTGCCAAGCTAAAACCCGAGGTTAAGCAGATCATCGAAAAGGTGATCAAAGCATCGGGTACTTTCAATATCAGCGAAGTATCTGATCTGTATGCGCCCAATGCTGTTGTGGCCGATGAGCAGCCACCTTTTTCGTGGAATGGCCAATTGGCAGGTGTTCAGTGGATCAACTCGGTTGAAAAAGCTGTGAAAGATTTTAAGATCAAAGATTTTAAGGTGGAGTTACAGCGCATCAAAACTTTTCAGCAAACCGAAGAGATCGTTTACCTGGTGGCCCCGGTTGAATATACCGGCACTGTAAACGGCGAGCATTTTGAGGAACAGGGCGCGTTTTCATTTGTACTGCGTGTGGTAAGCGGCAAATGGCTAATAAAAAGCCAGGCCTGGGTTCCGCGCAGCGGGATATAACTTCCATTTAAACTAAAAATACGGCTGTACCAACAGCAAAACCTATATGCCTGAATTTATCACATTTAAAAAATTTAATGATGCCGCGCTGGCCTGGGCGCTAACCGACCTGCTTGAAGAAAACGACATCGAATACCGAACTGAAGAAGGGGCATTTTCTTTCGATCCAACCTTTGGGGCCAGTAAAGAACTTGCTACCGAATATGTAGTAAAGATCAGTCCGGATGATTTTACCCGCGCTACAGAATTGTTGAAAGCCAGCGAAGCTAACGACATAGCCCATATTGACAAAGATTACTACCTCTATTCGTTTACAGATGTCGAACTGAAGGAGATATTGGAAAAGGCAGATGAATGGAGTACGTTTGATTACGAGCTTGCCCGAAAACTACTTGCCGAACGCGGTGTAGATGTAAGCGATGAAGCCATTGCCAACATTAATAAACAGCGTGAAATTGAATTAAAAAAGCCCGAAGCATCTCAAACCACCTGGATAGTAATTGGATATATCTGCGCGTTAGCAGGGGGAGTATTCGGCATGTTTATTGGCTGGCACCTTTCATCATACAAAAAAACACTCCCCAGTGGCGAACGGGTTTATGAATACCTGGAAAGCGACCGGAAACAAGGGAGGATCATATTATATATTTCGATAGCGACCACAACCCTCGCCATTATTTATAAAATATTTAACGCAACCACCTAAACCAATAAAAATGAACCGAAAACTTTTCCTGTTGCTGCTCGCTTTATTAGCCGGAGCACAATTTGCTTTTGCCCAGAAAAAAGATTTAAGAGAAATTGAAAGCAAAATAGAAAACGAAGGGAAAGCCCTTTATAGATCTGAGTGGGCCTCGTGGTATGGTAGCGATATTTTTATCGCAAAATGTAAAGACAAGCAGCCCTTATCTGGCGGCTTTATATCTTATGAAACACCCAACGGCCGTAATAACGTATTTTACACACGTGAGGAATCACCAAAGGTGCTTGCAACTATTTCATTTGGGGCCGATTTTAATAAAGACAATTACCAACTTGATACCACCAGCCGCGCTTTTACACCTGCCGAGCGCGAATTGTATGAATTAAAACATGCGGCACAGATACGAATGACTAAAGACACCACCTTTAAGGTTTATAAAAATTCAGCCCTTAATCCGGTTCCCCTTATTCATAACGGTGTTAAAAAAGTTTATGTATTAACTGGTCCGCAGGTTAACGGAGTGGTTTTATTTGGCAATGATTATTTATTGGATCTTGACAAAAACAACAACGTTACCAAAGTTAGTAAACTACATAAAAGTCTTATTCCTGCCTATTTTACCAACACTACCGGCGATAGCACAAAAAATCAAGCTGCTGCGATGCACTCGCACCTGCCCGAATACGATGAGTTCATGACAGTTACAGACATTTGCACCTTAATGCTGTACGAAAAATTCACTACATGGAACCAGTGTATGGTGATATCGAAAGATTACATATCGATATGGGACTGTAAAAAAGATTCGCTACTGATATTAACTACCGAAGCCTGGAAAAAAATAACGAACGATCACGAGCAGCGCACCAAAAAGGAATAAAGCCGCTTTTACTTATATAAGCTCTTACTCTCAATAAACTTCAGCACAGCATCCGGAACAAAGTACTGCACGTTCTTTTTTTCGGCGATGGACTTACGAATGAATGTTGCCGAAAGTTCCATTTGCGGTGTCATGGTGATGGTAACCGATGGATGATCGGCCAGTTCGGCGTTTTCATAACCAGGGCGTGGATATACGTAGATGCGGTAATCGCGCAAAATAAGCTTATAGTTTTTCCACTTATGCAAAGTACCCAGGTTATCAGACCCCATAATGAGGGCGAACTCATGCTCGGGATATTTTTCTTTTAGGTGAGCAAGGGTATCTATAGTGTATGATGGTTGCGGCAGTTTCAGTTCAACATCGCTTACGCTGATATTGCTGGCATTATCAGTAGCCAGGCGGGCCATCTCCAACCTATCGTAGGTGTTGATGAGGTCGCCATATTTTTTTAGCGGATTTTGGGGCGACACCACCAGCCACACTTTATCAAGCGTGGTATGGTTTGCCATGTAGTTAGCAATAATTAAATGCCCTATGTGTATAGGATTAAACGAACCAAACAATAAGCCTATCTTCATATCAGTTTGCAGTTGTCAGTCAGCAGTTTGCAGTTGGTTGGTGGCAACCTTTCGCAGGGTTAGTTATTGTCCGGCACCGAATTTTCCGGGATTATCGATCATATATTGAGTGATACGTCCTACTTCGTCAGAAAGTGAGTATAATTTATCGTAAACCTCTTTCGAAATATAATCACAGGCTAAAGAAAATTCGAGCCAACCTTGTGTTTCGCTGTTTTCCATATCAACATCAGTTAATTTACTTATGAAGTGATTTGGAAAACGACGCTTACGATAAGCTTCAATAGTGCAGATGTTTGCAGATCGCGAAGATCTTCGGATTTGATCTGTTAGCGAAAACGTTTCTTCCTTCGGAAATTTCTTGGTAACAAGATAAATCTCCATGGCAAGGCTAAAACTTTTTTTGTACAGCAATAAGTCTTTATAAGTTCCCATGAATTACTGCAAACTGCCAACAGAAAACTGCAAACTATTTTGCTATAAACGCGCTCACTAATTCCTCAGCTTCTTTGCAAGCCGTTTCAAGATCGTAATTTTTCAGGATAATATCAAACTGTGGCGCGTATTTAAGCTCTTTTTCGGCTTTTGCAAAGCGTTCCTTCAGTTTTTCTTCGCTATCCGTGCCGCGGCCGGTCAATCTTTCAATTAAAACCTCTAATGATGGCGGCTGAACAAAGATAGCCAGGGCCTGCTCTCCGTATTTGCGTTTAAGGTGCATACCACCCTCAACATCAATATCAAATATTACAGTTTTGCCTTTTGCCCAAATGCGTTCAATTTCGGTACGCAGTGTACCGTAAAAAGTACCGGTGTAAACCTCCTCAAACTCAACAAATTGCTTTTTTGCTATCCGGTGCAAAAACTCCTCTTTACTGATAAAATAATAATCTTCCTCATGCACTTCATCGCCGCGGCGCTCGCGCGTGGTGGCCGAAATGGAAAATTCGAGCGTAGGAACTTTTCCCAGCAAGTGGTGTACTATAGTGGTTTTACCAGCGCCCGATGGTGCCGAAAATATGATGAGTTTACCTTCTTTGGACATTCTTGTTAATGGTCATTGAGTCATTGCGTCATTAGATCATTGAACGTCTTTTAAAAAAATGACTCAATGACCTGATGACTAATGACCGATACTATAATACGTTTAAAAGTTGTTCTTTAATTTTTTCAAGCTCTTCTTTCATGCCTACCACCAGTTTCTGGATGTTGGCATCGTTAGCTTTTGAGCCGAGCGTGTTGATCTCACGACCGATCTCCTGCGAAATAAAGCCCAGCTTTTTGCCATTGGCATCAGCATTTTTAAGGGTTTCGATAAAATATTCGCAATGGGCTTTAAGCCTTACTTTCTCCTCGGTGATATCAAGCTTATCTATATAATAGATCAATTCCTGCTCTAAACGGTTTTGATCAATAGCCTCGCGACCGGCAGCTTCAGCCAAAAAGGTATTCAAACGCTCGCGGATCAGGGGTACGCGTTTCGGTTCTTCAACCTCAACAAGTTCCAGGTTTTTGGTAATGGTGCTGATACGCTGTTTCATATCCTGCTCTATCACATTACCCTCCTGTGTCCTGAAATCCTGGAAAGCGGCCATGGCCTGTTGCAGTGTTTTTTCAACAGCTTTCCACTCATCTTCAGATACGCTATCTTCTTCGTACTTAACAACCTCTGGCAAACCCAATGCTAATTGCAACAGGTTTCCGGTTGGTTCGCCAAGTTCTTCACTTACATTTTTAAGCTGGTTGTAGTAGTGTTTTAGCAGTTCATTGTCGATACCGGCGGCTTTTATAGTTTGGCCAACCTGCTCAACATTGATGGATAAGTTCACCTTACCGCGCTCAATAAGCTTGCTGCAATCGGTACGCAACTGAAACTCTTTTTCGGCGAAAACTTTCGGTAAACGAAGTGATAACTCTAAAAATTTGCTGTTCAGGGATTTAACCTCTACGGTATATTTTGTACTGCCGGTATCAAAACTGGCAATTCCATACCCTGTCATGGATTTTATCATGCGCAAAGATAGTGTTTTTAGAGATTAGTTAGTTGGAGGTTAGAGGTTAGGATAATTTCGGATTTCGGACGTTCGATTTCGGATTTGAGAAGCTTTAATTTTCTTACTGATTGTCCGCCAAAAACTAATCTCTAACCTCCAACCTCTAATCACCAGCGCGCAAACGCGCGCTTTAACACTTTTTCACAATTGGTATAAAATACTGTTCATATATTTACGTTCAATTATCACTGATGCATAATCGTTTTTACCTGCATATCATTGGCTTTTTATGCCTTTTTACCATCAGCGCTTCGGCACAGGAGTTTACCCTGAAGGGTATTATCTCTAAAAAAAGCTCGCCCGACCGTATTGGTCAGGTGTTGATAAAAGATCTCAATACCAAAGTATTGATGCTGAGCGATGATGTTGGCTGGTTTACCATTAAAACCCGCGTAGGCGATACCCTGCTTTTTACTAAAGAAGAATATACCCCACAAAAAGTAGTGGTGCTAAACAATAGCGATATGCCGGTGTATATGCAACCCATTATTAAATTGGATGAGGTTAAAATTGTAGGCCAAACCAAACGCCAGGAACTGAATGAGGTGATGAACGAATATAAAAAGCAAGGCAGTTACTACAGCGGTAAACCACCTGTATTGTCGATGCTTACAAACCCCTTACAGGGCATTTACGAGCTTTTTGGCACCACTCCAAGCCGGGCGCGCCGCTTTGCCCGCGATGCCAAAAGCGAGCTGGAGCAGGCTGAAGTTAACAAGCGCTATAACATCCCCTTTGTTAAACAATACACCGGGCTTGCTACCGATACCCTGGCACGCAAATTCATGAATTACTATACGCCAACTTACCAGGATATTAAGGGCTGGACACAATATGATCTGGTTAAGCAAACGCTGAAAGCTTACAATTACTATAAAAACAACAAGGATAAAGACAAACTTGAAAGCCTGAACAGCCCAACCTTTATTCAGACAGATACGACGATAAAACTTGGTGACGGGCCGGTAACGTTTAGGAAGCCGACGCAGTAGGGAACAAAATTATCACGTCATTGCGAGGTACGAAGCAATCGCACGTAAGCAGGTCCGCCCTGTAAAGTTCGCGATTGCTTCGTACCTCGCAATGACGGCTTTATAACCTTGCCTTACAAACTGACCAACCCCTTCTCCTTCAATTTATCCAAATAAAGATCGATCTCCGAATCGCCCATGCCGAAGATGGCTTCGCTTTGCCAGAAGGCTTTATAAATATCTATTTTGTTTTTAGCGCCGCCGTTATAAATATCAAGCAGCCTTTGTTCAATATAGCTTAAACCATCGGCATTAACCTGTAAGCGTTTAAGATGCGCTTTTAACGCCGGTTTTAGCAAAGGCACACCGCCCCAAAAGGAGTTTTCATTAAGCCATTTTTCCAGCCCGGCGGTATCATTGTTCACATACAATTTCCATGCATCGGCAGCAAGGCCAAGCTCCCATTCGTTCAGGCGTTCACGGGCATCGTATAATTCTTCAAACTGTTCGCCATTTAATTCGCCGAGGCCTTTTTTATTTTCAAACTGCACGCAATCGGCCAGGCAAATGAGATAAATAGCCGGGGCCGACATATCTGTTTTTAACGAGAGCATTTCCAACACACCTAACAAGTTTACCTGGCAATGCAGATCAAACTCAAACCAAAGGTTGATCTCTTTATACTGGCTGTTCAGTTTCCCCAGCTCATCTAATACTTTATGCTGATAATCATCGTCAGTCGCGTCGAATGATCTCTCTATCCAATCGCGGCGGGCACTCCAGAAACTACCCGAAAGAATATTTTCCTGCAACGGGCCTTCCGAAAACACTTCGCGCCAAACCATTACATCACCATCAAGGCCTGTTTGTTCAAAGCCATCTAAAGCGGCATCGCCATTTAAAATGTGTAGGATAGAGTTCATGAAGGCTAAGTTATGAAAATAATGCCCCCCTGGCCCCTGAAGGGGGAGTTTTTGATTTGCTGTGACAATAAGTAAAATTTATTGACCCTATAAACAAAAAAAGCCCCGCCGGGCGGCGGGGCTGTCACATAATTGACTATTTATAACTGGTTAAAAAATCCCTATTGATCACGAGCAGCCCATCGAATTGCCACAGTTCAGACATTTATAACAGGTGCCTGATCGTACTGTGGTATGCCCGCAAACATTGCAGCTTGGCGCATCGCTTTGTACGCCCATACTGACATCGAAAGATAGGCCTTTTCTTTGAATATTACCAACATTATCTAAAGATACCTGATTATTGGTAGATGATGGCTCATAAACATTACTTACGTCAGGATTAAAATCCTCATCACCCATTTGCGGATTGCCTAAAACACCGTTATTATCGGTAAGTACATGCACCAGGTCGGTACGGTTTTGATACTCGTAGCCCAGCATCCTGAAAATATAATCGATGATGGAGGTAGCGCTTTTAATATTAGGATGGCCGATCACCATACCGGCAGGTTCAAAACGGGTAAAGGTGAATTTCTCTACATATTCCTCCAACGGAACACCATACTGCAAGCCAACCGAAACAGCGATAGCAAAACAGTTCATCAACGAGCGGAACGTAGCTCCTTCTTTATGCATATCCACAAAGATCTCCCCCAGGGTTCCATCCTCATATTCGCCGGTGCGCACAAATACGTTTTGCCCGCCAATGTTAGCCTTCTGTGTAAAACCACGGCGTTTGTAGGGTAGCGCTTTCTTTTCAACCACGCGCGATAGCTGGCGCATAAAGGCAGTATCTTTCGATTTTTCCATAATAGCCATGGCTGCCTCAATTACCTGCTCAGGGGTAAGGTCGGCCAGTTTCACGTTGGCAGCTTCGCCTAATACCTCTTCAACGGTATCTAATTTATCGTCGGCTTCTTCTTTAACGTCGGATTTAGTTGAAAGCGGTTGCGATAACTTACAGCCATCGCGGTAAAGCGCGTTAGCTTTTAAGCCAAGTTTCCATGATAGCTCGTAGCAATCTTTAATTTCATCAACCTGCGCTTCGTTAGGTAAGTTGATAGTTTTTGAAATAGCACCCGAAAGGAAAGGCTGCGCGGCAGCCATCATTTTAATGTGGCCATGGGCGTGGATATAACGTTCGCCTTTGGCACCGCATTTATTGGCACAATCAAAAATTGGGTAATGTTCCTGTTTTAGATATGGCGCACCCTCAATGGTCATGGTACCGCAGATGTACTCGTTGGCCTCAGCAATTTGTTTTTTGTTAAAGCCGATAGCTTTTAACAGGTTAAAATCGGGCGCGTTGTATTGCTCCGCGGTTAATCCCAATCGTTTTAAACACTCCTCACCTAATGACCAAACATTGAATGCGAAACCGATCTCAAACGCTGATACCAAACCCCTTTCTACGTTTTCTATCTCATCATCTGTTAAACCTTTGGCTTTAAGGGTATCGATGTTGATATGCGGAGCACCTTTTAGGGTAGCTGCACCTTTGGCATAGTTAACTATGGATGTAACCTCATGTTCATGGTAACCCAAATTACTCAGGGCTTCGGGCACGGCCTGGTTAATGATCTTGAAATAACCACCACCTGATAATTTTTTAAATTTCACCAGCGCGAAATCGGGTTCAATACCGGTGGTGTCGCAATCCATTACTAAACCGATAGTTCCGGTTGGGGCAATAACGGTGGTTTGCGCGTTGCGGTAACCATATTTTTCGCCCATTTCCAGAGCCTTATCCCAGGCATTGCATGCAGCCGAAAGCAGGTAATCGGGGCAGATCTTCTGGTCAATACCCGGAGGGGCAATTTCTAACCCTTCGAAGTTCTCTGTCGAGTTATAGGCGGCATAGCGATGATTCCGCATTACACGCATCATGTGTTCTTTATTATCATTGTATCGGCTAAAGGCACCTAACTCACGGGCCATTTCGGCCGAGGTGGCGTAAGCCGTACCGGTCATGATAGCTGTAATGGCGCCGCCAATGGCACGGGCTTGATCACTATCATAAGCAATGCCGCTTACCATCAGCGCCGAGCCTAAGTTGGCGTAACCTAAACCAAGGGTGCGGTAATCATATGATAATTGTGCTACTTCTTTAGATGGAAATTGCGCCATCAATACCGAAATCTCCAGTACAATTGTCCACATGCGGCAGGCATGCTCAAAACCTTTAACATCAAACACGCGGGTTTGCGGGTTAAAGAAATGTGCAAGATTGATGGAGGCGAGGTTACAGGCCGTGTTATCCAAAAACATGTATTCCGAACATGGGTTTGATGCATTGATCCGTCCACCTTCGGGGCAGGTATGCCATTCGTTAATGGTGCTGTCAAACTGAACGCCCGGATCAGCACAGGCCCAGGCTGCAAAAGCTATATCGTCCCAAAGTTTTTGCGAGGAAATTGATTTCACAACTTTACCACTCATGCGGCTGGTCAGGTTCCATGCCGAGCCGGTTTTTAAAGCTGTAAAAAAACTATTAGGGATACGCACCGAGTTATTGGAGTTTTGGCCAGATACCGTGCGGTAAGCCTCGCCCTCATAATCCGACGAATAACCAGCAGCGATCAGCGCGGCAACTTTTTTCTCTTCCTCTACTTTCCAGTTTACAAAACCTTCTATTTCCGGGTGGTCGAGATCAAGGCAAACCATTTTGGCCGCACGGCGTGTTGTACCTCCCGATTTAATAGCCCCTGCTGCCCTATCACCTATTTTCAGGAACGACATCAGGCCTGATGAATAACCACCGCCTGATAATTTTTCGCTCTCTCCGCGGATCTTCGAAAAATTAGTACCCACGCCCGATCCGTATTTGAAGATCCGGGCTTCACGAACCCAAAGGTCCATAATGCCGCCTTCGTTCACGAGGTCGTCATCAACAGAAAGAATGAAACAGGCATGTGGTTGCGGGCGCTCGTAAGCCGAAGTTGATTTGCTTAACTGCTCAGTAATCGGATCTACATAGTAATGTCCCTGCGGTTTACCGGTAATGCCGTATGAGGTATGTAAACCGGTATTGAACCACTGCGGCGAGTTTGGTGCTGCCAGCTGCCCAACTATTGTGTAAACTATTTCATCATAAAATATCTCGGCATCTTTAGGGCTGGCAAAGTAGCCGTAGCGCATTCCCCAATCTTTCCAGCAATTGGCCATACGGTGCGCAACCTGTTTAACGCTCTTCTCCGAACCGATTGAACCATCGGCCTGCGGTACACCCGCCTTACGGAAATATTTTTGAGCGAGGATATCCGTAGCCACCTGCGACCATCCAGCCGGAACCTCAACATCATTCATTTCAAACACGGCATCGCCCGAGGGGTTACGGATCACCGACGATCGTTTTTCATATTTAAACAGGTCATAAACGCTGGTACCTTCTTTGCTGAAATAGCGTTCTGCTTTAAGTCCCTTTCCTTCGCTTGCGGAGGCTTTTTTGGTAATGTTTTTAGCCATAGCTTTCCTAAATTATGATAAAAGTTAACGAGTAGATGCAACACTAAAAAAGGTTCAGGGGTTTTAACTCAAAGCTATTAGTATGCTGATTAGCATACCAGTTGGAGTTTTCCACAGGGCTGGCAAAAACGACCTCTGCTTAAGTTAGGGGGATTTAATTTGACTGTTTTTGAGTGGATTATGGTGTTAATAACTCAAAAGTGGTGGATGCGATATTAGAGATTAGGGAATGTTTTTTAACATGACGGGGATTCCCTAAAAGCGTCGTGCCATCCGCTGGTTAGCGGATCGGCATCCCACAGGATAGGTAGCCGCTTTGCTTAGCATGGTTGCTTAGCGAGTGGGTTACTGAAACAAGTTCAGCATGACGGTTATTTTATAAAAAAATCCCGGCAACACAATGCTACCGGGATTAAAACACAGCTTTTCAAAGCTGCTTAAATATTATTTCAGCGTAATGCTGGTTTTACCCATAGTGCCGCCATCAGCATAAAGCATAATAGTATAGGTTCCTTTTTGGAATGGCAGGGTTGGGTTGATCCAGTCGATGGTGTATTGTGAGCCATCGTCTTTAAAATCAATTGATGTTTTGTAGGTGAACTGTAAGTCCTGACCGTCGGCGCTGAACGTGCCCGAATCTGGTGCAGTGATCAGGTTGCCTGTTGGGTCAATTACACGTACGTAGATATCGTGCAGGGCTTTGGTAGCTAAAGTGTTGCTTGCTACGGTAAAGTTGATCTTCAATTTTTTAGCCGGGCTTGCACGGGTAACGTCAACTTCTTTGCCGCTGCCTTTTATTTTATAGGCCACCACATCTGATGTGGCCAGCTTAAGTGCCTGCGCCACTTTTACCTTAGCACCAAGATCTTCGTTTTGTTTGGAGAGCGTATCCACCTTTTTAGATACCGTTGCGAGGTTGGTTTTCAACGTATCCCGTTCAGAAGTTAGCGACGTGTTTTGCTTTTTAAGCTCATCGATCTGCGCAGTGTAATTGGTTACAAAATAGCGGAGTTGTTTAACATCTTCCTGCACTTTGGCCAGCTCCTGCGCTGTAAGTTTCCCTTTAGCAAGTTTCGCCCTTAATACCTTAATGGTCGATTTTAATGAATCGTTTTTAGCGGTAAGCTCGGCCGTCATTTTGGTTTTGCCGGCAGTTACCTGCTCTACCTGCGATTCGAGGCTGTCGAGTTCGGTTTGTAACCTTGTTTGCTCATCATGCTGGTAAACTATCTTTTTATCGGAGTTGTTTTTTTGCAAATACAGGTACACGTCAGTTCCTAACAAAGCAAGTACAACCACGATCAAAAAATAAATAACGTTCGAGTTCTTTTTAGGTTGTTGCCCAGATTGGTTTTCCATAGCAATTAAATGTTTTAAGTTTTAGCATAGTAAGCCGTGTAATAACAACAGTTTTACTATAGTGTTTAAAAAATTCGGATCAAATCAACGGTTAATTGATATAATCCGCTTTCCTGTAGGTTTATACAGGCATTTTTATTTTTGGCGATCAAACATATTGAACGTTGAAACACTAAAAATATGATTTTAAATAAATTTTACTGCATTAATTGTGTAGGTGTAAAGCTAAATTAATTACAATATGTTTAAAACACAATAAAGCTTCGTTTTTTATACTTCATAATAAACCTGCTACGTTAGTAGTTTATATCTTTGCAACTTTTACGTTTAAATCTGTTTGATGCATATATCCCAACGCCTGATACTCCTGATAACGATCTTGTTTGCCAGCCTTGGCGCAACTGCTCAGCCTGCCGAGCTTGTACCCGCCCCGGTTGATGTTAAAATGCAACCCAAGCGCGAATTTAGGGGGGTATGGATAGCTACTGTAGTTAACATCGATTGGCCAACCAACTCTAAATCGCCATCGGATAAGCAAAAACAGGAATTATTGAATATCCTTAACTCGCACCAGGAAACAGGCATTAACGCCGTAATGCTGCAGGTTAGGCCCGCTGCCGATGCTTTTTATGCCAAAAGCCGCGAACCATGGTCTAAATATTTAACCGGGAAACAAGGTCAGGGACCAACACCTGCTTACGACCCTTTGGAGTTTGCCATCACCGAAGCCCACAAACGCGGCATGGAACTGCATGCCTGGTTTAACCCCTATCGTGCAACTTTTGATGGTAACTTTGCAGCTTTAAGTCCGCAACATATTACTAAAATAAAGCCGGAATGGTTTTTTACCTACGGCGGCATCAAAACTTTTAACCCCGGCCTACCCGAGGTGCGTGATTATATTGTACAGGTAATATTGGATGTTGTTGATAACTACGACATAGATGGCGTGCACATGGACGATTATTTTTACCCATACCCCATTGCCGGCCAAAAAATAAACGACGAAGAAACTTTTAAGCAATATGGCGAAGGCTATGATAATATTAAAGATTGGCGCCGCCACAACGTTGATCTGCTGATCCATATGATAGCCGATAGCGTTCACGCGCACGATCCTAATATCAAATTCGGTATCAGTCCGTTTGGTATTTGGGCCAATAAAGCACAAAATCCAGATGGTTCGGAAACCAATGGCGGCTCATCCTATTATGAAAACTATGCCGACACCCGCAAATGGGTGCAGGAAGGCTGGATAGATTATATCAATCCGCAATTGTACTGGCAGATAGGCAACCGGGCCGCCGATTTTCAAAAACTGCTAAGCTGGTGGGGCGATAATACCTATGGCAGGCATTTATATATAGGCCAGGCTGCATATCGCATTAATGAACGTAAAGTGCTGGCATTTAAAAACCCATCGCAATTGCCGCAGCAAATTCAATTGATCCGCGATAATCCGAGGGTACAGGGTAGCGTTTACTTTAGTTCAAGCTCGCTTACCAATAACCCGTTGGGCTTTACAGATTCGCTCCGTGATAATTATTATCAATACCCTGCCCTGCCGCCGGTAATGCTTTGGCGCGATTCGATACCGCCTAATACTCCACAACAGGTAACCGCAAAAGCTATCGGCAAATCAGTATCGTTAAAATGGCTTACCCCTACACAGGCAAAGGACGAAGAGCCGGTTTATGGCTATGTGATTTACCGTTTTGATGATGGTGAGAAGATAGATGTAGAGAACCCCAAAAACATCCTGAAGATAAAGTACGATGCTGCTTTAGGGTATGATGATAATACCGTAGTAAAAGGTAAGACTTACTTTTATGTGGTAACGGCCCTGGATAGGATGAAGAATGAGAGCGAGCGCTCGCCTACTATTGCGGTTACGGTGCCGTGATTTTTAATTTCGGAATTCGGATGTTCGATTTCGGATTTATTTTTTGGGATTACACCGATTGATTTTTGATTACACCGATTCTGACCGTTGGTGGGAAATGATGCGTTGATTTCGCTGATTTTGCCTGAACCCGAATTAAACGAATTTATGGAATATGAATTCGGATGTTCGATTTCGGATTTATTTGGGGGATTACACCGATTGATTTTGATTACACCGATTTTTGACCGTTGATGGGAAATGATGCGTTGATTTCGCTGATTTTTGCCTGAATTAAATGAATTATTTGAATTATGGAATATGACAAGCACTCTGCTCATTCCTCAAATTCAATAAATTCCGGTTCAGACAATAACATCCTGCCCATTCCCAATCCTGGTTCAGATTATATCCCCAACGCCTCGCAAGCTTTCTCAGCAGCCAGCTTCTCAGCATTCTTTTTGCTAAATTCCTTGCCTGATCCCATTACTTCGCCGTCAACATTGGCTGCTACGGTAAATAGTTTGGTACTTTCACCATCCTGGTTGGTTATCAGTTCGAAAGTTATATCACGGCCGTGGCGCTGGCACCATTCAATGAGTTTGCTCTTGAAATTGGTTTCCGTTTGCTCCAGCTTGTGGATATCAATATGGGGTTTAATAATGTGATTGATCAGGAAGTTTTTGGTAAAATCGTACCCTTTATCAAGGTAAACAGCACCAATAAGGGCTTCAAAGGCGTCGCCCAGTAATGATCCTTGCCTGCTTGAGTTAAGCATGCGGTTATCATATTCGATCAGTTTATCAAAACCAAGTTTTTTACCAAGCGCGTTAAGGTTTACGCGACTTACAATTTTTGACCGGAGTTCGGTCAAAAAGCCCTCATCTTCATAAGGGTAAAGTTTAAAAAGCACTTCGGCAACAACGCTGCCCAGCACGGCATCGCCCAGAAACTCTAAGCGCTCGTTACTGTTTTTCACCCCCTTCTTAATGTTTTGCGCTACCGATTTGTGGCGAAAGGCCATTCGGTATAAAGACAAATTGCCCGGCACGAAGCCGAGCAAATTCTTTAAGATTTTAACATACGTTCTGTTGGGTGATATATAAAGCTTGTAGAACCGACTGATAGGCATCAAACCACAATTAATCTTCGTACTTTTTAAATATTACAGAAGCATTGTGTCCGCCAAAACCAAATCCGTTGCTTTGCACTATATTAATATCGCGTTTTTGAGCGGTATTGAAAGTGAAATTGATCTTAGGATCAAAAGCGGGATCATCAGTAAAGTGATTAATGGTTGGAGGGATGATGCCGTTTTTCAACGCCAGTATCGATGCAATAGCTTCAACCGCACCAGCAGCACCTAAAAGGTGACCTGTCATTGATTTGGTTGAACTAATGTTAATACGGTAAATATCATCACCAAACACATCCTGTATTGCTTTTACTTCCTGCGGATCACCGATTGGGGTTGATGTGCCGTGAACGTTCACATAATCAATATCGGCAGGTGTTAAATTTGCATCTTCAAGGGCCGCGCGCATTACAAATGCAGCACCTAAACCATCAGGGTGAGGGGCTGTCATGTGGTAAGCATCGGCGCTCATGCCGCCACCCACCATTTCGGCGTATATTTTAGCGCCGCGGGCTTTAGCATGTTCAAGTTCTTCTAAAATGATAGTACCAGCACCTTCGCCAGCAACAAAACCATCCCTGTCCAGATCAAACGGACGCGATGCCGTTGCCGGATCATCGTTGCGGGTTGATAAAGCGTGCATAGCGTTAAAACCACCAATACCGGCTTCGTTGATGATAGCTTCAGAACCACCACTAATGAACATATTAGCTTTACCCAAACGGATATAGTTAAATGAATCAATCAATGAGTTATTTGATGAAGCACATGCCGAAACGGTAGTGAAGTTAGGGCCACGCAAACCATATTTAATAGAAATATGGCCGGGGGCTATGTCGGCAATCATTTTAGGGATAAAGAAGGGGTTAAAACGTGGAGAACCATCGCCTTTTGCGAAAGCCATCACCTCATCGAGGAAGGTTTTTAAACCGCCTATGCCCGAACCCCAGATAACGCCGATACGGCTGGTATCCAGTTTCGAAAAATCTAACCCGGCATCCTTTACGGCTTCCTCGGTTGAGAATAGCGCATATTGAACAAACGGATCCAATTTACGGGCGTCTTTACGTCCCAAAAAACCATCCGCGTCAAAGCCTTTCACTTCACACGCGAACTTAGTTTTGAACTTTTCGGTATCAAAACTTTTAATCAAGGCAGCGCCACTTACTCCATTGATCAGGCCGTTCCAGTAATCTGCAACGGAATTACCAATAGGAGTAAGTGCTCCAAGCCCGGTTACTACAACTCTTTTAAACTCCATTTAATCCAGTTAGGGAGTTCTTATTTAACGTTTTTTTCAAGGTAAGCAACAGCCTGGCCTACAGTACCAATAGTTTCAGCCTGATCGTCAGGAATAGCCACGTTAAATTCTTTTTCAAACTCCATGATTAATTCCACGGTGTCTAACGAGTCGGCACCAAGATCATTGGTGAAACTCGCTTCTGGTGTAACTTCACTTTCGTCAACACCCAGTTTTTCTACGATAATAGCTTTTACTCTTGAAGCGATATCAGACATAGTCTTTATAGTTTAATGATTAATAAAAATTCAGTGCAAAGAAAAATAAATTCTGCCAATAAACAAATCTAAAAACTTTTACAATATAAATCTCTAAACAAAATTTTATTGAAACGGTTTGTATTAGTAATTTTGACGGCGTAAAAGTAATGATTTTGAACAGGAAATTTTTAAAGTTTGAGATCGATTTTGATTTTGTGCTCATCGCGGTAACTACTTCACTTAAAGATTACCGTATTTGCTACCTTATCAACAAATACTTAAATTTTGATTTTGTTAAAGTTGATGACCTGGAAGTTGATATTTACCAGGGCAGCGAGCCTGTTTTATTCTCTTTATACCGCTACAGCTGGGAAACCACCGAAACAGATTTCTACTTTATAGGCAACAAAGGCTCAGACGGTTACCTGGTGCCCGAAATAAAAAGCGCCGACTACTTTTTAATGATCCGCAATTATATAGATGATAATGAGTTAGATACGATTGTATCAACCCTCAATAAGATCCCTGAAGTGGTTGCTGCTGTAAAGATTGACCCAAAAAAAATAAAATCACGGGAAAATC
Source organism: Mucilaginibacter sp. CAU 1740 (assembly GCF_039839285.1). NCBI lineage: Bacteria > Pseudomonadati > Bacteroidota > Sphingobacteriia > Sphingobacteriales > Sphingobacteriaceae > Mucilaginibacter > Mucilaginibacter sp. CAU 1740. Next base: position 28,817 of record NZ_JBDOQS010000006.1, on the reverse strand, counting down.
TGTTATTTTAGCGCCGAATTTAAAATACACGTTGATTTTACACTCATAAATACCCTCCAGTTTTTAACCCGAATAATATGGAACTATACTATAATCGTACAAAAATTGTTGCCACCATGGGGCCGGCATCAGCTAAAAAGGATGTTTTATTAGCGATGATCAAGGCCGGTGTTAACATTTGCCGTCTTAATTTTTCGCACGGTAAACCCCAAGATCATAAAGTAGTGATCGATCTTATCCGCGAAATTAACGAGCAATACAAAACCAACGTGGGCATCCTTGCCGATTTGCAAGGCCCAAAAATCCGTATCGGCCTTGTAAAAGACGGCGGCATTCACCTGGTAAACGGAACTCAAATCAAAATCACTACACATGAGTGTATTGGTAACGATGAGCAGATCTACATCACTTACCCAACCTTCCCTCAGGATGTACAGGCAAACGAAATCATTTTGCTTGATGATGGTAAGCTTCAATTAAAAGTTATTGAAACCAACCGTGCCGATACAGTTATCTGCGAGGTTGTACATGGTGGTATCTTAACATCACGTAAAGGTGTTAACCTGCCAAATACTAAAGTATCTATCCCAAGCTTAACCGAAGAGGATTTGATCAATCTTGAATTTGCCCTTCAACAGGATGTTGAATGGATAGGTTTATCATTTGTACGTACCGGCGAAGATATCATCGACCTTAAACGTATCATTGCCCGCCATGGCTCGGCAGCTAAAGTTATTGCCAAAGTTGAAAAACCAGAGGCTATTGAAAATATTGATGCCATTGTTGCCGCAACAGATGGTGTGATGGTTGCCCGTGGTGACCTGGGTGTTGAAATGCCACTTGAAGAAGTGCCATTGCTGCAAAAAATGATTGCCCGTAAATGTCGCGCTGCTTCAAAACCGGTAATTGTTGCTACCCAGATGCTGGAGTCAATGATCACTACCCCACGCCCAACCCGTGCGGAGGTGAATGACGTTGCCAACTCAGTACTTGATGGTGCCGACGCGGTGATGCTAAGCGGTGAAACATCTGTTGGTGAGTTCCCGGTTATTGTTATCGAAACTATGGCTAAAATTGTTCGTAACGTTGAAGAGCTTGGTTATCCGTTCAACGCGCCTAAAGAGGCTATCGTTAAAGATCCGGCATCTCCAAACTTCCTGAGCAATGCCCTTTGCGAATCGGCAGTACACATTGCTGAGCAAAGCAACGCGGCAGGTATCGTATCAATGACCACCACCGGCTACACTGCCTTCGAAATTTCGAGCCACAGGCCAAAAGCCAGCACTTATATCTTTACATCAAATAAACAGCTGTTAAACGCGCTTAGCCTTGTTTGGGGTGTAAGATCATTCTATTACGATCAGTTAGAAAGTACCGACCAAACTATTGCCGATGTTAACAACCTGCTAAAAGCCGAAGGTTTAATTAAAACCGGTGATGTAGTTGTTAATACTGCCGCTACGCCCATCACCAAAAAAGGCAAAACCAATACACTTAAATTAAGTGTTATTGAATAAGGTTTAATAAAGATCTTACTTTTAATGAAGAAGGCTCGCCGGGTAACTGGCGGGCTTTTTTGTTGGGGTATATTTTAGTTAATAACCAATAAAAACAACAAAGCCGGCCGCAAGGTAAGCGGGCCGGCAATGCACAATAAAAATCGGCTTGAGATAGGTTTAGGTTGAGGGGTTAGCCGATCTTATTGTTATCCTAATTAAAAAAAACATTGACTTTGTTAGTTATTGACACGTTTATAAAAACGATTTTGACATTTGGCGCAGTAATAGCGTTTTAAAGATAACCATGGCAAAAAGGTTTTCACAAAACCTCCTCGCTTTATCCTATCGCAAAATTTATTATTGCATTTGGGGCAGGCAGCTTCATCAGTTTTCCCTATAGTTGGGACACTATTGCTACGGCTGGATCGCTCCGTGGGTTTGTCGTCGTTATAAATAATGGTCATTTTCAGGGGGATTGTATGCTACAAAACTGCCTGAAAATAAATTAACAAAACTGCCATTTAGCTTAACATAACCGCCATTTAACCTAACAAAGCAGCCATTTTAGCCTAAAAAGAAAAAAATCAGATCGCTGAAGTAAGCGGGCTTAAGTTTTAAAGCAAGTCGTTTACGTCCCTGCCATACTGCTCTTTAAACAGTTTACTGAAGTACGATGGGGTATCAAAACCCGCCGCGTAGGATACCTCGGCAATGGTGCGGTACTTGCCGCTCTCGATAGCCTCGCGGGCAATTTGCAGGCGGATGGCACGGATATACTTATTGGGGGTAAGGCCGGTAATAGTTTTAATACGGCGAAATAGCTGGCGCTCGCTAATGTTTAATTCATAACCCAAACCGGCAAGATTAAGATCGGTTTTACCGGTGTGTTTACGTACTACGGCCTCTAACTCCGAAAGCCAGGCCATATCGGCCGGTGAAGGATTGATCTCCGGTTCCGGAGTTTCAGTTATTTCCACATCAATGGTATTCACCTCCTCTTCTTCAGCCTTATCAATTTTAGCACGACCAAGCGCGTTGCCTATCAGGTTTGCCACACGGGCAAGCAACTCAGTGCTTAAAAACGGCTTAGTGAGGTAATCGTCAACACCGGTATGCAGGGCTTTTAGCTTATGCCGCTGGTCTGCAAGGGCGGTAAGCATAATCACCGGGATGTTACAGTAAACCTGGCTTTGCTTTAAAATTTCGAGCAAGGTAAAGCCATCCATCTCGGGCATCATCACATCCGATACAACCAGGCTGGGGAGTGCCTGTAATTCATTGAATTTTTTTAACGCCTCCCGGCCATTATTGGCTATAACTATATTATAATGAGGTTTCAGTATCCCGGCAATATAGACAGCCATTTCATGATGATCTTCTACCAGCATTACCAATGGCGCGTTCTCATTTAATGGAATATCAATAATTGAAGGTGCTGGTACTTGCCAGGTATCCATGTTTTCGGCTTCCTGTGCCTGAGCAATAATAAGTGGAATACTTATTTTAAATATAGCGCCCTTCCCCCAATTGTTATCAACTATAATATGGCCACCCATCAGTTCGGTAAATTCACGGGCCAGGGCCAGACCTATACCTGTTCCGCCTTCAAGTGGTGTTTCTTCGGCTTTGCCCTGGTAGTAACGATCAAAAATATTGGGCATATCATCCGGGTGGATGCCTTTGCCGGTGTTGGCTACGCTAAGCTCAATCAAATTTGCTTTGGCAATGGCGGTAACCGTAATAATACCGGCGTAAGGGGTAAATTTTAGCGCGTTACCTATCAGGTTGTTAACTATCTTCTCAAACTTTTCCTGATCAAGCGATGCGAAAAGTGTAGGCTCTATCGAATTTAGTAAACGGTAATTGATCTCCTTATACTCTGCCGCCGAGGCAAATGCCTGGTAAAGTGTTTTGATAAACGACGAAAGAGCAACTGGCTTTAGCCTAAGCGCGATATTTCCCGATTCAAGCTTGCCCAGATCAAGCAGTTCGTTAACGATATTCAAAAGCTTTTTACTATTTCGCGATATGTTAAGCAACATATTGCGTTGTTCACCATCTTGGTTGTTAATGGCTAATAACTGATCGGCAGGCCCCATGATCAACGTTAAAGGCGTACGCAACTCATGACTAATGTTGGCAAAAAAGCGCGATTTCAGCGCATCCAGTTTTTCAAGCTGAAAATGCTGTTCGGCCAATAGCTGGGCCTCCCGCCGCTTTTTTATTGTAAACCAACGGTAAGCAACAATTGATGCAATTATTATGATAACTGCCAACGCTATCAAAAAATCGCGCTGCACTTCAACCAGCTTGGTTTGGTTATCTGCTATTAGCACACGTTTATCAGCACGGTACTTTTTATCCAGCTCATCGGCATCGCGTACTTTATCGAGGGCGTTAATGCTGTCGTTAAGTCGGCGGTATAAGTTGTTATACTTGAGGGCATTTTTATAATCACCCAAACCTTCGTAAGCATCGGTTAAATGGTTGTAGATGTTTTTTTGTATGGTGATATTGCTTTGCGCTTCGGGCTGGATAGCAACAGCCTGTTCACCATATTGAATAGCCTTTTTAAATTGATTATGATCAACATACATGGTCATCAACTCGTTAAGGTTATGTTTTTCGAGGGTTTTGAAATCGCCTTTGCGGGCTATTACTAACGATTGGTTCAGGATATCTTCGGCTTTAGCATCCTGGTCGGTCATGATATACAAACGTCCAAGGTTGCCCTGGTAACGGGCTACGCTGTAATCCGACAAATAATGCCTGTATTTTTGATCCAATACCTGCTCCATCAGTTCCGTAGCCCTTTTAAGATTAACCGGGGTAGACATGCTCCTTTCCGAAAGGATGTTTGATACATTGCTCAGTGCGAAAACATAAGCCGCGGTATCTTTCAAGGCATCGGCATCTTTAGCTGCCTGCTCGGCATAAGGCAAGGCTTGTTTAGGATTATCAATAGAACGATAGATATCGGCAATACATGCCCGGCAGTCAATACTTAAACCTTTCCATCCGCGGCTATCGCATTCCTTCAATATTTTAAAGGCGATGTTTAGCGCTTCTACAGTTTTGGCTTCACGGCTTAGCATGTAAGCCACCATAATGGGCGATTTTTCGTAGGTAAGCGAATCGACCGGGGTAGCCAATTTGGTAGCCTCACGACCAAATGTTAAAGCATCATGCTCGTTTCCTATCCCGTAGGCCTGGTATGATTGAGCCAGCAATACCCTTGCTTCAAAGGCGACATCGTTATTTTTCCGTGCCGAATCAATCAGTTTTTTGGCAAGCATAGCCGCCGAATCCTGGCTTTTCATCCCCCTTAGCTTTTTAAGCACAGGTTCTTTTACTGTTTTATTTGTTTTTTGCGCAAGGGCCGTAAAAAGGCAGCATATAAAAACACAGCACAAAATGATCCTTTTTAAAGGATAAGCGGGGGATAAAATAATAGGGGTCATTACTGTTGCCCAAATTACGATTTTGCGGATGCATAGAATTACTTAATTTGAAATAATTTTCCTATTAAATAATTCAGACATAACAACATACGGTTAATGAGAAAAATTAATGTTTTAATGCCGTCAAAAACAGAGGGGTTTTAAAGCAATAATTAAACAGCGCGTTTTTCCCGTTTATAAGATCCCTTTTAATCAGCATACCCTTGTACAGCTATAATTGATTACTTTAGCGTTTGCATCGATATAAAAATTGATAATGAAACACTACGGACTAATAGGCTTTCCGCTTTCGCACTCATTTTCGAAAAAATTTTTTACCGAAAAATTTGAGACCGAGGGTATTACCGATTGCCGCTATGATCTTTACCCGATTGAGCATATTAAAGACCTTCAAGACCTGCTCGACAAGCACCCCGATATTAAAGGCCTCAATGTTACCATCCCACATAAAATAAATGTACTCCAGTATTTGGATTGGATAGAGCATGATGCCCGCACCGCCGGTGCCGTTAACTGTATCCGGGTAACTGCCGAAAGTCCTATTGAAGCGGCTTTTTCGGGCGAGATAGGCGTAAAAGATCATGATTTTAGGCTGGAAGGTTACAATACCGATATTTATGGTTTTGAACAATCATTAAAACCACTCATTGGCGATGCTACCGACGATGCCCTGGTACTGGGCGATGGCGGCGCCGCAAAAGCTGTAAAATGCGTGCTGGAAAATTTAGGTATCAGTTATAAAGTAGTAACCCGTAAACCTACGCACCATGCCGATAACATCTTGTTTAAAGATCTGCAGCCGCATCATATTATGCAGCATAAGCTTATCATCAACACTACCCCATTAGGTACGCACCCTAACGTTGATGAATGCCCGCCTATACCTTACGATTATATTGGCGAAAACCATGTATTGTACGATCTGATCTACAACCCGGAAGAAACCCTCTTTTTAAAAGAAGGCCGCAACCGTGGTGCAATTACCAAAAATGGTTACGAAATGCTGGTGTTACAGGCCGAAAAATCATGGGAGATCTGGAACTCAAAAGAGAAGCATCCATGAAGTATATAGCATTATTAGTAACCGCATTATTGTTATTTGCTGCCTGCGGCGGAGGCAATCATGATTACGCGCCCAAGCCACGAGGCTTTTACCGTATTGAGTTCCCCAAAAAAGAATACCAGGAATATACCGCCGGTTGCCCTTATACTTTTACTTACCCTAAGTACGCCGTTATTGAACCGGATAAAAAAGCAGGCGCAAAACCCTGCTGGGTAAATATGCAATTTCCGCAGTTTAAGGCTACGCTGCACTTAAGTTATCAGCCCGTTACTTCAAAAAAGGAGTTTAATGAACTTGTAGAGGATGCCCGTACTTTTGCTTTTAAGCATACGGTAAAGGCTACATCAATTGATGAAGGCGTTATTCATTATGCCGATAAAAAGGTTTACGGTATATATTATACCATTGATGGTAATGCCGCTTCGTCGGCCCAGTTTTTCCTTACCGATAGTACCCGCAATTATATCCGTGGCGCGCTGTATTTTAACAGTGAACCACGTCTTGATTCTATCCAGCCGGTACTTAATTTTATTAAGCAGGATGTGGCGGTGATGATCAAGAGCTTTAAATGGCGATAAGATAATTTAAGCCAATAAAAACAGCTCTCCCTATCCATTGTTAGTTATATAGGTGCATTGCTAAAAGCCTGCGCCTACGATAACCATGAAACTCATCAAACTAAATAAAATAGGCAGCGACCTTAGGTTGCATACCGAAAATCTTGCCCATATAGGGTTCAGGAAAGTATTTGATAATATCGATCAGCTTAAAATAAAAAATGGAGTTGATAAGCTTGGCATTGATGGTTTTATTAACCAATGCGCGTGCTTAGCAGCCGGTTCGGGAGCTATGGCGGGGAGTGGTGGCATGTTTACCCTTGTTGCTGGTATCCCTTTTGATTTTATCAACCTGATCACCCAGCAATTCCGCGCTATTATGGGCATTATGTACTATTACCGTGGCACCTACGAAAACGGCTTTGAAGATTTCATGAGCCTTGTTGCCACCTCGGTAAGAGTTGAGGCTGGAGTGGCCATTACCAAAAGCATGATGGAAGGCATTGCCGAAAGGTTATTGATGATATTAGGCACCCGCACTGCCGAACGCCTGGTACCTGTAGTAGGCGCCGTTATTGGAGGCACAGCCAATTACCTGTTCATTAAACGCATGGCAGCAAGGGTAAAAGAGATGCAAAAAGAGTTTGTGATGATAGCGATTGAATAGCCCTTAGCAGGATAAGCTTGTGGATTATTGTACACAAATGTTTCAAAAAGAAAAATGTCATTTCGATAGAGCGGAGGTGCGAAAGAGCGTTGGGGCGAAAGAGAAATCCTGTACGCCACGCAAGGCCGTAATACAAAGTTGAGAAGCAGGGCGTACAAGATTTCTCCTCACTCACCCCGCGAATCCCTCCGCAGTTCGTCGAAATGACATTTTTTTGATTACTGTTACTCTACATCCCCGCAAGCATCCCCAAATCAAACTTAGGCTTCATGGCATAGCGCAACTGAATTAACCCGCTCGAAAACGGCTCGCTACCCAGCAGTATAAGGTTTACCCTTTCTTTAATATCGGTAAAAAGCTGTCGCCCGGCACCCAAAATAATGGGATGAACGGAGAGCAAAAGCTCTGAGATAAGATCATGTTCGATAAATGCAGAAACGAGGCTGGCACCACCGAATAACCAGATATTTTTTCCTTCCTGTTGCTTTATTAGTTCAACACGTTCTTTAAAATTAGCCAAGCGGATAATTTCAACATTATCACCTTGCGGCTCATTCAAAGTATCCGAAAATACATAGAGCTTTATCCCGGCAAACATGTTAGGATCGGTATTCATGATCAGCTCGTAGCTTTTCCGGCCGACAAATATGGCATCGCTGGCGTTGAAAAATTCGGTGAGGCCATAATCCTGGTCATTAAAGCACCAATCGTATTCGCCGTTGGGGCCTTCAATAAAGCCATCAAGGCTTACCGCAAGGTTTAATATTATTTTACGCATGGGTTAATCCTCAGGTTGGTCTTTGTGCGTTTCCTGCCATTGTTTACTGAAGGATTTATCTGCCACTTTCGGCATCTCCCGCAAATGTCCCCAGGTGCGTTTGAAGAAAGTTTTGAGCAGGAAGTTTTTCATGCCTCCGCCAAAAAAATCGGCCATGCTGCGTTTCAGCATTCCTTTTTTCCAGATATTCCAGCCCCAGCGTTCTTTGCTGGTCACCAGGTTTTCTTTAACCGCATCGCGACGGTTAAGGAGCAGCATTTTGTGGATATCGATCTTAACCGGGCAAACCTCGGTACATTTACCGCATAGGCTTGAGGCATAGCTGAGGTGTTTAAAATCCTCCATACCCTGGGTATGCGGTGTAATGATCGAACCTATCGGCCCGCTGTAGGTAGTGGCATAAGTATGCCCGCCGATGTTTTTATAGATAGGACAACCATTAAGACAAGCCCCACAGCGGATGCAGTATAAACCCTGACGCTGATCTTTTTGAGCAAGCAGGTTGGTACGGCCGTTATCCAGCAACACCACATACATTTCTTCCGGGCCATCGGTTTCATTTGGCCTTCGCGGGCCGCTTAGTATCGTATTATAAACGGTAAGATTTTGGCCGGTACCATGGGTAGAGAGCATTGGCCAAAACAGATCCAGATCGGCAATTGATGGGATGATCTTCTCAATACCAACTATGGCGATATGTATTTTAGGAAAGGTAGTACACAATCGTGCGTTGCCTTCGTTTTCGCTGATGGCGATACTACCTGTATCGGCCAGCAAAAAGTTAGCGCCTGTAATACCTACATCCGCCTGTACGTATTTTTCACGCAACAACTCACGGGCTTTTTGGGTTACCTGCTCGGGCGTGGCGTCTATAGGTGTACCAAATTTTTCGTGGAAAAGTTTGGCAATATCCTCTTTGCTGAGGTGCATAGCCGGGGTAACAATGTGATATGGCTTTTGGCCAAGCAACTGCACTATATACTCGCCCAGATCGGTTTCGAGCGATTCGATGTTGTTACTTTCCAGAAACTCATTTAAATGAACCTCTTCGGTAACCATCGATTTGGATTTTACCACAGTTTTGGCACCGGCTTTTTGGATGATGTTCAGGATCTCCTTTTGTGCTTCCTGCACATCGTTTGCCCAGATCACTTTGCCGCCCCGCTTTTGAAAATTGGCTTCAAACTCGGGCAGGAATTTATCCAGGTTTTCCATCACCTTCCACTTCAGCACATGCCCCTTCTTTTTGGCATTGTCCAAATTAATAACCCGCGACAAGCCACGGGCCACGGCCGTATTATAACGGTCGATATTAAAGTTGATAATGCGGCGGTGATCGGCATCAAAGGCTTTTTCCTCTGATTTTACCAGGAATTCTTCCGAGGTTGCTCCCATATATGCGAAAATAGGGTTTTGTTTTTTAAAAGTGAGCGGTTGATTGAGTTGATTAGGTGAGTGGTTGCATCTTTTTTATAACTACCGCTTTAACTGCCGCGGGTTTAGCGTAGCGTAACTCTCACTGCCGCGGGTTTCGCGCAGCGTAACCCGTGGTGTAAAATAGTTCGGGTCTCTGACCCGAGTGGAACTTAAGTTATAAACTTAAGTAACGGCTAACCACAGGTTACGCTGCGCTAAACCTGCGGTAGCTATCAGCTATCTTTTTAAACAACAAAAGGCGCACATTGTGCACCTTTTGTTGTTTAATTTTTGAGCGGGGCAACCATTTACCAAATCAACCCAATCAACCACTCACTAACAATTATTCTTTACCTGCATTTCCGTCAACAACCGGGCGTTTATCGCGGTTAGCTAATTCCCAACCTGTATAAAATACCAGTTGAGCGCGTTTAGCTAATAACGGGAAGTTAATTTTACTTACTTCATCACCTGGTTGATGGTAATCGGCATGTACACCGTTAAAGTAGAAGATGATCGGTACGCCGTGTTTAGCGAAATTGTAGTGATCGCTACGGTAGTAAAAACGGTTAGGATCGTTAGGATCATCGTACTTATAATCCAATTTCAGCTTGGTGTAAGTATTGTTGGCATCTTCACCTATCTGGTGCAACTCTTTGCTCAGCATGGCCGAACCGATAGGATATACATAGTTAGCCGAATCTGGCTTGCCAATGTACTCCTCACCTACACGACCGATCATATCAATGTTCAAATCAGTAATGGTATTAGCTAACGGGAATACCGGGTGCTCTGAATAATATTCAGAACCTAACAAACCTTTTTCCTCGCCAACGTTACCTAAAAACAGGATGCTGCGGCGTGGGCCGTGACCATCTTTTTTAGCCTTAGAGAAAGCGCGGGCAATTTCAAGGATCCCGGTAGTCCCAGAACCATCATCATCGGCACCGTTGTTTACTTTATCTTTTGCTTTTTCGTCCTGCACCAAACCAATGTGGTCATAGTGGGCCGAGATCACCAATACCTCGTCTTTCAGATCAGTACCTGGCATGTAGCCTAATACATCAACTGCTTTTACATCTTTTTTAACGCTGACGTAGTTAATAACCACGTTATCCTTTATGGCAGCAGCGGGAACAACCGCGCCAGCCGAAGCAGATTTCAAATCGGCATAGGTTTTACCGGTTGGTTTTACCAACTCATCGGCAATAGCAGTTGTAATATTAATTACCGGGGCATTGGTATTTACCGGCTTGCTGCTTTCTTCTTTAATGGTTAAACGCGGCGTAGTGATGCTTTTACCAAAACGGCCAAGCACAGTAGCAATACCCGGGTTAGCAGCCAATATGATGGCTGGATTTTTAGCTTGTAGTGCCTTAACAATTTTATTGCGGGCAGTGCTCATGCGGTAGCCGGTGTTCGGCGTGGTACCGGCAACAGGCTTATCTTCATTAATCCAAAGTACAATTTTGCCGGTAAGATCGGTAGTGCCAACTTCTTCCTCGGTTCCGTAGCCTACAAATACGATATCATTTACAGACGTATTTTTATCCGGGAAAGCTCCGCCGAAATAAAAATCACTACCAAACCCAAATGCTTTTCCGTTAACAGTAAAGGCAGAAACGTTTAAACCGTTTTCGGTAAGTGGAACATCAAAAAAGTATGATCCTTTAACAGGGCCTTGCAAGCCTAATTTTTTAAACTCTCCGGCTATGTAGTTAGCGGCCTTTTCAGCGCCGGGTTTGCCTGTTTCGCGTCCTTCAAAAGCGTCGGAAGCCAAGATGCTCAGGTGTTTTTTGGCATCCTCGGCAGTGATTAGTCCGGCGTATTTTACGGCCGTTGGGTTTTGCTGCGCACAAGCCGTAGTGGCCGATGCCAGCGCGAGGATCCATAATGGTAATTTATTCATTCTGTCAGTCAATAATTTTATTATAAGAGATATTAGGTTAAAGCTGAAAGGGTAAAGGTAAAAGGCAGCTACATTAATCGGAACGAAAACTACCTTTTACCTTTCGCCTTTATCCTTTCACCTAACTACAAGCAATTTTACCAACCCTGGTAGCGTGCCTGCCGCCTTCAAATTCGGTATTTAAAAATGTAGTTACTATGGCCTTTGCTTCTTCGGGGGTAACAAAGCGGGCCGGGATGCAAACTATGTTGGCATTGTTATGGCTGCGGGCCAGTACCGCGATCTCTTCTTTCCAGCAAATAGCAGCGCGGATACCCTGGTGTTTATTAGCTGTAATAGCTACGCCGTTGGCAGCACCGCAAATCAAGATCCCTAATTCGCATTCGCCGCTTTCAACAGCGTTGGCAACCGGGTGGGCGAAGTCAGGATAATCAACCGAATCGGCAGAATAAGTACCGAAGTCTTTTACCTCGGCATCTGATAATGCTTCTGTTAAAATTTGTTTGTAATCAACGCCCGCGTGATCCGAGCCTATGGCAATTTTTAATCCTTGCTTCATTTTTCAAAAGTATAACGTTTTACTACTTTTTAAAGGTAAATAAATTGTTATAAATGCCGAAAAAAGGCCATTATATGCTTATAAAATATGCAAATATCACCTTTGTAAAAGTGTCTTAAATTGCGGGGATAATAAAAGTAAAGATTAAGAGTTCGCTAATTCCTGCTCTTTTTTGATCTTGCGTTTTTCAACAAGGCCAGCTACTACTATACTTACTTCGTATAACACAAACAGCGGGATACTTACAACAGTCATTGTAAGCATATCCGGTGTAGGAGTAACCACAGCGGCAATGATCAGGATAACAACAATCGCATAACGACGGGTTTCTTTCATGAACTTAGGTGTCATGATACCCAGGTTCGCCAATATGTAAACCAAAATTGGCAACTGGAAAACCACACCGGTAGCAAGGGTAAGTGTGGCTACAGATGATATGTACGAATCAATATCGAACAAGTTCTGAATAGCCGTACTAACTGTATAGCTCGATAAGAAGTTGATTGACATTGGGGTGATCACGAAGTAACCAAACGTGATACCTAAAAAGAATAGGATACAGGCATAAAATACAAAGCCGGTGGCTGCTTTACGCTCAGCATCGTGTAAAGCTGGTTTAATAAAACGCCATATCTCCCAGATCAGATATGGGACACCAAGTGTAATGCCGATAATAAGTGAAGAGTTGATTTGCAACGTGAACTGACCGGCCATTTCGGTATTGATAAGCGTAACGTGTACATTATCAATACAAAAGCCATCACGATGAAGCGCGGCTCCCAATTTGCAAAGCATCCGGTAAGTCCAGAAGGTTGATCTGCTGGGCCCCATGATAATGGTGCTGAAGATCCAGTCGTAATAATAAAAAACAGCAGCGGTAAATACTACAATGGCTATCGAGGCGCGTATAAGGTGGCCTCTTAAAGCTTCGAGGTGGTCAAAAAAAGACATTTCTGCCTCTAACGTTTTTCCTTTTTCCTTTATCGCTTTAATTATCTTGTTCTCGCTCATTGTTATATATACCGCTGCATAAGCGTTATCGTGCTAAGTACGTTTTTTTATATGAAGATAGTTTGAATTTGATATATTATATTTCAAACGTTTCCATAAACTTGGTGGTAAAGTTACCAGCGCGGAAGTTAGGATCCTTCAATAATTTTAAATGGAATGGAATAGTGGTTTTGATACCCTCGATCACAAACTCGCTCAGGGCACGTTCCATGGTGCTTAAAGCCTCATCGCGGGTTTGGGCCACGCAAATAACTTTAGCAATCATCGAATCATAGTTTGGCGGGATAACGTAACCTGAATACACGTGGGTATCTATACGTACACCATGACCACCCGGTGAGTGGAAATTGGTGATCTTACCTGGTGAAGGACGGAAACCGTTAAACGGATCTTCGGCATTGATACGGCATTCAATGGCGTGCATTGTTGGCTCGTAGTTTTTGCCCGAGATAGGGATACCGGCAGCTACTTTAATTTGTTCTTTGATCAAATCGAAGTTGATAACCTCTTCGGTAACCGGGTGCTCTACCTGGATCCGGGTGTTCATCTCCATGAAGTAGAAGTTGCGGTCTTTATCAACCAAAAACTCTACTGTACCTGCTCCTTCGTATTTAACGGCTTTGGCACCTTTAATAGCTGCCTCACCCATTTTTTTACGAAGTTTTTCGGTCATGAAAGGTGAAGGGGCTTCTTCCACCAGTTTCTGGTGACGGCGTTGGATTGAGCAATCACGTTCAGAAAGGTGACATACTTTGCCAAACTGATCGCCTACTACCTGGATCTCGATGTGACGTGGGTCCTGAACATATTTTTCAAGATATAAGCCATCGTTACCAAAAGCAGCACCAGACTCGGCACGGGCCGAATCCCAGGCGTTCTCAAACTCTTCGTCTTTCCAAACAATACGCATACCACGGCCACCACCACCGGCAGTAGCTTTAAGTATAACCGGATAACCAATTTTGTTGGCGATAGCAATGCCCGATTTAACATCAGAAAGCAAACCTTCAGAACCGGGAACGATAGGTACACCGGCTTTTTTCATGGTATCCTTAGCCGAAGCTTTATCACCCATTTGGTTGATCTGATCGGCAGTGGCACCAATAAATTTGATACCGTATTCGGCACAGATAGCTGAAAACTTAGCGTTTTCAGATAAGAAACCGTAACCAGGATGGATAGCATCCGCGTTGGTTAATTCGGCAGCCGATATGATGTTAGGAATATTTAAGTATGAATCGCGGCTTGGCGGCGGACCGATACAAACAGCTTCATCAGCAAAACGCACATGAAGGCTATCACGATCGGCAGTTGAATATACAGCTACCGTTTTAATACCCATCTCTTTACAGGTACGGATAACACGAAGGGCGATCTCGCCACGGTTAGCTATTAGTATTTTTTTAAACATGGTTTTTCTTTAATGTGCAAATTACAGATGTGCAAATATGCAGATGAAAAAACGAATATGATAAACTCAATGAACGGGTCAAATTATAAATGTGCAGATGAATTTATTTATCATCTGCACATTTATGATCTGCACATCCGCACATCAATTAAGCTGGTTCTACTAAAAACAGTGGTTGATCGTACTCAACTGGTGAGGCGTTGTCAACAAGTACTTTTACTATACGGCCCGAAACTTCTGATTCGATCTCGTTGAATAATTTCATAGCCTCAATGATACATACCACGCTGCCTGGTTTTATCTCGTCGCCAACGTTTACAAACAGAGGCTTATCCGGACCGGCCGAACGGTAGAAAGTACCGATCATTGGTGATTTTACGGTGATGTATTTAGAAGTATCAGGAGCGGCCGGGGCTGCTGGCTCGGTTGGAGCTGGTGCAGGAGCGGCTGGCAACACAGGTGTAACCGGTTGGGTAACTGCTGGGATAGTTGCGTGTACTACCGTAGGCTGAACCTCGTTGGTTTTAATTGTGATCTTAAAATCTTTTTGCTCGATCGATACTTCGTTTACGCCCGATTTTGAAACAAAGCGAATAAGGTCCTGAATTTGTTTAATATCCATGTTGAAGGATTAATTGGTTTTGGACAGTTTTATACCTAAATTATAATCAAATGTGCAAATATGCAAATGTGCAGATGTGCAAATTATATGTTAATTAATGGATCGAATTATTAACGTGATCCGAATTATGTATTTCTCTATAAGCAGATAACATGTGCCTTTTACGGATGTTTTAATTTTTTGATATACAAAAATATGCATTTTATAATTTGCACATCCGCACATCTAAAATCTGCACATCGTTAATAAGCCCATTTCAAATATACCGAACCCCAGGTAAAGCCACCGCCAAAAGCTGCTAAAATAAGGTTATCACCTTTTTTAAACTTGCTTTCCCATTCCCACAAGCAAAGCGGGATGGTACCGTTGGTTGTATTGCCGTAACGTTCAATATTAATGATCACTTTTTCGGGACTGATGCCTGTGCGGTTTGCAGTAGCATCAATAATGCGCTTGTTGGCCTGGTGCGGTACCAGCCAGGCAATATCATCGCCTGTAAGGTGATTGCGCTCCATAACTTCGTGTGCAACATCGGCCATATTGGTTACCGCGAATTTAAACACCGCCTGACCTTCCTGGTAGGCAAAGTGTTCGCCGGCATCAACAGTAGCATGGCTTGCAGGTTTTAATGAACCACCGGCTTTAAGGTTTAAATATTGACCGCCCGCGCCATCGCTTTTCAGGATAGAGTCGATCAGGCCATTGCCTTCTTCGTTTGGTTCCAATAAAACGGCACCGCAGCCATCGCCAAAAATAATACAGGTAGCACGGTCTTTATAATTAACTATGGCCGACATTTTATCGCCGCCCACAACCAGTACCTTTTTATGCTTGCCGCTTTCAATAAACTGCGCACCCGATGTTAAGCCGTAAAGGAAGCCTGAGCAGGCCGCCTGTAAATCAAATCCCCACGCGTTTTTTGCGCCAATTTTGTTGGCTAAAACGTTGGCCGTAGCCGGGAATATCATGTCGGGGGTGGTAGTACAGAAGATGATAAGATCGATCTCATCGGCACCGATACCGCGCTTCCTTAAAAGCTCGGTAACAGCGGGGACCGCCATATCAGATGTAGCAAGGCCTTCGCCTTTTAATATGCGTCGCTCTTTGATACCGGTACGGCTGGTGATCCACTCGTCGTTTGTATCAACCAATGTTTCCAGTTCCTGGTTGGTTAACACATAGTCGGGAACGTAACCATGTACAGCGGTAATAGCGGCATGAACTTTACTCATCTTTAATAAAATTACTGGAATGCTTGTTTTATTTTATCAACAAGATTGCTCTCTACCATGTCCCTTGATAGCAGCACCATGTTTTTAATAGCCTCAGGGCTCGAGATGCCATGGCCAACCACAACAGGGGCATTAACACCCAATATCGGGCTGCCGCCATATTGCTCGTAATTAAACCTGTCAAAAAACTCGTCCTTCAGCTGTTTCTTCCTTGTAATAACATAAAACGATTCGGCCAGCTTTAATATTATATTGCCGGTAAAACCATCACATACATACACATCAGTCCCTTCGCTAAAAAGATCGCGTCCTTCAACATTACCAACAAAGTTAAACAACTTTGTTTCTTTCATTAAAGGGTAGGTAGCCTGGCAAAGTAAATTGCCTTTTTCTTCTTCTTCGCCAATGTTAATAAGGGCAACCCGCGGGTTACTGATATCATAAACAGATTGGGCAAACAAGCTGCCGAGTACACCGAACTGAACAAGCACATCGGGTTTGCAATCGGCATTGGCACCTACATCCAACAAAATACCCAAACCGCCTTTAAGTTTGGGTACAATAGTTGTCATGGCCGGGCGTGAAATACCCGGAATAGTTTTTACGCTGAACATGGCACCAACAAGCATGGCGCCGGTGTTACCAGCGGATGAGAAAGCCTGGATCTCGTTATTTTTTAACAGCTGGAAACCAACTGAAATGCTCGAATCAGGTTTCTGAACAATAGCTTTTGTAGGGTGCTCGCCCATACCAATAACTTCGGTTGTGTGAACAAACTCGAAGTGATCGGGGCTTACACCATTTTCCTGAAGAATACTTACTGTAACCTCCTTATCGCCAATAAGAACCAGCTTCTGGTTGGGCGATAAAGTTTTATAAGCTTCGATAGCTCCTAAAACAGCTGCTTTAGGGGCGTAATCACCGCCCATAATGTCCAAGCCAATCTTCATTTTCAGAAAATTAAACTTAGGCTACTGCTGCTTTCTCAATAAGTACTTTACCGTTGTAGTAAACGTTACCATCAACAGTATACGCGCGGTGAGGCAAGTGTATAGCGCCTGTAGTTTGACAAGTAGTTAAAGTTGGAGCTTCCGCTTTGTAATGAGTTCTGCGTTTATCTCTCCTCGATTTCGAAAATTTCCGCTTTGGATGTGGCATAATATCCTAAATTAATTATTTATTCATGTTTTTGAGCGCATCCCACCGTGGGTCTGTTTGCTCACTTTGTTCACCATTTGCCGATAAGCTATCTAACTTATCAAGCATTTCTTTATCGCAGGTTGAGGTATTACCCTCGCCGCATATGGATATAAACGGCACTGCAACATTAATGTATTCATATATCAACCCGGCAACGTCGATCTCGTGATCATTTTTGCCAAGTGTTATAATTTCTTCATCCTCATCAACCTCTTCATCACTAAACTTAGCTATCTGCTGTTCGGTGATGTCAAGCTGTATAGGCAATACTTTCAAACACCTGTCGCAGGTGGTTTCAACTGTACCATCTATCTTAAAGTTCAGGATCAGCATAGTTTCCTGCTTGTCCAGTTCAATTTCACAGTGCAGGGTTGCTTTCTTAACGAGCGAATATTCAAACTCGTCAAAAAAATCATCCTGTATGTCATACTCAAACAGGTGTTTTCCCAGTTTAAGCCCCGTAAAGGGAATCGAATATTTTTTAAGCGATTTCAATGAGCAACAATTAGCCCGCAAATGTATGGAAAAATACCATAACTGGAAAGTGTTTTTTCATTTTGCCTTTTTTGGGAGGTGAAAGGTAAAAGGCGAAAGGTAAAAGGTTGATAATTAAGGAGATTATTCGCCATGAATAATCTCCTTAATTATCAATAGATCAGTTTCCTGAAAGCTCTGGTTTCATTTTCGAGGCCAGTTGCAGCGCTTTATAGGCGTTTACTATACCGCCTGTTTTTGAGAGTGTTGTAAAATTCACCTTCTCGGTTTTGCTGCCGGGCTTCAAAACCATGGTGGTAGTAAGCGGCGTAGCCGAACCTAAAATGGCTTCTTTAAGCTGCTTGGCGCTCAGGTTTGGATAGTATTCAAGTATCAAAGCAGCTACACCTGCGGTAATTGGCGAGGCGAAGCTGGTACCATCTTCGGTATCCACTTCTGCATCGGTAGTGATAGATGTAACTTTTACGCCGGGCGCGAAAACATCAACGCTTTTTTTGCCATAGTTTGAAAAATCGCCTGCAAGGTTCTGCCCTAATTTAGGCCCCGAAGCTCCTACGCTGATCACGTTATCAGCATCTGTTGCCGAGCCATCTAAAAAAGTGTCATTCGGAAACTCTGGTTGCGTGTCCATATCCAGGTTATCATTACCTGCAGCCATCACCAGCAAAACATTTTTTGATGCCGCGTATTTAAAAGCTGCGTCAACCCATTCTTTGTGCGGAGATATTTTTTTGCCGAAGCTCATGTTAACCACCCTTGCACCGTTATCAACCGCGTAGCGGATGGCATTGGCTATATCTTTATCATATTCATCGCCGTTAGGTACAGCTTTGATGATCATCAGCTTAACATTATCGGCTACGCCATTAATACCGTAGTTATTGTTACGTACTGCGCCTATTAATCCGGCTACTCCGGTACCGTGGGCTGCATCTGCAAATTTCACCAGGTTGTTGCCGTAAGGCTTGCCATCCTGTACATCCGGATCATCGCCCACAATACGTTTGCGCGAGGTAAGATCAGGCGAGATATCATTGTTCAGTTTAGCCAGGTATTCACTCAGATCTTTAATGATCTTGGCATTGTTAGCGCCCACACCCTCCTGCGAGAAAACCGACTCCCAAACGTATTTGCTTTGGCTTAGGGTATCGTTAGCGGCTTTTACCCGTACCAGATCAGCTTTGGTAAATGTACCGTTGGCGGGTAAATTCAAGCTCCGTTTAATGTAACCACTGGTAACCATCAAAGCATTCATCACCGGCGAAAGCTGGCTAATCTCGGTGTTGGCTTTATTTACTGTAGAATCATAAACCGTTTTAACGCGCAGGTAATAGGCGTATTCCTTTTTATCGGTAGCGGTCGAATCTGTAGCAGAAGCGTATTTTCCTTTAAGCTTATTGTATTCGCGAACCTCCTCCGTAGTTTCGGTAAAATCGGCTCTGCCATCCGGGCCACCTAAAAAGTTCCAGCCGTGAATATCATCAATGTAACCGTTGTGGTCATCATCAATGCCATTTCCCGGAATCTCTTTGGTGTTTATCCAAAGTACCGGCTTAAGGTCTTGTTGTAAGGTATCGGCACCGCTGTCAATTGTTGCAATCACCACCGGCTTGCTTTTTTTTGTTTTCACAAACAGGTAAGCCTGTTTCAGGCTGATACCGTAGTAACCGGTTTCCTTTAAATCGAGCAGGTGCCAGGCCTTTGGCGGGGCTGGCTGGGCCGCGGCCATTTCTTGTGCCGAAGCTGGTAAGTTGAATAATAAAGCTGCTGATAAGGCTGTGCCGGTAATGTACTTGCAAAAATTGAACATTGAACTTGTTTTACGATTGAACAAAATAACGTGTCATTGCGAGATACGAAGCAATCCCCGATCTACAGAGCGGCCCTGCATAGTTTGGGATTGCTTCGTATCTCGCAATGACGTTTTTTATTAATCTGATTACTAATAACTTTATATCTAATTAAATAACTGCTTTTTACAACAGCTGATGATTTTTAAATATGGGCGTTGCCTTCGGCCGGGCTATCCGCTCATACGCCTACAGGCCTTAGCCACGAGGCCGGTATCCGCTCCTATCCCTAACGCAAACATACCCCTCATGTCATTGCGAGGTACGAAGCAATCGCATACTATACAGGGCGACCTTGCTTCCGTGCGATTGCTTCGTACCTCGCAATGACATGAGGGAGAGCGCTATCTTACAAATCAAACTTAATCCCCTGCGCCAATGGCAAGGTTTTAGAATAATTGATCGTATTGGTCTGCCTCCTCATATACACCTTCCAGGCATCTGATCCGGATTCCCTGCCTCCGCCGGTTTCTTTCTCGCCACCAAATGCACCACCAATCTCCGCGCCGGATGTACCGATGTTAACATTGGCAATACCGCAATCAGAACCCGCATAGGATAAAAATTGTTCTGCCTCGCGTAAATTATTGGTCATGATGGCTGATGATAAACCTTGCGGAACGCCGTTTTGCAGATCGATGGCCTCTTCAATAGTGCTGTATTTGATCAGGTAAAGTATCGGCGCAAAGGTTTCGTGTTGTACTATCTGGTAATGGTTTTCTACCTCGGCAATACATGGTTTTACATAGCAGCCCGATTCGTAACCGGCACCTTCCAGTTTGCCACCTTCTACCACAAAATTGCCGCCTTCGGCTTTACATTTTTCAATCGAGTTGAGGTATAAAGCTACGGCATCGGCATCGATCAGCGGACCCATGTGGTTATGCTCATCTAACGGGTTACCAATACGGATCTGTTTGTAAGCGTTAACCAATTTTTGTTTAAAGGTTTCGTAAACACTTTCGTGGATGATCAACCTGCGGGTGCTGGTGCAACGTTGCCCGGCTGTGCCCACTGCACCGAAAACAGCGCCAATTAATGACATATCCAAATCGGCATTTTCACTGATGATGATGGCATTATTGCCACCAAGCTCTAACAAACTTTTGCCCAGTCGCGCGCCTACAGCGGCACTCACTGCTTTGCCCATGCGGGTTGAACCGGTAGCAGAGATCAATGGTACACGGGTATCGGCAGCCATCAGCTCGCCTATATTGCGCTCGCCTATTACCAGGCATGATACGCCTTCTTCTATATTATTCTTTTTAAAAACTTCCTGCGCTATGTGCTGGCAGGCAATAGCGGTTAACGGTGTTTTTTCGGATGGTTTCCAGATACAAACATCGCCGCAAACCCAGGCCAGTAACGAATTCCAGCTCCAAACTGCCACAGGGAAGTTAAATGCCGAAATAATACCTACTATACCCAAGGGGTGATACTGCTCATACATGCGGTGCTCGGGCCTTTCGCTGTGCATGGTCAATCCATATAATTGGCGGCTCAAGCCTACCGCGAAATCGGCAATATCAATCATCTCTTGTACCTCACCGAGGCCTTCCTGCAGGCTTTTTCCCATCTCGTAAGATACGAGGGTACCTAAGTCTTGCTTGGCAGCGCGCAGGGCCTCGCCAATCTGGCGTACTATCTCACCGCGTTTGGGAGCGGGAGTTTTGCGCCAGGTTTTAAACGCCTTGGCGGCCTGCTCAACTACCTGGTTATAATCACTTTCGGTAGCTAATCGAACCGACGCTATCTTTTTGCCATCAACCGGCGATAGTATATCTTTTACAGTTGCACCGGCACTGCTGCTCCAGGTGCTGCCTGTACTAAAGGCCTCATTAATATCGTTTATATGTAAACGTTTTAGGATATCTGAAATATTAGGCTCCATAATTGTTACTTTTGTCAAAGGTAGAAATCTTTGAGCCAATTTTTCAGTATCCCCTATTTGTTGCCTGCTTTATCCATTGCTATTAATTATCAAGGCTTTGTAGTAAACAGGTGTTAACAATGTGTGAATGTTGAAAACTTAATTGCATTTGGGTTGGTTTGTTATTGTAATTTAAGACTCAATAAGTCTTTACAAGGCAATTTGTCAACCTAAAGCGGATGTTCTGCAAACAAAATTGAATGGAAGAAGAATTTGAATTTGGTTTTACCGAAGACCCAAAATTCTCGGTAGAACGGTATGAGGAAATGATCAGAAATCAGGACTTGTACTTTTTTGATGCCCAGGCGTTTGAGAACATTATCGACTACTACATCGAAAAAAATGATCCGGCCAAGGCATTACAGGTAGCAGAATACGCGCGAAATCAGCACCCTTTTGCGGCAATTTTCCTGATCAAACAGGCCCAACTGCTTGTGGTAAGTAACAAAGTTCCGGAGGCTTTCGCGGCCCTGGATAAAGCTGCTATGCTCGAAGCGTCCGACGCGGATATTTATATCATCCGTGGTAACCTGTACGAAAGCCTGGAGCGGTACGCCGAGGCGCTTGAAAATTACGAAAAGGCGCTCGACCTTGCCGAAGAAACCGACGAGATCCTGCTGCACATAGCCTACGTTTACCAAAACATGGGCGATTACGATACGGCCATCACTTACCTTAAGCTTTGCCTTAAGCAAAACATGGAAAACCAGGATGCCCTTTACGAGCTTGCTTTTTGCTACGACGTAATGGACAACCAGCAGGAAAGCGTTCAGTTTTATCAGCAATACATCGATAACGAACCATACAGCTATGCGGCCTGGTATAACTTAGGCAACGCTTTTACCAAGTTAAGCCTGTTTGAAAAAGCTATCGATGCTTACGACTATGCTATATTAATTAAAGACAGCTTCGCATCTGCCTACTTTAATAAAGGCAATGCGCTGGTTAACCTTGAAAAATATGCCGAAGCTATAGAAGTATATCGTCAAACTTTCGAGTACGAGCAACCCAATGCAGATACTTATTGCGCTATTGGCGAATGCTACGAAAAGCTGGAGCAGATGGATGACGCACGCGCCTTCTACAAAAAATCGGTTAAGATGGATCCGAAACTGGCTGATGCCTGGTTTGGAATTGGTGTAACACTTGATTTTGAGGAACGTTATTTCGAGGCCCTGCACTTTTACAAAAAAGCGCTTGATCTGGATATTGCCAACGCCGATTTCTGGTTCGCGATAGCTGATGCTGAATACAAACTTGGTCATTTGCCAGAGGCTGAAAAAGCTTACGAAAAAGTGGTTGAACTAAATCCGCTGGATATCGATGCGTGGCTTGACTATTCATCGATACTATACGAACAACAAAAGCTTAATGAAGCCACCGAGATCATTGCCGAAGCGATAAAAAACAACCCGGAAGCAGCAGAATTATACTACCGCATGGTAGCCTATCTGTTTGCTAAAGGCGAATTTAATGAGGCATTGAACAACCTGGAATCGGCCCTTACAGCCGATCCGGAAAAACATTATATCTTGTTTGATTACCTGCCGCAGTTACAAAATAACAAGGTGATCATTGATATCATTGCGAGATATACTCGTTAGGGTTAGGTTAGTGGTGAATGGTTAATTAGGTGAGTAGTTAACCTATCTGAAAGCATAAAAGAAAAAGGCGTAAATTTTGCGCCTTTTTCTTTTTATAATAACTACTACCGCGGGTTTAGCGCAGCGTAACCCGTGGGAATAATCGTTCGGGTCTCTGACCCGAGTGGGACTTAAGTTACAAACTTAAGTGATGGTGAACCACGGGTTACGCTGCGCTAAACCCGCGGTAACGAAAAGATAAGATACATGCCAACCACTCACCTAATCAACCACTCACCACCTAACAAAAACTTTACAGTCGACTTTAAAATCATTTAACATTTGAAATTTGCACATCTGCACATTTGTTGCGACATTTGCGCCGTTAGAACTTTTAGTTATAGGCTATAACCACCACAGTACGATGAACTACACTATTAATCATCTTCCCGAACGTACAGCTAAACCACGCGATAAAGGCATTACCATGGTTATGGATAAAGGCCTTAGCCTGCGCCAGGTTGAAGATTTCATTGAAGTTGGTGGATCGTACACCGATATTGTGAAGTTAGGCTGGGCTACATCATATGTAACCCCTAATCTGGATCAAAAATTACAGCTTTACCGCGAAGCCGGTATCCCGGTTTATTTTGGAGGTACTTTATTCGAGGCTTTTATTGTGCGTAACCAATTTGATGATTACCGTCGTTTGTTGGATAAATATAAACTGGAGCATTGCGAAGTATCTGACGGATCGATCACTATTGAGCATGATATTAAATGTAACTATATCAGTGAACTGGCCAAACAGGTAACAGTAATATCTGAAGTAGGCTCGAAAGATGTACAGAAGATCTTCGCTCCCTATAAATGGATCAAACTGATGAATGCCGAACTTGAGGCCGGCTCATGGAAAGTAATTGCTGAAGCCCGCGAAAGTGGTAACGTAGGTATCTACCGTGATTCGGGCGAAGTGCGCCAGGGATTAGTTGATGAGATCCTGACCCAAATCCCGGAAGAAGCCATCATTTGGGAAGCCCCGCAAAAAGCACAGCAAGTTTGGTTTATTAAATTGATAGGTGCCAATGTAAGTTTAGGCAACATAGCCCCGGCAGATATTATTCCTTTGGAAACTTTACGTCTGGGCATCCGCAGTGATACTTTCGATCACTTTTTAGAAATGTAATTGTTGACTGATCTTATATACAATTAACCAAGGTCTTCGGAGTTTTTCTGAAGACCTTTTTGTTTGGGCAGAGAACATGCTCAAGTACTTGCGCTTGTTTAAATGAATAAAACCGCCGTCATTTCGACGAACAGGGCGGGAATTGTGAGGGCGGGTGAGGAGAAATCTTGTACGCCTTGCAAATTCAACAAGCACAGCTGCCTTGTAGGGTGTACAAGATTTCTCTTTCGCCCCGATGCTCTATCAGCCTCCGCTCTATCGAAATGACATTTTTTAGAAGATATGACGGCTTCTAATGGTAATAAAAAAGGGTTGATCTTACTACAGACCAACCCTTTTCTTATAATAAATGTGTTTTCGCTTACTTCGCGCTAAAAATAACCGAAGTAACACCCGCAGTCATTGCAGCCTTGCTCGTCGGTTTATATACAAAGAATAGCTTATGCATTTTCCCATCCGTTACCGGTGTCAACACAATGTGCACAGCGCCGCCCTTAGCATCCTTAGCAGGCGCAGCCATGCTGCCTTTTCCGGCTACCGCGCCGGTTTCCGAATCAAGCCTTAACTCAAAATTGATAGGCGAGGTTGGAGGTGCCTGCCAAAAGTTGGTAAGGTTGATGGAACGCACGCCTGTTAAATCGATATTGTCAATTTCAAACCAGCCATCGCCACCAGGGTAGATCATCAGGTTAATACCATTGTATTTAAAGGCAGTGAAGCCGTTAAATTTCTCTGAACCTTTAAACTGATAAGTGCTGCTATTTAATGATACAATGTTGCTGCCGGTCATCTTTTTAATGTCGTTACCGCCATCATCAGTGTACTTAGCCGAGATCACCAATGCTGCTGATTGTTGTTTCTCTGGCGGAGCAGGTAAAATTGTACCAGATGCAGGTAAAGATGGTTTCTGATCGCTCTTATCCAACGACAGCACCCAGTTAATGATCTGATCAAGATCACCTTTTTTAATGCTTGGGTGTGCCGACATTGCCGTTTCGCCCCAAACACCTGCACCGCCTTTAATTACCTTTTGGCTAAGCTTAGCCGCGGCATTAGGGTCTTTTTTATATTTGGTTGCAACCTCTGTAAATGATGGGCCGATAGATTTACCATCTTCTTTATGGCAGCTTTTGCAATCCATGGTTAACATGATCGTTTTCCCACGGTTTTCAGGTTCGCCCTGTTCAAGCTGAGCTGCTGTTTGCGCCTTATCAAAGCCATCAATATAATCAAGCCCCACGTAAATCCGTTTCGGATCAACCGCCTTTGTATCCGGGCCATCAGTTACGTTAACAGAGTATTTAACGGGGAGACCTGGCAGGTAGAACGATTTATTCCCTCCGGATATATTGATGTTAACGGTAGGTTGCTCATTACCCGCGTAAACGGCTATAGGAGCGCTTTTGCTCGTTGCACCTTTATCATCTTTGGTCTCAACTGTAATTTTATAATCGCCTACTGTAGTATAAGTATAATCAAGCGTTGGCGTGGTAGTTTGCTTGGTTACGCCGTTACCCAAATTCCAGGTATAAGAAATATTATCTTTTTCAGGATCATGAGCATCAACCGAAAGTTTAACGGTAAATGGTAACACGCCCGATTTTTTATCAGCTTTAAATGACGAGATCTCTGGTGGACGATTACCCGATATATAATCAATCCTGAATAAGCCTGCATCCGGGTTATGGCTAAACCAGCCGCTGCCATATTCCAGGCCGTAAAGCCTTCCATCCGGGCCAACTTCCATATCTATCATCGAGTTCACCTTCAATTTAGGGAAGAATGGTTCCATTTTGTCAAAATCGCCATTGGGTTGCAGACTAACCGCTTTGATCCATCCGCGCATCCAATCGTAAGCTAAAAACTTACCATTATAGTAATCAGGCAGGCGGGTATCCGCAGGGAACATATCGGTATAATAAACCGGGCCGGCCATCGCGTTACGACCACCGGTGCCTACCTGAGGAAAATCGGCAGATGGCCCGTAAGGGTACCAGATAAATGCAGGATGAGCCGGAGGCAGATCAACCAAACCTGTATTATTGCGTGATTTGTTAACCGGGTGCTGAGGATCAAATGCAGGGCCTGATTTACCGGTTTCGTAATCATAAACATGGTAAGGCTTGTTGTTCCCTACAAAATATGGCCAGCCAAAGTTACCGGCCTCGCGGGCCTGGTTCACTTCATCATAACCCATTGGGCCACGAACATCCAAACTATCGTTATGTGCATCCGGGCCAACTTCACCCCAATACAAATAGCCGTTTTTCTGATCGACCGAGATCCTATAAGGGTTCCTATCACCCATTACATAAATTTCGGGACGCGTTTTTGGCGTTCCTTTTGGGAAAAGATTTCCTTCCGGGATCTCATAAGTGCCGTCATCCTTTAATTTTATACGCAGGATCTTGCCACGAAGATCATTAGTATTACCTGCCGAACGGCGGGCATCAAACTGCTGATGGCCTGGTCTGTCGTCCAAAGGTGCATAACCGCTGCTTACATACTTTTGTCCTTTTTCGTCGAATGGAGTTGAGTTATCACCAGCCGAGAAAAACAACATTTTATCCGGTCCCGGGCCAAATGCTATCGAGCCACCGGTATGGCAGCAGATCTCGCGTTGCGCTTTAACTTCTAAGATTACTTTCTCGGTCTTTTTATCAAGCGTATCGTTTTTAAAGGTAAACCTCGATAAACGGTTCACCGAACTATCGGCAGGGCTATAATAAATATAGACCCAGTTATTGTTAGCAAAGTCGGGGTCTTTAGCTAAGCCAAGCATACCTTCTTCGGCATTTACATTAGGCACGTGTGCTTTCCAGTACACGTCAAAAAAACCAACCTGTTTTACCTTTTGAGTATCGTGTTTGTAAAGCATGATCTCTCCGCGGCGTTGGATCACCATGATATCCAGGTTAGGAAGAACGGTCATTTCCGTAGGCTCAAAAAACTCGCCGGTTGAAAGTTGGGTCTTTTTAAAACGATCCTCTTCTGGCGGGTTTTGGGTTTTCGCCTTGCCGTAATCCAATTCTTTGTTATCGCCAATAGCATATTTAATACCAGCTAACAGCATTTTCAGGTAACCGGCTTCTTTATAACTTTCGTCGGTATGGCCCATAGCTGTGTAAAAAGCGCGACCGCCATCAAAATCATGGTACCAGGTTGCAGGGTGCAGCCCCATCCGTTTACCGCCTTTATAGCTATTTTCATCAAGGGTGATCAATACATGTACGTCTTCGGCCAGTGGCTTGCGGAAACTATAAAACTCGTCGGTACGTTTCCATACTTTGGGCAGATCTTTGGTAGCATCATTATTAGCATCTACTATGTTGTAGGTGCCGGGCTGTACGTTGGGATTTTTATCGTTAATACCAGGATGGTCGTAAAACCATGCACCAACTAAGCGACCATACCAGCCCCAGTCGTATTCGGTATCAGCCGCGGCATGCACCCCTACGAAGCCGCCACCGGCCTGTATATAACGTTCAAAGGCTGCTTCCTGACGATAATCAAGTACATCAGCAGTAGTGCTTAAAAATATCACTGTAGAGTATTGCTTCAGCGTATCATCATTAAACATAGCCGAGTTTTTTGTGGTATCAACATCAAAACCATTTTCGGCGCCAAGTTTTTTGATGGCCACAATACCGGCATCGATAGATGCATGGTGAAAGCCCATTGTTTTTGAAAAGATGAGCACCCGCGGCTTATTGGGGCGCGTTTTATTACAGGACATGTAAATGCAGCTTAAAGCCACAAGCACTACCAGGACGATTTTCTTCATATCGGCTTTTATATTGGTTTTGGGTTAATTGGTTTTAACGTTGTTGAATTTAGGATTTTATCAGCAATTTACTCAATCGATTGCAGTAAATTGTTGCCTATCAAATTTATAACTAAATATTTACGAAACAATACCCAATGTGTAAAAACGACACGATAATTTAAAATGAGGATTTTGGTAGATTGATTTGGGAAGAAGATTAGGTTGATCAATATAGAATGGAGAGTGGTTGAGACCTACGACTACCATTCACACATCATTGCGAGGTACGAAGCAATCGCACGGAAGCAGGGGGTTATACAAATCCGCCCTGTACCGTTCGCGATTGCTTCGTACCTCGCAATGACGGCGGGGAGAGATTAGCCTTAGCGCCTTAGCCACCCTTGCGAGCTTAACCTCGTGAACTATCCGCAAAAAAAACTTTGCGTCTTAGCGCCTTTGCGTGCTCAACCTATGCGCCACGCAAGGTAAGCCTGGCTTAGGAAAAGTATGTAAACGCAAAAAGCCTTAGTTGTTGACTAAGGCTTTGCATTTGTTACACCATTTAAGGCGATAAAGATCGGCACCGACCTACTCTCCCACGTTTTACCGCAGTACCATCGGC
>NZ_JBDOQS010000005.1:0-416767 GCF_039839285.1 Mucilaginibacter sp. CAU 1740 | reverse complement strand
TGTCAAACTCGTTCACTAATCGTTTGGTACCGGGCAATCCCAATCCAAGGCTTTTACCTGTAGAAAAACCATCGCGCATGGCGGCAGCAATATCAGGAATACCGGGCCCTTTATCAGAAAATATGAGCCTGACACCGTTATTACGGCCGCTTGAAACAATCTCTATCTGGCAAACACCGCCGTTGGCATAGCGCATCATATTGCGTACCAATTCGCTGGCTGCGGTAAGCAGACGAGTTTGATTGACCAAGCCCATTTTAATTTTTACGGCGACTTCCTTCACCCGGTTTTTTAAAAAAACAACGTCCTGTTCCTTTAGTACCTGTACGGTGTCTTTACTGAGTGATAATATCATCATCGGTCGATTCTTGATCTATGTCTTCGTCATCTATATCAATCATCGATTTTAGCAAGCTCATGCCACGCTCCATATCTAAAGCGGTATGCACTCCTTTAAGCGGTAAGCCCAGTTCTATCAACGTAATGGCAACCGCAGGCTGCATGCCTACTACTACAGTTTCTGCATCCAATATTTTCGACATGCTGGCGATATTGCCAATAATACGCCCCATAAATGAATCGACAATGGTTACCGCCGATATATCTATCAAAACACCCCTGGCATTCGTTTTATTTACCATCTGCACCAGGTCGGCCTCCAGGTTAAGTGCCAGCCGATCATACAAATCAACCTGGATAGTAACCAGTAAAAAATTGCCCAGCCGCAGAATAGGAATTTTATCCATTATAAAGCAATATTAAAATTTAGCGGTAGTATTTGATTTTCTTACTTCCAGCTTCATCAGCTTAAAAGAGTGTGATAAAGCGCTGGCTAAAGTTGCCTTGGTAATGATATTGGAAAGATCAATACCGAGGTGCACTACGGTTTGAGCAATCTCCGGGCGGATACCGCTGATAATACATTCAGCTCCCATTAACCGGGTGGCACTTACCGTTTTGATCAGATGCTGGGCAACAAGCGAATCTACCGCAGGTACGCCCGAAATATCTAATATGGCTATGCTTGATCCGGTCTCAACTATTTCCTGCAGCAGGTTTTCCATTACAATTTGTGTACGAGCACTGTCCAGGGTGCCAATTATCGGCAGGGCAAGTATACCATCCCATACACGGATTACCGGGGTTGATATTTCGGCTATCTCGTCGGTTTGCCTTAAAATAACCTCTTCGCGGCCTTTTATAAAGGTCTCAAAAGTAACAACGCTGAGGTTATCCATCAAGCGGTTTATCTTGAGGCTTTCGGAAAATAAATGCTGTGGTTCATCAACTATTTCTTCCTGCAGTACTTCAAGCAATGCCTCTTTTAATGAAAATACAAAGTTACCTGTTTCGCGGGGGCTGAAACCCTGGCGTGCACGTGTTATGGCTATACCTCCTAAAATTTCAATAACCGGGCTCCATTCGTCAGAATTCAGGTCGGTAAAATTTTCGCTCGATAAATTACTCACCAAAGCGTCTACTAACTCTTCAGACTGACTTCTCAGTTCATCATTACTGATCAGGTCTTCCCGCAGGCCTTCATCGGCCAGTTGGTTCTTCATCCAGAGTTCAAGGATGTTTTTTTTCTTTTTTTGTAGCAATTGATGTGTTTTAAGTGACATGGATGAAGAATAGGGTAAGTGATTAGTTGACCTTACAACTCAAACTTGGCAAAGTTGAATTAAAGTGGAAAGTTAGATAACCCTTTTCAAAATAAGAAATATAATTTATTTGTTAACTAAAATGATAATTAGGCCGTATGGCCGCATTTCATAATGCATTCTTTTTATGGGTATGTACAAAATAAGTATTTTTTTCTTTATGTGATTAATGCTTAAGCACCTTGCTGCGGCCACATCGGTGGATTTTCCCTCACTTCGTTTAAAAATTCTATCAGCTGCTCTATTTCATCGGTAGCTAAACTTAAATCCCCATCGGCTGTGTAGCTGTACACCCGTCCAGGAACATCAAAAGTTAAATAGCCCATATAACTTGGTTCATTGTTATGGTTCAATCCTAATCGTTCCATTTTGCTGTAAAATTCTGTTGAGAGTGCCTCATCTTTTTTATGGATATGGTAAGTGCGCGTGATGATGGTATGACCGTCAAGATGGGCTTGGGTATCCGGTATAATAATTAATGAAAGTGTTGGTCGCAAAGTAAAATTAATTGGTAGCATTATTTATAGTTAGTCTGTGGATAGCATATTTTAAATAGTTTGTTGGTGCACGGCCAACATCTCTTTTAGCACTTTTTTATTTTGACGAGCTTCAGTGCAACAAACTGAGAGGCGTTTGACAACACCTTTGGGTTTTATATTTCTCGCTAATCCGATCAGTATCCTAAGAGCTTCGATCTCGATGGCCTCGGCTATAATGAGGTGAGTTAAAATAATAGCATCTGATTTTGAAGATTTGGCTTTGAGATTTGTTTTTAGGTAATGGTCAAGGTTCAGGCAACCATTTAACATTGGCGGCTTGGTACTAAAAGATAAACCCAACTGCGTTTGTACCAGGCAGAGTCTGATCATTTGACCATTGATCATAGTTCCGGATTCAAGAAGCAGTAATTTTACATCTTTAGCGTATGCCTTTGACACTATGAACGGAAGATGATCAATCAATGAGGCTTTGGTACTGTGAACATCTGAAAGGATGGTAATAAACAGATCTGTTGCTTCAGATTGAGTTAATCTTTGCTGAGCAGGAGTCAGCACACTGGCAGCTTTATCCATGGCAATCAATTTAATGGTAATGACAGCCGATATTGGTAAAGAGAACTGCTGAAAAACTATTGTTTATCGCTTAAGCTGTAGATGTTAAATGCAATTCATCCAAAATAGTTTTGAGGTTGCAATAATAAAAATGCTAAGCATGGTACTTATATACTTACCTCGTTTGAAGGAGCTTAACTGCTAGCCAAAAACGCAGATCGGAAATCAACTGATCATTATTATCGGGAAAAATGTGTGTTGTTCTCAATGCAAAATTTCTTATTAACAAAAGTTAAAAAATAGGATAATATTTTAATTAAAAGTTGAAACATAAAGTAACTCTTATAGTTGTACTAACACACGATCCCTCTCTTATCAAGCTCTTACCCAGTTATTTCATTCATCATCTACTAAAATTACATTTATGTTTCACCACGTTAAATCACTACAATTTAATGCCAGGGTTTCGCGCCCTGACCCTCGTTTTGCTAACCTTTTACTGGAGCAATTTGGCGGTGAAAACGGCGAACTGGCTGCGGCCATGCAGTATTTCACCCAAGCCTTTGGCGCAAAGGTACCGCATCCAGACAAGTACGATATGCTGATGGATATCGCCACCGAGGAATTTAGTCATCTGGAAGTAGTTGGTGCCACTATTCAGATGTTACTGAAAGGGGTTAACGGCGAGTTGAAGAATGCGGCAGATAGTTCAGACATCATGCAGGTATTAAATGGCCGTGCAGCCCAGGAAAATATTATTCATGAAGCATTAACGGCTAATCCGCAGTTTGTAATGATCACCGGCGGCGGCGTAACCCCGCGCAATAGCCAGGGCATCCCGTGGTGTGCTTCTTACATCCACTCTAATGGTGACCTCACTGTTGATCTGCGCAGTAACCTCGCGTCCGAATCAAGGGCAAAACTGGTTTACGAGCACTTGATGAAATTTACAGATGATCCGTATATCCACGAAACACTTTCGTTTTTAATGACCCGCGAAGTGGCGCATTATAAAATGTTTGAAGCGGCGCTGGATAGTATCCCCAATAATTTCCCCCCAGGAGTGCTTGCAGCCGATCCGCGTTATACCCAACAGGTTTATAATTTATCTGACGGTGCTGTACGAAGTTCGTGGAATGAAGGCGAAATGCCGGGGATGGGCAAAGAATGGGTGTTCATTGAACAACCTTTACAGCAAGTACAGGAAACCGAAGGACAAACTAAGCTGCCGCAGGACTTTAGCAAGGAGCTTAAGGAAACTCAAAAAGAAAACAAAAAAATGAGTGCCGAAAAAAGTGCTGAAGTGAAAAATGCGGATCCCAAAGGGCTTGCCCAATGGAGCACTTATGAAACCGCGAGTGCCTAAAAGAAACTAAAATAATGATCCGACAGTTACTGATTACCAAATCACATATCTACCACAAACACCTATGGAAAATACAGAAAAAGCAATTGATGTGATCAACGATTTGATCAAAATTAATAATGACCGCGCCGCAGGTTTTGAAAAAGCAGGCAAAGATTTAAAAGAAGATGAAAACGGTTTGATGGCTGTATTCAGCAAGTTAGCAGGCGAAAGCCGTCAGAACGTTACGGAGCTCACTACCCTTGCATATCAATTTGGCGGCGAAGCAGCTGAAGGCACCAGCACTTCGGGTGATTTGCACCGTGCATGGATAGATATAAAATCTACATTTACGGGTAGCGATCTTACCGCGATCCTTAACGAATGCGAGCGGGGAGAAGATGCTGCCAAAGCCGCATATGAAGATGCATTGGATCCGGAAAATGAACTAAGTCCGCAAGTGCACCAAATACTGTTAACCCAGCAGCATGGAATTGTTGAAGGGCACAACCTAGTTAAATCACTTCGTGACCAATCAGAAACTATCGTTGACGAGGATGATAAGTTTGATGACGAAAACATAGCTGCCGAACCTTCTTATAAAGGAGCAACTGGTGAATACCAAGCCCCAACTGCTTATGGTGCTCCGGAATCAGGAACTGTGATTTCTGACGATGAATGGGAAGATGAACAAGCGGCGGTTACTGGCGAATCTAAACTGATGGAGTTTTTTGTGAACGAATTGAAAGATTTGTATTGGGCAGAAAACAAGCTGGTAGATACATTGCCCGAAATGGCAGAAGCAGCTACTTCTGCCGAACTCAAAGATGCTTTTGACCTACACTTAATCGAAACGGAAGAACACGTTACCCGCTTGGAACAAATTTTTGCCATCTTGGGTTTACAGCCAGATAGCCGCAAATGTGAAGCTATAGCGGGAATTGTTGATGAAGGTGATGAGATCATCAGCGCTACGAAAAAAGGCACAGCCCAGCGCGATGTAGGTCTGATCTTCGCCGGACAAAAAGCCGAGCACTACGAAATCGCTTCTTATGGAGGGATGATCGCGTTAGCAAAAACGTTAGGGTATTATGATGTTGCAGAGTTATTGGTTTTAACCCTTGACGAAGAAAAAACAGCAGACGCACTGCTTACAGAGATTGCCGAAAGCCAGGCAAATTTCGCTGCCAGCAATGAGCCGGCGGAAGATTAACGAAATGAGGTTGTTTATATAGATGGGAGGTCGCCTGGTTTCAGGTGGCCTTTTTATTTACAACTGATAGTTGTGAGAAGCCTTAATAAATGTAATTTTGCAACAGCCATTTTACCTTATGGATGAACACGCCAAAGCAAAGAGGAACCTTTTACGGTTTGGACGCAAAATAGCAGTTGAACGGGCATATCGTAACATCAGCCTCAATAAAATTGCTGAACAAACAGGTATCCCCATTTTTATGCTCAGTGAAATTGAAGCGGGTACTACAGATTTTTCGATAGAGGATATGTTTCTATTATTAAATATCCTGGAGGTTGATCTATCGGAGTTTTTCGCTGGGTTTGAATGAAATTTTACATCTTTCCTGCCTTTATTACAGACCTTGAACACGCATAGATCAAAAAAAGCCACACTCCAAAGGACGTGTGGCTTGAATGTTCGTTATTTAATACCCCTATTAAAATAACAATCAACTAAATATAAGTTGTTTAAACTAAAGTTTCCAAATTGTAATATGAAAAATACAAAAGCCCGTCGGGGGACAGGCTTGGGTAGATGCAGGATCTATAGGGGTATTAAATGCGCTAAATCAAGTTCAAACAAATATAAGTTAATAAATTGAAAATGAATTAACTATATAAGTTTCAAGTTTGTAACAGTTTTGTTAGATTGTTGAAAGATCGCTATTTATTGTAACAATCTTTAGAGGTAATAAAGTACCGGCGAAGAGCACGGTGACGAAACGGATGGCAAAAGAAAGAATTATCAAAATGCTCATCGATGAATATCTTTAACATCGACATTTAAAGCTGGACCATGAATACGCTAATTAATATTTAGTTGCTTCAATTTTAAAAGAAAACACTCTTGATCGTTCCGAAATCAATTGGTTTTGATAAAAAATTTTCAATCCTTGGGTTTGAATACGATTTAACGATGTCTTTCTTGAAAATCGATGACGAAAGCACATAAATCTTGCTTTTGTGCATGGGATCGATATTAAGACGTTTATATTCTTCCATAAACTGCCAGCCGTCCATTAGTGGCATTGCCAAGTCAAGAAAAATATAATCTGGTAAATGATCACTTCCCTGCTCATTGAGTTCCATCAATTTGCTGATTGCTGTAATTCCGTTTTCGCAAGCTTCAATAATCGGACTGAAAAGCGTTTTTTTAATCATTAAATTAAATATCACCCTATCCATTTCAGAATCTTCTATCAGTAGAATGCGGGCTGGTCGATTTGTTGAAACCATTCATAAATAACGCTCAAGGCCCTGAATTTGTTTTAGTTAGCGATGAGGTTTTAGTTAACCTATATCGGAGTATTTGATGAAAAAGCCAATAATTAGTATGGTTTGAAGTTATATTAACCGATCTGAATACCCACGCAATAGCCTTACAGCCATTAGATAGGGCATAATGAAAGGTATTGCAGGAATGGCCGCCAGAAATCCCGCCGTACCTAATGGTTCTGGACAGGAAGAAGGAATGAGAACGAGAATTAAGCCGACTATACTAAAGCCACAATAACAATTACAGGAAACAAGACCAAGTAGCCTCGCATTTTTCATAGCAACAGCAAAAAACAGGGTGGCTAAATAGGTGAGGGCTACCTCTGCTACAGCTATAACATAAAAGAATGCTCTCAAAGCAAGATACCAGCCCGGTCTTGGCGATGCCGGCGTTAGCTGAAATTCCTTAAACGCTACAGGGAGGTAATACCCCCAAAAGGCCATGTTCAGTAAAAATAAAGGAAGCGCGATGGTTAAAAGCGCGAATCCCAATACTGAATATATCACTTCACCCTGATTTTGCAATTTTCCCTTTAAAAGGCCGAAGCCAAGGTAAGCGCAAATGCCGCCCGCCATGAGTATTGTATAACGCGCTTGCTGCGTTTGTGCTGTAGCAAGCCAATCCGATATATTGGCCGGGGGCGGGCCCATACCACCAAAAATCGCGAACAGCAACCAAGGGATTAGCAGCAACAAAGCAGATGATGTGTAACTGTTGGCCTGGCTGCGGGATAAGTAAAAAGCCGCCAATAACATCAAAGCGCTGTTCAATAACCATAGCGGCAGGTAAAACGCATAAGAAACCGGCCCTATACCAAAACCTATGGCAACTACCGCCGGTGGCACAAGGTACAAGTAGCCTAAGGCCATTTTTTTTGAACGGTTCATTGTTTGCTTAATTTAATTGGTGTAAACCTGCGAATGTAAATTGCTATCGCTGCAAAGGGCGCAGCTTTTTCAACTGCCCCGCGAAACGTTTATCTGTTAACGAAACCAGGAAATTTTCCAGGTCGGTTTTCTCTCCTTCTGTTAAGCCCATAGGTATGTTGAGCAGGGTATCGCGGTTGATGGAATGAGAGACGATTTTATCCGGGTCATTATAATA
Organism: Mucilaginibacter sp. CAU 1740; assembly: GCF_039839285.1. NCBI lineage: Bacteria > Pseudomonadati > Bacteroidota > Sphingobacteriia > Sphingobacteriales > Sphingobacteriaceae > Mucilaginibacter > Mucilaginibacter sp. CAU 1740. The sequence goes on along the minus strand of NZ_JBDOQS010000005.1, from coordinate 409,093 downwards.
ATCAATTACCTGGCGCAATGTTTTGAACATGCCGTTATGCATGTAAGGTGCCGTAAGTGCTACGTTCCGTAGGGCCCCTATTTTAAACCTACCGACGTCGGCCACTTTTTTGGTTACGCAGGCGCGGCCACTATCGCGCAATGTTTTGCCATCATAAAGGCCTATTGATCTAAATTCCACATCATTAAAGTCGGGACCAAAATGGCATTGAATACAGCGGCCTTTGGAATTAAAAATAGCAAAGCCACGTTTGGCCGACTCACTAACTGCCGACTCGTTATCATTCAACCTCCAATCATCAAAGGGCGAGTTGCCTGTTTCTAAAGTCCGTTCAAATGCGGATAACGCTTTTGCTAGGTTACCAGCATTGGGGGCCTCATTAAAAACGGCAGTAAAAGCCGATTTATAATATTTATTGTGCCCAAGCCGCCAAACAGCCGTATTTACAGACAAATCCATTTCTATCGGGTTCTGAATTGGAATAAGGGCCTGCTGTTCCAGCGTAGTTGCCCGCCCATCCCAAAAAAAAGCTACTTGCAAACTCATGTTCATTGCCGAGGGTGTGTTTCGCACACCCTTCCTGCCATGAACTCCCAAACTAACGGCCGAGGTATCTGAGAATGCAAATTCCTCTTTATGGCAGGAGGCGCAACTGATCTTACCAGTACTTGAAAGTATCGGGTCAAAAAATAATTTCCGGCCCAAAGCTGCAGCGTTTACCGGTTCATGATCTTTAAACGCACCCTGAGAGATTACCAGGATAATTCCAAGCGTAAAAAGGGTGATGCACAACTTCTTCATGTTGAGTATGGTTACCTGCTCGCACCAACGTTTTTAAACAGGAGCCCATTAGTTCCTTCCCTGCGGCCTTTACACGTATCCTGGATCACATGAAATCTGAGTGAATCTCTTAGGCCATAAAATTCAACTTTGTAAGTGCCTTGATATTGGGCATTGCAGGTAGCGTCGGAAATGTAGAGCGTATCGTGCTTCATGTGATACACTCCGCTCACAAATTCTTTTTTATTGATGAATCCATCGAAAGTTCCGTTAATCCTGAAAACGGCCAAAAAGTTAAAAGATTCGCCATGCGAAATAGTAGAATGTTCCCATCTCCCAATAAGTAGATTAGCGTCGTCAGCAAAGGAAAGAGCAGTGCATAAAACCACAAATAAGAAGCTGAACAGATAAAGTTTTTTCATGATGTTTGTTTGATCAGTAGGTGTCTCAAAAAAACGAAATTTCAGCTATCCATACTTTCGCGCTTGTTGCAAATACTTATCTATTTGTTGCGCCAGAGAATTTAGAAATAATAATTTTAACTATACCATTAATAAATCAAACCGATCATGTAGCCCTAAAGCAGGAATCCATTTTGGCCCAATTGCAGTGCATATACGTTCTTTAGGGCGTAGGGTACGTCTATCTTCCCCTTAGCCTTTCTTGAGCGGCATAAAAATATCGCTTGTAAAGTGTCAAGGTACGCGATGAATGACAATTTTAATGTTATTCAACATGAAAACTAACTTCAGCTAACTCTTTTATTTGAGGAAGTCAAGAACTGCAATCGAGACCCTGTACCTGTTAATTTACTTATAATCTCTTTTTTTGATGCGAATCGATGGCGATTTTGAGGGTTAGCATAAAAAAGCCTGCAATCTTTTGATTTGCAGGCTTTTTTATAATTTTATATCAAAATCAGCGGAGAATACTATGCTAATCAGAGCGGGAATCGAACCTCGTTCTTAATGTGCTTATTTTCAGTTAATTGAGTTGTCTTTAATTTTAATACTACACGAATCACTCACTGATCTTTAGTATTGCTAAATCGTTAGTCAAATTTACAAAATATCGTTTAGATAAAAAAGTTGATCAACGGTGGCCATTCGGAATATTTCTGAACATGAAACTTGTTCGCCGAGATACTTGAGAACCTCTGACTGTTAATGAGAGGGTCGCTGGTTCGAGCCCAGCCTCAGGAGTAAAAAGGACATTTTTGGTTCCAGTCCTATTGTCATTTAAGTACATTTTAAGCGACAACAACAGGATGTTACTTGTTCGCCACTTTGATAGCCATAACCTATTGATATCCAAAACGTCGCGAATTTCTGGATGCAAAAGTTAATATAGGAAATAGAAGTTCAAGAGGTGGTTCTAAAGGTTCTAATTGAAATGACCTACATTTTTTAATTCCCGAAATAGTAAAAACGAAATTAGAGATTTATTGAAGAGTAATGGATAGAAAATATATAACTAGTGTCTTCAATTATTGCGTATTTCTCGATTAATAACCTCACGTAAGCGAAGTTCATATTTATCGCCCCACTCGCCAACTGCTTTTGTAACCGGCATTAAAGTTTCACCAAATGCTGTCAACTGGTATTCAACTTTTGGAGGAAGCTCAGGATAGATGGTTTTGGCAATCAGCTGATGCTGTAACAATTCATTCAACTGGATCGTAAGTACGCGACGGGAGGCATCGGGTATTTTTTTTTTGCAATTCACTTGGCCGTTTGTACCCTTCATTAATGAACCACAACAACCGTATCTTCCATTTGCCGTACAATACTTCCCCGACAAGATCGAGTCCGCAATTCAGGTTCAGTGGAATTTTACGGTTGTTTATGTTTTTCATAGCGTTTAGTTTACCCGGTAACTTTCAGCGTTTGTATCAAACCCTGTTCGATCACAAAATTATAACTTAAAATTACTGGACTGCCATCAAAAGTTCCCGAAATTTCTGTCGTTAGCACATCCTTTCCGTCAAGATGCACAAAGTCTAACGGAACCATTTGCGTTTTGTATTTATCATTTGCTGCTGAGATCCACTGCTCAATTTCTATAACGCCGTGATAGGTTTTTCCTTCATCTAAAACGGTTGCGTCTGCACTGAAACAATGCGCATAGGCAGCAGCATCCAATTTGTTTTGCGCTGTGATCAATTGTTTTATAACATCAGGTATGTTCATAATTTAAATAGTTGGGATGGTGCCGCCATCAATAATAAATTCTGTTCCGGTCAGGTAGTTAGCTCTCGGTGATACCAGGAAGCCGACGAGTTCGGCCACTTCACTTGGCTGCGCCGGCCGGCCCATCGGGATGCCGCCTAAACTATCCATAATACTTTGGCGGGCCTCGTCTGCACTGTTTCCCGAACTTTGCGCAATACGCTCAACCATCCGTTCGGCAGCAGTTGTCATGATCCAGCCTGGAGATACGGTCAGGACACGAACGCCTTTCGGCGAAACCTCATTGGATAAACTTTTGCTGTAATTGATCAGTCCGGCTTTGGCAGCTGCGTAAGGTAAAGTGGAGTCATATAAGGGTAAACGGCCCTGTATCGAAGCGATATGGATGATAACACCATCACCACGTGTGATCATTTGCGGTAAAAATCCCCTGTCTAACCTGACCGGGGCCAGTAAATTGGTTTGCAGGGTTTGTTCCCAATCGTCATCGCTCAACACTTCATACCCGCCGCCCGGAGTTTCAGATCCGCCAAGATTGTTTATGAGAATATCCAGTTTGCCATAGGTGGACAATACATCGTTAACTACTTTTTGTGTGCCTTCATTAGTGCTCAGATCAGCAGCAATGAAATGCAAGTGTGCAGTAGTTGCGTCAGGTGCATTTCGTGCCGTGATCACCACAGTTGCGCCCGCGTCAGCCAGTCTTTGTGCTATGGCCTGTCCTGCGCCCTTTGTTCCGCCCGTTATCAGTGCTATTTTGCCCGACAATTCACTACCGTAAATTTTTTCTGTTCCCATTTCTAAAATTGTTTAGGGCAAAATTGGGGCATATGCTTTAAGCCTGCAATAAGGGAAAAATTTATCCCATACTGATCTTTTTATCTGTATCCGTATTTATGAAGAATCAATCGCGTCAATACGGCTACCACCAAACTCAATTTGGCGACTCTGCGCTGCTAAGATCTGCAGAACTTTGCCTTATCAAAATCAACAGCACATGAAAACAATATTTATAACCGGAGCATCGTCGGGTTTGGGTAAGGCCACCGCAATGCTGTTCCTCACACAAGGCTGGCGGGTAATTGCTACCATGCGTGATCCGGGAGCAGCTAAAGAATTTCAAAGATCAGAACGACTGATCATTTTGCCGCTGGACGTAACCGATGCTGAACAGATAAAGCTAACCGTTGAACAATTAACAGCTGAATTTGATGTAGATGTGGTGTTCAACAATGCCGGTTATGGAATTTCTGGCCCTTTGGAAGCCGTTACCGAATTTCAGCTGCAGCGCCAGATCGAGACCAATTTACTTGGGCCAATACGCGTTACGCAGGCATTTATCCCTTATTTCAGAAAGAAAGGCAGCGGTCTTTTTATTACCACCACTTCCGTTGGCGGCTTGGTTGGTTTTCCTTTCTCATCACTCTATCACGCCACCAAATGGGGACTGGAAGGCTGGAGCGAAAGCATGTCTTTCGAGCTGCGTAAGCTCGGCATCTCCATCAAGACTGTTGCACCGGGTGCCATACAAACAGATTTCATCAACCGGTCGTACGATTGGGCCCTGCATCCGGCCTACCAGCATTGGATGGACCGTTTTACAGCAAATGTGAGCGGTACGGTATTCGCTCCGCCTGAAAAGATCGCCCAGGTGGTGTTCGAAGCAGCTACCGATGGCAAAAATCAGCTGCGGTATCTCGCCGGGGACGATACTAAAATGCTGTACAACAAGCGTTTGGAATTGGGCAATGATGGGTTTAATAAATTTATGGAAGCCGCTTTTTTAAGCGACAAATAACAAAAAGTATGAAAAAGACAGTATTGATCACCGGTGCCTCATCGGGTTTTGGAAAAGAAGCGGCCTTATTATTTCATGGCCGGGGATGGAATGTGATTGCTACCATGCGGTCGCCTGAAAAAGAAACCGAACTATCCGCCATGCCGGATGTGCTGGTGGAAAAACTTGATGTCACTGATGAGCAAAGCATCAAGGCAGCAGTTAAGATAGGGATCGAGCATTTCGGGCAAATAGACGTATTGGTCAATAATGCCGGTTACGCTTTGATCGGCGTATTCGAATCTGCCACAGCTCAGCAGATCAGCGATCAGTACCAGGTTAATGTGTTTGGGCTGATGAGCGTCACGCAGGCGGTTCTGCCAGTAATGCGGAAGCAGAAAAGCGGTATCATCGTCAACATTTCGTCATTTGGCGGAGTCACAGCAGGGCAATTTTCCAGCCTTTACAACAGCTCCAAATTTGCTGTTGAAGGTTTCTCTGAAGCACTATCGCACGAACTGGCTTTTCTGAACATCGGGGTAAAGATCATAGAACCCGGAAGTGTTGGCACCAATTTCAGGAATGGGATGACCATGATCAACAATCAGATAACCGACTATAACGGGGAACTGGCGGCTTTGATGCAACGTTATACCAGCCGCACCGGTCACCTTGCGAAAGCAACTGCAGGCGACGTTGCCAATACCATCTACCAGGCCGCAACTGACGGCTCTGCCCAACTGCGCTATGTTGTCGGCGAAGATGCCGCTTTCTATATCGGGTTAAAACAAGAGTATTCAGAAGCAGCATGGGTCGAAATAATGCGTAGCTGACCGGTATTTACTAAATTCGTAATGAAAATGAAAAAGGCAATTGCTCCATACCGCTTCACTTCCGTTTCAGAACTTCACCGTGTTCTGGGGCTGTCGGCCCCATTGCACCCGCTGATCAGCATATTTGACAATACCCGGATTTCCGTAAAAAAAGCTGATCTGCCCACTACGTTTTCATTTGATTTTTACAGCATTTCCTTTAAAAAACGGGTTAAGGGCCGTACAGGCTATGGACAAAGCCATTATGATTTTGACGATGGCACTATGACATTTGTGGCACCTCAGCAAATAGTTTCGACAGTGAGGGAAAGTGAATATTTCGGCATTTCCTTGTTGTTTCACCCGGAACTGATACGTCATTATCCTTTGGGGACACTCATCAAGCGTTTCGGATTTTTTTCTTACGAAAGTAATGAGGCACTTCATCTGTCGGATAAGGAAAAGGAAACCGTATTGGGTATCATCGGCAATCTGGAAAATGAGTTGCAGCAGAATATAGATGACCATAGCCAGGACATCGTCGTATCGCAAATAGAAACCCTGCTTAATTACAGCAATCGCTTTTATAAACGGCAGTTTATCACGCGCAAAGCAGTTAATCATGACCTGCTCAACCGTTTCGATGCGCTGCTGGACGTATTTTTTAACAGTGCTGATCCGTTGACCAAAGGATTGCCTACGGTGGAAATGCTGGCGGAGGCCCTGAACCTATCACCAAGGTACCTCAGCGATATGTTGCGCTCCTTAACCGGGCAGGGTGCGTTGCAGCACATCCATGAAAAACTTACCGAAAAAGCTAAAGATTACCTGGCGGGTACTGCCTTTTCAGTAGCAGAAATCGCTTATCAGCTGGGGTTTGAGCATCCGCAGTCCTTTCATAAATTGTTCAAAAAACGGACTCAAATTTCCCCGCTCGAATACCGCCAGTCGTTTTCGAAAAATTAAAGACCCGCATCATAACCTTTTAAACAAAGTAAAAACAACTTTTAAACAAACTCCATTCGTTCGCACTGATCTACATTTGTTCTGTATAAATTATTTTACCCATGAGCAAAAACAATTATCAGGGAATGTTGCAACATCCCATTAACTCCGGTTTTGGAGCGGCATCCAATTCATTTGATGTCATCAAAGGGATCGACCTGAACGGCAAGGTCGCCGTTGTAACGGGTGGCTATGCCGGGATAGGCCTGGAAACAACAAGGATACTTGCCATGGCAGGCGCAACCGTTGTCGTGCCTGCACGTGACGTGCAAAAAGCAAAGAAAAACCTGGAGGGAATTGCGAATGTGAGCCTGGCTGAAATGAACCTGATGGACCCAACATCAATCGACGCCTTCGCAGAGGCTTTCCTGAATACCGGCCAGGCATTACACCTGCTGATCAATAATGCCGGCATTATGTGGCCGCCGTTAAAGCGTGATGCGCGGGGATATGAATCTCAGTTTTCCACTAATCACCTGGGGCATTTTCAGTTAACTGCACGGTTATGGCCGGCTTTAAAACGGGCAGGTAACGCCAGAGTGATCAACGTATCCTCCTGGGGGCATCATTTCGCATCTATAGATTTTGAAGATCCTAATTTTGAACGCCGGGAATATGACACGCTCCTGGGGTATGGCCAGTCAAAAACAGCCAATATTTTATTTTCACTGGAACTGGATGAACGTGGTAAGCATTATGGCGTACGTGCCTATTCTCTTCATCCGGGGGCAATCGTGGAAACAGACCTGGGAAGAGATCTGAGCGTAGAAAAACTCCAAAGCCTGGGGGTTTATGATGCGGAAGGCAAAGTGATCCACGATCCTGCAACCGGACGTAAAAATATAGCACAAGGTGCTTCGACGACCGTTTGGTGCGCGACAAGTCCGCAGCTAGATAACATCGGCGGTGTTTACTGTGAAAATACCGATGTGGCAGAACTCGATCCTGGGGAAGCTGACCCAGCTATGCGTGTACATGGCAAAACCAAAATAGCGGGTGTGATGCCTTACGCTGTCGATGAACAAAATGCCAAACAGCTATGGTTGATGAGTGAGAACCTGACTGATTTACAATTTAACATCTGACCTTAGCTTATTACAGACCTCTTAAACGATAAAAAAGTGGAAAACTACAGAACATTAGGCCGTTCAGGCCTGCGGGTAAGCCCGCTTTGCCTCGGTGGCATGACTTTCGGGAATGACTGGGGCTGGGGTGCCGACGAGAAAACCTCCGCGCAGATCATTCGGAATTTTATGGATGCCGGGGGCAATTTCATAGACACGGCCAGTGTTTACACAAACGGTCACTCTGAAAAGATCATTGGAGACGTAATAGGAAACTCCTCGTCACTGCGTTCAAAAACTGTAATAGGTACCAAGTTTTCGGGAAATATTTTTCCGGGCAACCCTAACGGCGGCGGTGCGGGTACCAACGCAATAATGGCGAGTTGTGAGCAATCCCTGCGCAGGTTAAAAACGGATTACATTGATCTGCTGTCCATACATCAATGGGATTGGGACACACCGCTTGAAGAAACCATGCGCACACTCAACCGGCTGGTAGAAAGCGGCAAGGTTCGGTACCTTGGGGTAAGCTATGCGCCATCCTGGAAAATAGCACAGGCACAGGTACTTGCTGACTGGAAAAACTGGACTCCGTTTATTGGTTTGCAAATAGAATATTCTTTACTGGAGCGCACTATAGAAAGTGAACTGGTGCCCATGGCGCAGGAGTTAGGATTGGGAATTACCCCCTGGTCTCCATTAAAGGGCGGCATGTTATCTGGTAAATACATTGCCGGCAAAGAAAAAACCAGTGGTACGCGCCTTGGCGATACCGGCCGTGATTTGAACATAGATGACAGGACTGCAAAAATCTTAGCAGCGTTGGGGCGGATAGCCGAATCGTATCATACGTCCATAGCAGCAGTAGCACTGGCCTGGGTTATGCATAAGCCGGGAGTAGCATCCACGATCATCGGCATCCGTAACCCCGATCAGCTTGACGCCAATATAGCGGCCACCCGGTTAACTTTGCAGGCCGGTGATATTTCCACGCTGGATGAGCTTTCCCCGCCACCGCCAACATTCGTAACGAATCACCTGGAAACAGCACGTATGTTTCAGCATGGCGGAATTGAGATCAACGGCCGCAAACCTGCAGCTTTACCGCTTGTTGCCAATATGCAGGCAGGTAAATATTGAATCGTATCATTTTAATATCCGCATGGAAAATTCAGGAACAGCCGTAAGAGGACGCATATTTGTTTCCTGTAAACGGGAGAAACATTACAACAGTGAGCTGATCTTAGATCAGCATGCCATGGTATACATCTATCATGGTATCCTTGAGTTAACCTATGGTGATCAAACACACCGTTTTGGGCGCGGCTCAACAGTACTTATTCCCCGGAACCAGTTAGGCCGGCTGGCGAAAATTCCTGCTGACGGCGAGCCGTTCAGGTCGGTCTCGGTTTTGTTTCCGGAGGAATTATTAAGGAAGTTCTATTCTTCCCGTCCGGAAAATCCGGCAGAAGGTAAATGGAAAGGTCATCTCGAATTGCCGCAGCACCCTCTGCTGGAAAGTTTGTTCAGTTCCTTGGTTCCTTATTTCGAAATGCGGGACGAACTGCCGCCTGATCTTGCTGCTATTAAAATTGCTGAATGCATTACTGTACTGGATTCGCGCGACAATCAGGTTCGCCGTCTGCTGAATTCATTCAACGAGCCAGGCAAGGTCGACCTTGCAGATTTCATGGAACAACATTATAAGTTCAACCTCGCTCTTGAAAAATTCGGATACCTTACCGGCCGCAGTCTCAGCACTTTTAAAAAGGACTTTCAAAAAATATTTCATATGACACCCGGCCGCTGGCTGACACAAAAAAGGCTGGAGTTTGCGCATTACCAGATCGCCGTAAAAAAACGAAGGCCTACCGAAGTTTTTGTTGATGCCGGATTTGAGAACCTTTCACATTTTTCCTTTGCATTTAAAAAACGGTTCGGTTATAGTCCGGCAGCAATCGATGTAGTTTGATATTTAAAGTCAATAATTATGACTTTTTGAGCAAAACAATGCGGCCTGTTTGCAGGCTAATTTTGTATAAACTCTTAAATAAAAAAAAATGACAACACGACGCGATTTTTTAAGTACTGCCGGCAAGGGCGCGCTGATTGCTGGTTTAACCACCGCACTCCCGGGACAAATATTTGGCGCGATTAATGAACGTGATCAGGACAATAAACAAAAACCTATGAAAGCAGCTGCAAATGACTGGATCAATAAACTCCCGCACTTTGGTTTAGGCGGGGTAACAATCGGCAACGAATTTGAAGCCGTAACGGATGAACAGGCACATGAAACGATCGAAGCTGCCTGGAATGCCGGTGTAAGATATTTCGATATGGCTCCCTGGTATGGCCTGGGATTAGCAGAAAGACGGTTCGGCGCATTTTTACATAATCAAAGGCGCGAAGACTTTGTGATCTCTACCAAAGTCGGCAAACTTCTGAAAGCGTCGAAGAACAGCCGTGGTAACGAAATATTCCCGCATTCAGGATCGCCTAATACACCTGTATTTGATTATACCGGTCCGGGTGTCAGAAGATCTATCGAAGACAGCTTACAGCGGCTCGGCGTAGACAGTATCGATATGGTGTTTGTGCATGACCTCTCCGCTGATTTTCCCTGGTTTGACCGTCCATGGAAAGAATATTATAATATTGCCAAAAAAGGAGCCTTCCCCGAATTGGACAAAATGCGGCAGGAAGGCCTCATTAAAGCATGGGGTCTGGGTGTTAATACCCCGGAACCGATCATGATGGCCATGCAGGACGCTGAACCGGATACATTCCTAGTAGCATCCCAATATTCACTTATCGATCATTCGAACGCACTGCACCAGCTGTTCCCTGAATTCAGGAAACGCAAGATCAAAGTAGTGATCGGTTCAAGTCTGAATGCCGGCTTTATCTCGGGCAGCAACCGTTACAACTACAATCCTAAAAAACCAACGCCACAGGAATATTTTGACAAGCGTGATCAAATGACCAGGATCGCAGAAAAATATAATATTGACCTGCGTACGGCAGCTTTGCAATTCTCGTCTTATCCTGATGTAGTGGCTTCAATGGTGGTTGGCGCGCGTACTGCCAAACAGATCAGTGATGATGCGGCCTCGTTGCAGGTCAATATCCCTGCCGCTTTTTGGGACGAACTGAAAACTAAAAAGCTGATAGAGAATGACGCGCCTACGGTTATGGGCCGGTCTTAAACAGCAGTTTCTACTTACAACCCTGCAGGCACATAACTGCGGGGTTGTCACTTGGCCCGCATTTTTTTTTGCCTGTAGCTGACCTTCGCGTTTCAGTTACAGCGACACCGAACTATAAAAATTACACCATGTACTTTCTTTTGAAAAGATGGAAGCCCGGCATTGTAGTGGCTGCCTTGCTGCCGCTTGCCGGACTGGCAGGCTGCAGTTCAACTAAAAGTTTGATAAATACCGGGACATATCAAACAAAGCTGGTCGCAGAACTGCCGGAAACCTACAATACCATCGATGGTATGGAAATTGGCCCCGACAGCAGTATTATACTATCCGTACCTAACTTTAACAATCAGTACCTGCTGGAGAAAGGCAGGATAAAAACGCCGTCACCGGCATTTATGGCTGTTATTCACAAAGACAACCGGGTAGAGCACTGGTATGATTTTAAACCGGAAGATCTTCATCCGCTTACCGGAAAAGTTGGCCCGATGGATTGTGCATTCGGACCTGACGGAAATTTATATGTCAATGACCGGCAGTGGTTTTACAATAAAGATCACCAATCCAGAATTTTGCGTATAAACGTCAAAAACGGCAAACCGGTTGACGCAGATGTCGTGGTAACCGGCATGATGAGCTGCAATGGAATGTATTGGAAAGACAGCACACTTTTCGTTACCGAGTCAGTTCTGCAAAAAACAGATTCTGCGCTGTACAGCGGAGTTTACGCTTTTCCAATTGGCCAGCTCAAAAAAGAACAGCCTGTAAAGGTAGATACCTTTAATTATGGCAGGGGTGACAGTCACCTGGTCACCTGGTTTAAATCGTTCAACCATTTGGGTTCGGGAGCCGATGGGATAACTTTTGATGATAAGGGTTATCTTTACACTACTGTTATTGAGGAAGGCAAAATTTACCGTTCAAAACTTGATGCTGCAAACAAAGCCGTGGAAACTAAGCTTTTTGTTCAGGATAAGCGGGTGATCGGTCCGGATGGACTGATCTTCAGCGCGCAGTATCAAACGTTTTTCCTGGCCGACTTCCTTGGAAATGCAGTGCATGCCATTGATATGAACGGGAAAGTGCATACGCTGCATAAAAACGGCGATAGTGATGGCAGCGACGGGTCACTGGATCAGCCCGCAGAGCTGGTGCTCCGCGGCAATGAACTGATCATTGTGAACATGGATATGGCCTGGGCCAGTAAAGGATATGCGGTAAACAGTGACGTGGATATGAAGTTTAATATCTGTAAGATAGATTTGAAGGCACGACTAAAATAACGAACATGAAAGTAGTAAAGGTTCCCGGCGATCTGCCGAATGCACCGCATTATCAAAATGTGCTGGAATTGGAAGACGTATCCCTGGTGGAATCATGTACACAGGCACATGAAACCCGGAAAGTGATGTTCCTGCAGGATCACCTGCTGTTATTTGTGATGGAAGGTACATTCCGGATAAAACTGGGTACACAGGAATTCGAGGTGAAAAAGAACGAAATGATCCTGCTCAAAAAATTCAGCGGGATCGAAACCTGGAAACTGGGTAATCCTGATCATAACTACGCCTTTGAAAGTATGATGTTCTTCCTGAAGGACAGTTTCCTGCTGGAGTTCTTAAAATCGGAAAATATCAGGTTGTTCAGGGACCAGGAAACAGCGCCGATCTATGTAAGGCCTTATAATGAAAGGCTGCTGCGTTTTTTAGAATCGCTTAAGCCTTTTTTCAGGGACCAGGAGGAAGTTAATACCAATCTGTTCCGGATCAAAATGCTGGAATTGCTTTATGACCTGGCGCATACGGATAAAAGCCTGCTGCTGCAGCTGATCCAGCTAAAAAGCCAGCATCAGACCGATATTCCGAAAGTCATGGAAGAGAATTACCTGAATCCCGTTGACCTGGATGAACTGGCTTATCTTTCGGGCAGAAGCCTTTCAAGTTTCAGGCGTGATTTTGAAAGTATCTACCAGATGTCACCAGGCAAATGGATACAGGAAAACGCTTGAAAAAAGCAAAGGAACTGCTTTCGGTCACGCAAATGACGGTGGCCGACGTTTGCTATACGGTGGGTTACGAAAACATATCTCACTTTTCCCGGCTGTTCAAAGCTTATTGGGGCTTTAACCCCAGCACATCGCGCGTAACTGTTAACTAACGGGAACTGAATTTAAATGATGCTAAAACAGTTGAACGATCTTCAATCATTCAACTGTTTTTATTTTGACTGTAAAACGCAATTATTTTGGCAGCTACAGCAAAATCAACCGTCTTCTGTAATTGCATATTTGTTCAGGATTTTTAGTTGGTGCCGTCATTAAACCGGCAAACAATAATCATTACCGAACATTTTAAACCTAATAGTATTTATGGACAGAAAGAAATTTATTGCCGGTTTCAGCCTGTTGCTGTTACCGGGCCTGAAATTATTTTCACGGAGTAAAATCATGAAACCTGAAGAATTTATTTTTAAGGATGACGGGGTGATCCCCAATAGTCATTTGCCCTTATTGATTTATAAAAATGCCTTTAATGCCCGGGGTACCGCCGGTGCGGCCTGGCTGGAAAAAACTTTCGGTGATAACAACTGGACCAATTCCTGGCGCAATGGTATCTATCCTTTTCATCATTACCACAGCACATCTCATGAAGTGCTGGGTATTTATTCCGGCAACGCCTTAGTGCACCTTGGAGGTGAAAACGGGAAAAAGATCAATATTGAAGCCGGTGACATTATTATCATTCCGGCGGGCGTAGGACATAAAAATCTTGGAGGCAGTGGTCTTGGCGTAGTTGGTGCATACCCTGACGGTCGTAACTGGGACGTGAATACCGGTAAACCAGGTGAACGGCCGGGCACGGATAAAACTATCGCTGCCCTGCCTGTGCCATCAACAGATCCCTTAAACGGGCAAAACGGATTACCCGGGATATGGAAAAGCTATTCACCTAAATAAAGCTAAAGTATATGAAATTTTTCATTAATAATCCGGATGAGGTGGTAACGGAGGCCATCGACGGCCTACTGACAAACCCGTTGTTAGCCAAACTCGACCGGTTCCCGGAAGTGCGTGTGGTAGTCCGGAAAGACTGGGATAAATCCAAAGTCGCGGTAATATCCGGCGGAGGTTCAGGACATGAACCTGCACATGCCGGGCTGGTAGGCAAAGGCATGCTGACCGCTGCGGTATGTGGTGATATATTTGCCTCGCCTTCGGTTGATGCCGTGCTCTCAGCTATATTGGCGGTAACAGGAGACGCCGGCAGCCTGGTCATTATTAAAAATTACACCGGCGACCGGATTAATTTCGGACTGGCGGCCGAACAGGCACGCGCATTAGGCTATAAGGTGAATACCATTATTGTTAATGATGACGTTGCGTTAGGCATGGATGTTAACCGGCGTGGTTTGGTGGGCACCCTGTTTGCACAAAAGGTGGCCGGTTACATGGCGGAGGCAGGGAATTCACTGGAGGAAATTACATCAGCTGTTGAGGCGGTGATCCGTAAAACTTATTCGATCAGTCTTTCACTTACAGAGTGCCACCGACCGGGTCAGGATTTCGAGCCACGGTTAAGTGAAAACCAGGCGGAGTTGGGGCTGGGTATACACGGCGAGCCGGGCATTGAGATCATTGATTATGCGCAGGCAGACCAGCTGGTTAGCCTTGCCGTAAAAAAGTTAGAAGGATTTCTCCCGGATCCCGATGCACGATACGCGCTGATTATGAATAATATGGGTGGTGTCAGTCCGCTGGAAATGGGTATATTGGTTAATGCGCTCCGGAAAACCGCTTTGGCTGAAAAGGTTGATTATCTGATCGGTCCCGCTCCGTTCATGACGTCCATCAATATGATCGGTTTTACTATTTCTTTACTGGAATTAAATGATGATACAGAAAAGGCGCTACTGGAACCCATACAGCCTGCCATCTGGGGTATTTATCCTTTTGCTGCACCCGCAGCTGTCAGCAGCCCGCAACTCCCGGAGGTAATTCAATTTGCGCCATCGGCTAACCTGAATGTCGAGCAAATCATTGGTCAGGCGGCTGAACTGTTGATCTCAGCAGAAAAAGAGATCAACGCCCTGGATGCCAGAGTTGGCGACGGCGATGCCGGTTCAACATTTGCCCTGATGGGTAAACAGGTACTCGCCGTAGTCCAAGATTTGCCGCTGGACCATCCCGGACATTTACTGCTCACCTTAGGACGCGTTCTTGCCCGCGACACAGGCGGTTCAAGTGGTGTTTTGCTTTCCATATTTTTTACAGCCGCAGGAAATGACTGGACGAATCAGGAGAACCTGGTGCAGGCACTGACGGCAGGTTTACAGAAAATAAAAGATTATGGCGGCGCACAGACTGGCGACAGAACGATGATCGATGCGCTCGAACCCGCATTAATGGCGCTGGCCGGAGGATCAACGGTCCGGCAGGCAGCAGAAGCTGCCCGCGCTGGTGCCGAAAGTACCAAAACTATCCTGCATACCAAATTCGGGCGTTCCTCTTATCTTGGGGAACATTCGCTCGCCGGTGTTCCAGATCCTGGTGCCGAAGTTGTTGCCCGCGTTTTCGAGTCCATCGCACTTTTAAATCAATTCAATATTTAAAATCATGAAAAATACAAAATCATCTATAACTGCTATATTACCCATTGCCATTATATGCCTGCTCACCGGCTTCAAAGCACAGGCGCAGGAATATGCGTCTCCGGTACAGCCGCCGCAAACCGGACGTTCACCAGGCGTGCAGGTCAAGCTGATCAGCAAGGGCGGCACAACGAAAACCTATGCGCTCATTTTTGCTGCCGGTGATGAAGTGTTGTCCGGATTGAAGGAATTTGCAGTGAAATACAAGGTAAAAAGCGCACATTTCACGGGTATAGGGGACGCTAAAACTTCAAGATATGGCTGGTATGACCAATCAAGAAAAATGTTTAAAGTATCCAGGATCGATGAATTTGCAGAAATAACTTCACTGATCGGCGATATCGCCCTGAAAGCGGGAACACCTGTGGTACACGCGCATATTAACCTGGCTACTGCTGACGGCATCGTCCATGGCGGACATTTGCTGGAAGCGTTTGTTTCACCAACCCTTGAAGTGATCGTAACCGTTGAACCGGAAAGTTTATATAAACGACTGGAGCCGGAGTTCGGCATTATGGTGATCGACACCAAACTTCAGCAATAGTATTTGGCGAAATTTGGAATAAAAGCGCAAATAATTTGAAGCGCTTAGCAAAATACATCCACCGCGGAATGGGCAATTTTGTTGTGAATATTAACCGTGCTCAGGCACAATGAAAAGATTTACAATGAAAAGATTATTTCACCTTTCGGCGGCGGTTGCCTCAGTTTTACTGGTGGCCTGCAACTCAGGTACTACTCAAAACGATGCACAGGCAGACACCGCAACGCAGCAAAACAAGCTGCAGGCAAATATAGATACCAATGCCGGCCCGGCGAATGTATCACAGCCTTTTATCAAACTTCCCAAAGGCTACAATACCCCTGACGGTCTGGCTATCACCGGCGACAACAGCGTGATATTATCCGTACCAAACTTTAACAATGAATACTTATTAAAACAGGGTTTGATCAAATCGCCGGATGCCCCGTTTATGGCCATCATCGGCACAGATAATAAAATTGCGCATTGGTATGATTTTAAACCTCAGGATATGCATCCGGAAACCGGGCATGTCGGCCCGATGGACAGCGCTATCGGCCCTGATGGCAATTTGTACGTAGCAGACATGCAGGTGTTCTTTAATAAAGACCACAAATCACGTATTTTACGGATCAACATCGTTAATGGAAAAGCAGTAAGTGCCGACGTTGTTGTTGAAGGTTTTATTGCTTCAAACGGCGTATACTGGCAGGGCGATCACCTCTTTGTAACCGAGTCTGTTTTGCAGGCCGGCAATAAATCGCTGGTAAGCGGGGTGTATGCTATTGCCTTAAAAGAGATGCAGGATAAATCACCCGTCCATCTTAAGCCTTACCAAAACGGCAGAGGTGATGATCACCTGGTCGTTACTTTCCAATCAGATAATCATATGGGATTTGGAGCCGACGGCATTACTTTCGATGACAAGGGTTATATGTACACCACGGTAATTGAAAAAGGTCAGATCTTCCGTTCTAAACTCGATAGCCGGAACAAGGCAGTAGAAACAACCCTGTTTGCGCAGGATAAGCATATGAAAGGACCCGACGGACTGATCTTTAGCCCGGAAAGAAATACCTTTTATGTTGCGGATTTCCTGAATAATGCCGTACATGCGATCAGCCGGGACGGCAAAGTGACAACGCTGCAAATGAATGGAGATACCGACGGTACTGACGGTAAACTTGATCAGCCGGCTGAAATCTTACTGCGCGGCCATGAATTGCTGATAGTCAATATGGATATGGCCTGGGCCACGCCCAAATTATCTGTAAACACCAAAGTTGATACTGCTTACAACCTGAGCAAAATAAACCTTTAAGCTAAGCTTGTGTTCAGGCATTGCTCTCAGTGAATTTCCTGTTAAGATTTTATAACAACAATTTAAATGACGTTTAGTCGGCTACAATTTTATGAAAACAGAAGAAGTTATCAGAAGTTATTTCGATGCCATAATTAACGGACAGTTTGAAAAAGCTGTTCAATATAAATCTCCGGACAACAGATATTGGATCAGCGGTGAAAATTCCTGGCCCTTCGGAGGTTGGCAGACACCAGAAAGCATGTCCCGGATATTCGCAAACATCCGGGACCGTTTTCCAAACGGCCTGCAGATCACCATCAACTCCATTTTTACGGAGGGTGACCAGGCTGCTATACAGCTTAGAAATTATGCCAAACGAATTGACGGCCGTATATACGATAACCAGATCGTATTTCTGATGCGTGTAGAAAATGGTCTCATCGTTGAGGAAAAGGAGTTCCTGGACACGATCATGGTGAATGAACTTTTTTGCGGACCGGTTGGTACTATTCAATAATTGACGTTTAAACAAACCATATTTAACCTTTTAAACAAACTAAGTGGATTCGTTGTATGATATTTTTGTCAGCCTGGTGTTTGAGGAAAAAAGCACCGCAAGTTGAAAAGCTTTAATGATGTTAATATTTAGGTAATGAAGGTGATCATAACAGGGGCAACCGGACTGGTTGGTGAAGGTGTATTGAGGATTTGTTTAAACGACCCCATGGTGACGAAAGTGCTGAGTATTTCGAGAAAACCATTACAGGTTCAGCACACTAAACTTAGTGAACTTATTTTGACTGACTTTACGGCATTGAAGGATCAAAGTGATTTGCTTGAAGGTTATGAAGGCTGTTTCTTTTGTGCCGGCGTTAGTTCATTAGGTGAAAATGAAGAAAGTTTCACCCGTAAGACCTATGATTTCGTAGTGCCCTTCGCGGAAACACTGGTCAAAATTACGCCGAAAATGACCTTTATCTATGTATCGGGAAACCGTACAGACGGCACGGAACATGGGAAGGTCATGTGGGCTAGAGTAAAAGGCAGGACTGAAAACGCGATTGCACGCCTGCCTTTTAAGGCAGTTTATAATTTCCGCCCCGGATTTATGCGGCCCGTTAAAGGCCAGCATCATGTGAGATGGATCTACCGTGCTTTTGATGTGCTGTCACCTTTCTGGTATCTGGTTCTGCCGGATTGGATCTGCAAGATGCAGGAGGTGGGTGATGCCATGATCGAATGTGTAAGAAAAGGATATCCTAAAACTATTCTGGAAGTGGCCGATATTAAACGCCAGGCACGGAAAAAAAACGCCGCTTCTTAAACGTGAATTAATTCCGGTGATTATTTAACTTTGAGTAAAACCGGGATTTAAAGGGATTATGAGTGACATAACAGAAACTGTCGAGGAATTTTACCAGCGTTCGCCGTATGCGTCAGCAGCTTTTAAACAAGATGCCCAGCTTGGTGATTTCGCTGCATTTCCGCGCAATTTCTGCCCGTTAACTTCTCCTTTCAGCAAGAGGTCATTTTATAAAGTCGCCCTCGTACTCGATCCGGGAAAGCTTTTTTATGCTAATCGCTGGATCGATGTTGGCCGACCGGCCTTGCAGTTTTCAAACCCGATGGTGCCTTACGCCTGGGAATCAGAATCTCCTGAACAGTCAGGCTGGTTTTGCCTGTTTACCGAATATTTTCTTCAAAACGGAGAAAGGACAGGTAGTTTAGCCGATTCGCCCTTTTTCAAAACCGGGGGCACTCCCGTGTTTTTCCTTGATGCTGTCCAGGAACAGGTCATTTCCGATATTTTCAGGAAAATGATCGCTGAAATGCAAAGCAGTTATGCGGCCAAATTTGACGTGTTGCGCAATTATCTTCATTTATTGATGCACGAAGCCATAAAACTGCAGCCCAGGCAACAATATGAGCCACATTTAAATGCTGCAACAAGAGTCGCCTCTCTTTTCCTGGAACTTATGGAACGCCAGTTTCCTGTTCATTTTGCGCAAGCTCCGCTCAAACTTAAATCAGCCGGAGATTATGCAAACCAGCTTTCTGTGCATGTCAATTCCTTGAACCGCGCTGTCAAACAAATAACAGGTAAAACAACTACACAGCTGATTGCCGAAAGAATAGCCAAAGAGTCTGTCACCATGCTCCGGGATACGGACTGGAATATTGCGGAAATTGCTTACGCACTGGGTTTTGAAGAACCTAATAACTTTACATCATTTTTTAAGAAACACACTGGCGAAACACCCGGCATGCTCCGGAGAAACACGGTTTGAATTTCATAGCTTTTCGTTTGAACTGAATATGCGCCCATAACCATAGGTAGTGCAATTTTGTATCTGTAAAACAAAGTATTATGGATCAAAAAACATCACGTCGCGATTTTCTGTATTTATCCGGAAAATCTGCCGTTTTCGCAGGTGCATTAGCATTAGCACCAGGGTTTGTAAAAGGCGCTGGAGCGAATAACACTTTAGGAAAAGGGGATCGAAAGAAAATTATGATCACAGGTCACCTGGGCTATGTCGGCAGCAGGCTGATCAAAGCTTTTGGTAATGAATATGATATCGTTGGCTACGATATATTGGAGGGAAATGATATTCTTAATCCGCAACAATTAGAAGCCAGTATGAAAGGCTGCGAAATCGTTGTCCATCTCGCAGCCATACCAAAGCCGACCGAAGGTAAAACTTATCAGGATTATTTCCGCACAAATGTAGAGGGCAGTTTTAATGTAGCACAGGCAGCGTTAAAAACCGGTGTACGCCGCCTGGTTTACGCAAGTTCAACCACCTATTACGGAATTGAAGGTGGTATACCATTTCATTACCCGGTAACAGAGAATCAGCAGGTGGTTTCCCAATACCTGAAAGCAGAGGAACTGCATTGCCGCGATATTGATCTTTCCTATCATACCAGTAAAGTGATGGCCGAGCAAATAATGGCCTGGCACGGACTGAATAAAAAGATGGAAACGATTGCCTTGCGTTATGGGCCCATTGATAAGGTGGTGATGGGTGTAAGCGTTAGCAGCGCCAATGTCACTCAGGCAACCAAACTGGCCATAGACAGTAACAAGCAGTTTTGGTATGAAGGTTTTACCATTGTAGATGACATCGATTTTATGGATACCCGGAAAGCTAAAAAAGTACTTGGCTATCGGCCGGTAAAATCAGCATATCGGCCAGATCAAACCTTATCAACTTTTAAAGACCGGACAAAGCTCGGTTAATCATTTACTTAAAAACAATATCATGTATATATCAATGGCGTATAAGGCGACACAGGAAGCGTTGAAAGCCTTAAAAGAAGAAAAAGAAAGATCTTTACTTCCAGATCAGGCGAAAGAAGATCCTGTTAAAATCAGCAATACAAATCCCGCTCTAAACCGTAAGAAATTAAAATTCTGTTGGTTTTTTTGGGGAAATTGCCTGGCAGAATGCAGTTGAATTATTTAATGAAACTGGAATTGATTTTCCTGGCTAATCCGTAAACTTACAACAGTAAATAAAACCTATAACATGAAATGGACACCAAATCCAAACCGCTATGATCAGATGATCTATAACCGCTGCGGTGCCAGTGGTCTATTGCTACCGGCAATATCACTTGGTCTATGGCATAATTTCGGTAACGATACTGACCACGCTACTAAAGTGAATATCTGTACAACGGCTTTTGACCTTGGCATAACACATTTTGACCTGGCCAACAATTACGGGCCGCCCCCGGGCAGTGCTGAAATTGCATTCGGACAAATTCTTCGCGAAGAATTTGCCGGGTTAAGAGACGAACTGATCATTTCTTCAAAAGCCGGTTACCTGATGTGGCCCGGGCCATATGGGGAATGGGGAAGCCGGAAATATATCACGGCAAGTTGTGAACAATCCCTGAAAAGAATGGGATTGGATTATGTAGATATATTTTATTCCCATCGCTATGATCCCAATACCCCGCTGGAGGAAACGATGTTAGCTTTAGACCAGCTCGTCCGTTCCGGCAAGGCACTTTACGTCGGAATATCATCCTATAATTCTCAAAGAACAAAAGAGGCGCACAGCATTCTCAAATCGCTCGGAACGCCATTTGTCATTCACCAGCCCAGCTATTCCATGCTTAACAGATGGGTCGAAACAGACGGCTTACTGGATACCCTCGATGATTCAGGATTAGGTTCCATTGTATTTTCGCCATTGGCCCAGGGTATGCTGACGGATAAATATATCAAAGGCAACATTCCGGAAGATAGCCGGGCCAGTCAGGGAAAGTCGCTTCAAACCAAATTCCTGAGCGATGAAAATTTGCAGCACATAAAAGCTTTAAATGAAATTGCACTTTCCCGTGGTCAGACACTGGCACAGTTAGCCATAGCCTGGGTTTTAAGAAAAGGACGGGTGACATCTGCCTTGATCGGTGCAAGTAAGCCGCAACAGGTTATTGACTGCGTAGGTGCTTTGAAAAACATCGATTTTACGGAAAAGGAACTTGCTGAAATTGATGAGCATGCAAAGGACGGCGACATTAATCTTTGGAGTCAGTCCTCGGAATCAAACTGAAAAAATATGATCTTGTAAATTCATTCTGACGGGGCTCAATCGATAATTGAATTTAATTGTCAATAAAGTTGATGCTAAAAGCAAAGTCCGCGTTACTGTTTCTGAATAATTTTGAATCAATAATTAATTGATGATTTAGAAAATTCAGAAACAGAAATGGAATACAGATTATTAGGCCGGTCAGGCCTCAAAGTTTCAAACATTACACTTGGAACCATGACTTTTGGCGGTTCAGGTGCCTTTGCCAAAGTTGGCAGTAACGACAGAGAACTCGCCAGAAGTATTATTAACCGGTCAATTGAAATGGGTGTAAACCTGATCGATACGGCTAATATGTATTCAGCTGGTTTGTCAGAAGAGATCGTGGGGGGAATATTAAATGGTACGAGGCCGGGGGACGTACTTTTATCATCAAAAGCCAGAATGCCAATTGGCAATGGGCCGAATGATGAAGGCTTCTCCCGGTACCATTTGATCAGAGAGTGTGAAAAGAGCCTGAGAAGATTGCGTACTGACGTTATCGATATCTACTACATGCACGAATGGGATGGTCTTACCCCCCTGGAAGAAATGCTGGAAGCGTTGGATACTTTGATCAGACAAGGTAAAATAAGGTATGCCGGTAGTTCAAATTTTTCAGGCTGGCACACGATGAAATCTCTCGCCGCAAGTAAAGATCATGGGTACCAGCGCTTTGTTACGCAACAGATCCATTACACGCTGGAAGCGCGCGAAGCTGAATACGAGCTGTTACCTATCGGGGTTGACCAGGGTCTTGGAGCTTTGATCTGGAGTCCTCTGGCCGGTGGTTTATTATCCGGTAAATATACAAGGGAAATGCAGCAGCAACAAGGTACTCGTTTTTCAGAGGGCTGGAATGAACCCCCAATAAGAGATTGGAACAGGCTTTGGAATATCGTTGATGTCCTTAGCGAAATTGGCAAAGAAAAACAAGTTTCAGCTGCTCAGATCGCGATAGCATGGTTGTTAACCCGCCCTTCTGTAAGTTCTGTTGTAATTGGCGGCCGCACGCTAAAACAAATTGAGGACAATATCTCTGCTTCATTTGTACAGCTCACTGCAGAGGAAATACAGCGTTTGAATGAGGTCAGTAAATTGCCACTGTTATATCCTTACTGGCATCAGAATTTCTTTGCGAAAAGCAGGCTGGCTGAGGCTGATAAAGTTTTATTGGAAAATAATTGATTGCCTGCTGACCTGCAATATGAGCATCCTGTTTTTATTATAAAATCAATTATGATAAAAGTATATTTCAGTTTCTTCTAGAAATTGAAATATACTTTTATCGTCGAGTTTTCGACACTTCATAAACACCATGGTAATATAAATTGACCTAGAGAGGCCAGAAATTGTTGCTGATTTGCGGGTTTAATTACAATAGTTACTGATAATTAAGTAAAAGCACTTTTTGGATGCAAAAATAGAATGGTATTATCTATCCAGTTGTAATTTCCATGGCAAGCTACAAATCAACCATAGTTTCAGACTTCCTTTTAAACCTTCCAGCCAAATTTGGTGGTATTTGTACATACGATAAGTATCAGATTAACGGGGCTTAGGATGCTCTTCAATAGGCAAACAAATAAACTTTGAGTTATCTGCACTAACTCGCAAGTCAGCTAATTTTGCTTTTCTTACCTCCGTTTAGCTAAATCTGTTGGAGTATAACCAAATTGTTTTTTGAAAGCGTAGGAAAAATGAGATAAATTTTCAAAACCTGTCTCTAAATAAATCTCCATCGGTTTTTTATGTTTTTCGGTCAGCTGATAACGGGCCAACTCCAAACGTCAAGTTATCAATTACAAGTACAAATTTCATGCTCATTGTGTGATAGATAAGTTTAGTTCTTGCTTTCGCTTTATCGAAATATTCGTGGTTCGAAAATCGCCCAGTAAGGGTTCGCTAAAATTGCTCTATTTCGCTCAAAAGGCGCATTTGCTCTAAAAATTGGTTCGAATTCCGCCCAGTAAGGGGAGCTTGAAAATCAATGATTTATCCCCACTCGGACGAGTGGGGATTTTTTATTTGCACAAAATTTGCATAAAAACACAGTTTAATTTTTTTGACTTTTAAACTTTTATAAAATTTTGTTTGCTGTGGCCCTCCTTTTTTAAACCCAATCAGCGCATTTTCTTTTTCAAGAAGCAAATGTAGTGACAAAATTTTCTACTCCGAGTCGGAACCAATCGGAGTATTTTACTATCAAAAAAGGAAATTTGGCAAATTTCTTTAGGCGACGAAGGTGAAGTTATCGCCACGGGACTGAAGCAGGCACGTAAACATTTCGCGAAGGAAAAGCTAACCAAACACGATGATCACTTAGATTGACTTGGAGAAATTCCTGCAAGCCCAGACCAGGGGACTATAATAATGCGTTCGCCGAAATTCAAACCGGCCGTAAACGCAGCCATTGGATGTGGTATATATTTCCGCAGATCGAAGGCCTGGGTTTTAGCAGCATGTCGAAGCGCTATGCGATCAGGGATTTAAAGGAGGCCGCAGCCTACCTGGCCCATCCGGTGCTCTGGCGCAGGCTGATCGATATTTGCAACGCCTTGCTGGACATACCGGGTTATGATGCCACCGCAGTGATGGGAAGCCCCGACGATTTAAAACTAAGATCAAGTATGACCCTATTTGCGCTGGTCCCAGGCGCTAACCAGGTCTTTGAGGCCGTTCTTCACAAATATTTTCATGGACAAAAAGATAAGGCGACCCTGGAACTCGTTACATAGGAAATAGTCAAACTTTTTAATCGGTCTGTATCTCAATCCAAACAGGAGTGTGGTCGCTGCTATGCGCCAACCCGCGAATACGGCGATCAACTCCTCCGCCCGACACCTTGCCAAGTAACTGCTCATTCAGCAGGAAATGATCCAGCCGTAGCCCCGCATCCCGCTTGTAGGCATGTCGGAGATATTCCCAGAAAGTATATACCCGTTCTTCCGGGTAAAGCTTACGGATAACATCCGTCCAACCCTGTTTCAACAGGGACTGGAAGAATTTGCGCGCTTCGGGCCGGAACAGTGCGTTGTTCCTGTATTTTTCGGGTTTATAGGTATCCATATCTGTCGGGATAATATTGAAATCTCCGATCAATGCTACCGGAAGGCCAAAGCCCATCAGCCGTTTGGCATGTATGGTGAGCCGTTTGATCCATTGCAGCTTATAGTCAAATTTAGGTCCCGGATACGGGTTGCCATTCGGAAGGTACAGGCAGCCTATGACGATGCCATTGATAAATGCCTCGATATACCTGCTATGCGTATCATCCGGGTCATCGTCAAGCCCGCGCCTCGTTTCCTTGATTTCACCATACCTCGAAAGGATCGCAACGCCGTTCCAGCTTTGCTGCCCCTGCCAGATCGAATAGTAACCGGCATCCAGTAAGGTTTGCTCCGGGAAACGGTCGTCCGCAGCCTTCAACTCCTGCAAGCAGACCACGTCGGGCTTTGCCTCCGAAAGCCAATGCAACAGGTTCGGTAAACGTCCGTTGATGCCGTTGATATTATACGTGGCGATCTTCAAAGGTTCAGCTTAAGCTTCCTGGGTTTAAGGGCAGGTCTTCGGGTGGATTGGCATTTTCAGGGAAATCATCCTGTAAAGCCTGTTGCTTTTGTTGTTCTTCCGGCGACCGGTAATTCGAAATAAATTCTACTAAAGCTATCTGTTCGTGATAGGACAGGAGGCTGCCTTCATACTTCCATTTAGTCGCCGAAAGATTGATCTTCCCGAGATAATCCGGGTTCCGGTCATCCGGAAGGTCATCGGGCTGCCCTTCGCTTTCCGCAGGCTCAGTAAATAAATGCGTTTCGTCCCCGAACGCGTCTTTGTAAATTTTAAAAAGCCCGGTAGGATGGAGTTTTCCTGCAGCGTCTTTATGCAGTGCAGGCTCAATAATCACGTAACGGTCAGTCCCGTCTGGCAGCGGGATATGCGATTGTACTGGGTTAATCATATATGGTTATGCTTGTTTTTTATTTTGCAGACTGTTCATCAGTTGTTCGTAAAGATCGTCATTCTTCGAAGCTTTCGGTTTCAGTTTCTTGATCGTAGGACGCTTGCCTTTCGCCTTGGCTTCGATGATCTTTAATAACTCGGTATGGTACTCATCTTTATATTTGGAAAGGTCCAGCTTTTCAGCGTATTGGTTGATCAGCGCCAGCCCCATGTCCAGCTCTTTCTTCGTTACTTCGATCTTATCGTCCAGGTTTAATTCGCTTTGGTCGCGGATCTGCTGCTGGAAGCGGATACGTGTGACCACGATATCTTTTTCTACCGGGTGCACAATGCACAGGCTTTCGGTACTCCGCAGTACAAAGCGCGCTAATCCAGCCTTTTTGGATTTTTTCAGCGCTTCCAACAGCAGCGCGTAGGCCTTGTTCTTTTTGGTGGCCGGCTCCGTGTAATAGGACGACTCGTAATACATGGGGTTAACGGAATCAATATCGACAAAACTTTCGATCTCGATCACCTTGCTTTTTTCGGGCGCGGCCGCCTGGAAGTCGGCGTCTTCAACGATCACATAATCATCGTCATATTTATAGCCTTTCACGATCTTATCGTAAGGGACTTCTTTTTTAGTATGCTCGTTCACCCGCATGAACTTGATGTTGGCATGATCGCGGCTGTCCAACATGTCCAGGTCAAGTGAAGAGGTTTGTACCGCCGAAAACAATTTAATAGGAATGCTCACGAGCCCGAAACCTATCGAGCCTGTCCAGATTGATCTCATGACTTTAGTTTTTTGATGTTATCATTAATACCGTATGGATGGTGCAATTCGATCTGGTCAGCCAGCAGGTGGAGCATCGCCTCATCCAGGCCGTTCGGGTTCTGGCAGATATGCAGGAACTGGTGGTCGTCCGCCTCGAAGCTGGCGACAAATTTACCGGCTTCAAAAACCTTGAACTTGCAGTTCTCCCCGTCATGGTGAAGGTATTCGCCGACTTCGAAATGCCGGATTTCTTTATCCTTACGGATGGTGATCTGATAGTTTTCCATAAAGGATTATGTTCTTAAGCGGCTGTTTTCAGCTGTTCAATATCGGTTACCTGGTCTAAAAGCATATAGGCACTGGTATGTTCGATCTTTTCTAAAACAGCCCGGACAATAGGGTCGGTGATGTTAGAGGATCCTGTGTAAGACCAGGTATGGCTGTTCTCCCGCCGAGCAAGAATAATTTCGGAGCCTTCCCGGATCAGAAAATATAACTCATTATGATCGACAAGCGTGGTTACCTCGAACTCATGCTTTTGGTGCTGGAATGTGGCTTGTAATAACATAGTGATGATGATTGGTGGAATCAAAAACATACCAATAATGTGCCACAGTTATCAGCTTGGGGGTATGGCTTTAATATTCGGAATTTAATGACATCATAATTGGTCAGGCCGCCCACATTTGCCTACATCAGCAGCGATTCGATATCTAAAAGAGCTTCTGTTAATTTAAGGGCATGGCAATTGTTGTGACGCTATGGTTTGATCAATAAGTGCTTAGCGGTAATGAAAGCAATAGATTTTAATGGTTTATGCTTTTTTCAGCAAATGGAAATGGTGCTGAAAGGAACACGGCTCGCGAAGCGGGACGCCGGTCGGTATTATATCTACCTGTATAATGTATGTGAGTTTTATGTTGAAGTTTTTTACGATGCGGGGACCGATATCATAAAACATATGAAAGCGTTCAGCGGGACCAGGCAGCTTGCTCCCTATATAGAAGAAATTGTCATTTCTTAGGGATTATAAAATCTCTTTCCTGCGTAGGCGACCACACGCAGCAATGGATATCGGCCTCCCGCTTTCTTTTTTTGGTGTGTTGGGTCACACTTTTGAAAACGGCTTCGTAAAAAGGCTGGAAAACCTGCCCTTCCGGCACCATGAAAAACACTTTATCGTCTTTAACTATGATGAGTTCGCCGGTATCCGGCATTTCCCGCTTCAAAAAAAGCGTCACCCTGTTTAAATAATCTGTATTCATCAGGTCGAAATCAAATAACTACCCGGAAAGTCAGGTTGACCCTTGCCTTCATCGGTTGAACCGATTTGGCTATCCGGTGTTCCCAATGTTCCTGCAAACCGGATTTCATTAAAAGAAAAGAGCCATGTTCCAGGCGGACGGAATACTTTTTCAAATGGTCGGCTTTGTTGCGGATATCAAAACTGCGTACCTCGCCAAAGCTAACGGAGGCTATAACGGGATGTTTGCCCAAAATACTTTCCTTATCACTGTGCCATGCTACGGAGTCATTGCCGTCCCGGTAATAGTTCAGCAGCACGCTGTTGAACTTTACACCGGACAAAGGTTCGACTATCGCTTTGATCTCTAACAATTCGGGCGTCCAGGGGGAAGGGTTGGAGATCCTGCCCGGGTGTGAATAATCAGTTCCCAGGTCGCCGTACCAGGCCGTCAGCCGAGGTGTGGCGATTTCTTTATCTTTAATCTTAAGCGCCGTTTGTTTCCACGGTGCTTCTGCTATGAATTTTTTTAAATATTCGTCGCTTTTCGCTATGCAGAAAAGTCCCGGCCGGTAATCCAGCAAATGAGTAGGCAGGCCTTTACTTTGACCAGCCGCTGCGAATAATGTCAATTGCTCCATATTGCTCCTCCATAACCTCCTCACCGTATAAACGCCTCGCTTCCTGTTGAAACAGCCGTGAACCAGGCGGAATTTCCTTAACGTACCACTCCGTATCCAGCAAAACCGAAAAAAAGAAATCCATGATTTTCTTTACAGCTTCAACGGTAACTTCCGCCAGATCTGTCACCTCGAATACATAAGTCCTGACCGGGACGAAACCGCCTTTCACCATATAAAGATGCCCTAAACCGTAGGCTAAGCCGTCATTTGCAGGGCCTGTATGTACACGGACTACCAGTTCCGTTCCCTTAATCAGGGTTTCCGTTCCCTCGTTAATTACCTCGTATCCCATAGCTATCCTTTTTTCGTTTACAAATTTATGCTAAAAATATTAGCAAATACAAAAACAAGATGATAATTTTGATGTCTCAAAAAGGGGAGGAGCGCAAATGCTGAGATTGAAGCAACATCGGGAGAAAAGAGATGTACTGGGGTTCCGGCTTCCGATGCTGACGCATGAGGAACCGGAACTGGACATATCGGAGATCATTGTCATGGATCCCGATAATACATTTTTTATGCGCATGGGCAGCGACTCGATGCGGGGCCACTGCATCCTCAAAGATCATGTGCTGGTCATCGACCGTACATTGCAGCCCGTACCTGGCAGCATCGTCGTTTTTTTCCATGAGGACGGCTTTTACACACGGGAATACCAGCCGCAGGGAACAAAACTGATCCTGAAAGCCGACGAACCAAAAGACTCGATCTCTATTGAAAACAGTGAAACCTGGGTTTGCTGGGGAGTGGTTACACTAACGCTTAATCCGGTCTTGCAGCCGCAACACAGAACAGGGAGGTACGCACGTGTTTGCACATGTTGATATCAATAACTGCTATGTGAGCTGCGAGCGGTTATTTAACCCGGCGCTCGAAGGCAGGGTAGTGGTCGTCCTGTCGAACAATGACGGCTGCGTGATCGCCCGCAGCAACGAGGCCAAGGCCATCGGCATTAAAATGGCTGACGCGGAATTCATGGTCAGGCAAAACCTGAAGGAAAACAATGCCGCCATTTTCAGCAGCAACTACGCGCTGTATGCCGACATGAGCGCCCGGTTGATGAATAACCTGGCGCGTTATACCTATACATTGATGGTGTATAGCATCGATGAGGCATTTATGGCACTGGGTAATATCAGTGATCTGGACCTTGAAAAACATACCGCCGCGATCAGCGAGCATGTGATGCGACATACCGGTTTACCGATCACGGTTGGTGTCGGGCCAACGATGGCGCTGGCCAAGCTGGCCAATAAAGCCGCCAAAAAACAAAAGCGAAACTTTCTTGTGCTGGACACGGATGAAAAGGCAGATGCTACAGTTCGTGATTTTCCGATTGAAGATGTTTGGGGAGTCGGCCATCAATACTATCATAAGCTCACGGAATTCGGCGTAAAGACTGCCCATGATTTCCGTGAATTGAAAGCCGATTTCGTGCGTCAGCATATGACCGTGCAGGGCTGGAGGCTACATCAGGAATTGTGGGGTAAGCCCTGTAATATCATTAAAGATGTCGCGGAACGTTCCAAGGGAATTGAAAGCAGCCAGAGTTTCAATAGTTACCAGACTGAATTGGAACCTTTAGAGGAGGCCGTGGCCATGCATGCCGCGACAGTTTCCCTGAAACTCCGGCAGCAGCAAAGCATGGCACTCACGCTGACTATCTATCTCCGGACCAACAAGCATAATGTTAAACATGACCAGCACTACCCCAGCATCACGGTTAAAGTACCTTTTGCGGCAAACAGCACTCATCAGCTTACGCGTGTAGCGGTACAGGCGATCCGTGCTATTTACCAGCCCGGTTACAATTACCTGAAAACAGGTGTAAGGGCGACGGGCATTATTCCCGCCGGGGAAGTACAATACCATATGTTTTCCGACTATGAGCACAGCAAAGAGCAAAAGCTATCCGAACTGATGGATGGCCTGAATAACCGTTATGGACGCGGAACCATTCGCCTTGGAGCGGATAGCTTTGAGCGTAAATGGATCATGAAACAGGAATTTCTAAGCCATCAGTATACCACGGACTGGAAGGATATCATCGTGACCCAATAAACCCGTTATGACGCCCTATTCAAACAGCAGGTTGTATGAAATACTGAAGAAAGAACTTATGGCATGGGTATGGAATAATCCCCGGCTGCTTCATAAGATCACCCGCTTTAACCTGGAATTTCTTTTTGAGTTCGACCCGCAACGCGGTTTGTCCATCGACCTGCGGCGCTTTGATCATGAATACTACAAAACAGTTTTTTATCCGCCTGAGGAAAAGAAACAACATATTGATGAATTCGTTCGCAAATGCTGCCTGGTCATTAGCCAGCACCTGGCCCGTGCCGGTAAAACAGACCTGACGATTACGATCACCGTTCGGCATATGATCTCAGAGGTCAGCCATTGGCATAGGTTTTTCATTGATGAACGTTATAACGGGAAAAAAACGGCTGAACTGAAAAAAAAGGAAACGGACTGGCATTACAGGTTCGATCACGATTAACAGCCCGTCCCGTTTAGTAACAGTCTTTAGATAACATAAGGTCAGTCTGAAAGTCAGTGTGACATGACATTTAATTTATAAATTAATTTTTTTCTTATTTACTAAATTTATTAGTTTTGCATTTCTAATATTTTTAGCAATATGTGTGGGCATGTAGAAATAGGGGAACAAAAAGATCTGAAGATCATCACACGCGACGGCAACTCTTATACAGCCAAAAGCAATACCGCAGGTAACCCGGGTTCGATGCTACCGGTGGTTACCGACGCTATGCCAGGCAAAGTGCAGCAATTCCGCTGGGGGCTGCTCTCATTGGACGACGACCGTATTCACAGTAAAAATAAACACGCGCGCATCGAGTCGCTTTTCCTGGTACCGCTCTGGAGCGAACTCGTTGGTAAAAAGCATTGCGTTGTTCGTGTCCAGGCCTATTTCGAATATAATCCTGCGCAACACATTACCTATAAAGTTGAACGAGTGGATAAGCAACCATTTTATATAGCCGGGCTCTGGGATATCTGGATCGATATCAAAACCAATATCCTGATCCCTACATTTGTCATGATCACCGTTCCTCCGAATTCGGCTATAGCCGGCATACACGACCGGATGCCCGCGATCATGGAACGAGCAGATGTTAAAGACTGGATTAATGGCAGTCTAAGCGGCCAGGAGCGAGTTAAGGAACTACGCATGAAGCCCTGCCTGCCGCAAAACATGCTCATTACTGTCCATAAAGATCATAAATAGCCAAAATCTGATATATCTAAATGCTACATGTGACAACATTAATTCCAGGCCGTAGTTTTCACGCGGCCGGTCAAATCCGATGTATGTGCAATGGATTATTAGTTCAGATTGACGGTAAATAAATGCCTTGTTTTATCACTTTGCAAGTCCAGTGTTTATAGCTATGATCAGATGCTGACTTTTACCTGGCGTAACTCCTCATATAATTCGATCACTTTTTTCTGAAGGTCCGCCAATTCCAGTTCACGGTTCCGAACTTTGGCATTTAGTTTCCCGAGTATTTCTGAATCAGTATCAGATCGTGCTGTGCCTATGCTCAATAATTCGGTAACCGGCAGGTCAAATAGCTTTGCGATTTGTTCCAGCCTGGATAAATTGATATCCGTAACACCAGTTTCGATTTTGGAGAATGCGGGAATAGATATAGCTAACTGCCTCGCAGCTTCTTCCTGACTCCAGCCTTTTTGGTGTCGTAGCAGGCGAATGTTTTTCCCGGGATTTTTCATTAAATAAACGTTATATTATTCAAACATAACAATTTGTGTTTAGATGGATATATTAATAACAATAAAAGCATTTAGAAAACTTGACAAATAACTCCAGGTCATCACTTTCAACTTTAATTTCCTTGTACCCGTAATCTAATCATATTGGCTTTGAGTTTTATGCAAGCGATGTCCCAAGGTTTTACCCTTTTAAAAGGATGTGCAACATTAGACCTGTTCTTTTGTTGGTTAATTAATGCAACAACCCAGCTACCTGAATTTCGATGCGCCCAAATACGCCTGGAAATCCGATATTGACTATAAGAAATATCCTGAACGATATAGGGTGGGTAAAGGTGAACAGGGAGTCCTGATCTGTGAACCTTACAAAAGTGAGATCGGGAAATATTGGCGCTTTAAAACAAAATCTATAGCGGAGGAAAGCAGCCAGAAAATCTATAGTTTATTCAATGAATATTTAGCGGCCGGCGATTTTGTGGGTGCAGACATGGCGCGAAAATACTTGCAGATGGGGTACACGCGCGCACGTCGCTACGCGAATTACAGAGGAGGAAGGAAGTATGATGCGGCGCATGATCACACCTTGTTGGAACGGGGCACAGGTAATCCGGAAAAAGCAGATGCGGCTAAAGTATTTTATGCCAGATGGAAAGCAGCGGAGGCGAAAGAAGTTTATGCTGCCATGAAAAAGGATTGGAAGCATGCGAGGGGTTAAAAAGGAAAATTTACCACAAAAGATATGTACTACATGCGGGAAACCTTTTGTTTGGCGCAAAAAGTGGGAAAAAGTTTGGGAAGAAGTTAAATACTGTTCGGAGAAATGCAGACGGAACAAAACCCAATGATATTGACCCTTAGGCTGGATGAGAAAAGCCAGGCACTCTTTAATGAAATGCGGAAAAGGCATTTTCCACCGGGGCGGAATTTTCTTAAAGCACATTTGACTTTATTCCACCAATTACCCAGTGAAGTAGAGACCAGGGAATATTTCAGGAGTTTGCAATATCGTACCTTTGCAATGAAGGTTACCGGCTTGCGTCACCTCGGCGCAGGTGTGGCTTACGAAATTGATTCGGGAGAATTGCAGGAGTTTCATCGGAAATTAAGCCAATATTTCACAAGGTGTTAATCCCACAGGATCGGCAACCATTCAAACCCCACATCAGCATACAAAATAAAGTGACCCCGGCGGCATCCAAAGATTTGCTGACTGAGCTAACGGGGAGTTTCAAACCATTTACCGTTATGGCCACCGGACTTGACTTATGGGAGTATCTGGCAGATCCGTGGCGTCACAGTTTAAGTTATGCCTTTTTAAAGTGAATCATTAGTGAATCTCCTGATTTCAAACAGTGAAACGAAACGTAAAAGAACACAGTAATCCTATTGCTAATTTAATTCCCATTTCGTCTTCTTACAAGACATGCAACGATAACGCTTCAGGGGAAGCCAGAATAGTAAGGTTTTCATGAGCAGAGTTCGGCGCACGCGCTTAAGTGATGAACGGGTATTTTTCCCACATGGACAACGTGGGCTTACTTTGGGTGGTGTAGGGTATAAGTCAACGATCATGATAGGGGATATTATTTCCGCTCATCATTTGGTTTAATCAGGTATTCAAAGTTAAATACTAACCGTTGTTTTTTCAAAATGATAAATATCAGAAGATAAAATTGCGACCTGCCGCTGTTCCTTCCTTACCCTTTAACGAAAAAGTTATTACATGGACAACCTTTAACGCGTCAAGGATTTCGTCCGATATCCTTTTCTGTTTACTTTCGTGTTTTTTGATGCTCTTTTTCATAACCGTCGTTTAAGTTCAAGTTTTCCATGTTCATTTGATGCAATGTTTCCGTACTTGCGACTTAAGGATCCCCAATAATTAAACTATGCTGCCTGTAGGTTTTGCTTTGCCTGGATACTTAGGGTTGTATGAGGAACTGCCAGCAACCGTTCTTTCTGGATTAGGTTACCGGTAACCCTGCAAATGCCATAAGTCCCGTTTTTGATCCTAACGAGGGCAGCATCCAACTGATCTAAAAGCTTCTGTTGCTTGGCGGCCAACCCGTGCAGGTACTCCCTGTCTAAGGCCGCCGGACCATCTTCCAGCATATTATTGGCCCCGGCTGTATCATCTGTGCCATTTGGGTTCTTAAAGTTGAGCGAAGCCCTGATGCTTTCAAGCTCTTCACGGGCTATGTTTTACTTGTAAAGGATCAATGTCCTAAACTCAACAAGATCTTGTTCTGAATAGTGTAGTTGGTTGTTTTTCATAGTAATAACTTAACATTAAAACATTTCTTAGGTTTTGAATATTTTAATTAAAGGTTATTTCGATAGAACGGCTAAAAGCTGAACGCAACCTTACGAACAGCTGGTGAATCAGGGGCACTTTATTTAGAACGGCCGGAGTCTAACGAAATCGATCTTTATTTAACACCAATTATCAAGATTATGGAACTTAAACAAAAAATCTCTGCAATTGATCAGATAACTGACCAACAAAACGATGATCAGTCTAAAGGCTACAAGATCAATGCTGAAGGTAATGAAGAAGAAAAAGACTTGAAAAGAACTTCTATTTTCGGAAATTCATCTATGAAAAGCCCCGATGAAGAGGGTATGGAAGGCAAGGGGATGGGTGGCCATAATTTCGGGCGTAACAATATAACCCAGGCGGGGAATGATGAAGCTAACCCTTCACAAATGGCGGGAAATAACAATGCCTATTTCAATCGGACGCAACCAGCTGAAGAGCACCCGGAAAATAACAATTTCAAAGCGCCTGCTCAGGAAGGAGAAGCTGACTACGGTAAAGCTATGCACGGTGGGGAAGAGGAAAACCCGGGCGAAAGTGATGCGGCAGGCAAAACGGAAGATGGAAAGAATAATCCTGACAGTCCGTACCAGGAAGGTACTGCCGATGAAGACGGTGATAACAGCAAAAAGGAGCAGGTAAACATTCCCGGCCCCAATGAAGTACCTGATCAACAAAAAGTAGGTGAATAGGACTGATGAAACTTTTAAACAGCCCGGATCGCAGGTGGGATATTAGAGATCAAAGGTGAATTGGGGGTATTAAAAAAACTTGAGTTCGCTGCCTTCAGCCTAATTTAACTCCTATTTCCTCCTCATGCAGGATGAACAATGGTAACGTTTCAGGGGTAAGCGGGAATAATAGTGTCTTCATGAGCCGGGGCCGTCTTACTTG
The DNA here is from genome assembly GCF_039839285.1 of Mucilaginibacter sp. CAU 1740. Lineage (NCBI taxonomy): Bacteria > Pseudomonadati > Bacteroidota > Sphingobacteriia > Sphingobacteriales > Sphingobacteriaceae > Mucilaginibacter > Mucilaginibacter sp. CAU 1740. The sequence continues at coordinate 373,585 of NZ_JBDOQS010000005.1, read as the reverse complement.
CTGAAATGAGCAACGGACGATTTTTCCGTAAGGGCAACTTGCGGTGTCCTTAGCGGGCGTGGGAGATAAACTAACAACGATGATCTGAGGTTTTACTATCCGCTCATCATCCGGTTTAACCAGTATTTCAAATTTAAAGACCAGGGATCATTTTTAAAAGAAATGATCCCTGGTCTTTGTAACCGAAATTTTTCCTCGGATTTTATTCCTTTAATTTCCTGAAGCGGCTATTAGTGTAACTTTACACCAACTGCAAAGTTGCTTGAGCGCTCAGTTTTCAAGCTAAAGGGTGCTTTTGGTTTGGAAGAGGACACGTATCGTTCTGATCAGTTTATTTGGTATTGCGATGTTTTTTTAGCGCTGCAGGGCTTAAGCCAAACCGCTTTTTGAATACAAAAGAGAAGTGGGACAGGTCTTCAAAACCCAGGTCTGCGTAAACCTCCGTTACCCGCATTCGCTTATCAGTTAACAGGTAATGGGCCTCTGTTAACCTTTTTTCCTGCAGCCATTTTGCGGGTGTGGAGCCGTATTCTTTGAAAAAATCACGTTTGAACCCGGATATACTGCGCCCGGTAAGATAGGCAAGCCTTTCCACGCTCAGGTTGTACCGGAAATTTTGTTCCATAAAAGCTTTCAGGTTAATTTTTCCCGGAGGGTCGAAATCAAACAAAATGTTTTTGAGTTCGGGATGTACCTGTAAAAGCACGAGCAGCGCTTCTTTAAGTTTTAGCTTCACCAATTCCCGGTTACCTGATTCAAAATAGGCCATGGAGTGCTGCAATGAATCCATGAAGTTCTGTAATAAGGGGTGCTTTTTTAACCGGATGGAGGGAGCGGGTTGCATTTTTGCATCTGCGCGAAGCTCTTGCTCTTTGGCGAATTCCCTGAGTACATCTTCGTCAAACTGGAGGGATATGGAACGGAATGGTTGTTCTCCCGCGGGCTGTTTGATGAACCTGGCCAGTTTGTTGCGTACGTTAAAGCGGAAGTCGCCGGGATTAAACAGGGCAGTGTCTTTGCCGTCACGGACAAGCAGGCTGCCGGAAAGCTGACAGGCGAAAGCATGCTGCCGGATGATATTTTCGCCTTTAACGCTTTTTTTATAATAGCAGGAAATCAGTATGCCGGTCTTTGCTGAGTGCGCTTCCATGACTTAAAGATCTGTAAATTTAATGGATATAGGCGGACAGGAAATCTTTTACGGTGTTCCGGTACAAATCAGGCGCATCGTGAAAGGACATCGCATGGCGCGCCTGAGGTATGATCAATAATTTTTTAGGCCCTGCCGAGGCCCCGTACAGTTCATATACCATGGACACCGGGTTATTGTCATCCGCAGCTCCATGAATAAACAGGATGGGGACCTGCGTTTTTCGGACCTGTCCGAGAGCGTCGGCTTCCTTCAGGCTGTAACCCGCTTTTTTTCGGGCTGTTTTGTCCGCCAGGTTAAGTAAAGGAAAAGCAGGTATGTGATATTGATGTCCCATCAGGTAGCGGAACTGAGCGTAAGCATTGGTAAACCCACAATCTGCTACGATCGCTTTAACCTGCGGGGGCAAAGTGTTTTCCCCGCTCATCATCAGGGCGGCGGAAGCGCCCATGGAGATCCCGTGGATAACGACCTGCTGCGCATTGCCATAGCGGGTAAGCAAAAGCTGTAACCACTGCTGGTAATCGAGCCGGTCCAGCCAGCCCATTCCAACGTAGGCTCCGCCACTATGACCATGTCCACGGTTATCAGCCATAAAGACATTGTAGCCCCATGCCCTGTACAGATCAGCGTATTTAGCCATCATCCGTGCGTCGGCACGGTAACCGTGAATAAGTATGGCGAGCTTATCCGATTTGAGCAAAGCCGGGCGATAATAGCCCTGCAGGCTTGCGCCGTCGTTGGCCCTTAATCTTAGGGTATCTATTCCTGGCTGGCTGAGCCATTGCTGACCATACAGGAGGTCCTCGCTGATCATAGCGCTGACCGGATTTTTGTGATCTGTTTTGCGTGCTGCCGTATCCTGGCGCCTGATCGCGTTAAAGACCGGATTACAGCTTTCAAGGATGGCGGCGATACTCATGATCATCAGGCAATTTAGGGTAAATATAAATTTGTCCGTTATCATCACCTCAGATTTTAATGATGTTTTTTTCAAGCAAGCTTTTCGCGGTATCCACGATCAGCTCCTGATTCGGGCGAGGGCTCCAGTCCAGCATGATCCTGGCTTTTTCGTTAGACGCATTCCTGATAATACCTAAATTTGGCAACAGTGGCCTGAGTTCCGGTTTGAAAAGGGATAGAATTCGGAGGATCCAGCTGGGGGAGACTTTAACAGGTATCCGTTCGGCGATCTCGGGAATGTGGCTTTTAATGGTTTGCGCGATTTCCTTAAAACTCATGTTACCGCCACTTAATGCTATAAAACGTTCACCATTCGCTTCAGGAGCCAGCATGGCACGGATATGCAGATCCGCAACATCCCGGACATCCACGAGGTTTGTATAGAGGTCCGGCAGGGCAGGCATAGCTCCGGACATCATGCGTTCGATGATCCTGACAGAACCCGGGAAATTTTCAGCCAGCACGGGTCCGAAAATCCCCACCGGGTTGATCACCGCCAGTTCTGTATCCCCTCCGGTTCTTCGGATAAAATCCCAAGCGGCTTGCTCCGCTACTGTCTTCGACCTAATATAAGCGGGAAGCTTGACTTTGTTGTCGGTCCAGTCCGATTCTGTGAAGAGGTGGCTTTCGGGATCGGTGCTGTAGCCGATAGCGGCGAAGGAAGAGGTAAGAACGACTCTTTTTACCCCTGCCCGGTGAGCAGCATTCAGTACCCGTAAAGTCCCTTCGCGTGCCGGAACGATCAGGTCATTTTCGTCTTTCGGTTCGCTGTCCGGAAAAGGGGAGGCCACATGGAGCACATAGGAACAGCCTGCCGCGGCTTCGTTCCAGTGATCATCTGTTAGCAGGTCCGCTTCTGTAAAACTCAGTCTTTCCATGTGACAGGTGTTGACGGCCCCTAATCGCATCAGAACATCTTTTTGCCTGTCCAAAGAGCGGATCGTTGTTCTGACGAGATACCCGGCTTCAAGCAGTTGCAGGATGCAATAACCTGCCAGAAAGCCGCTTCCGCCCGTTACCAGGACGGTCTCTTCTTGCTTTTTCATCTTGTGTTTGACTTATAAGGCAAAAGTCAGGGTTCAAAGGAATATTTGTTTTGTTGTGGTGTTCAATTTTTGTTTGTTGTGAGGTCCTTTTTTGACCTTTGTATACCTGATCGTTGAACCGGGTATCAGGTAGCCTCCGGTTGCTGGAAAGCGGGCATTGCCCTCCAGATAAAATAATGCCCGGGTCTGCCGTTGCTTCAATAGCTGCAATGTTCCTGTTCACTTCGTTTTTCGCATCAGGGGCTGCATTGTAATCATCGTTGATTGGTGGCCCCGTTTCTTATTCAAAAGACCACATGGCTGCAATGACCGCCGCAGAGCCGCCTCAAAAATTTATTTAACTTCGGGCAAGCTAACCGGTAATTGATCCAGGGATACGAGTGGGTAAACTTTTGACAGGTACAGATAAAAGAAGACTATTGAGATTGTCAGGACGATTACGCCCAGCACAGAAGATGATACTTCAATACCAGATAAAGAGGCCTTGAAGGAAGTGCCCGCATTGGCCGGTGGTGACCGCTTTTTTACGCTTTTTACGGCGATATAGAATTGTATGGCAGAAAATAATAAGCCGCTCAATACCAGAACGACCACCATTATAAAAATAATATTCCCTGTAAATTGCTGGCGACTGATGACTTGCCGGCGGTTTTGAAGCGCCCACATATAATAGGAACTTACGGAGTCGTTTGTGGCCTTGCTATTCAGGTTTCTTTTTTCGATGGCAATGTAATAGGCGATCTGCGAACCTTGATATGCCTGAAATACTGCGGAATCGGATCGGTCACGGGGGGGCGTATCATTAGCCGCGGAACTTTCCTGCCGGTCTTTCCTTGCATCGGTCTGCTTACCGCGGGCAGACTTTGGAACGGAGGCCGTCTTGAAATTCTGAGGTGCAGCCGGTTTGACAGGAGCAGCTGCAGGTATGGAACGTTTCGCAGTATCTGTGGGTGTTGCGTTACCGGGTAGTATGGCGGCTGTATCCAGCCCGGTTTGGCACATCCCGGCTACCGGGAATGCCAGTAAAAAAAATATCATGATAGCGCGGGATATTCTCATATAACTTCAGGTAGATAAAAGCATAAGGTGCTGATGCTCTGTAAAATTAAGCTAAATTATATGAATCCGCTTATGCAATGCCGGGATTGTCATGAAAAACGAAAAGGTCAATCCCTGGGAGTTTATTCCAGGCGCGCAGAACACAAAAACCTCTAAGGTGACAGGGCTGTGTTCGACGGCTGAAATAATGATCTGATCAGCAGGGCTGGTGTTTTCATGGCCGGCGTATCCTTGCAGTCCGGGTGGGGGAAGAAGAACGGAATGCTGAGCCGCCCATGTGAGCTGATGAAGCTGTTACGGAAGAGAGCTTTGCCCGTGAGTCCTGTAGACTTGTATGTTACGGTTGCGGTAGGTATGATTACACCGAATGCTTACTTACCAAGGGCTGGTATTTTCAGTCATTATATGGCAGGCGATCCTGCCGGCGAGCTAAGTTCAGTCAACCGATCTTTTTTCACTGACACCGCATTCAGATCTTGACAGGAAAGGCAGGCGGCAATGAGCATATGCCATTCTGCAATTGATGACCATAGATTTCCTTTTAAATCATAAAAGGCTGCCTGGGAACAGGCAACCTTTTTCTCCGCCACTTAAAAATGAGCGTTGATTTGTACAAGGGTAAAATAACTTTATGGCCGTTCCATCGTGTCAAGGAACTTAACCTCGTTGTCGCTTAAAAACTTATTATTGAGGTGCAGATCATCTATAGCGCCAATAAATATGCATTCGGACTGTTGGGATCCGTAAAGTTATAAGCTGTTTTAGCCATTTCGTTCCCGATAGATACCGGTGGCGGGTTGACCAAAGCGGTTGGGTCGCCGGTAACGTCAGCTGTTTTTTACCATTGCGCCGTTGATGTAATACTTCGCCGTACCATTAGTAAAACTTACAACCAGATGCGACCATTTATCAAGCTGAACCGAAGCTCCAACATCATCCTGGTCATGATCGCCGGTTGTGGTCATCACGGTGAGGAAAGGCAGGTTGCCGCCCCTACTCTAAAAGTCTGAAGAACGACTCGCTTTTTATACAAATAACCTGAACACTACCCATCATTCCTATCCCCACATTTCAAGATTATCCGGCTGCGCTCATTGCGCTTATAGGACGGTTGGTAAATAATGTACCCGAAATCATGAAGGTCCCGGATACATCGATGATAGGTCGTGCTGGCTGAAATTTTGGCCAATGGCATAATCTCATGCGCATAGGCCCGCACTATGCCTGGAAAACCCGCAGACTGCCAAAACTCTACCAGCGTCGCAAATAAACCAATATGGGTACTGCATATCCTCGGGTCGTTTTTGACCGACCCGAAAAATACCGATAAGGGTTTGCAAGCTTCCATGCCTAAATATGCACCCCCTGCCTGCGGCGCTGTCCCTGGTTCCGTTTCTGTTCCTCATTACTTTGCGACTTAACTACATCCTTAGCGGTTGGCGTCTGGTTTTGAGATGGCGTATTTGTTTGCGCCTGTTCAGCAGCACGGGCTACAGCCGCCTTTTGTACTTCCTGCGGTGTCATCTCCACAGCCTGTGTTTGGCTCACTTTTTGTTTTTCTACTTTACGGACGTTTAGGTTTTGCCCGTTGGCATCGTAAAAATCCAAACGCATCATGCGCGGGTTGGCAACGACGTAGGCCTGCGTTTCATTACCGTTACGTACCAGCGTAATTTCTACCCGGTTCCCTTTTTGCAAAGGCCGCATAATGATGTTGCGGTCATATTTTTCCTGGACGTTTTTGATCGGGTATTTTTGCAACTCCTTTTCATGGTCCCAAAAAATAACTTTCGGGTGGAAGTTGCCATATTTATCCGCCTCCTTAAAATTCAGGCTCCGCCAGGCGAAGTAAGTCTCGCCGGTTGGCCTCATCCTCGTCATGCCATTTTCTTCTTGGGGTTCCATTTTCGGTTGTTCCCGGTAAACAGCTCTGCCATCCATCATATTGTAGCGTTCCTGAAGCGTATAATTATGCTTCGACCCCACAAAGAAGGTTTGTGTGAGATCTTGCATCCCATCTTTTTTAAGCGTTGATTCAAAACGGTTGAAAAAAGTAATGTCTTTGGCAAGGTCATCGCCCTTTGAAAAATGGAGTACCGAATCCACCACATCTTTCCCGAATTGCCTGCTATGGTTCAGCGTGAACTCCGACAAGTTCTGATCCATTTTGGTTTGCAATTCTTCTTTAAGCCCTTCGCCAAAACCCAGGTTCTTGAGTGTATCGGCGTTATAATTAAAACTTTCCTGATTCATAATATTTACTTTTTTTAAGGTTAATACTTCTTTCGTAAAATGGCTGGAATGGGTTGAAGCCGCCAGTAGTTTTGGGTCCGTCTGTTTCAACAGGCCGTCATGTAATCTGACCGCTCCGCGGTCAGCGTCAAACCTTGCGTAGAGTGTTTGTCCAATAGTTACGGGACGATCCAGTTTGTTGGCAGTTGATGTCCGAATACTTCCATCTCTATCGCAATGAAGTGTGAGTAGGGTAATGCCGCAATGTTCTTCCGGCCAGCCTTCCAAATCCAATTTCAAAATGCGCCCACGGTACTCACCGGCAAGGATGAGGTCTGCAGGCCTTTTATTGGCCGATAGTTTTTGGCCCATGTCGAAAAGGAAGTTTTGCCCATCTTCCTGGCGCTCAAAATATTTTAGTATTCCTACCTCGTGTCCTATCTCATATATCTGATGACCCGGATGGGTGTGCTCGATCACCAGGAAGCGCTTAACCTCTTTCTCCGGCTCGATCACTTGCTGCCATTGCACCGGGAAAAACATTTCTCGTTGTAAATATGCCTGCAAGTCGTTCATTTGCCAGCCGGGCTGGAGGCTAAGGTTCAAATCTTTTAATTGCTGCCCGATCTCTGGTAAGTCATCACGAAGCGGTAAATGCTGTTGATCAAAGCTTGCGGCGAGATTAGCCACCGGAACCAATACATGGTCGGCAACGACAAATTCTTGCTCGAGATAGTCGAACACATTATTAGCCGCTGTACAAAATCCTTCAGCTTCACCAACGGATGCGTACCCATAAAAGGCGGGGTCGTCCTTACTCCGGTCAAAAGCCACCCAATTCCATTTTTGCTCTGCAGCTTTTAGCAGAAATTCAGCAACTTGCCCGCGATTGTTTAATTCCATAGACTGGTATTTAGTGTCCCGCTTTGCTCAGGCTGTTATCACGCAACAGCAGTTCATGCCCTTTTTTCAACCTGCCTTTAACCCGCTTTACTTTTTTAGAGAATAGGCCTTTGGCGGTGTTAATGCCCGCAGTCGCCAGTTGTGCCGTCATGGACGGGTCCATCGTCATCATATCCACTGTCTGCACACCGTTAACCATACCCTCTTTTAAGGCATCGCCGGTCACCGCTTCCGGCACACTGATCCCTTCCATGCCATCCGTCCGGTCATACACCGTTAAGTCTACCGGGATAATGTTCAGCCCGATGTGCAGGAGTTTGATATTGATCTTCACCCGCTGGTTGTAGATATCGCCACTTCCATAGATCAATTGCCCTTTGGTAAATAACTGGCCGTTCAGGCGTACGCTATCCAGTAAGCGCATCCTGATCACCGTACCCTGCACGATTTTCTGATTGCCGTCTATTACGGCAGGTATCGCTCTAAATTGTTCAACCGCCTGTCTTGAAGCAGTAGCGTTGTTTTTTTCGCGGACACGCTCCGGTTGCTGGATGTCCAGCAACTTTTCCAGCAAGCCATTCATTTGTTTGAGTTCGGGATCCTCTGTAGTTGCGGGGAAATTTGCGGGGTTCTCAAAATTGTTCTTTGATGGCATATAAGCGGCGCTGTTTGTCCTTGGAGTTTCCGCAGGTTTATTGATGGTCGCCTGTAATTCAGCCAGGCGTTTATTCAGTAAAATTTCTTTAGATGCGGCCCCATGGTCTTCACCGATGCCAGCCCCGCCAAAAATATCGGGCTGGTGAGGGGAAAAAACACCATTGGGGTTAAGGGCCTGTCCTGATGCAGAATCAGCCAGCCGTTTAGCGTAAGGGTCGGTTTGCTGCGCCTGCTTCAGTTTGGCAGAGTCTGCGGCGGCACGGTCGTAAAAGCTCATTTTATCCATACCGTGTTCGTCTTTAAGTTTCGCATCCGGCAGATGGGTGTTGAAGCCGCGGGCACGACTACTTGCTTGGGTTTCTGCCTGTGCCTGGCCACCGCCCAGGGTGCGAAATAGCAGAGTGGTAAAAGCAAATACGACTAAGGGCAAGACGAGTAAGGCTTTTCGCTTATGTTCCTGCTGTAGGGTTGTTGTTTTCATGATCTTTATTTTTTGAGTTTTTATTTTTTTAATGCGTTCGGGAACGCCTAACCGTTAGCGGTTGACGACCTTGATATCCGTATTCTCCAATGTTGACCAGCGCTGGATGAGGAACCCGTGCGGGTTATTATCGCTCCTGCCAACGTTACGCAACTCACCGGAGGTGACCAGGCTGCGGGTTACCGTGCTGCTGGTGCGGATGATACTTTGCGTCGCGTAACATTTAAAGGCGTAAGGGTAATTGCGCAGGTCGATGTTGATGCTGTCGATCTGCAGTTGCTGGCTGATATTGCCGGAAATGATGTTGGCATAGTAACCGCTTTCGCTCAGGTTATCATAGGCACGTTTAGCGGTTTCATCTGCAAGGTAAAGCGCTTTACCGAGGTTCGCTTTGTTCGCCTTTTCATCCGGTGACAGGGTAAAGAAAAGCTCATGGAACGTTTTGATATGGTCGCGGGCTTCTACGGCGACGTTATCTTTCCGGTCGGCGGCTACGGCGTCCAGCACTTTGCCGTTGAACAGGATATACACACGGCTTTGGATAGTCGCGATCAGCCGGTGGCTTTGGTAAACGGTGAAGCCGATACCCAGGAAGGCGCAGGCAATCACCGCGATGGTAAATGCGCGGATGTGCTGAAAAGCCGTTTCGATATTTTTGAGTTTTTTGAACATGGTTATTGAGATTTACCGGGCGAGCCTTTCAGCTTTTCCGTGTTGTAAGTATTCTGCTGTGTTTGTTTGGCGCTGCTTTGCTGATGGTTGGTTTGCGAACTGGAAGCAAAGGCGTTTTTCATTACCGAGCCGCTGATGTATGAAACCGCCATGGAGGCCATGGCCGAGGTTTTATTGAACAAAGCATGGCCGCCGACGTTCATGATGTAATTGGCTATGCCGGGTACGGTGAAATATCCCAGGATACCGATGACCAAAAAGATCAGGTAAGCGGTATTGGTATTGCCGAACTCATTGCCCTGCAACTGCCCGCTCTGGGCGAGCGTGATCATATTCACCTGGATCCTGGCGATGATCGCCCCGAAAATATTGGCGACCGGGAGCCACATAAAAACATTGACATACCGCGCCAGCCATTGCTTCAGCGTATGCTGGAAGCCATCGAATATGCTCAGCCCGAAGCAAAGAGGGCCTAATATGGCCAGTACGATCAGCTTGAACGTCCGGATGGTATCGAGGCAGAGCGCCGCCGCCTGGAACAATACGTTCAGCACCTCGGCGATCCATTTACGCGCCATGTTCTTGATACTCCAGCCGGAAAAGGCATCGGAGATCGGATTTCCTGATGAGCCGTCGGGGCTGGAATTGTCGGGATGGCTGTACTGGTACCATTTGTCAGGGTCGGCATTTTGCTGCCCTGCCGGCAAAGGATCGTTATCATCATCCGGCCGGGAAGTCAGGTAGGCGATGGCTGCATTGGAACGGGAAACCATGTTTTCCGTGGCGGTCACCACGGGTTGCAGCACGCCATTCATTAAAGCCAGCACCGCAGGAAAGGCAGCGATACAAACGCCCAGGGCAAAAGGACGTAACAGCGGATAGACCTCTACGGGTTCAGCTGCCGCGATATGTTTCCAGATCCTTGCGGCAATGTACCAAAGTGCGGCAAAGCCACCGATGGCACGTGCCACGCCGATCATACCCTGGCAGAGCGGCAGCATTTGCTGGTAGAGTTGAGAAAGTACGCCCTGCAGGCTGTGCAGGTCATCTGCAACCCCTTCGGCATGGGCAGGCTGCGGCAACAAGCTGGCGCAAACGGCCAGCATTGCAATAATCAAAATATGTTTTTTCATCGTTAAGGGTTGATGCCGTAAAGGCTGTTGATGGTTTGCTTATCTCCGGCCGACTTTTCGCGCAGGCGAACCGTTTGCCCGGCCTGGTCATTGAACTTTCGCAGGTAACTCAGCTGGTTTCGGCTGTCGAGGAAGATACGGTCGATTGCCGCCAGTCTTTCCGCATCGCTCATCCGTAGCTGGCTGTCGCTCATGACCATTCCGAGTTGATCCAGGCTTTTCAGGCTGGCATCGACGAGCTGGCTATAAACAGCGGAGAGGTACTGCAATTCTTCGGGCGAGAACCTGCCTGAGCTGTTGAAGCGTTTTGCCGCGTTTTTGTACTCGCTGAAAAGTGTGGCCTGGTCGCTGATAATATCTGCCACCCGCGGGTATTTACGGACAGCCGGGCTGACCAGTAAAAGGCCGTCCAAAAAAGCCTGGTGCAGAGAGAAATTACCCTGTGACACATTTTTGACCGCGCCGTAACCCTTGCTCAACACCTCATAACCGGAGTGCATTTGCGAAAGGACGCTTTTCAACCCGGCCAGTTTTTGGTAATCCAGTACCAGTTGCTCGATACAATCAGCTACGGATTGTGCCCGGCTTTGGAGCGGTGCGGAGCAGGCGAACGCCAGGCCCAGCACGATAAATTTAAGCTGCTTTTTCATGGTTGGGGATTGCCGTAAAGTTTCCGGATTTGTTCGTTTTCCGCTTTGGCGCGCTGGCGGTTCTGTGACAGCGAATGGGTTTTTGCCGCAAAAGAAGCGGCAAACGCAGCTTTATCCTTCATGCCCGCATAGATCTTATCCAGCCGGTCCAACCGCTGCTGGTCGGTCAACTGTAATTTGCCCTGGGTTAGGACGTCATTTAATTCAGCCATATCCTGGCCTGCCAGCTTGATCAGGTTCTTTGCAACCTTTTCCAGGTAGGCCAGTTCGGCAGGTTTGAGTAACTCGTTCTTTTTTTGCCAGCTGATCTCCGAGTTTAAACGGTTGCTGAGTTCCTTATACAGATCGGTAACAGCTTTGCCCTTTGGGTTTTGCTGAACTACAGTGACCTGTTGCAGGGAATTAAAATAACCCGTATGCAGGCCAAAAGTCGCGCCTTTCAGTTCATCGGCCAGGTTAAGCCCATTGTGCATGATGTTGTAGCCACTTTTCAGGGCGCTGACGTAGGTGTAGATTCCGCCCACCTGGGCCGCCATCAGTTTTTCTTTTTTGCCCTGCTGCCCGAAAAGGTCACCTAAGGAATAGGATTGCGCGTTTGCACGGCCTGCCGTCATCCCGGCGCTGAAAAAGATAAGTACTAAGCAAAGTTTGGTTTTCATATGGTATCTGTTTAAAGTGTCAATTAATGGCTGAGCCCGTAAAGCTGCTGTACGGCGGAACGGTCGAGCGCATCCCTGGAACGGGCTAGGCTGAGCAATACATTCTGCCGGTTGAACTGGCGCAAATGATCCAGGTTCAGCTGGATGGCTTTTGCCGCCTGGTCGATCCGCAGCCAGCGGTCGGCATCATCCATTTGGGTCGTTAATGCCGTGACTGCCGTGGTTACGGCTTCCAGGTTACGCAGGCTCTCCTGCAAAATACCGTCGTAGACCGTGGCCATATAGCGGAGTTCCCCGGCTGAAAAATGAGCGTCTTTATTGAACAGCACGCTGGCCCGCTGGCATTCAGAGAGTAATTGCTTTTGGCGGGTGATCACATCTTTCACCATTTGGTAATCCGCCAGCAATTTTTTGACCTGCGCCAATTCTTGATAATAACCGGCGTACAGGTTCCGCTCTTTATCAAGCCAGCCGTTAATATCCCGGAGGCTGTTCAAGTGCAGCGTATTCTCGATCTGCTGTTCGGCGTTTTGCAGTGCGATGGTTTTGTTCTGCAGGCGCTGCACACCCAGGTCAATGGCTACGATCACTTTTTTGATCAGTCCGGAAACCACGTTGACCACCGGTATCTGCGCGTTTGCCCGTCGCGCTGCCAGGAGCAATACCACCAGGCAGAGTATTATGGAAATTTTCTTTTTCATGAGGTAGCTTTAGTTAGTTTTTTTTCGGCGACCAAAGCGGCGATACCGGCTTCGATGCTACCATGTTTGCGGGCAAATTCCTGCACCTGTACACGTTCTTTGCCTTCAGTGGTAAAAGCATAGTATTCCTCGGGGCAGAGTTCATTTTTGTACACTTTCATGATTTGCCCGCCGATATCAATAAAAATTTCGCGGTTATCCTTATTGACCGACAGCAGGATGGTTTTGCCTTTATCAGACAGGCCCAGCGTGTCCTGCAGCTTGTCGAACTTGCCCTGGAACTTGCGCATATCCATCAGGATCTTGATGTCCGCGTTATTGATGATGGCATCTTTGATGATCGGTGAGGAAACCAGATCCTCCAGTTCCTGGGTAATCACGATGGGTATGCCGTTGAATTTCCGGATGGTTTTAAAGGCATAGCGCAGGAACTCGGCCATGCCGGATTTGGCGATGGCTTTCCAGGCTTCATCAATGGTCAGCACTTTACGTACACCCGCCAGCTTTCGCATTTTGGAGATGAACAGTTCCATGATGATGAGCGTAACCACCGGGAAGAGTATGGGATGGTCCTTGATCTGGTCCAGTTCGAACACGATAAAAGGCTGGCTCAGCAGGTCGAGGTTTTCACTCGCATTGAGCAGGTAATCAAACTCGCCGCCCTTGTAGTACGGGCGTAATACATACAGGAAATTATCCATATCAAATGCACTTTCCTTCACGCGGTGCGACTGGAGTACCCCACGATAATCGCGTTCAAGGTACTCGTAGAAGGAGTTAAAGCCGGGGAATACCGGGGCGTTTTGTGCTAAAAATTCATAATAACCCTGCAAAGCGTTGGATAAAGCCACATATTCCGCCCGGTTAAATGTTTCGTTCTCTCCTTTCCATAGGGACACCAGCAACGCTTTTAAACTTTCTTTTTTTTCGGTATCCAGCACTTCGCCTTTGGATAAATAAAAAGGGTTGAATTTGATGGGGGCGCTTTCGGTATAGGTAAAATAATAGCCTTTTAAAGTATCGCATAAACCGAGATAGCTGCCACCGATGTCTACGGTTACGCAATGCGCGCCCTGATCATAAAGCGAACGCAGGATATGGTTAACGGTCATGGATTTGCCCCCGCCCGACGTGCCGCAAACCAGCGTACCCATATTGGAGGTAATACCCTCGTGGCGCGGAGCATCAAAGAGGTCGGCGTAAACCGGCCGGCCCGAAAGTCGGTCGCAAAAGCGGATGCCCTCAGAGGATTTTGCCGTTTTGTAATTGCTCTCCAGGTTCAGGAAGCAGGCTGCCTGTTCGGCGAAAGTATCAAACGTATCGTTTACAGGAAAGTCTGCGGCGTTGCCGGGGACGCCCGACCACCAGATCTGCGCCGCGCCATCGGTTTCCGGTTTAGCTGACGCATCCATCGCGGCTAAAGCGGATAAGACCTGGTTGCCTTTTACCAACAATTCTTCCCGGTCAGCCGACCAAACCATCACATTGAAATGCGCTTTAACCGGTAAGCGCTGCTGGCTGATGGCCTCGTTCAAGAAATCATTGGTCGCGTCCAGCGCAATGGCATTTTCACGCGAATAGGCGGACAAAGATTGCAACCGCAGTCTTTTCTTTTCCAGTTGTTTTAATGTTGCCTGCGCATCGCCTACAAAAATATACTGGTTATATACATGGCTGGTATTTAACAATAAGCCGAGCCTGGCGGCAAAGCTGACCGGGAACTTGGTTTGGTCGGTGGAGTAGGCTTCATAAGTTAGCCTTGACCCGCAGTGTGCGGGCAGGCTTTCGGTATCGCCGAGGGTATAAATAGCGACTTCGCGGTTCCCGATTTTTAAAGCATCGCCAAAAGCAATATCCTGATATAATTGTCGGCCTTCCTTTTCCGCCAGGAAACAATAACGCTCGATCAGCCCGGTCGATTTCAGCTGGCTTTGCAGGTCGCCTGCACCCACTTCTATCACGGTGATCAATCGGGTGTCTTCCAGCAGCCGTTTAAATTGGGTGGCCGTATCACGGAATTCACGCACAGCCTGTGCGCCAAGCATATCACGAGGCACTAATGTCGGCCGGATCAGATTAGAAAACAGGGAACTGGATGGTTTGCGCGCCTGCGGCTTGCGGGTCAGGTAAACGATACAGTCATGCGCCAGGTATTCCCGCCCGGTAAAATAGCGGTCGCTGGCTTCACCTAAAAATGTCGGGCGTTTAGCTTCCGCGGCAGGCCTAATCTGCTTTTTCAGGAACCAGTCCTGTTTGTGCAGTACGCTGTCTTTGGGTAAAACCCGGATGGCTTTTACCCAGGCCTGGTGCAGGTTTTCGTAATCCTCATCGGATAACGTAAAAACTTCCGGCAGGCTGATGCGGAAAGCGAGCGTAAACTCGCCCTGCTTGGACAGGATGGCATCGTTTTCAATGCCCAGGATCGGTAATATATCTTTCAGTTGTTTTTCCATCTCAAATCTCTTTCACGTTCACTGGTCTGCCCCTTTAAAATCCCGGCCTTTTGCCTGGCCGCATGCGCCGGGTAATTTGCTCATGCTCGCGTTGCAGTTGTTCCCGGTTTTCCCGGATCAGGCGTGGGACATAGGTTTCGCTGAGCGGGATAACTTCTGCTTTCAGTTCTTTTTGTATCGGATACCGGCGCAGCAGGTCACGTTCTGCCATACCATAGATGCGCGCCGTTCCGACCGGATCAAGCCCGATCTCATTGGGAAGCCTGATCTTGATGATACCGTTGGGAAACTCAGTCAGCTTCGGATCCAGTTGTACTACCTGCTTCATGATGGGTTCATAAAAAGCCTCGTAATGCCAGCCGTCATCGGTTATCTCCAATGATTTCAGGCTGATGACCGGGAAGAAATATTCCGCGTGTCGCAGTTCCTGCAAACGGAGATCGACAATGAATTTTTCGCCGGCGATATCGATCTGTGGAAGGGTTCCGTTTTGACGCGCCTTTAACGCTTCCTGGTCAACCATGACATCGAAATCCGTCCTGCCTGCTAATTGCTCCGGGCTTAGCCCATACCTGGCAGCCATACCCTCGGGATCGAGTTCAATCAGCGGGGGGATGATATAGGGTTCTGCTTTCTCAGGATCGGTTGCCGGAATTTTGTTTTGTTCATCCCAGGCCAGCAGGTAGTGGTCACCGAAATCGGTCATTTGATTAATAAATGATATTTCTTTCTCGGGCGCATCTGTTTGTCGTAGCACTTGGTTCTCAATATCCACCACGTAACTGATCTGATCGAAACTATAGATAACCGGTTCTCTTAATTTATTCATCGTTGTACCTCCTTATCGTTTAACTGCTGGAAAAAGCGGCGGCCGTAGGATTTGAGGACGCGGGGGACGCGCTTGCGGGCCATGGCTTTCATGAGGCCATGTTCTCCGTATTTTCGGCTGAGCGCGAAGATTTTAATACTGCCAAAGGCGGCGGTAGAACCACATACCGTAAAGCAGATGAGCGAGCCCGCACCGAAAATGTATAAGCAGGCGAAGACAATCATCAGCCCGAGTACCAAACCGGCGAAATACCAGATGTATTGTGCCCTTAGGCCCC
Organism: Mucilaginibacter sp. CAU 1740; assembly: GCF_039839285.1. Lineage (NCBI taxonomy): Bacteria > Pseudomonadati > Bacteroidota > Sphingobacteriia > Sphingobacteriales > Sphingobacteriaceae > Mucilaginibacter > Mucilaginibacter sp. CAU 1740. The sequence continues at coordinate 357,720 of NZ_JBDOQS010000005.1, read as the reverse complement.
GGAATTCGATACTTTTATTGATGCCTTTGTTAATGGTGTAAATGCTGTTGTTCATGTTTTTTTTAATTTTTCCAGGTGTTTTGCCGCAAGGTGGCAATAGCATCCGGCGATAAGATATCACCGGGTTGGTAAGCCAGTGCGATGCGGATGGCTTCGATATTGTCTCGGAGTTTATGGAGGGAATTGAATGCCATGCCTGCTTAGTTTTCGGGTTGTTGGTTTTCGAGGTATTCAGCGATCATACCGGTGACGGCATCGCGCAGGGCGGGCAGATCCTCGTGTTCTTCGCCAAAGCCGAAGACGTCGAAAATGGGTTCGCAGGCACCGGTCAGGTTGATCAGTTCGTAGGTTAGGATGCCGCTGCGGTTCATTTGCTGGTAGGCTTCCGGGAACTCATCCTCCAGCAGTTCGCGCATCCAGCTGAAGCGGGACGGGCGAAGGTCACGGGTAAGTTCTTCGAGGCATAAGGCTTCGATGACATAACCCGGGCGGTTCTCTTTTTGCAGTTCTTCGATCAGTCCGCTGATGGAATCCACTTTGCTGCCTAAATAGTGGCTCAGGCGATGATCTTCCTGTAAGGCGATGAGCAGGTCGGTATGGTGCTGCACCATATAGCTGTGCAGTTTGCCGATGAGTAGCGTTTTCATAGTCGTTGGTTTATAAGCCGAAGAATGATTTGATGATGGTAGCAACCACGACCAGGAAGATGCAGGAGCCGAACCAGGCGGCGGCTACTTTAGAGGTGTCCTGGTCACCGGCGTTCCATTTGGAGTAAACTTTGACGGCACCGATCAGTCCGAGTATGGCACCGATGGCGTACATCAGGTTGGTGCCGCTTTCAAAATAACTTCTTACCTGGGTGTTGGCCTGCTGGATGCCGGCATTGCCATCCTGGGCATCGGCCAAGAGGCAGCTGGTAATGAGTACTGCGCACAGCGCGGTTCTTTTCAGGGCTTTGCCCCACGATTTTCTTTTGCACTTTTCCATTTCACGTATCGTTTGTTGTTAAAATTTGGGCATGGGTTTCCCTTACCCGCTCCCGAGGGTGATCGGGAGGGGCGGGAAATTTGCTGCGCCCGTAACCCATTCTTATCCAGTCATGGCTCTACAGCACGGGGCCGGGGCAGCAGTATTTTGATTTAGTTGAGTTCCCATTAGGGCCCCGCAGGTCGCGGGGCCAGGGAAAGGGCACGGCGTGCTAAACGCTCCACCACATATCCACTTCAATTCTGCTCAGCAGTGCCGTGCCTGTTTTTTCGCATTCGCTGACGATGAGTGCGTTGATCGCTTCCCGCTCGGGCGTTGCCGCGACATCGGGATGGTCGTTAAGTATCTTTTTGAGTTTGATGATGAGTTTATCGGGGGCGAAAGGTTCATCCGCAGCTTCATCGATACATCCGGTCAGGCGGTTGGCGAGGCTGCGGGCAGCGCCCTGGAAAGGTTCGTCTTCCTGTTTTTCAAATGCCGGTATCGCCGTGGAGGGTATTTCGGCTGACTGGTTTTCTTCGCCCTGGTATTGCAGTGCGGCGGGTAGCTCGTTCCGGTCATCTTTTTTGCCGGTCAGGAGATTGAAAATTAAGCTGATCTCGCTGCGGTAATATTTCCAGCCGATAAAAACATAATACACGATGGCCGCTGTGAAGGTGGCAGTCAAGTATTGATGCCAGGTAATTTGATGGAGTAAATGATTCATTTCTTAGACTATTTGTATCTGATCGTAATTGGGCAGATTGCCTGCCGTTCGTTGATACAAAATTGCCGCATTGGACGATAGGCAAAAACTTCAATATAATATTGCACCCTTTCTGTAGTTGTTGAAGCCTTCTGAAAATGAGTCTGTTGTGTTCTTGTTGTTGCGCAATAATTCGCTCAGATTAGGCATTTTCACGTAGCGTAGTTATTGGGTGGCGTGCGCGTCCGAGTGGGCCGGCTCGAGCAGGGGATATCAGGCTGCTGATGTGTGGATCGGTAGATATATTATGGGCCCTGATAGGACATGAGTTTCAGGATGATAAAGTCATCGAAATTATTTGTACAATTTGCTCATCCAACATTACCCGCAAATGCTATCTTTTTAATCGACGATGTCATTTTCGGGAATTATCAGGTACCAAAAAAGCCTCTACATGAGAGGCTTTTTTACAGATCTTCTATTGATGTTGTTGAATTTATCCGAACTAAAGTGGCGGAAATTATCAGGCTCGCATTATCCGTACTCCCGGACCTTTCTGATTAAAGCTTCGAGAATTCCAATGACCGCTTCTTTATCATTATTTTCCATTTTATAAGTGCTGCTGCGTGCGCTTTTCCAGGAGAAGTTCTCAAATCGCTGGGTTGAGAGATATGGAACGATACTTTTGAGTACCTGGCTGAATGACCGGCTGATTACCAGTTTGATATCGTCAGCCGCCTTTAAAATGATCGCTATCTGGTCGACGCTGAGCCGGCAGAGAACCTTGTATATCGGCTGTAGTTCGGGTTGGTCTGCAAGTGATGTTTCACCGTCTGTGGATTGGTAACGCTGATGCATGCTCTGGCTGAATTCGTTCAGGTGATCCAATAACAGCTGAGCCGTGTCCCTTAACAAGTCTTCAGGAGGATAAAGCGCCAGGTTAATGCGCATCTGCTGCATTAGCAGGCGGATAGCCTGGTCATAGTGTCCGGCGACCACCTTGATCTTCTCATTGGAATAAAGGGCGAACGTCTGGTTTTTAAGAGTCTCCCTGATGTTACCAAACTCTCCGGGTAGCCGTTCCCGGATATGCGACAGGTCATCCGGCGTCAGCGCGAGAGCCTTATTTTTTTCGGGATTCATGATAACTTCGGCCAGTTCATCGAGCCAACCAAAGGGATAGGTAAATTTCATTCCATTGCGCATAGCGACCCTCCCTTAAACAAAATGTTTTTTTTACCCAGGTACTCGCAAGTCAGTTTCGAAAAATGAAGAAATAAATCAGGGAATCCGGGATGAACTTTGGATGGTTCCCATAACCCGGGATTTAACTTTTGTAACATATTTCTGATATTTGATTAATGCCCCTTCAACGCCCGTTAACTGGCTACAATTATCACATTGAATAGGGTAGGTAGATTTTTCCCATAAGCTACTCTGCTGTTTCAGATTGGCAGACAGGCAAAAATAGGATGGATGAAAGTGTGTAGGAATACCAATTAAGTGTAATTACGCTACTAAAAAAGTGGTAATTTGACGGTGAATTTTCACTATTGAATTATGTATGATACATTTGCAGCTTGTGTATCAGCGCCTGTCTGTTTTTTACATTTGTTTTTTTAAAAGTGTTGTACAGATGTTTCTTGACGGTTTCTTCTGATATGAATAAAGTTTCGGCGATTTCCCTGTTGCTCATTCCGCTCCTCAGATATTGTATGATTTCGAGTTCTGTTTTAGTCAGTCCGTAAATGCGGGCGTTTTGCTCCAGCGATTGTGGAGTAGTAGATTGCGACAGGTTTAATAGCCGTCGGTATTCGTCACGGGTGTTTTTTATCGATTGCCATATAAACAAAAAGCTCACGGCGATTATGCCCGTATTGGTGAACAATACTTCCACAATCTGGCTTTCTTCCACAAACCCGAAAACCGTCAGGGACGCCCAGGGGCTAATGGCCAGATACATCATGATTTCTTCCAGATACTGCCTGGCATCCCTGTTTTGCTTATGTTTTTGACGTATTGCCCGAAACATCGCCCAAAGCAATACCAGCGCGTAGAGGAAAGGAATGATCATGCCATATTTTATACTGACATTGAGGTTGCCGTAAATCCCGTAAACTACAATAAAAAAGATAAGATAGGGGGCCATCAGGAATAGCGGGACGCCAAATAATGCATGCCATCGCAATCGTTGGAGATCGAATGTCCGGTAAAAATAAAAAGGAAAGTAAGAGGCCATTAAAAATCCGCTGCCGTAGGCGATCATTTCCTGGATCGGGATGTTCAGTTTAAGCTTGGGGTCGGGGAATAGACCACCGGTCACGTTATAAAGCAGTAGTAAAATTAACAGGATGAGGTACCGGAGCCTGTTTTTATCCTCCGGTCGGATCAGGTAGTAAGAAAACTGGAATATTAACATTCCTGTTTCCAGCAGAATGAAAACAAAGGTTACGATATGAATCTGTGTGCCAAAAACCAGCATGGTATTGTAGGAAAGGTAGGTGGTGGAAATGCCGAACTTATTGTTTTAAAAAGTATAAGATGTAGCTTAAGTCAAGCTGTTCATAAATTTTAAAATTGAATCGTTCATACCAGGGAATGTTTTCCGGTGTGGATGTTTCCAGAAAGAAGGAGGTGCCTTTTTCCCGGGCGTCGGCAATAAGATCCGCCATAAGCCGGCTTCCTCTGCCCTGCTGCTGGAACTGCGGGTCTACGCCGATGAACCATAAGTATGCCATCGGATCTTTGGTTTGTTTCGCCTTTATTTTGTTTTCACGGTCAATGGCTCTTTTGATGTTTTGGAGCCCTATCGCCTGCCAGATAAGCCTGATGTCAAGTATAATGCTCCGGAGGGTTATTCTTTTCCGATGCGGATACATTACGAGCGCGCAGGCGGACCGGTCATCGGAAAGCCAGACGTCACCGAATAAAAAACAGAGCTCGAAGGAATAGTCCATCAATGCTGCAATCCTTTCTTCTCTTTTATGGCCCTGCAAAACTATATAGTTTACACTTTGATTGGTATCGAAGGATTTTGTTAATATGCTTATAATATGATCTTTATCATTTTTTATTGCCCTGGTCATAATAATATAATAAGACGTTTAAACATTGGAAAGTGCATTGAAATTGATTCTTGGTATTTTCGTCTCAAAAAAACTTGTTTTCCTTCGTTGTGTTATTTATTAATTATTACGAATAATATATGTAAAAGTTGCTTGAGGTGATATTTTTTTATAAGCTTCACGAAGTAATATTTCGGATTAGCTATAATTCCCTCCCTTCACCTTGGCAATTTACTTTAACAAGCTGAAGGTGGGATAGGCGGGCGGACCGGCTAACGCAGCTTGAAGGCCGTAGCTATCCTATCGTTGCAGGTGTGATATGGTAAAGATTGGCTGTTTACCAACTTATTTGATCAACACAAGATATCCGCTGATGTCCTTAATCCTGTGATCTGTTTTTATCACGTAATAATAGGTGCCTGCGGGAACGACAGTCCCATTGAACCTGCCATCCCAGGGACGATAGATTCCTTTCGATTCGTAAAGCAGCATCCCGTATCGGTTAAAAATAGAGATTTGTGCATTCGGGTAATCTTCTATATTGCTGATCTGCCAAAGGTCATTGTAACCGTCGCCATTCGGTGTAAAAGTGTTTGCCGGCTTTGGGCGATAAAGCACTTTAACATGGATTGTTGTTTCCGCGCTGCAGGTTCCGTTGCAAACCCGGATCCGGTATTCCGTGCTTGCTGCCGGATATATTTTAGGATATGCAATGTCAGGTTTATTCAGGTAAGCAGCCGGGCTCCACTCATAGCTCAGGTTGGTGCCTGAGTATTGTGGTACGAGTGTTGCCGATTGACCTTCTAAAACCGTAATATCTGCAGCGGACACACGTGGCGGTTTTTCGACCAGGATATCCCGGTCAATAGTTTGGGTACATCCGTTCTCACCGACAAAGTGATAGGTGATCGTATGGCTGCCTTCCCCTGCTAAAAACGGGTCGAACAGGCCATCGGTGCTGACTCCTTTACCTGTAAAAAAAACAGACACTGCCGGCATATGATGTCTTTCACCAGCATCGGTTATCCTGACCGCGGAAGCAGTTGAACACAGCGGACTAACCGCATCAAAATATAATTCGGGTTCCGGGAGTATGCTTATTTCAAGGCTATTTAACGAAAAACATGATTTTCCGGAGTAGGCCAGATATCGGATATTATACTGTAAGGTTTCCCCTGTTTTGTTGGCCGGATAGCTGTGCTCAATAAGCTGACCATATTCAGGGCTGGAAATGACCACGGAATCGCCAGGAGATGTATCCTGATCAAAAAAGATTACCAGCCGACTTATTTTTCCGGGGCCTGACACGCCCGACAAATTACGGACAACCAATGGGGTACCGCTACAGATCTTATCGCTACCATTGGCCTCCAACAGCGCATTGGGATCTCCGCTGCTGACGCTAAGTTCTCTGCTGATCGTGGTATCACAGCCGGATGCCCGGGACACGGTCAAAGATATTTGATATTTACCGGCCCGCGTAAAAATATGTGATGCGTCCGGCGAGAACGCTGAATTTGGATTAGCCGGATCAGCGAAGGGGTCTGAGAAATTCCAGGCATAGGATATAACATCGTTATCCCCGTTAGTGGCTGCCGGCGAGGCGTGAAAGGTAACGGGAACTTCACTTGCGCAGGCGTCCGGTAATTCGAAACTTACGGTGGGACGACTTTGAACGGCAATATTTGCTGATACCGGAGAGCTGACGCAGCCTGATTGCCCGGTCAGGGTCATTTTGGCCGTGTAATTGCCTGCACGGTTGTACAAATGCTTTATCTCAGGTTGATCGGACACAAGGGTCGTGCCATCACCAAAATCCCAGGTCCGGTTTTTAATGACGAATGCGATATCTGCGGGCGTTTTGTCTGAAAATGTGACCTGTTTCCCTTCGCAGGCTGGAGAGGCCCAGGCGAATACCGGTTCCACGGACGGTCCGATCTCTACGATCTGTTTTTTGATTGCCTGGCAGCCAAAAGCATTCACCACCGAAAGCGTTACTTCAAACTTTCCGGGCGAAGGATATTGATGAAATGGGTTTTGCAGAGAAGAACGATTTTTTTCCTTACTTTGCGGATCACCGAAATCCCATTCCCATTTTGCTCCGGCCGTTAAGCCCGGGGTCTTATCGGTGAACCCGACGTTTAAACCACAGTCATCTTTTTCCGACCGGAAAGCAACTGCCGGTCCGTCAAGCACCTGGAAGGTTCCATTTATAATATCCTTGTCAAGTCCGCAGTTATGATGGCCATTGGGGTAATCCGCGGTTACCGTTATTTTGTGTTCGCCCGGGTTGTTAAAGGGTAAGAGTTTCCACATAATATAAGAATAGGTGGTGACCCCATCCCGCTCACCTAAAATTGGTGGGTGTCCCTGATACCTCAGGGTGTATCCGTCAGTTTCAAATAAAATATCAGGGGAGTCGTATGGCAAAGTGAGCCAAAACTCGTAATCATTATCATCTGCGCAGGCTGTATCTATTTTTTCCCCGGTAGATATGCGGTAGGCCTGTAGCTGGTAGCGTGCGCCCAGGTTTGTGCCGGCGGAGTAAGCGTAAGATTCGACGTTCCCGAATCCGTAGGCGATTGCGTTAAAGCCCGCTGCGGCGGTCAGCCGGAAAGTCCCGCCGGCATTCTTTGGCAATAATAGCTGCAGATAGGAAAATCCCGGCATCGTGGACATTGGTTGGAATTGTTCCGCAGGGGATTGTCCGTTGATCCTGAAGCTGCCTGTTGCAGAAGTTGGAAGCAATATATTGACGTATTGTTCGCTGATCTTTTCCCTGGCGGAGGAATAGATCGCGATGTCTTTAATACTTAAGGAAACCGGATTGAGCAGCACCATATCCGGGTCGCTATATCCCTTATTGCTGCCGTTGCTATTGCTGCAGGATTGAGACAGGGCGAACTGCGCGACCATCACCGGGTAATTCGAACTGATATGCGCCGGCTTGGTAAGCGGTTGTGGTGTGGTATAGTACTCTCCCGGGTTAAGCGAGGCAACCTTTTGACCGTCAATGCTGACTTCCGTGTAGTAGGATCCTGCCATAATGCGTAGCAACTGCCCGGCGGTGCGTACGGGGCCTGTAAAGTCCGGGCTTGAAGTGCTGAAGGGAACATAGCCATATTCTCTGCCCCAGCTTTCTGGCGGAAGGCATTGCTGGTAAAGGGGATCAAGCGAGCGAGGTGTGCATCCCTGAGGTGAGATGTAAACCCCGGTGCTGCCGCTGAAGGCGGCAAAGCGCTGGCAACCACCGTCGCCCTGGTCTGTGGATACGGTTACGCCGCTGAGGTCTTCGTCTGAAAGGTATTCATATACATCATTAATCTCTTTCAGGTCGGCGGTCGCGAGGGTTGTGTTTCCCCTTTTAAAATATACCATCGTATTTGGTGCAGTGGCGACAACAGTGATATAATTTTTGCCCTCTGTATCATGCTGCGGGTAGTTCATACTGTAGTAAGTGCCACCGAGTGCATCCACCGGCAGTACCAGTGTCGCCGCTGAACGCTGCCCGGCAAAGATATGCCCATAAACGGTCACACCAGGTAACCCCGCTTCGACAGTTACCCGTACGGCACGGTTGTGAAGAACCTGACCTGCTTCCTCTTCATTGATGTACACACTGCCCCTCGGGACTTTGATTTCTGTCACCTGGTGCGCCGTCACGCTAAAGTCGGTGGAAAATCCACCAGCGGCAACATGGCCTTTCGAGTCTTCTTCTCCGGTAATAAAAAGGCTTAACTGGGCCGGTAGTGTATTGAATTGGCCGTCGAAATCCGGAACATGGGTAGGGAATGCTACCCAAAATTCCCGGCCGGAACTCGAGGTTATCTGCGCATGCACACGCTGCCTTATTATAAGGCAAAGCGTCACACATAAAAAAGCTGAGGCGAAACAGGATACTTTCATTAAAAGGGCTAACGTAATCTTAAACTATTCGATTCTCGGGCAAAAAGGATTAAAGTTAAGCGCAGGGTTACCAGGTGTTTCGTAGAGAAAGTGCTCCGTCATTTTTTAAGGCAAGGTTACAGGTCTTAACGTATTGCAAATATATGAAAACCAGTGTAATATTATTCAAATCCTCATAAGTTAAAAAATATTCGAATATGGAGTTATTTTTTTAACTTTTTTGTAACAATAAGTATTACATTTGCGTAATACATGTTATCGGAACGAAAACGATATATTCCGCTGTTGCTGCGACCGTAGAATATGATGATCGTCGAAAATCCGGAATAATGTTGCCCTAAACCGACAATCATATCATTTTTCGTTGATAGGGCATATTGAAATTTAACCTTATCACGAATATGATCTCAGTATTGACCGCCATGCGGTGCATCATAAAACAAACTGTATCCCGCTTTTCGCCACGCGGAGTCGTGTTCTCAATCTTTTTTGGCCTTTTCCCACTTTTGACCATGGCGCAACAAGTCGCTGTGGTGAATGAGAAAACCCTAAAACCAGATTCTTCGGTACTGGCGTTAAAAATACGCGGCCGGGTCGACTCGGCTGCCAAACTTAAATTTTCAGATGCCGGCCGGGGCATCGCCGCTAAGGTCAAGGAGGCATCCGGTTCAGTTGAATCTGCGGGCAATAGCCTGAAAGGCGCTGCTAATAGCCGGTTTCAACGCGTGAGCGTCATCGAAAAAGGGTTATCTTCATTAAAAATCAAGCCCATAACAGGTGACCTAACTTTTGAGAACTCCTCCAGGTACCATCCGGTCATCCCCGCTTACAATAATCCCTTTCTTGCCGCAATAACAGGGAACAGGAAATACGCGAATGTTTTTAGCGTCACAGGTCAGTTGAATGCCTGGGGATTGCCATTGAATATCAATTATTCCACTGATCAGGCATCTTCCATGGGGTCGCGGTATGGACAGAATAGCCTGTTTAAATTTGATTTTAATCAGGGGCAGTTAAAGAACTTGTTGAGAAGCGACCTGCTCAAATATAAAGAGCTGCGCAGGGATGTTTTCGGAGGCCTTGACCTGACCGGGTATACCCGGAAAACGCTGACCGAAAAAATAGTAAACCGAAACGTCTATGAGAATCTTCCTGCGAAGGTGTCTTTAGCCCGCTATCTTGATGATCCGGTTGTGGTGAGCAGGTTGCTCCTTATGGACAAGGAAAAGATCAGACGGCAATTACTGGATGACGTTTCCAGAAGACGCGACAGCATCCGTGGCAAGCTTGCCGATATCAGCGGTCAGGCAGCTGATGATTCGGGGAAAGAGATGCTGAGCAATACTTTAAACGATCGTTCAAGATGGAAAACAGCGTCACTTAAAAACATCTCAGAGAACAAGCAGATCACTGACTATTTTGCCGACCCCCTTAATATCGGACAAATTAAGAACATGAATGAGGCGCAGCTCGCAGCCAAAATAAATTCCTATACGGAAGCCGAAAATGTTAGCGCTTATCCTGATCTGTCCTATATTAAAGCGCTGCTTCCTGTGGATAGCATAGATATCAACGGGATTGTCAGACGATCACTTACAGTCCGTGATTCCATCGGTAAAAGTGTGATCAACCACACCGCCCGCGAGATCTTGTTATCATCGAGACAAACGGACAAGATCGATCTTGCGGATATTATCAATAAGCAAGCCAGTCGCCCTGTTGTCGCCGCGCGGTCAATGGCATTAAATGAATCGACCCTTGCCTACAGCCCGGGTAGTACTTTTGACCCGAAAAAAGTCCTTCCCGAAATAACCCCGAAACAGGCCGATAGCCTCGCCTCAACGATCATATCGATCAGGGACGAACTGGAAAATCATGGCGTTGACGTCAGGCAAATGCTGAAGGTTGAACAGTTGATGCAGGACCGCAATTTCAATACGTCCGAACTGGGTGGCAGTTTTATGGAAAATAAGCCATCCAACGGCATTCAGTCGCTGTTTTCAAGAGTGGATGATTTTAAACTTGGATCCTATGGAAATAAGGTTCCCGGGAGTGTTCAAAGCCGTGAGTTGTTCACCAGCGGTACCCACCTTACTTACAGGGCGGGGAGAACCCCGCTTACCTTTGGTTATGGAACGGTGAACGATGTCAGCTCATTCAAGGATGCCGGTTTTCAGAACTCGATTTATAATCAGGCGAGAAGCATAACCTATATCGGAGCTGATTTGATGAAACCCGGGGCGGGTAACTTGAAGATCTCTCTGGTGAGCTCCTTCAATAAAGATTTTCATAATAGTCTTTATGCGACGCCGTCCATATCATCAAACAATGTGGCCCTGACCATTTCGAAGGGCCTGAAACTGGGTAATCTCGGAAACGTAGGCCTGGACGTTTCAAAAACAACGACGTTGTATGATAATCAGCTGCACCACAGTAACGAGGCCGTGCTTGATAAAAAGTCTGGTTTAAGCAGTAATTTATCCAACAATCTTTTCTCAGCGCTTTCTTTCGGTTTCAGGCACCAGCTTACAGTAAAGGAGCTGGATGCTTCGGATAACTTTTATTTCAATTATGCGGGAATGGGCTACCAAAACCCGGCGAACAATGGCTTCGGTGGCGCGCGTATGAAGTTCGGCGGAAGCTTGAAAAAATCATTCTATGATAAGAAGCTTACCTTTATTTTTCGGACAGACCTCAGTAATATGCCGATCAGCTATACCTCAGGCGATCGTTGGGAGACACGTCAGTTCCAGCTGGACTCGAGATACCAGGTCAGCCGTAAATTCCAGCTCAGTTTTAAATACATTACCAACGGTACGGATAAGAAAATTGATAATGTAATTTCTCCGGTATACGGTTTCCAAAAAATACAGATCGATGGCAACGCATCTTTTAAGATCGGTAAATATTTTAGTGTCAGTCATTTCACTATAGGTAAACAGGATTTCTCGAATATGAATGCTATGCAGGGAGCAGGCAACCTGTTGATGCTGAATTATACGCAAACACTTTTGCTCCATAAGAACACGCTGACAGCATCCGCTTTTTACAACAAGGAGCTGGCGTCCTATCACCTGATCGGGGACCTGTTCAATTCCGATGTCACTTACCAGTATACGCTTTTCGGGAAAATCGGTATGTCCTCGGGGATCACTTACCTGGAGAACACGGGAATTGTGCGCCAAAGCGGTATCAGGCAAGGCTTTCAGGTATTTGCGGGCAGCCATTTCGACCTTGATTCCTATGTAGACCTGCGAAAGAATATGATCAGGTCGCTTTATCCGGATCTGTATCCCCTGTGCCGGGCGGAACTTAGTTTAAGATATCATTTCAAAATATAACAATGATCAAAAAAATAATGTTTTTCCTGCTACTCGGCTGTTGTGCTCCTGCCTTCGCGCAGATCAATGTACAGTTTGTTCCTGAAACCAACGGGAGGAACCTCAATGGCCTGCTTAACTGCCGGATCATTAACCAGGTTCAGCCGGCAAGGGTTACGCTTACCATCACGGTTACTGAACGCCAGTCGGGTACCGTATGTAAAATCGTCACTCCTGGATTTTCGCTACCTACCGGGAGTAACCCTATTCCGCTTGCGGCCGCTCGCGGAGCAATGATACAGTTTTCAGATAACCGCCTAGGACAGCTGACCAGCCGAAGCCGTATTTTTCAGGAAGGTGATTATGAATATTGTTACGAAATCAGTTTCGAACATAGTGATAACGCTCCTTTAGAACAATGTTTTTCCTATACGCTGGCTCCTTTTTCAGAGCTTAACCTGATTGATCCGTATGATGAGGACGTGATCTGCGACAAACGGCCGGTGCTTACCTGGCAGCCGCTGGTACCGGCGATCCCCGGGGCCAGGTACCGGCTTACGCTGACCGAGATCAAAAAGGGGCAAAGCGCAACAGAAGCGTTGAATTATAATCTACCGCTGATCGACCAGGCGAACCTGATATCACCGGTTCTGACATATCCGCCCATAGCTAAGGAACTCCAAAACAAAAAGAAATATGCCTGGCAGGTAACTGCTTACATGGACCAGACCATCCTTAACCGCTCTGAAATCTGGCAGTTTAAAGTCGATTGTGCGGACACGGCCAAAACGGTCAGGGACGACCACATTTACAGGGACATAGAAGACCTCGCGGGTGGTAATTATTATGTAGCCAGGGGCTATGTGAAATTCGCTCTGGTCAATTCTTACCAAGAGCAGAAGTTGATATACCGCGTTTACGCTTTAGAAGACCAGGACAAAAAAATCCGCGGGTTACCGGCTGTTAAAATACAGAATGGGCGTAACCAGGTCATTATTGATCTTACCGGTAATTCAGCCTTTAAAAAAGGACAGTTTTATATTATGGAAATAAGAATGCCCGGTGGCGGGTTAAAGAACCTTCGGTTTAGTTATGATGAGGTTGCGGATACTGATTGAGTTGATAGCGGTTGCGGCTGTTTTTACCGCATGTAATAGTGGGCGCAATACTTACCGGGAGATTCAGAAAAATGGTTTGCGTGTACAGTTGGGAAGGTTTGCTGACCATCACGGAGAAGCTTACCGGATCAGGCTTATCCCTGAAAACAGGGGGGCCGGTATCGTAACGAAAACATCCGGAATCGATCCCCTGAAAAACATGGACAGTTGTTTTTACATGCTGAATGGAAAACAGAAGATATATCCGGTTGCCGTACAATTTATAGCCAGCGGTTCGGAAACTTCATTCGAATATGTTGCGGTTTTTAATGACAGCGTCTCGGTTTCGCAGAATACCATGATTTATGAGGACAAATATATTAACAGGAAAACATACCGGTTCGATCCGGAGGTAAAATAAAGGATTAAGGATATGAACTATCAGAGAAAAAAGACCCGCAGAATTGCAATCGTTTTATTGACAATCTGGAGTTTTGATTGTTTTTGGCCTGCCGCATGTATGGCGCTCACCTCAGGTCCGGCGCAACCAGAGACCGCAACTTTTCAACCTGCCGGAACGACCGGTATGGTTGATCTGCAAACCGGCGATTTTAAGTACAACATTCCTTTACTCGACGTGGGCGGTTATCCGATCAACTTGAACTATCAGTCCGGCACAGGTATTGATGATGAAGCCAGCTGGGTAGGCCTGGGATGGAACCTGAACGTGGGGAGCATCAACAGGCAGTTACGGGGTATTCCGGACGACCTTGCGGGCGACGATATTGTGACCGATCATTATACCAAACCGAAAATTACCGTCGGAGGACGCGCCAGGATAAAGGATGAATTTGCAGGGGAACACATCCCTGTCAAGGGAGAACTGGCTTTCAATGTCGGTGTGTTCAGCGACAATTATACGGGTATTGGTGCCGAAGTCGGTGCTAATGCCGGTGTTCATTACAGTTTCGATTCTGAAGGACAACTCACCGCAGGCCTCGGTGCAGGCATCTTATCCAGCACGTCTAAAGGTGTGGATTTTGACGTTTCTCCATACCTCAACTTCAGGATTCGCGAAGATGTAGACCGTAAAATAACGACGAACGCGGGGTTTAGCGGAAGTTTCGGTTACAACACCCGCTCCGGCCTCAAAAATATGACGCTGGGTGCGAGTTTCGGAAATTCAGTGATACCCGGTTATTTACAGTTTGGCGGTACCGCGATCACCTACAACACACCGCCTGTATTGCCTAAGATAAATATTCCGTACAGCAACAGTTTCGAATCCTACAGCCTTGATATCGGACCTGCGGAGTTCGGGAATTTCCTTGCTGCCGGAGCTACGGGTTATAAATCCGTGAGCCGCATCATTACCCGGTCGAACACCAATAAGGCTTTCGGCCTCCTGTATGCCGAACGGGGGAAGAATGTCAGAAACGGGGTCATGGACTTTATCAGGGAAAATGAAAACCCGGTCATCCCGGAGTTACCCAACCTCGCGTTACCTGTGAGTACTGCTGATTTGTTTTCCTATACGAGCCAGACCGGAAGCGGTCAGTTCAAGCTTTACCGTGGGGGATCGGGTATATTTTTCGACAATGAGGCTTCGGATCAGAACTCGAATCAGACGGGAGGAGTGGATCTAGGCTTCGGTCACACTTTTCATGGTGGAACGACCCTGTTCAAACAAAGTGGCGGTACGACCAGCCGGAAATGGACGCGTGACAATGATTACGCGGCGAGCGGTGATTTTCAGGATGTCAATTATAAGAGCGGGAAAGATCAACATGCTTATTTTAAGGTCACCGGCGAGAAGAGCCAGGAGGATGACGCAACTGCTGCCCTGGTTAAACGGACCAATACCGTAGCTGTGCAATTGAACCAGATCAAGGCGGAGAACCGTTTTGCCAACGACCCTGCCACGCTTTCTAAAATAGCGAAACACAGCCACGAACCACAACAGACAACCATATCTTACCTTACTGCAAAAGAAGCTTCCCGGTGGGGCTTGGAAACCTCATTGCTCCAGTATCCCTTCAATGTCTACGGAAGTTTTCAGCCGCCTCCAAAGCACCAGCCGGTTCCCGTAAAGGCCAATCGTATTGATACTTACCGTAAGAATGATCATTTATCGGAGATCACCGTAACTGAAGGAGATGGTAAAAGGATGGTCTACGGTGTGCCTGTTTACCAGCTTAAACAGCAGGATTTCACCTTCGCAGTAGTATCCAGGGAAAGAACGCCGGCTGCTTACGATCTGATCAACCGGAACCAGGTAGCCATGCCTGTTGGCAGAACCCTGGCGGACCTGGGGACGAAAAGCGGTATCGATGACTATTATCATTGCGATAATATCCCGTCTTACGCGACATCATTTCTGCTTTCTGCGGTTCTGTCTCCGGATTACTTGGATAAAACAGGTAACGGAATTTCGGATGATGACCAGGGCACTGCCATTAAGTTTAATTATTCAAAGCTTAATAAAGATTTCCATTGGCGTACGCCTTATGAAAACGCGACGGTGCATAAATGCCTGCTGGCCGATCCTGACGACGACAAAGCGAGCGTTGTATACGGTGAAAAGGAGCTTTGGTATATCAGCTCCGTAGAATCAAAAACACAGATCGCTTATTTCCTGACCTCGGATAGGGATGATGCCCTGGGGGTGAAAGACTTTGCGGGTGTACAGGATGCTACCGTCAGGCAAAAGAAGCTCAGTGAAATCCGCCTTTATTCTAAAGCAGATATGACCAAGCCGATCAAGGTTGTCAAGATGGATTATGATTATTCCCTGTGCCCGAATACTCCAAATTCAGTTGCCGGCGGTGGTGTATCCCGTGGAAAACTCACCCTGAAGGCTGTCCATTTTGAATATGCGGGAACTACTAAAGGACATTTTTTCCCTTATGCATTCAACTATAATACGGAATATAAAGGACCGGAAACAACTTCCGTAACTGTAAATGGTGGGAACACCGGTTACGATGTGATGAGTACTGACCGCTGGGGTGTCTATAAAAATTACGATGACCCTAATGTGGTAAACCTGAAAAGCGACGAATTCCCATATACCAGGCAGGATTATCTGGTAAGTGACGATTACAAGCAAAAAATTAAAGAGAGCGCAGCCCAGGCCGCTTCGCTCTGGCATCTCAAGCAAATAACCCTTCCTACCGGCGGGCAAATCAATGTCAGCTATGAATCTGATGATTACGCGTATGTTCAGGATAAAAAGGCAATGATCATGGTCAAGGTGGACAACCTGATCAATGGGGCCGGTGCCATTTTGGGCGATAACGAACTGGATAAAGCCAAAGGTTTCCGAATACCGATACCCGCCACGACAAACCGGACGGATGCTACTGCAGACTTTAAGACGAAGTACCTGAATGGGTCCAATTATATCTATTCAAAATTTTATACCAATATCAGTACCACTAACAGTCCGAGCAGGGGGCAGGATGCTGATTTCATATCGACATACGGTGAAATTGACCATGTCTCCTATGATAGTAACTTCGCCCTGATTTTTCTGAAGGACAGAACGGAGGTTTCACCTGGCGTAAACCCGATCGTGCTGGCCGCCTGGCAAAAGATGAAGGAGGAATACCCGCGCTATGCCTACCGGGGCTTTGATAAACGTATCGGGGACGAAGGCCTTACAGAAAGTGTGGGAAGCGCAGTTTCGGCCATTATTGATGCGTTTGCAAACCTTAGCGAGCTTACCGGTAATTTTTACAGCAAGGCAAAAGACGACGGTAACAGGTATGCCAGAAAGGTCGAACTTACTAAAAGTTTTGTACGTATCGTTAAACCCGATGGCCGCAAATATGGGGGAGGGGCACGGGTAAAGAAAATATTGCTTAATGACAACTGGAGCCAGATGGGCGGCTCCGCCTCCAGGAATTACGGACAAACCTATGATTACACGACACTCGATGACAAACAGGTGATCAGCAGCGGCGTGGCCAGTTACGAACCGGCAGTCGGTTCGGATGAGAACCCGCTGAAGCAGCCGGTGAATTATGTTCAGCAGATCAGGGGCGGGATCGACAATTTCTTCACGCTAGAGCAGCCTTTCGGCGAATCTTTTTTTCCGGCGCCTTCAGTGGTGTACAGTAAGGTTACGGTCAGCGATATTGACGAGAGCCCCAATGCTCCAGCCGTGCCGTTGACGGGCTATACCGTTAATGAGTTTTATACGGCAAAAGATTTCCCGGTAAAGGTAAAAGTCCTGGATATCCAAAAATACCGAAAGCCCGCGTCTTTAAAGTTCAGTATGGTCGAATCGCAAAGCGAAGACTATCTGGCACTTTCACAAGGTTATTCCATCGAACTCAATGATATGCATGGAAAGCCAAAAGCGGTGACTGTTTTTAACCAGGGCGGGACGGAAGTTTCATCAGAAATATACAACTATAATGCGACCTCTCCGGAGGAAGGACCGCTAAAGCTGAAGAATCTCGTCGATGTTGTCAATCAGGACGGATCCGTAAGTAAGGATCAGATCATGGGAAGGGACATCGAATTCTTCACCGATTTCCGGGAGCAGGAAACGATAAACGAAGGCAAGTCGATCAATGTCGGAACAGATGTGATTCAGATCGGGATCTTCCCGGTTCCTATCCCGCACTTCCCGGAGGCGGGTAATACGGAGTACAAGCTTTTCCGTTCGGCCTGCGCGGTAAAACTGATACAGTATTATGGTATTGTCAAAAGCGTAATTAAGAGGAACAACGGTTCATCCATCGAAACGACGAATGTCGCTTATGACGGCAAGACAGGAGAACCTATGATCACGCGTACGCAGAATGAGTTTAAAAGGGATGTCTTTTCTGTAAATATCCCGGCATATTGGGGGTATCCTGGTATGGGGCCTGCTTATGAACATTCCAATATCATGCTGGATAATCTCAGTACCGGCAGTGGCGGAGAGTTAAATGACGCACTGAAGGATGTACTAATGGAAGGTGACCAGTTCATTGATATGGACGGGAGTACCAACGACGTTTATTGGATCCTCAAGGAAAAGGTCATTATTACCGCAGGCCCAGGGCCGGGAGGCATTATCGGGAATGTTGATCGGAAATTCGTGGTCAACCGCTATGGGGAAATGATGAAAAACTTTCAGCCCGGCCATATTAAAGTGGTACGCGCGGGTGCCAGGAACATGCTCGCCGCCTCGCTGACCAGCATGGTGATGCTGAACAATCCCATTATCGCCGGTCCCGGGACACCTAAGCTGGCGCTTGCCGATGCCGACATGACCGCCTACAAGGTCATCAACGCTTCGGCCAATACCTATGACCAGAATTGGTCGACAGAGATACCGGATATTCACGCTATCAAAAATGAAACGCCATATGATTTTACGGTAACCGGCGGCGGCTCCATTCAAAGTCATTCGCTCCCGGCAGGGCAATTCAACAATACCGGTAGCTACCTGATGAACCGGGATTTTGGAAGCAATTATTCATTTTCAGATGCGGATCAGCGTAATTATGGCGAGCGCTTACCGATCTGGTTTGATGGGCGTCTGCCGAATAGCAGTATTATAGATAATGATTTTCATACCTTGATCAACCGCTCAAACAGCAATGTGATGGGTGTATATGGCACCTTCAATGTCGAAGATCCGAATAAAACCTATTTCGTTGGCTTCGATTCCAGCATTAGCATGTCTTTCGCCTTCGATTGTTCGCAGGATTGGACAAGCAAGAGTTCACATAATGCAACCTACCGTTGGGGCTGGAATATAATCCCGGTTAAATTCACAACCAAGGGGCCGCATACTATTCATATCCAGATGACTTTCAAAGATTACATGCCTCCGTCAGATTCTAACGATGGTGGAGGAATCGAGATCTACCAGAATACGGCTGACGAACTTAGGGCAGCCGGTGCTCAGGGCACAGGCATCCGTATGATCTGGAGTTCCAGCAGCCTGGTCAGGAAGGAAGAGGTGCCTATGTATCTGCAAAATGGTACCAACCCGGCCATCTCAAGCATCGTTTACAGCGACGCCAAGCTTACCGGATACTCGCCTTGTTCGCTTCCTGTTACTGCAATTAACCCGTACGTCTATGGTTTTGCAGGAAATTGGAGGCCGTTCGAGACGATGGCATTCCAGCAAAACCGTCTGTATAATAACGTTATTGATGGTAATAATAAAGTTGTGAATGTTAAAGATGCAGGTGCTATCAAAGCTTTTTATCCGTTTTGGAACCCTTCTCTCAATCCCTTGGAAACCCTGACCTGGGCTAAGACGACCCATGATTCAAGGTGGGTCAATGCAGCTACGGTCACACAATATGATAATTACGGGCAACCAACTGAAAGCGAGGACGCTTTGGGACGTTTCAGCGCTGCGAAGTTTGATTTTAATGGCCAGCTGCCAGCTGCGGTTGCCGCGAACGCCAGGAACAGGGAAGTCTACGCGAACAGTTTTGAAGATGCCAACTTTACGCCAGGTAAAGGAAACTTCCTGGACCCACCTAGGATCAATGATTTTTCAGAGGCTGCTACTGGGCGGACCATCAAAAAACTGGCCGGTAAAACCTTTGCGCACAGTGGCAATTACAGCGTACTGCTTCCGGCCGAGGGTCTGACGATGTCTACGATCGTATACGATCCGAACGACGGCTCCCGCGGTCCCTACCTGGCTACCGACGCTATTCACCAGTTCATGAAGTCCACGAGCTTTGGATTATACCCCAACGGGTTTGAGCCGATCACCGGTCCTGGCCGTAAATACGTTTTCAGCGCATGGGTAAAAGACGCGGCACCTGAGGACCGGACGGTGAAACTGAACCTGACCATTAAAATGAACGGGACCACCGTTGATTGCCCGCTTGCGTGCAAGGCTGTGGTCGAGGGCTGGAAAATGCTGGAGGGAACTATCGATCTTACGAATTCCCAGCCGAATAGTACCCCTATTGATATCAGCATCAAGCCTGTGACGGGCAATACTGTGACCGTAGATGATATCAGGATACATCCTTTCGATGCCCAGCTGAAAACCTATGCTTACGATGAAACGACTATGAGACTGATGGCGGAAATGGATGAAAATGGCTTTGCTACTTTTTATGAATATGACAGCGAGGGCCTGCTCTTAAGGGTTAAAAAGGAGACGGAACGCGGGATCATGACCTTGAAGGAAGCGAGGCGCTCGCAAAAGAAAGTCGGCATATAGTATGAACGAAGTATTGACAGATAAAATGATGATAAGAAGTTACGGTCTATTGTTTCTGCTGCTGACTGCATGCCTGTTAACCCATGCCGCAGAAAGTTCACCGAAGGGGAAACCCGGGGCGCGAAATGTAGCCACGCCTTACCATTACGCCCAGCAACCGGACAGCTCCCTGCAGGCAAAGCTTGATCAGCTTGCCACATCTGTCGAGATAGGCAATAACTGTACCTACAGGGGCTCCGTACGGATCACCGAACTTGGAAAACCCGGAGGAAATGTTTTCGCTGAAATCGAATTCTGTAAACATGGAGAGGACTGCTATTACCACTACGGGCCCACAGAGCTATTCAATTCCGACGGTTTTTATGTCTATATCAGCCATGAGCGCAAAAGTGTTTTTGTGACCCGTCAGAAGAGAATCGATGTTCCTCCTGTTGCCGATGCCGCCATGCTCGATTCCTGGACAAAAAGAGGAAAATATACCATTTCGAAAACCCAGAAAGGCCCGGTGGCAACAATTAGCCTGGTGAATGAAAAACATCCGGTTTGCCGGGAATACGCCATTGGCTATAATAGTTCAGACGGAAAAGTAAAATATATTCATACCACGCTGGCCTCCAAAACAGAGCCGCTCAACCGGCAAAAAGGTACAGTGATCGATATGGAAATCCTGAATTGGAGCAATGCAGCCGATCTCAAAAAATACCCGGGCTGGCATGATGTAATCGCTATCCGTAACGGACGCATAGAGCTCCTGGAAAAATATAAAAATTATAAACTTATCAGCCCGCTCACCAGATCATGATACGAAGCTTTTACAAACTCAGGTATGTTATTTTGATGATCATCGCGTCATTGACGACGACCGCCGCTATGGCATTTGTGGACCCGCCGGCCTCGGCTGCGGTCAACGGCCCCTTCACGATCACCAATCCATACCAAAAGATCAGCGTTGATGACGGCATCACACAAAGCGGGGTTTCCTTTCGTTCAGTGGCCGACGTTGTATCGCTGCGGATCAAGGATAACGTGATGATCACCTCCAATTTTTCGTATTATGTCAAAGTCAAAATATCTGCCTACGCTGATCTCGGAGCGAATACGGTACCAACCGTTGATACCCGTACACTACAGGTTAGCTATGACAAGACTCAGGGTACGAGCTATAAAACAATTGATTCCTACAATTTTCTCAATGCAAGGAAAATAGCTGTGGAGATCATCGAAGCAGGGCCGCTCCCCTTATCAACCTCCCCCATGCCTTCTGCCGGTATGGTAGAATTAAGGGCGACCATTACGGTAGACCGGGCGGATACATTCCTGCCACTGGAAGTCATCAGCGTGAACCCGCCCGTGCGCGATATTACGGCATCGCAGCTTCATCTCAGCTGGAACCATTCGAGCGGGGCGCAGGAATATGACCTGGAATGGACAACGCTGGACGATGGCGATGTGAACGCGAACGTGGCCAGCGGCGCGAAGAACAATCTTTCATGGGTCAGTGATGACCAGGTGGCTGCGCTTTTTAAAAATAACGCGAGCCGGGTAAGTACAGCGGTTGAAAATTGCGATGTTTCGCTGATCAACAACGACGACTACCTCGTTGTCAGGGTGAGGGCCGTTCAGTATACGGCCGACGGGATACGCAAATTGGGGAACTGGACCTATAAGGACAAAACCGGTAAATACCTGGCGCTTGGAACGACGGATAACTGGCATCAGTCTAATATGAACTGGCAGTACACATCGGTATTTGCAGAGGAGGGGAAGAAAAAAGAAGTGATCAGTTATTTTGACGGGTCAGCACGGAGCCGGCAAACGGTCACTATCGATAATTCTACCAAAGTGCCGGTTGTACAGGAAAGTGTATTTGACCCATTTGGGCGCGCCGCCGCGACCATTCTTCCTGCGCCTGTGAAAGACAATGGCGTTTTGAAGCCCTATCTGCATTATTTCCAGGCATTGAATCGTAATGGTGCAGGTACGGCTTATAGTTACACCGATGTAATAGGCAGTGGAAGCGCGTCCTGCGATTTCAATCCTTTACCCATGTCAACGGGGCAGGGTACGAGCAGGTATTTTTCGCCACTAAACGATTTTAATAATGACGCCGCGTTCCAGTCCAACAGCGGCAAATATATCCCGGATGCCGAAGGTTACCCTCTGGCCGTCACGCAATATACACCGGATAACACGGGAAGGATTAAACTACAAGGCGGGGTCGGCCCGGTCTTTCAACCTGGTAATACAGCCGGTGGCAAAGTAACCCGCTATTTTTATGGCAAGCCACAGCAATGGGAGCTTGACCAGTTGTTTGGCAATGACGTAGGCTACGCCGAACATTACCTGAAGAATATGGTGGTCGACCCTAATGGCCAGGCCAGCGTCAGTTATATTAATGCCAGCGGAAAAACTATTGCCACGGCCCTCGCCGGCAGCCCGCCCGCCAACCTTGACGCGCTGCCCTCTGTCAGCACGCTGACCAACCAGACGGTACACTTGTTAAAACCGGACCAGTTCAAGTTCGACTACACGAACCTGAAGCTGACCGCTACCACCACGTACCTCGCCGCGGTAACAGGAACTGCCAAATTTGATTATAATATTCAAAAACTGCTTTATACTTACGGTGCTGCTGCCAAGACGATTTGCAGTAACTGTTATTTTGATCTGAATATCCGTATTGTCAATTCGTGTAACCCTACGGTTAATCTTTATCCGACCACTGCTAATGATCCCCCGAATCCTATTGCCATAGGCGTGCAGATCCCCAATGCGGGTGGCGACGGCCTTATCGGTAATTGTACTGATACAGGTATTGCCAGTAATACTTTTACAGCAAATTTCAGCGCTATTGGTGAATACTATATCGTATTCGAATTTGTAATGAGCCGTAGTGTAATGGAGAAATACCTCGTAACCTTCCTGCAAAAAGGCCAGGAATTGGACCTGCTGAACACCGAATGGTTTTATCTGAATAATTATTTAAACAAGATCGACTTCGGCGCTTTGCTGAGTGATTGCCATACGGCATCGCAGATCTTGGGCACAAAGGACAGTTTCAGGCAGATGTTCGACAACCAGGTGCTTGCTGCCGGTATTCACTTAAGCGATTACAAGGCCGCGGATGCCACCGCCTATCATACCTGGGTGGATAATAAGTGGGATCAGCTTAACGCGGTATACAATAGCGCGGATTATAAAAAGAATTGTTTGTACGCTTCCTGCGAAGATGAAAAAAAAGCGATGGAGCAGGACCTGTTCCCGGGAGGCCAATACGCGCTGTTCGATAATAATTTCGCCCCGCTGGAAACCGATCTCAACGTGATCTATAAAAGCTGGCGCACGGTTTTTCCGGTGATCACTAATACCCAGGACCCGGTATACCAACTGCATACCTTCACCAAAATTGACGGTAAGGTTACATCTGCCAATGATGCTTCGATCAATCTGGCAGACCTGGTCCGGTATTTCAAGCCCGAATGGGCGGCGCTGTTTCTGGGGTATCACCCAGAGGCCTGTAAACTGACTTTTTGTAACCAGACCTTACAGGATCAAAGCTGGGACGCGAAACTGAACGAGCTGACCATAAAAGCAACGGACATACCGGGTATTCCCGATAAAACCGGCGCTGCTGCGGGACTACAGTACAGCGCTACCGACGCGTCCTGGCTGCTGGCTATCGACCCGTTCTTTTCTGCCGGAGGACTGGGCGTGAATTACCACGACCAGATGAAAGCCGACCTGGACCATTACAGTACGAATGTTTTGCAGCAAACAACCACCACAGGTGGCTCGAGGAATGAGAAGAACCTGCTGCGCTATATCGATTATGTATTGTATTGCAGTGCAAGCTGTAATACCGACGCTTGCTGGAACAGTTGTTCCCCAACATCGTGTACCATGCCGGACAGGAATTGGATCGCGTACCGTTCTTATTACCTGCAACTAAAGAAAACATATTATAACAAATTACGCAGTGTCACTGCCTGTTCCCAACTGGTTTGCGATGTCGGTACCCAGTACACGGCACCATCGCCCGCTTCAAGCTGCGCTGACGCCAGCGATTTTGCAATTCGGGTTCAATCGGAGGGAGAGGCAGGTGCGCCGAATTGCAGCAGTGGTTCGCGCCCGGTTGTTATCAACTACGGTAGAGGGAATGTCAAAACAGCTACCTATGTTTATCTGTATTACGGGCAGGGGATCGATCCGACTGGGCTGCCGACGAGCGTCACTTTTCCCGCCAACACTTCCAAAGCATTTTTTTGTTTGCGTAACGATGTGCCGGTGAACGCGGTACAGATCAAGGCTGTCAATTGTACTGGAACTGCGCCGCCACCTTATGTGCCGCCCGGCACACCTAATTATGTAGACGGCGATACGGTACAACCCTGGGAGTGGAAGGATGGCTATGGGCCGGCAGGTAATGGCTATGGACCGAATACCAGCAATGATTTCAGTTATGCGGTTACGGTGTACGGGAATCATGAATCGTTCACAGTGAAAATTTCTCTTAAGCCAAATGTTACACCTTGTCCGAACAGGGATATCGTGGCATATTTCTGGTGGAATGATAAAGACGTCAATAATGGGAACAGTCCGGTGTATCAGGCTGTACGCATAGATCCTGTGAAACGCTATGGTACTGCTCAACTCCCTAATTTGTATTATTTTACCGAAACCGACGGTGTAAATGGATCTGTGGCATGCCCGCCTGATTGGGTTCCACCGACCATATGCTCCGAAGCATTATTACATAAAATATCCCGTTTTGACCAGGCATCCAAAACAGATAGTTATGCCGATTATAATAAGGATGTCCAGCAAGCCAATTCCCTGCTTGCCGACCAGTTGGCTGCCAGTTGTGAAGGGCATGCCTTTAACTGGATGAAGGCACTGGCCCCGGGACTATCGAGCTTTACTACTGCTCAGATCAACACCCTGCGACAAAATTTGGTCAACTTCTGCGCCGCCAACGGTGATTTCGATCACCCTTTCGGGGCCAGCACCTATAAGCCGGATCCGGCTAACCCGGGCAACGTTCCCAATCCGAAGGATTTTGGCCAGGTAATCAAAAATTCGTTACCGGGAGTAACGGCATTCACCGATAAACTGAACCCATGGTTGCTGGATGGTCCGGCACCGTATACAACGAAACCTACGTTAACCGTTCCTGCTATCAGGAGCAGTAGTGCCGCGATCAAGGCCCTCCTCGATCAAAACCTTACGGGCTGTAACTGTGGTACGGGCGGAACCGCGTTTTACAATTACCTGGTAAATAAATATGGTAATGCGATGACCCTTTCGCAGGAGGACCTCACCAACCTGCAAAACGCTTCGGCGGCCTGCAACTATCTACTTCCGCAGGATGTGATGCTGCCGATATTCTTGCAACCTGGCGGATGCATCACCCCGACAGCTTACGCCAACGCAAAGGCTGAGCTCAATGGCCAGTTTACGGGAGGGTTGTCCACTTCGAGCCCTAATTATCTGCAGATCCTAACGAACTTCATGAATCAAAAGTTTGGTTATGCCCTGAGCTTTTCCGCTTATCAAAGTTATGACAACTCCCCAACCGGTAGTTTGTGCAACAACCCGCCGTATAAAGGGGTGAAGGTTGATCTGCTTGGCCCGATGAAGAGCCAGATCTCCACAGCAGCGGCCAATGCACAGAACGACTATCAGGATTATATCAATACTCAAAAAGAATTGTTCAGGGCGAATTATATCAGTACCTGTGCTTCCGCGCAGGCTGGTGTAGACCTGACCACCCCGAAACAAAACTATCATTTCACTTTATATTATTATGATCAGGCCGAAAACCTGATCCGGACCATACCGCCCGAGGGCGTAAGCCTGCTTAGTGATGACCAGATTGCCAAAGTACAACAGGCGCGGGATAACAACGACGTCGCCGGTTGTGGTACGGGATACACCGGCCCTACGACGACAAATGAAACCGGCGAGCGAACTGCGCTAGCCAGTACGCTTGGAAGTGGGCAGAGCGCGGCCGTAGAGTTTTGGTTTTATAATGCGCAGAACGATGGCGTACGTTTTTCACAAACAACCACCGACGGGCAATATCGTTTTCAGGTAAGCATGACAGCCAGCGTTATGAATGCTGATATTTATTACGCTCCACTCGGTGGTAATTTTAGTAAAGTAAACCATTACAGCGCGGGCTTAACTTCCATACCTCCATTACAGGCCTGGAACCATGTGGTTGTGCAGGCATTTAACTTGCTGACCGGACAGATAAGCGTTTATGTGAATGGCTATAAGGTAGCCGCATTGCCTGGAGCCGCCGCCGCCGAGCTTGCCACCACTACTGCCCAGTTGAAGCATGTCCGCTTTTATAACCGCCTGCTTAACCTCAACGAGATCTGGATCAACGCGAACAATAACTGTTTTTTGCCTTTAAATACGGATGGCCAGTGGTACCGCTTCAATATCCCTACCGCGGGGGGCGAAACGACTGTTGCAGCCAACAGCCAGCAGGAAACTAAAAGTAATGGGGTATACCCTAACCATGTGTTAGCAGCAAGCTATGTTTACAACACATTAAACAATGTTATACAACAGAGTTCGCCTGATGGTGGCACAACGAGCTTCTGGTATGATCTGTTGGGGCGCGTGAATTTTTCACAAAATGCGAAGCAGCTGGTTAATAAAAACTTTAGTTACACGATTTTCGATAAATTAGGCAGGGTAATCGAAACTGGTCAAAAGCTAGCGAAGAATGTGAACGTCGGGGACCCCGGCAACCTAACTGATGACGTGATCAGTAATTTCAATACTATGGGTAGCAATTCGGAGATAGTTAATACTTTTTATGATGTTAAGCCAACTGGACTTCCATCGAATTCGGCGTTGACCCAGAATAATTTGCGTAAAAGGGTATCTGCAGCGACCTATCGTGATACCCAGACTGGTGCGGTTCAACATGCAACGTATTACAACTACGATAT
The DNA here is from genome assembly GCF_039839285.1 of Mucilaginibacter sp. CAU 1740. NCBI lineage: Bacteria > Pseudomonadati > Bacteroidota > Sphingobacteriia > Sphingobacteriales > Sphingobacteriaceae > Mucilaginibacter > Mucilaginibacter sp. CAU 1740. The sequence goes on along the minus strand of NZ_JBDOQS010000005.1, from coordinate 330,500 downwards.
CGCTGGTAATGTCAGTTCACTGTGGCAGCTAATCAGCGGCTTGGATATTAAACAGGTGGATTATGAATATGACCTAATTAGCGGAAAAGTCAATTTTGTACGTTACCAAGGAAGCAAGCCCGACAACTTTTTCTATCAATACAAATACGACGCGGAAAACAGACTTACCGAGGCCTGGAGTGGTACTAGTGCCATGATCAGGCCATATCAAGGCAGTTTAATTTTGGCTGACAATAAGCGGCTTGATGCAGCTTACAGTTATTATTTACACGGGCCATTGGCAAGGGTGGAATTTGGTGATGTTGACCGTAAAGTACAGGGGCTCGATTATGCATATACCCTGCAGGGTTGGCTTAAAGGTGTTAATAATCAAAGTATTCTGGATAACAAGGATATAGGTCTGGATGGGTATAAGACAGGCACCGGAAACCATCCCACAATAGCCGGGGATGCATATGCATATTCGCTCGCCTATTTTGCAGGAGATTATAAACCGGTTGGCGCAACTGTAGCCAACGCTTTTGATATTAAATATAGCAATAGTGGCTCCGATCTCGCCGGTCACAGCTTATATGACGGCAACATTAGTAACAGTACGATGTCTTTATTTGGTGTTAATAGCGCTGCACCCGGCAGCCCGGTAGGTTATACTTACCAGTACGACCAGTTAAGCCGTTTAAAGAAAACCTTACAACATACGACTATCAGTGTAAATAACTGGAACTCGGCGACTTCGATTGCCGATTATCAGGAAGATTTGACCTATGACGGGAACGGCAATATTCTTACTGCGCAACGCAATGGTCCGTCTAGTACGCCTATGGATCGTTTATCATATGTTTACAGCAAAGATATTAATGGAAAGCTCATAAATAATAAGCTGAGCTATGTTGACGATACAGTTTTGCCTACTGCTTTTGGCACCGATATCGACGATCAGGCTGGCGGCAATTTCAGATATGATGAAATTGGAAACCTTATATTTGATCAATCAAATCTAACGACTTCTATTGGTGGAATCACATGGATGGCCAATGGAAAATTACAACAGTATAAAACGAGTACACAAACTGTAAAATACTCGTACGACCCCTTAGGTAATCGTGTAAGCAAATCTGTGACTAATACCTCAGTAGCACCCAATACAACAGTTATTACATATTATATTAGGGACACCCAAGGCAATCCTCTTGCTGTTTATGATAATTCTGGAGGTATTGTTAGTTGGCGCGAACAGGACTTATATGGTTTGGATCGCATGGGGATATGGAAGCCGGATATCAATATGGGCAGCGCGACAGCAACATCTGCCAATGATGCTAACGGATTTGCTGGTTTGCGCTTTTTTGAATTAGGCAACCATCTTGGAAACGTGATGTCTGTGATAACAGACAAACGTATACCTGTAAATACAGCGTCACAATCTTACTCCGCGGACATCGTGTCTGCACAGGATTATTATCCTTTCGGAATGATACAACCAGGTAGAACTTACCAAGTATCCGGCCCAAGTGTTTACCGGTATGGCTTTAATGGTAAGGAAAATGATAATGACATTAAGAAAGATGCTAACACTGGAACATATGTCCAAGGAGCGCAACAAGACTACGGGATGAGGATTTATGATCCGAGGTTAGGTAGGTTTTTGAGCATGGATCCGATAAGAGCAAAATATCCTGAGTTAACGCCATATCAGTTTGCAAGTAATACACCGATTCAAGCTAGTGATCTTGACGGGCTGGAGGCAGATTTTTCAAAAGCTAAGGCTAAACAATTCGAGTATGGAAATGAAGACAATCTAGGTCAAATACCTGGTAAATTTGTTGGCAACGTGGGAATTCATACTTATAATGGTCTTGTTGACTTATCGGAACTGGTATCCAACGAAAATCCAATATATAACCTAACAAATAAAGGAGCTGGCTTTAAAAAGATATTCAATAATGCAAAAAAGATGTTTTCTACAGGAATGGATTACCTATTGTCAATATCCACCTCGCCAGAGAAATTGAAAAAAGACATTGTAAAAACATCTGAAGATCCCCATACTTGGGAGAACGTTGCTTCAATGGTGCTGACCGAACGGTTTTTCCCTAAAATGCCGACTGCATCTCCTACATTGTTTGAGATTAACGTTGATCTAATGGGAGGGGCCAGGTCGGCCTTGGGGAATGGTTGGATAAATTTTGATATAGCTGCACAGACTGGTATTGCCGATGATATAGGCAATTTTAGTAAATACTTTAAACAGAATAGTGTTAACAGAATGGTTGTTAACAACCCTCAAGCTGATTTTTTGCCTTTTGTTTCTGAATCTTTGGGTGAAGGCTCAACAATTACAGTCAGAGGTCAGGTGAGCAATAAATTTTTTAAACGTATTTGGGAAGGTAAGGCTGAAGGTTTAAGCAACTTCGAAGTTATCCCCGGTAGCAAGAAAACAGGATTGTCAACAAATGGCTATTTTCGAACTGATGGAACGCCACTGGGCGGCCAAACAACATCTCTTAACGAAATAGTTTTAAAGAAGAAGAAATAATGGAAAGTTACCCAATATTAGAATTTATAAATACCTCAGAGGCGTATTCAAAATCAGTGTTTTTAAGTAAGGAAACTATAATTATACCTTATGTTAATATAAATTTATTAACCAATAATCCGGTAAATGGAATTAACTGCTTTGTCGATTTCAGTTTCCTTGTTTTCCAAGGTGTGGCGTCGATTTTGTTTGAAGGATCCTTAAATACTGTTTCACTCGATCTAGGGCAGTTTTCTTTAATTCAAAATTTAAACTCAGAAAAAGTCGTAGTAGGAGGATATACCGTCAAGATAGCGGAGCTTGAAGTGATTTTCGATAAATGTTTTTGGTATGTGCCGAAGGAATCAAGGTTCTCCGAAAAAATGGCTGATTTTATTCCTTGCGATACACCTAATTTTCGAGCCACATTACCAGAAGGCAAAATACAGTCTTTTTTTTCGGAAAATAACATTGCTTTACTGTTTGATAAAATACTTGCAGAGAGAGTTAAGAAGATTGTCTTTGATTGATTTATCCATGTTCCGCTCTATAGTTAATTCAAAGAAGTGTCTGCATAAATGTTATAATCTTCATAAGGATGAAGATCAACGTAATTTAAGTAATTGAACAAACGCTATATTCTTCGATTGACTTGTAACTATTGCGGATTCAATAATACATGAGTGTCATATTTTCGAGATTGCAACATGTTTTGATGCTTAGGCTAATCCTGCCCAGTGCTTGAATGGCTAAATTTAAGAGAGGAGAGACAGATTACGATTCTAAAAATTGATTTAACTATGTTTTATTATTGAATTAACACAACTAAATATAATAAGTCGGTTTATCTTGGAAACAGGCCATAGGACTTTGCTTGAATATTCGCTCTAAATATTTTTTACGGCGATAAACGGAAAACAAAAACTAAATACATTAAGATAATTAGTAAAATTATTCAATTCTAACTTTCACCTTATCACAACAAAGTATGAAAATAGGTTATTCATTCTTTATATTATTACTAATGTTAACTGGTATCAATGATGTCCTTGCGCAAGTTCCTACCCTTACCTCGTTTGCACCGACGAAGGCAACCGTGGGCGCTTCGGTAACCATCACCGGTACCAATTTCGCCTCCGATTGCGTGGTGTTTTTCGGGCCGGTGAAGGCCAATGTTACTTCGTTTTCGGCCACGCAGCTTATAGTAACGGTACCGGTTGGCGCAGGGTACCAGCGCATTTCGGTAACTAACCCCACAACCAAACTTTCCGTCTTATCGGCAACGCAGTTTACGCCGGTATTTACTCCGCTGAGCACTTTTAGTACCTCGGATATGGATCCCAGCGTGGACCTGCAACAGGGCAATAACCCGGTCGCCACCGCAGTGGCCGATATCGATGTGGATGGAAAACCGGATATCATCAGCCTCAACAGTACGGACAACACGCTTTCCGTATTTATTAACGGCGCGACAGGTTATAGTATTACTACCGGATCTTTTTCCCGGACTGATTTTGCAACCGTTGGTGTTCCGCTCGCCATGGCCGTAGCTGATTTTAACGGTGATGGCAAGCCTGATATCGCTGTGGTCCACCAGGGATCGAACGCCTTATCCGTTTTTACGAATCTTTCTACTTATACCGCCAGCCCGCTGGCGCGTTCCATATCGTTCAGGCGGCTAGACTGGCAGCTATCGGGGCCGGCCAGCGCCATTGCGATGGGTGATGTCGACAGGGACGGCAGGGTTGATATTGTTGTGAATGACCTGAACTCGAATAATATCTCGGTAATCCGTAACATTACCTCTACGGGAACAACCTATGTGAATTTTACAGCGCGTGTTGATATCGCCTTAAACAGCCCAACCAGCGCCCTCCAGGTAGCGGATTTGAACGGTGACGGAAAGCCGGACATTATTGCGGGGAGCCTGGCCTCACGTAGTATTTCTTTGTTGAAGAACGTGACGTCCGGTGCTTTTACTGCAGCGTCCTACCAGGTCAGCAATAATATGATGACGGGTGTAGGGGCTACCTCGATCTATGCCACAGATATTGATCAAAGCGGGATGCCGGACCTGGTGGTCACATCTTTCGCACCAACCCAAAGCGCTGTTTTCGTTTATCGGAACACCCTGACAGGCAGTGGTGCCAGCTTTACGGCGACATCCTTTTCCAAGGACGCTACCCTGACGACCCTTAAACAACCTGTTTCGGTCGCTCTTGCAGACGTTGATGGGGATGGCAAGCAGGATATCGTGGCCGGTAACTATGATGATAAAGTAGTTAGCATCTTTAAGAATAACTCAACTTCCGGATCCGTCTCGTTGAGCACTTTCGGCAGCAGGATCGATTTTACCGTTGGAAATTCGCCGTTCGGGATAGCCGCAAACGACCTTGACGGTGATGGTAAGGCTGATCTGATCGCTGCGAATGATCTGGATAATACGATATCCATCGTTCACGCATTCAACGCAAACTCAGTACCTGGACCGGCTTATGCGGAATCTACGGCCGCGAACGCTTTAGGTAGTTTTATCAATACCGATATACTGGATAACGAATGGAAACAGGAAGCGCCGGTTGGGTCGGGAATAACCTACACCATCGCGCCTGATGCGAGTGGGATCGTTAACCAGGCGCAGAACGCACCGGCGAATGCCGGTCGTTTTGTCTACTTTTCGACCGTTGGCTCTACTTCACCTTTGGTCAAAATGAGGGGGAACCTCACGTTTACTGCCAGGGGGAGCGGAACCATCGAGGTCCAGTTGATCCGTACATCCGATCTGGGTATAGCTGCACGCAAGACTTTTCTCATGTCAGGTTCTTTTACGGATTACGGCTGGTCTATCCGTGACCTTGACCCCCAGAAGGAATATATATTCGCTGTCATGTTCAACGGCGGTAATTCGTCTGCGCAGGCAACGGGCGAATTTAAAAAGAACCTGTGCCTCACCCTCCAGCAGGCTGGCATGTCGGGGGCGTTCAGGCGTTACCGCGCAGATGCTTCATCGCTGATCGGGAACGTGGAAACACAGTGGTATGGCTGGAGCGATCAATATAACGCGGCCCGAAAAAAATATCTACAACATTCTGCCTACGCGCGGATGCGTTTTACTACCGATGCGACCCGCATCGCCATAGAATACGTACGTGATTTCTATGATAAACGTGCCATAAACCGTTTCCCCATGGCTGCGGTAAAGAGTGGCTTTGATTTTGACGCAGCTGGAAATATCGTTAGTGGTTATAACGCTATCAACAGTTCGATCAAAGTAACCGAAGGAAAAACCTATACGATATCAGGCCTCCTGACCACGAACCCGACCTATGTTTTTTTCGACGCTTCGGGCAATAAGCTTGGGCCGCCGCAATCTTTGGTTAAAGATCCGGCACATACTTCAACCTATAAGATCACCGCACCTGCATCAGCGGCCAGGCTCGCTATACTTGTTCAGCGTGTTACCAACCCTAATAATTTCAATGATCCCGTAAACGATCTGTTTACCGTTTACACCAGCTGTATGATCGAGGACGGTGTTTACGGCGCGCCGTCAGCTGTTGGCGGCGGGGCCACAATCCCCTCTGCCTATAGTCCGTACGCGGGCGATAAAGACAGTAATATTTCCGGTCCCGCTGTTTTTATCAACGGCAGCTTGTATAAGTATTACCAGGTGGAAGGAAACGACCAGGCCAAGATTGTTCAATACGTGTCCGATGCCTTGCCTGCGGGCACGAAGACGGTTGAGGTGATGATGCCGGGCCAGGGAACATATTCCGTGAACGGCACCTTGGTCGACCCCCATATCCGCCGTAGCGGCAACTACCTGCGGGCCGTCTACCTTTTAGGCACGACTACCACGGTGTCTCCTTCAACGACTGCGGCCTCAAACAGTGTGTTGTTCATCCATGATTCTATATTATCAGGTTTCAATATTTCATCTGATGCACAAAATAACGTATGGATGATGAAGATAGCCCGGGATCCCGCGTATGGTTTTACCGGAGATATTTTTTCCGAGGGTTATGCCGGACGTATCCTCCATACCGATACGCAACCACAAACTGGCACCGGTGCCGACCCGGATCCTGTAGGGACATTCGCCCAAAAACTGGCCAATTACAATGTTGGCAATTATTGGTTCCAGATCGGCGTGAATGACTATGGATTCGCCACGCCGTTAAACCAGTATTATACAGAACTGAAAGGGCTTGTTGAAAAACTTCATACCTTAAAACCTTCCGCGAAAATTTATATCCAAAGCGTTGGCCCCCAGTTCTACGAAGACGGTAATTCGGAAACCTATGCCGATAACGGTCTTGCGGCCACCGGACCGACAGCTAATGATTTCAGGGATGTTCAGCGCGCAGTCGGAACGGGACCGGGCAGAACCTATTGCGGCTTTGTTGATTTTGAAAACCTGTTCCCGGCTACGATAGATTATCTTGCTGACGGAATCCACCCCACGGATCTGGGTAATCAGGCCTATGCGAACGGGATCCGGGACAGAAGTACCTTACTGGGTAACACGCTACCCTCAAAGCCGCTCGCTTTTTACCGTAACAGTATCAGGCAGTTCATTCAAAATGTACCGGGTATAGCAACGATAACGGCCACCGGCGGACAGCCTAATTATACTTTTACCCGGCTTTCAGGAACGATGCCGACCGGGCTCACTTTCAATAGTGACGGAACGATCACCGGAACCCCGACTTTAAGCGGCGTGGTAACCCTTAGCGTTAAGGTAACCGATGGCGCGGCTGCTACCATTACACAGGATTTTGTGTTAACCGTAAAACCAATCCCCACTGTTATTGTGGCACCGGTAAACCTGGTGAACGCCCAGGCCGGAGTCCTGTACAAAACAAAGCTTCACGGGGCACTTGGCTATGGGAAATATACGCTTACCCACACGGCAACACCATCCTGGCTGACATTCAATGATATTACCGGTGACCTTTCAGGTACTCCACCTGCCGGGACAACCGGTACTTTTAACTTCAGGGTTTCGGCAACCGATCACTGGGGTTTCACAGGATTTACGGATTACAGCTTCAAGGTAGGTACGGGTACGCCACCGCCGCTTTCGGATAAATTCGAACCAACAATTTCGGTCTCAGCAGATAACCACCTGTTGGTTACCGGGAATTTACACGATTTGTACTCTAATACTTTTTACAGCTTTATCGGAGCGTACTATAGTCAGAATGGTGGTGCGGAAATTTACCTTGGTGACAAAAACGTGAATGTGGAACTGAACTCGCTGAAAGGAACAACCGTAGACCTGGGGCAAATGCGGTTGAACGCGGGCACCTTCAATGTCAGGCTTTACAATTACGGTATCGCGCCAACTGCTATGGACGGGGTCAACTTTACTTTCGATCAAAATATTTCTTTCAATAACCGATCGACCTCCTATACAACGCCGCCGATCTACGCAGCGTTTTCGATGACTGCCTATATTGACGGCAACGGGCACCTGATTGTCACCGGACATGTGCCTCGGACGTTCACCTCGGCGCTGTATGCTTACTGCGATGGCTATTATACGCAAAGCAACAACCCTTATAATTGGATATCGGGGCAGAATGTGATCATTCCAGCCAATGCAAAGGATGGAACGCCGGTGGACTTTGGATATGTGGGAGCGAATCCGGGAAGCCTGACCATCCGATTGCATAATTATGGCATAGACCCTGCATCTGCGAATGGTGTGGATTTTACATATAATGTGGAAACCTATATTCCCGCAAATAAATAAGTTTATGAAACAAACAGGAATAGCAACATATAAAATTTTGATCAGAACCCTCATCATAGCCCTAATGATGATTATCCTGACCCCGGGATTGTCAAACGCCCAGGATATTGAAAAGGTTGACACCGCTAAGGTCTATGACGCGGAGAATGCGGTTTTGAAAACCGCTGAAAAACTGATCGTTTCGGTGCCTTTAGACAGCGGTGCGCACCAGCAGCAATTGTTTATGTTCGGCGTCAGGATAAAGAATAAGAGGGTCCTCGCGGTGAAACTTCAGACAGGACTAAGCGACATTGTGGAACTTAGTCCGGGGGATAAACTCACTTTCGTCATCGATAACGACAGTTCAATGTTTGTTTTCAACGAAACAGCAATTCGATCAGCCACTGAAGAGGGCGTCCATGGAAGTAATGTCCGGATTCATTATCCGCTTCCTGCGATTAAGGAACAACGGCTGATAAACAGCAAGATCACTGGGTTGCGGATTGATTATTCCGGCGGAGTATTCGAATTTACACTGACAGCTGAACAGGCAGAAGTGATCCGGGACATATTGACTCAAATAAGATAGGGAAGGGTAGTTGCGCAAGCCGCTATTTTAATGTCGTTCAATAAGCAAGCTCCGTTTCACTGGGCCGGGGGTTTCCTGATGGATTTTCGGACCCTGTGCGGTTAGATGCCGACGGCTTGGAAGGGAGCTTTTTATGAAATATTTGTAGATAAATTGCTGAGGTACTATAGCCAATAACTTTTGCTGATTCATGATTGGTATGGCATCAGTATCTTGATTCCCAGGCCAGTTCGGGAAGATATTTCTGATGTTCCGACAGGAAGGTGGCCGCTCCATTTCTTGAAAATAACACCGTTCAGCAAAATTATATTATAGGTACAAATCCTTATGTCGTGCATTGCTGATCATCTTTTCTTTATCAATTTCACATTTCTGAAAATTTGAAATTTTTTTTTCGGAAATGACCGGGCTTAGCTGTCGTGTCTTGTAAACCGGGACGCACCGGTTAGCGGATATGGACAAAAACGAAATCAAAGACTGGTCCCGTAAATATGTTGAGGGAAAACTAGGCGAAAGAGAGAAAGCTGTATTTGAAGCCTGGTATCTGGAGAGCGGTGAAGAAGTGGTGATACCGCCAGATGAGGTCATTGCGAAGTTACGCGCGGAGGTTTTTCAAAACCTGCCCGCAAACAGGGGCGGAAAATTTTCAGGAGGTTTTCTCATGGCGGCGGCTGCCGTTGCCGTGGTTGCGGTTTCCCTCATTCTCCAGGTGGTTTTTCATCAAAGTGACAGGATCGCCGGAAATAACCGCAGGGACATACCTCCGGGCGGAAACCGTGCCGTGCTTACGCTCGCAGGCGGGGAGCAGATCAATCTTACCAAAGCATCTACCGGCAAGCTCACTTCCCAGGGTAACACCGGTATCGTCAAAAACGCATCAGGCCAGGTCATTTACCAGGAAGAAGGTCACCAAAAAGGGGACCAGGCATTCGGACAAAATTCAATTTCAACCCCTGTGGGCGGGATCTGGCAGATCTGCCTCCCGGATGGTACAAGGGTATGGCTGAACAATTCCAGTTCATTGTCATATCCAACCTCTTTTGAGGGAAAAAAAGAAAGGAGGGTTAACCTGACCGGGGAGGCCTATTTTGAGGTGGCAAGGGATAAACACCACCCCTTTGTCGTCTATAGTGGGGATCAGGAGGTCAGGGTACTGGGTACCCATTTTAATGTCCGCGCTTTCAGGGATGACCCATTGTGGCTGACGACACTTGTCGTGGGAAGGGTAACGGTCAGAAGTAAAATGGAGGGGGAGGCAAGGGACATCAAACCGGGTGAACAGGCTTTGAACGATAACGGTCACTTTTTGATCCGTCCTGTGAATACTGCAGATGCGGTCGCCTGGAAGGACGGCTATTTCCGTTTTACCAATACCCCGGTAGAACAGGTGATGCGCGAACTTTCCCGGTGGTACGGGGTCGAGGTCCGCTTCGAAGGGCCTGTTCCGGATGAACACCTGAACGGAAAAATTTCCCGCTCCAGATATATCAGCAAAGTGCTGGCCGCCCTGGAAGCAACTCAAATAGTTCACTTTAAAGTCGAAGGAAGGAGGGTAATTGTGAGGAAGTAAAAATCATTCAATAAGAATCAGTAGTTAATAAGCCAGGAACCGGGACGTAACCCGGTGACCTGGCTTAAGCCTGCCGTCCTAATTAATTCAAATGATTAACCCATCGCGCTGCTCCCGGAACCGCTCAAAGTCACCCGGTTACAACGCCGCCAAACTTATGTGACGAATGTACAGATTTTATAAAGAAAAACTGGTACGGCCGCACCGCCGCACCTCATTGGTCCTGAAAGCCTTCCGGCTTGCGGCCATTTTAATGGTGATCCTGAACATGCAGGTCAGTGCCGGGACTTTGATTCAAAAAGTTACGCTGACCGAAAAAAACAGCGCCCTGCTTTCCGTGATGGAAAAAATCAGTGCACAAACCGGTTTTGATTTTGTCCTACCCGAGGGAGCCATACCTTACGCGAAACCGGTCACCATCACCGTTCATCAACAGGAACTTTCATTGGTACTGAAAGAAATATTTGACGCACAGCCGCTCAATTATGAAATGCAGGAGAAGATCGTGGTAATCAGCCGCAAGATCCCTGAGGACACAAAGAAACGACCGGTCACGTCCACCCCCCCTGTGAGGATCGCGGGCGAGGTCCTTGATTCCGCAGGCAAGGGCCTGAACTCGGCAACGGTTCAGATCAGGGCCCGTAGTGTGGTAGCCTATGCTGATGAAAAAGGGCATTTTACGATCATGGCAGAGCCGGGAGAACAGATAGCTGTTTCGTTTATCGGCTACCAGCCCTTTGTTTTCACGGCGCAGGAAGGCATGCCCTTTCAACGCATCCGCCTGAAGCCGCTAACAGCAACCATTGCAGAGGTCGCGGTCGTATCAACCGGTTATCAGAACCTGCCGAAAGAACGCGCCACGGGATCATTTGCCCAGTTAAATAATGAGCTGGTCAACCGGAGGACAGGCACCGATATCGTCAGCAGGCTTGAAGGCGTCACACCCGGATTGCTGTTTAACCGCAATACCAGCGGATCGTCCAGGGGAAATAATGATATCAGCATCAGGGGAACGAATACGCTTTTCTCCAACAGCCAGCCGCTGATCGTGCTTGATGGGTTCCCCTTTGACGGGGATATCAGCAATATCAATCCAAACGACATTGAAAATATCACGATCCTGAAAGATGCTGCTGCTGCCAGCATCTGGGGCGTTCGCTCAGGTAACGGCGTGATCGTACTGAACAGTAAAAAAGGAAAACGGAACGCGGAAATGTCGATCGAACTGAATGCAAATGTTACGGCTTCCGCGAAGCCGGACCTGTTTTATAACCCGGCATACCTCAATGCTCCGGACTATATCGCGATCGAGCAACGGCTTTTCAAAACCGGGTTTTATGATGCACAGATCGGTGACCCTTTACAGATCGTATCCCCGGTGGTTGACCTGCTGGCAGCCCAACGCGCGGGTACGGTGTCAGCCGAAGCGGTCAACGCGCAGATCAGCGAGCTTGGTAACCAGGATACCAGGCGCGGGCTGGATAAATATTTTTACAAACAAGGCTTACTACAACAATACAGCCTCAATTTTCGGGGTGGGGGCGATAAAAGCGACTACTATTTTTCTGCCGGGGAGGACCACAACAATACCCAGCTTGCCGGTAACACGAACAACCGGATCACCCTGAACGGCAATTATAATTTCTACCCGGTAAAAAACCTGCAATTGTCTGCGGGGATCAACTATATCCAGACAAACGCCACCAATAATAACACGGCGGATAACATCAGGCCGGGGGGACGGTATTTTGCGGCCTTTCCTTACGAAACTTTCGCGGATGCTTCCGGAAATGCACTGTCTGTCGTTAAGGGGCTGAACTATGGATTCGCCAGGGACGCGCAACAATCGGGCTACCTCGATTGGTTATACCGGCCGCTGGACGAATTACATAATGCGGACAACCGGATCCGTTCCGCTGAAAACCGGATCAGCGCCGGTGTCCAATACCGGCTGCTGCCCGGCCTCGATATATCACTTAAATATCAATATGAAAACCAGCTCACCAGCGGCAACAATTATTACAGCACGGCTACTTTTTATACCCGGAACCTGATTAACCAATATGCGCAGCCTGCTTCAGCCGGCGGCTTCACATATCCTGTCCCGGTCGGAGGGGTCCTCCAGCAGACGGAAGGAAAGCTCAGTTCCCACCGCTCGAGGGCACAGGTTGCTTATGATCAGACGCTCGGCAGTTCACACCGGGTCAACGCCATTGCCGGCGCGGAGATCGACGCTGCCATCACTGAAAACCGCAGTGGCACCGTTTATGGTTTTGATCGGGAAACCCAAACCAGCTTCGCCCAGGTCGATTACCTCAGCTATTTCACGCTGAACCCCAACGGCGGGAACGCGCAGGTCCCCAATAGCCTCGGGTTTGAAAAATTCACCGATCATTACCTGTCCTATTTTGGAAATGCATCTTATACTTATCTCGACCGCTATACGTTTTCCGCCAGCGGCAGGATCGACCGGTCCAACCTTTTCGGGGTGGCGACCAATCACAAATCCGTGCCTTTATATTCAGCCGGTCTCGCCTGGGACATGAGCAGGGAGCATTTTTATCAGCTCAGCTGGCTTTCCTACATAAAGCTTAGGGCAACCTATGGCTACAACGCGAATGTGAACAAGACCGCCTCGGCAGTGACGACGCTTTTACAGCAAAGCAATTCCTACTACTCCGGTGTTCCCTATAATGTTGTCAATAGTCCCGGAAACCCCGAACTGCGCTGGGAAAAAGTACGTGTTGCCAATTTTGGCGTGGATTTTAGCCTGAAGAACAATATTGTTTCGGGAAGTATCGAGTACTACCTCAAGAAGGGTATCGATCTGTTCGGAAGCTCACCGCTACCGCCTTCGACCGGGTTCATCTCGTTCTATGGCAACACGGCGACGACTACCGGGCATGGCCTCGATCTGGTGATTAACTCCCGGAATATGGTCAAAGATAATTTCAGGTGGACTACAAATTTGCTGTTGACCTATGTGACCGACCGGGTAAAGGTCTATGACAGCCCGAGTTCGGTCATTACTTATCTTGCCGCCGGCGATGGAAACGGTGGGACGATCACCCCACTGGCGGGTCAGCCGATCTATGGGATCTACAGTTTCCGCTCCGGGCCACTGACGCATGAAACGGGCGACCCGCAGGGTTACTTCGAAGGTGCGCTCAGTACCGATTACAACAGGATCATCTCGGCGACCACCGTCGCGGACCTTTACTATAACGGCCCGGCAAGGCCAACGACCTTTGGTTCACTGAGGAATACGTTCAGCTACGGAAACTGGACATTATCGGCCAACCTGATCTTCAAGCTCAACTATTATTTCCGCAGGACATCGACCGCCTTGTCCTACGACCAGATCGCCTACGGTGGTGTCCACAGGGATTATGCCGACCGCTGGCAAAACCCGGGTGACGAGCTGCGGACAACGGTGCCTGCCATCCTGATGCCTCCCGCGAACGCGGACCGCCAGACATTTTACCAGTACTCGCAGGCGCTGGTCGATAAAGGCGATCATATCCGGCTCCAGGATATCCGCCTCTCGTATGCCTTCAAACCATTTACCGGGCATCATCCGGTATTTAAAAGACTGGAGGTGTTCAGTTACCTGAACAATGCAGGGATCCTGTGGCGCGCCAATAAACATCATTTGGATCCCGACCTGTATTCGGGTGCATACCCGCTTCCACGAACCCTTTCCATTGGCTTTAACTCCAGATTTTAACCATGAGAAAAACAATTACCTCCCCATTGCTCGGGTGCATCATGTGCATCATGGGCTTATTTTCAAACAGCTGCAGGAAACAGGACAATTTCCTGGCTGCCAAACCCAACCAGGCGCTGAACATCCCAAAAACGTTAGCGGACCTGCAGCGACTGCTTCAGAACGAAGATGTGTTCAACAGCCAGCCGGATCCGGGCCTCGGACAGATCGCTTCCGATGATTTTCTGGTCCAGGACGAGGTGTTACCGGACCTGTCGGCGCCCGAAAGGAACTCGTACCTCTGGTCAAAGGATATTTTTGACGCCTCGGTCACGCAGTCCATCGACTGGAATTTTCCGTACCAGATGGTTTACTATGCCAATGTCGTTCTGGATGCGCTCCCGGGTATTCAGGTTGCGGATAATGAGAGGGCTGATTATGAGCGGGTCAAAGCCACCGCGCTGTTTTATCGGGCCTGGGCGTTTTACGGACTTGTTCAAACCTTTGCCATGCCCTATGACAAGGACAAAGCCGCGGGTTTACCGGGAATCCCGCTTCGCCTGACCTCTGATCTGAATACACGTCCCGGCCGGGCAAGCGTTGCCGACTCTTATGCGCAGGTCCTTTCCGATCTGAAGGCCGCGCAGCCCGCGCTGCCGGAAAGGGCAACGAAACCCGTGAAACCTTCGCAGATCGCGGTCAACGCCCTGCTGGCACGCATTTACCTGGCGATGGGGGATTACCCCACAGCGCTGACGTATGCGAATGCCTGTCTCGCGAAGTTTTCGACGTTGACGGACTATAACACGCTGAACAGTCCCGGTACAACCAACATTGACAAAGGCTTTTTGTCGGAGGATATTTATCATTCCTGCCTCATCGGTTACTCGGTTTATAACATCCGCCGTGACATGTATATCGATCCTGCGTTTTACAACAGCTATGACCCGAATGACCTCCGCAAATCCAAATTCTTTACGATCCTGGACAAGCTTCCGCAGTACCCGAGGTTTGTGGGTTCCTACGATTACATGGGGCAAAAATACGATGGTCTGGCCACAGATGAGATCCTGCTGATCAAAGCGGAATGCCTGGCAAGGGCAGGGGACGCGGATGGGGCAATGAACTCACTGAATATCCTTTTGAAGAACCGGTGGAAGACCGGGACTTTCGTTCCTTATGCCGCCGCAAGCCCGGATGAAGCTTTGTTATTGGTCCTGAAGGAACGTAAAAAGGAATTGCTGCTTCGCGGTCTTGGCTGGACAGATCTTCGGAGACTGAACAAGGAACCGCGGTTTGCAGTGACCTTGCACCGCACCGTCGCAGGTGTCACCTATACGCTGCCGCCAAACGACCCGCGATATGCCTTTCCGATGCCTGACATCGAGATTAAATTAGGTGGATTGACCCAGAATGCACGATAATGAGGGACATCATGAAAAATTTGCTTTTATTGGTCCTGGCATTCCTGGGTTGTTCCGCCCAGCTATCTGCCCGGCAAAAGACCACCCGGATCGACGTAGCAACGGATTTCAGCAGGGAGGGGGATAGCCTTACAATCACCGTGCGCCGCTACACCGGCAGGCTTGATGAAATTGCCGGGGACTTCAATGCTGTTTGCCGCAAGGGAAAGTTTACGCTTGCTATCCCGGCACGGGGATACCCGCAGTATATCCAGGTGCAGTTCCACCGTCCGTCCATGAGGATTTTAGAGCAGTTGTTGCTCTTTCCGGGCGACGATATGGCCATGGTCATCCAAGACGGACAGTTCCGTTTTACAGGCCCCTCAGCGCAGAGGTTCCTGGCCCAGCAAAGACTGCAGAGTATCAGCGACAGTTCGTTACGACGAAACCGCTTGCGTTTTACGCCTTCGACCTTGCCGCGGATCTTTGCGCATACCGATTCGGCCGCTATTGCTTCATTGGAATACCTGGATGGCATGAAAACCCGGATCGGGCCTGAGGCCTGGGCTTTGCTGAGCGATAACGTAAAAGCTTCAGCAGCCTGTATCAAACTGGGGTACTTTAATTATGCGGCCGCGGGCAAACCCGAAGCCGGAGAGCGTTACAAAACCGCGTTGCAACAGTATGGGAAGCCTTTGAACAGCTTTCCTTCCTTTTTAGCTGCTGACTCCCTTGGGAACGCCAGATCGGGTTATTCGGTGGACTATATTTACCAGCACTACCTGGCCGACTCCTGCATCCTTATGCACAGGAAGTTCCAGGTACACGACTTCTATCAGTATGCCTCGCGAAATTTCAAAGGGGAGATCCGCGAACTTTTGGTGACGAACCTGTTTATTATCAAAAGGACGAACCCGGAACTGCGGACCGCCGATATTAATAATGCCCTGGACTATGTTAAAAACAGCGATCTCAGGACTGTATTGAAAAAGATCCTTGCGGCGAATACGGTAGGGGCGATGGCCCCGGCCTTTACACTCCCGGACGGGAAGAACAGGCTGGTCAGTTTGAAAGACTTCCGGGGGAAACTGGTGATCCTTGACTTCTGGTTTACGGGCTGCGGGGCCTGCAGGGAACTGGCCCCGAGGATGCATATGCTCGAAAAGAAGTATGCCGGCCGCCCCGTTGTTTTTATCACGGTTTCCGTCGATAAAAAGCGCGGGCAATGGCTTGCAACATTGAAGACCAATGCCTACACCTCGGCACTCAGTGTAAACCTGTACACGGGCGGGAAAGGATACGCAGCTGATGTGGTTCGCGAATATGATGTCCGGGGCTGCCCGACGGTTGTCCTGATCGACAAAGATGGCAAGCTCGGGCCTAAGCCGGTGCTGGAGGTAGAGGAGATGTCGAAGCTGATCGACAGTTATCTTTGAGCATGAAAAAGAACCTGCCGGATCACCCGGCAGGTTCTTTTTTGTTACTTGCTTTTGAAAACCTGGCCTGTCGGCGTATGGCCGGCAGGAACCACGTTGTCAGTTGGCGCAACATTGGTTGAGATCTGGCAGATCTCATTGGCCTGGGCCGAACAGGTTGCGGTGTTCGGGTTCGGAACGGTTTGCGTCCAGTGGAAACTGCTGCCGCTGGTCTGCCTTGCATAGTAGGTGGTCGCGTTTGGTTTAGGGCTGAATGCGAAAGCGCTGCCTACGCCTGAAAGGGCTGCTACGGCCATTAAGGCCATTCTCATCTTTTTCATGTTTTCTGTTATTTAGTGATGTTCAGGGGTTTTACCGCAGGACCCGTGTTAACCTGATTTCGCGCGCGAGAAATATTTTGAGCCTGGATGGCTTTTGGATTTCGTGTGGATCGTCGTTGATGCCGGTAATGCCGCAGGGCAAGTGAGGCCAGGCCGGTGAATAATAAGTTCAATATGAAATGTGGCCCCCAGCCCAGGGATTTGATCACACCGCCGCAGGCGCATGGTGCCTTTGGGAAAAGGTGTAGCATTGCCGTACCGACATACAGGCTGAAGCCGGCCATCATCAGGAGAAACAGGTACAGTCCTGCGATGCGGCTTTTACCGCTGATCAGCAATATGGCCACGATGATTTCGGAGGCAGGTAAAAGATAGATCATGGGCAAGGTTATCCAGCGGGGCATATGTTGGAACCACATGGAGACCTCAAAATTCTTAAAGTCCAGGATCTTGCTCAGTCCGGTGTAGAGGAACAGCAGTACAAAGGTTCCGGTGATCAGTTCGTATAACAGTTCTTTTTTCATGGTCAGGAAATTAAATGGTTTGGAAAATGAATCTCATCGGGACGGGTAATCCGGAGGAGGAAATGCAGGATACCTGCGTTTCCGGACCAGAAGTCAGGCTTTGGTTCGAGTTGCGTGCCATCAAGCCAGTAACATTGCTCCTTATCGCGGTAACAGCTATTCAGTAAAGCGCCTTGTATCGCGCCTGCCCGTTCAAGCCAGATTCGATTACCGAACACACGGAACGCTTCCAGATAAACCTCACCGAGACCGGCGAGGCCGTTACCAAAGGAGCAGTGATTACTGGTGATATATTCCGGGTGGTAGGTGAGTACCTGTGATGCGATTTCCTGGTATTCCCTATCCCCGAGAACTTCATAGGCCTTGATGAAGGCAAGGGCCACCCCGGAGAAGCCATGTTCGAGCCAGGGATCCACGGTATTGTTTTCGGTGCTGACCGTCCAGGTCAACTGATGACCCTCCATCTTGCGCTGTTTCTTGAGCCAGTCCAGTGCGGCGGTGATGGACTCAAACGAGCCCGCTGAGTGGAATTTTGCATAATAGCTCAGTAAAAAGTAGGTGATCCCGGCGACGCCGTGGGAGAAACCGGTTACCTGGTACCCCTTTGCATTTGCCATCGTGGCTGTGGTTGTCCAGGAACCATCTTTAGCCTGAAGCCGGATGATACGGTTAACGATCCCGGCAAGTTCATCAGGCTCCTGCCGGAACAGGTTCTGCCCGATTAGAGCGAGCAGTTTCAGGCCGCGCCCGGCTAAACCCCTGGAAAATGAGGAGTTGGTGTCATCAAGGGGAACATCAACCGCTGGTTCCGTTTTGCTCATCAGCCTAAGTAAAAGAGCGGTATGGTCCTTCAGCCTGGATAATTCGCTGGCTAATAACTTCAGGTCGTATCCGGGCAGATGGCTGATATGGCAGGAATCCAGCCAGGTAGTTACTGCATCAGGTGTAAACGCATCGCCCGCCCTGGGAAAATACCTGTTGAATAAAATGATTGTTAATAATTCGGAATGTCCGGCCCCGCCTGACATGGAGGAGAGTGTTTTAAATCCTTCGGTCAACAGGTTCGCGGCAAGACGGGGGCTGATCGCAGGAACATTAGATGGTACATCCTGCGTGGTCATCAGCACGGTATCGTAAAGCTCCAGGACATGTTGGATATCGTCCAATGTTGGCCTTAATGCGGGATCTGCATCAAGGCAGGTAACGATCAGTGAGGTGATGGTAACAGATTCGATAAACCACTTGAGGTTATCAGCAAGGGAATCTTTATCCGCCTGGTTCAGCCGGTTGGGTAAAATACCGGTCATTACGGAGATCATCAGCGCGCCGAAACTATAGATGTCATCGGCAAACGAGGGGGGCGAACCGGCTGCCTGCGCGGGGGACATAAAGCCGGGTGTACCTAAGGTGAAAGGGGGATCAGGTTCGGGGCTGCGTAAGTCGTAACACAATTCAATGTCTATGGCAAATACCTGTTCGGCGTCGGTCACGATAAAGTTCGATGGGGTTACATCCCGGTGTACGATGCCTTCGGCATGGAGGAGGTGCAGGATCCGGACGACCTCTGAGAGGTATGCCATCATGCATCTTTTTCTATCGACGGGGATGGCGCGCCACGCATGCCCTTCCGCTGATTGCGCTGCCTTTTCGGTAAGCGTAACGGATTCCTTGTATTCCATGGCGAAAAAGGTATCGCCATGCAGTTCGAAAAGTTCGATGGGTTTGGGGAGGATTCCGCTTTTTTCCAATCGGCGGTGGACCTGGTACTGCCATGCCAAGCGGTCTTTCGCGTCCCGTCCGTAATGGTCGAAGCTCTGGTAACGCCTGCCTTGTTTCAGTACACACCATTGCATATTAACAATGTGGTTGATCCGGATGACCTTGATGACGTTCCCTTTGGGTTCTTTTTTCAGGGTCTCCAGGGGGATGTACTGCCTGTTAAGCAGCCTGCTTCCCTTGTAAGGATTGAGTGGCCTGAAATTTTGGAATGGCCAGTGTTCGCCTTTTGATTTCAGCATCACGATCAAAGGATCGGCAATAGCGGAGCCGTAAAAGATCGCTGTGTGAAGTTTTCCGGTAATGCCGTTGTCGGTTAATGAACCATGACTGACGGCGATGATATCTGTCAGGTGGTAAGCGCAAGGCATTGTGGGACCGGTGGCATTTGCTGTTAGCTCAGCTAATCGGGCGACTATGCCTTGCAGATCGATGGCGGCGTCAACGCCGATGGTAATGACCTGACCGGTCAAACGGAAGCCGGCATTACCATTAAGGATGGCGATATGGTGTTTCGTATTGGTCGGAATGGCAAAAGGCAGATTTAAAGATTTAAGGAATTGGATGACCGGCCTGATGTGGGCATCGAAATTTTGTGGCAGGAGCGATAGATGGAGAAGCCAGTCATTGAATCCGTCAGGGGGGCCTGTGACAAGGAACGGTGTATTGACCGAATATGGCAGGCCCTGGTCAATGAGGTAGACGGCATAGCCATGTTCCGTTATTGCCGGGTTGCTGCCATCATCGCTGACCGCTGCGGCAATTGTTGCTGTTCCCTTGAGATCCCTTTGTTCCATAGCATGTTTTATTAAAGGATTGAATTCCTGAAGCAAAGGAACAGGGTTTTGGTACGCGAAAACAGTGGGAAAAGGGTGGCGTGGAAAAGGTGATTAAGTTCTACGCAGTACGCAAAAAATAACGTTTAGCCTGCTTTGAATTGAACTATTTTAAGCTATTTAGGCTGTTGGCCTGCTAAAAAGGGGGCACTTTATCCCACCCTGAAAATGAAAATCGTTACGCTTGGTAGTCTTTGCAGATGTACGAGGTTTTGCTTTCTCTCCTCAGATACCTCAGTAATTCATTTCCCTATTCATGAAGATTGGATGCAACAAATAAGAAAGTATCTGTAACGATCTCGAAAGTTAATTTTTCAGGAATCCCTTTTCTTTGGTTTCATAACTACTAAAGTCCAATCCTATGAATTTCTGCTTTAAACTGCGTGTCCTCGGCGTGATATTGGCCGTGATCACGTTAATGGGGGTCCAGCTAACCTATGCCCAAAAGAAAACTAAAAAGCCACAAACTCAGGCCCAGCCACGTAAAAGTGAGGTTTACCTCGTGCCGACGATGGATGGTTATGATACCTGTTTTACGGTGGCCGATGCAGGAAAGAAATGGTTTTTTTATAACAGGAGATCGGCGAGGGGAAGCGAAGAACAGAATGAATACCGGTCAGCCAGGAAAACCGGTTCAGGTTCTATTGAAGTGAGTTATGTGACCAAATCGATCAATCGTGCGGGGCCTGGAGGGGCTGCCCATCCTGAAACGGTGGTTACTCCTAATAACGAGTCGACCACCATAGTCCTTGATTCTGCGGTTAACCGTGGTTTGGGAACTACGCTCGAAAAAAAATCTTTCGCAAAGGCTGATACTTTCGAATACCACGCGCACGGTGCAGGAAGTCTCGATACCATGCATAAACTGACGCCGATGCTCCGGTATGATAACCCTAAAACCCGGGGCAGGCAATTTGTGAAGTTTGACGGTATTGAGGGTAAAACGTTAATTGACCGGAAATTAAATGTGGCAGGTTCTGAAAAGGCTTTAAACCAGATTAAAAGGGTGGTGGAATGCCTTAACCAGAACCCAGGCTATACCGTTAGATATGAGGTGCCTGCGGACAGGTTAAATGCAACGAAGGGTTTGATCATGAAGGCCTTGGGTAAGAATGATCCGAGGCTTTCCGTGGTCGCTACGAAATATGCAAGTGTCCCGAAATAAGGGTTAGCAATAATTCAGGAAGGGGGGGTACTATACCGCCTGAACCGGGCTGCGACCTTTATTTTTATTTTAATGGAAAGGAAGCTGCTGGCGGATTGCCGATCGTTAAACCATTGTAGCAAACAACTGTCTGTTGGTATATTATGGGAGCCGAAGATCCTGCGAACCGGCAATAATTTTCACAAGCCAACGAAATGAAAACTTTAAGTTTAATGGCAGTACTTCTGCTTGCAATGATCAGCGTAAATGCTAAAACTAATTTAATTGCAATGTCCCTAAAAGATGGGGGCAGCGGAAGCCATGCCTACGCAGCAAGTTTTAATGGTGGTGATGGGGTCCGAACATTTAAAGGAGGAAGCGTGAGCGGTGGTTTATTTGAAGGTGGTGCTGGTTCGAGTGGAGGTTTTCGCGATGGTGGCGCTTCCAGTGGTGGAGGCTTTCGTGGCGCAGATGAAGGAGGTGGAGTGAGCGGTGGTGGCTACCAATTGGTTTCTCATCTCAAAGAAGGTGGGCATACAGGAAACGGCTAAAAATACAAACGCCAGGCTTAATCAGCTTGGCGTTCTGGCTTGTCGCTATCTTGAGATTACTACTTGCCAATGGTAACAGTGTTGACGTCCGTAACGACAATTTCTGGCCTGCCTTGGTAGTCAATGATCTTTCCCTGTACTGTTATAGTTTTATCTTTTATTTGATTGATTAATTGCTTAGCGTCACCTTTTAATGCGATAGTTAACAATTGATTTGGATAAGCAGCACCCAAGTTAACTAAGATCATACTTTTAATATCTTTAAAACTATACACCTTTCCTGTAACAGTAACAACTTTGTAGATGCTGTTTTTTGCTTCTTCAAGTTTAATCGGTGGTGGCGGAACAGGCATTTCTAATGTTGACGGAGGTGGTAATAGAGCAACCTTAACTTTAGTATCATTAAACAGCTTGTTTAACTCACCGGCCAACCTTACACCGGCCTGGTCGATACGTAAGTGTATGGTTTGAATGTATTTCTTGTAATAAGCTTCATCAATGGTTTGACCCGCTTTTATATCAGCGTACAGCTCTGTGCTTATCTGATAACTTTCCCATAGCCATTCTATTGGGCTATCAGCCTGCCATTTTTTTATTTGAGTTTCATTGGCCCAATCATATTGCTTTGCTATTTGTTCTTCGGTTAAGCCCTCATGATCTATAAGCTTGCTATCCCAAAGGCTATGCAGGTTTGTGCCGGCATTATCAAAACGTACTTGGATAGTATTACCGCCCTTATCTTCGGCACGACTGATGTGCATTGGTTGGTGAGCGTCACCCACTAAATGTATAAGGTATTTTAACGCACTGTTTCTTTGGTCAGATGTCGAAGCTTTATCTTTTAGAATAGCTTCTTCTTTAAGGATGGCACCATAAACATTATCGTTGCTTTGCTGATTGACGTAATCCACAAACTGCTGATGGTTTAACCCCAAAGGCAGGTTTAAAAAGTGCCACTTTGCGGTTGTCGGATTGCGGTGTTCATCAGCCCAGGTACTTACCTCGGCCATGCTTTCACCTTTTAAATACGCCGAAACTACATAAGCTGTATTGGAGGTCAAATGCTTTTGTGCTATGGTCGCAACGGCTCTATGGCCTTTATATCCCCATGAAATTAAAGCTGCTGATATTACTATCAGCGTAACAGTTAATACTTGTTTTCTCATATCGCAAATCTATGAAAGCAAATGAAAGGTTGAAATCTTTATTTGACTTTTTGCTAATTAATTTAGCAATTTTGCTATTTGATTAATGTGGTATGACAGCGTATTCAATAGGTAAATTCAATGAAGCAGCACAGCGCAACCTTATCCGATGGGTTGAAGACAACCCAAAACTTAAAAACAAGATTACACCACACGATTTGAAATACCTGTTTGAGTTTCACAACAGGCGGGGCTTATCTATAGACCTTTGCCGGTTTGATATCGATTATTACAACGAAGTGTTTTTCCCACCTGAAGGTAACAAGCCTTTGACAGACCACTTTGTCGGGATCGTTTGCAACATATTGAGGCATACTTTAACAAGCATGGGCAAAGAGAAACTTCATATTACGGTTACTGTGCGTCATAAGGCATTAAGGGTAAGCCATTGGCAAACCTTTTATATGGATGAGGATTATAAACCTAAATGGAAGCCGGATTTAAGTCGTAAAGATTTCGATTGGCTTTGAAATGTCATTGATTGTGAGTAGGTTTATACAAAGAACCTAAAACTATTATGAAACGATACCTTGTCATCCTCTCCCTGGCTGCGGGAACTCTTATGAGTACAACCAGCTTTAATCCCGCTGATAAAACTTCAAGCATAAAGTATGCTACATGTAAAGGTGAAAGTCCTTGTCGTGCTTGTAAGAATTGCAAATACTGTAAACGCTGTGCTAAGCAAGGTTTGACCTGTGGTGTTTGCAAAAAGTAACAATGTCTATCATTTGTATGATAATTTTTCTATCAAGGAGTTTTTTATTGTCAGGTATAGGGATCTTACTAATTTGTTGTGCAGATGCTCAGCTAATAGAAGTTATCGCGGAACATATTAAGCTACCTGCGTAAAATTAAACTTAGTATGCCCGTATCCGCCAGATTTGATAATTGATCATGACTATGATATAAGTTATAATCTCAGACCGATAAATTTAGATTCGGGTGCATTGGATTCAATGCCCTTGAACGTCTTTACCTATACATTGTAGGTACTTAGTAATTCCAACCTTATTTTATTCATATCCATAGCAAGTATATCGTAGACTGCATCGTATTGGCTGCACAGATCAAATATAGCAACGCTGTAATGACCAAATAACCGCTCTTTGTCTTCGTCATTAACACTTCGTATTTTGTCTTCGATATCCAGCACCTTCAAGTACAATTCATGCGATTTGTTATTAGCAGCAATCAGTTCGTCATAAGATAACGTAACTTCGAAATAAAGCCCTATTAAGTTATGCCTCCAGTTATCGATATTCATCTGCTTTAAGCGAATATCAGCTTCCTTTAAGCTTTCAGACATCGATTTATAACTCGCCTCACTGCGCGGTATGTTTCGGCCTCTCCATAGTTGTACACTTTTCTTCAGGATGGACATGGTTTCGCCGGTAACATAGTAATAGTTTTCTGCTATCTCGACCTTTTTGTTCCTGTACTCTTTAGTAAGTTCAATATCGGATTTTCGCTTATCTCCTAAATATGCAAACAAGCCGGTTAACGCCTGAGTAATTAACGCACCTGCAAGTCCGGAGAATGCGCTGACAATAATAGTGGTATTTTCTGCCATATCATTAAATAGATTATTACAGATAATCGGAGGAAACGTTTTACTCTTATTCCTAAAGGTCGCTGATTTTGAAAGCGAAAAACCTCAATTAATGGATACCTACCGCTTCACTATCCGATCGACTAAAACAAATGTCCATCTGTTAGGTTAAATTAATATTATCGAAGCCTGATGTTATGATAAGGCACCAGATTCCTCAAAAGAAAATAAATCGTATGCGCAGGCAATTCATACGGGGTGATGAGACGTCTTACCGGATCGCAAAAAAACTCAACATTTCTACCGTTACTTCCTGGCGTTATATGACCGAATTCAAACTCATTAAGGCTACCTATCCGGAAAAGCTGAAAGATATGAATTTTTTCATGCCTGCGGAGCCGAAACAACATCGGAGGACCCGGCTTTATGTTCAGTTTCTTGGCCTCATACCACGTTTATTGGCAAATGAAAAACCTGGGGTAAAGGCCAAGCCTGTGTGGAAAAAATATCGCGAGATATGTCCCCAGGGATATACTTACCTGCCATTTACCGAATTGTTTTATAAATGGATCAAAGAAAACGGCTATCCGGAAAAGCCTACGATAATACCGTCCATCCCGGAGGCTGACCTGAAAGTTTTAAAAAAATGGAAACATTCAGCCGAGCGGAGGAAATGGCAAATCTCTACTACCCTTTTAATGGCGCTCGAAACCTCCCGCTATAAAAATATAACTGATAAAACAGAAGCTACTTTTGAGACCACAAAAAAATGGATCAACGTCTACCAGACCAAAGGCTTCAGCGGTTTCGATTTGCCTAAGCATAAGATTTTTCCTACTGTAATTAAACGTATGAATTCGCGGGCGGAGAAAGTCATTAAATTGCTCCATGAACCTCCTGCAGAGCACGGGTTAAACCGTACCAGTTGGACAATAACCGCGCTGACGGAGACCTACGAAAAAGTCTACGCAGAGAAAATTTCGTGGATGCAAATTTCTTATACGCTCAAACATAACGGCTACCGTTTTAAAAAGTCGAGGGACATGTTCACCAGTCAAGACCCTAAGTTTCGCGAAAAGATCAATAAATTACAACGTGTCCTGAGGGGATTAGGAAAAGATGAGAAATTCTTTTCTATTGATGAATACGGTCCGGTAGGCGTTAAAATCAAAGGGGGGACGATGCTGAAAAAAGAAAACGAGCCCTATCATATTCCGGATAAACAGAAACACAAAGGCGTTGTAATATGTACAGCCGCACTTGAATTAGCTACTAATCAGGTAATCCATTTCTATTCCACAAAGAAAAATACGTTCGAAACCATTAAACTTGTTGAAGTACTTATATCCCGATATTCGGATCAAAAAAGGATATACCTTTGTTGGGACAATGTAAGCTGGCACAGGTCAAAGATATTACTCAACTTTATCGAAGAGCATAACAAAGAAGCCAAACCGTTGGTCGTGCCGATGCCGTTACCATCCTGTACCCAGTTCTTAAATGTAATCGAATCAGTCTTCGCGGGGCTTGCCAGGGCAGTTATACATAACAGCAACTATGCCAATATAGAAGAATGCAAGGCTGCTATCGATAGGCACTTTCTGGAACGAAACGAGCATTTTAAAAACCATCCGAAACGTGCAGGTAATAAAATATGGGGCAAGGAGCCCGTTGCCCCGCGATTTTGCGAAACTCAAAAATGTCGTAACCGCAGGGCGATGCGGGGTGCAGACCAAAAATAGCTTAAGGAATGCTGTTTGGCTTTCTTTATCAGTAACGTATCTTATAGATCTTTTTCAAGTTGTCGTATTCATAACCTTTTAAGGACATTGGTTGAATGTGTCATAACTCAAGTTCTTCAGCCACCATAAAAACGAAAAAAACAAAAATCACCAAACACTGAAAAGCCGGGCGGTATGCGGTTAACTATGATATGATGTACAGGAATTAAATTTTACCAGCGTAGGATGTTTTGCCCGCACGTGGGCTTTCATTGTTTTAGCTGGTCTTCAACTTGTAGATACTGCCGCCGTGGATTGGAGCCAGCTTTTCTATTATCTCAATTTTGTTGGTATTAAGTAATCTTTGCAAAACACTAACGACCAGCCCTAAGGCATCCCATTCATAGTCAAAATAATTCGGGTAAAGTTCGAACAATTTACCGGCGATATCTTTCCTCGATCCTTTATTGATCATAGCTATACACTCTGTTACGGCTGTGGTTGACAGTTTGCTTGGCATTCTGCTATGCCTTCTTTTACGTTTTTTAGGAGGCTCTGCATGGAGCGGGGGAGTGCGATTCTGGACCTCAACCTCGCTTGATCTTTCAGGATAAAAAGTCTTTTTATAATTGATGACAATTTCTAATTGCCTGGTTAATTCTTTTTCCTGTTCTAGTAATATGTCGTAAGGTACAATTTCCATCCGAAATTGAAAAGGGTGTAAAAATAAGACTTTTCGATGAGAAAAATACGAGTGATTCGGGGAATGAGTTTTTTACTGCAAAAGATACACCGCCGCATATGGTGCCAAAGCAGACCATACCGAGTTATAGCGAGATAGCTAAATCGAAGACTGTTTTATCAAGTATTTCGAATAAAAACCGATTAGCAGTGATTATCAATTGATCTGATTCGCTAAACTGTAAATATCCCTATGATGTCCTTTCCGGTTGCACCGGGTTGCGGGGAATTAAAAGTGCAGGAATTTGGTCCAAGTGTAGTTATTCCGGCACTGGTGATGATTGACATTATACCTTAATTGTGTAAAGCATTTCACTTTTACCCGATATCAGCACAACTTCGGGTTAGTCCTGTCCTGTCTTTTAAAGTTATTTTATCTTCATTCAGATTTCGATCAATGCAAATAAACCTGACTTATACAAATGAAATTCAATTTAACCATCTTACCGGCCGCATGTTTACTGATTCTAATGACGGGTTGCAAAAAGGATAAACTAGCAGTCCCGGAAACTGAAAAGGCATCTTCTCCATTAAGCCTGGCAAGCAATATCGCTGGTCCCTACATGGTCACCACTATCGCAGGAGGGCCGTATTCCGGTAGCCCTACGCTGGTTGATGGTAGCGGAAAAAATGTACGTTTTCTGTATACAGACGGGATACAACTGGCTGATGATGGCAACATTTATGTTGCAGACGGCAACCGGGGTGTGATCAGGAAATTATCGCCGGCTGGAGCGGTGACCAGCATCAAGTTGCCGGACGCGCCAGGCGGTGAGCAGATGTATGGTGCTTTTTCGGTGGGTGTTGCCAAAGATGGTACGATCAACGTGATCACGGCGATTAATGATAACAGTGATTTTCCCGAGACCTGGATTTTTAAGCCGGGCCAGCCGGCCTTTGTTTCTACGTCGACTTACGCAACTAACAGGAACCTGTTCAAAGATCCGTATGAGGATTTCTTTTGGTTCAATAATGGGTTCAGCGCCTTCAAATACCAAAAGAATCCTTACGGGAGTGTGGGAACTGACGAAGTCGATTTCAATACTGATGAACTCAGTACGCCATCCAACCCGCATGGTTCCTTCAGCGCGTTTTGTATCGGGTACAATAAAGTAAAGTATTTTTCTGATGGGCCTTTTATTTATCAATATACGCCTGGGGGAAGATCGGAACGTTTGTTCATGGATCTGGGACTGGACAGGTTCTCGATGATCACAGGCCTTGCCATTACTAAGAATGCGAGGACTTTTTATGTAGCGGACAGCGGTTATATCCGGAGGATAGACGATGGAAAAGTGACGACGATCGCCGGCCCGGATCAATCGGGAGATAATAAAGATGGGCAGGGCAGGAGGGCTGACGTGCATGCGCTGTCTATCGCGCTTTCAAAAGATGAGGGAACACTTTATTTCTCGGATTACCAGGCGAGGGCCATTCGTAAGATCGCGTTGCGGTAGCTATTGTTGATTTCAACGGATCCTGTAAAAGGAACCGGCTTATAGAGGGAGCTGCGTAAGAATTGACTGAATTGTAAAAAAATGCCCCGGTGATTTTTACCGGGGCGTTATATTGGGCCGTCGTTGCTGAAACACGCCCGAAACTTAATAAACACTGTTGTATAAATATTAATTAGTTAGGGAAAGCATAGAATGCAACCCCGTCGCTTACCCAATTTGAATCAAACGGAGTGGAGTTCGGGCTGTAATAGTGGTCCTGTGCTACTACGGTCGGTTTGAATTTCACAAGCCCTATTTCAGTATGCCTGAATGAGTAGATCGGTACAGTGCCGGCAACATTCGTGGTATAGGCGTAAAATAAAATACCGTCCTGGTTATATCCGGCCCATCCGGGGTTTGGGTTAGGCCACAGGATCCGGTCGTTGAGTTGGCCATTGTACATTTGATAGATCGGGACAGCATTGTTAAACGGCGTTGAAAAGGCCTTGAACGGCAGGCTGTTCGGGTGCCATCCGTCGTTGATATATTTAACATACATGTTCGGGTCCAGGTTGTAAGCGTGCCTGCCCTTGGTATTGGTATAAAAATCATATACCTGCTGTGGGGCTACGGTGATCTGCCTGTCGCTGATATGCTTCTCGATCACGGCCCTTACCTGTGCTTTTTTAACAGGGTCGGCAATGAAATTGTCGAGGTATACGGCCCATCCTACATCGATCAACGCGGAGTTTTTATCGGTAACGCTTGCTTCCCAGCCTGCAATGTTGCTGTTGGTGCTCGCATTGCCATCCTTGTCGATAGAGATGCTTTGTCCGGAGTTGGTGCCGCCATAATAGGTCGCGGTATAATGCCTGGTCGTGTTATTGACAGTAGCCTGGGTGATTTCAGTCGAGGTTTTATCCGAATTGAGGTTTACGCCAATTACCTTGAGCACGCTGATGCCAAGCCCGATTTTGGTTTCAGAAGTTTTTTTGGCGTAATCGGTCTGGTTGTAGTTTGCGCCGTTGTAATCGAGCCTGAAAGATCCGCCGATAGTGATATCCAGCATCACGTGGGTGCCGTACCTGGCTACAAGTTGTTCGGCACTTTGAGTGGCCACGTTATTGATAAATTCAGGGGTAAGGTAATTCATCAGCAATGGAATAGTTGCGTCGCGGGTTAACCTGATCCGTTTTACCGCGTGAATGGCCTCATAGCTGGCATAAGAGTAGGCACTCGAGAACGACGTTTTGTTGTCGTCAGAGCTGCTTTTGCTGAAACTGGCTGAGAAAAGGAATTTGGGGCCATCTTTCTGGGCACCTTCAATTTTTGCGGCATTACCTGCGTTGGCGTCGAATGATCTTGAATTGCTTAGCTCCCTTGAATAATCGGCGGCGGTGCTTCCGTAATAATACCTGTCTACGCCACTTCCGGTGTTGCCGACATCGGTCCTGCTGTGGTAATCGGTATCAAATCTTTTCATGTCGAAAATCGGTGCGTCCGATACGCTTGATGGGTTGAGCAGGTCGCCTGTTACATCGAGGCCGTAGCCTAACAGGTCCCATGCGCCGTCTGCCACAGCTCTTGTTTTGACTGTGCCGGTCTTGGCTGGCGTAGTTGTTTTAGAGGGAGAGATGTCTGATTGTCGTTTGCACGACCATAATGCTGTCGCAACAGCAAAGAACATAAAGGTTTTCTTCATAAGTGATAAAATCCGGTTTATTAAGTTTGGCGACAAAAATAGTAAAGTATTTTTTAGTTTGTATTAAAATATGTAATTTATTGATAAAAAATATTTTCTTAAGAGTAAGGATATGATTTGCATTAACTTTTTAATGGCGCTTTATAGGGGTGGTTGGTTCATGCCTATGATGGGGATGCCAGTGGAAGAAGGCTTTTTTCTTCGTATTCATCCGGCGTTTGCTTTGATCTACATTGCGGGATTATCTTACGGAACTAGTACTATAACTAAGAACAAACATTTGCCGCAACTATCGTTGGACAATGCTTGGAGAATAATTTTGCCTGCGCGCCGCATGTGACTGAGCAAGTAGAAAGGAA
This sequence comes from Mucilaginibacter sp. CAU 1740, assembly GCF_039839285.1. Taxonomy (NCBI): domain Bacteria; kingdom Pseudomonadati; phylum Bacteroidota; class Sphingobacteriia; order Sphingobacteriales; family Sphingobacteriaceae; genus Mucilaginibacter; species Mucilaginibacter sp. CAU 1740. Next base: position 299,680 of record NZ_JBDOQS010000005.1, on the reverse strand, counting down.
GTTGAAAATGGTTACCATAGAAATGGCAGAAGTAATGTAAATGATGGTACAAATTACGCTAAGTGAACAGGATTAATTTTGGAGCACCTTAGTATCAAATATAAGTTCAATGAGCAAAAAATAGATTAATCACTCCAATACGGAAAAGAAAAAATTATTGCTCATTGCCATTTGTAATAAAAGGAAAAATTACATTTTGGGAGATGATGACGAACCTGTAGAATAAATTTTATTTTCATCTATTAGTAATTTTGTTATTTCGGATAACTCAGCAATGTCAGATTATGATGTTTTTGTAAAAATCCTTTCATTTCTTCAGATTCAGGCTATAAGCGAATCAAATCCCTTTGATAGCTGGTTCGAATAACGCACAGCTTGGGTTCCTCAACTATGCTCAAAATAACTAAAACGTATATTTATGCTAAAAGGAAATTCGAATTCCGCACGCTTTGCGGAACGAAAAGCCCTCCGTTTGTAAGATTAATATTTTTGATACCATCAAACAGGGCTTCGATACGGAAAAGGTACCTGCATTATATATTTTAAGGTGTCCGATAAAAAATTAGCATTCCAGGCCGTCGGCCCAGACTCCCCTGAAGAAAATGAACTTGCTAAAGCCATATGGTGTTTCAGGGATCAAGAAAGCTATAAACCAGGACCTGAGCAACCGGACAAAAATCAGGCGACCCAAACAGCGTATCTAACCGGCGAATTGCTATCCGACGCGTTTTTCCCTGCAATCTTATCAAAGATCAGATTGTCCCAAAGCGTGTTTTTTAAAGTCAATCAATCATTTGTATTGACCGAAATAGTCATGAAGCAATTTGGTGACCAGTGAAGGCTGATCAAGATGCAGAAAATGACTTGCCTGTTTTAACTTATATATTTTTCCATTCCACATCTTATGCTCCAGCGGATCCAGGTATCCAATGTTACTGATAGGGTCGTCTTCCCCAAAGAGGACAAGCGGGCGGATCCCGCTTTCCTGAAGCATTTTGATTTCGTCGCCATATTGCTGTTTCTGGACGCTTTCATACAGCCGGCTCCTGAAATTGCCCTTGACTTTGTGGTAATCAGCCAGTAAATCCGCGAGCAATTCGGGAGTGCCCGTATGCACGCAACTTAACAGCGTCTGATGGATAAGACGCTCGTCAGCATCATCCGCAAATACCGCGCGGAGATCGGCCCCGGGCCTGAACAGCACGTTAACAGGGTAATCCGCACCAATAATGCAGGGGCTGATCATAACCAATCCCCTGGCTTTAACTAAAGCCAGGCTCTCGCAGGCAATATTGCTTCCGAGGGACAGGCCTGCCAGAAAATAAGGCTCATCGCCCCCCAGCATATTGATCGCCGAAGACATAATTCGAGCTAATCTGGCAAGTGAATAACCGAAGGCATCAGTGTCCGGCCCCCCCGAATTTCCGTGAGCCGGCAGATCGAAGGCGACCATCCTGAAATCCGAGAGCAGGGGGGATGCCATCTGCCCGTCCCAGGTTTGCCGGGAGCCAGAGTTCCCATGCAGGAAAAATACCGTTTTTTCCCGGTCCGGGTTTTCCTCCCGGTAAGCAATGACCGTACCTTCAGCCTCCAGGTACCGTACGGCAGTTTTCATGCGCATCTTCAGATTAAATTCATTTTAATAGAATAGGCCACCAGGCTGATCGCGTTAGGCGTATTTGTTTTTTCCTGCATATTCCGACGGTGGTTGATCACCGTATGTTCGCTCAGGAATAATTTGCCAGCGATTTCCTTGCTCGTCAGGCCATCTGCCATCCACAACAGCACCTCTTTTTCCCTTTTTGAAAACTGACTGCTTTGCTCTTCGAGGTAGTAATTCATCCGGCTCAGCGTCTCGATCTTGCCCGGGGGCGAATCCATACTGAACCTTTCGATCGTGTGCACCGCTTTTCCCGGGTCTGCATAGGAAGATATGTCGTAGATTATGCCCAGGCTCATCAGCGGGTTTCCCCGCAAGTCCGATTGTATAAAAGTATTTTTCTGCAAAATACTGATGTATTGCCCGCCTTTCGTCCTTATCCTGAAATTATAACTGAATAAATAATTTTTATGCTCATCGGGCGGTACGGACCGCAGGAACTTGAGCCGGTCAGGGAAGATCCGCTCATTGAACAACCGCAAGTCGTCCTGATGGAATAGGCTGATCGCGTGGCCAATACCTCCACGAACGAAAGTGTCCGCATCATACCCGCAAAGTGATCTGATCGTTTTGGACATGAAAACATAACCATTACTCCGGTAATCATTCAGGTAAACGACCGGGGCGTTATGAGAGAACAAGTCAAAACCAGCGCTGCCCAGGTTATGGATCATCGACTCAATGCCTCCCGGATCCTCCCCGATCACATCATACCCCTTATTTTTTGACGTGTACAAATAATGAAGCCAGGTAGGGTTGGGGTACTTGTTCATAGTCGCAATATTGTTTAGTTATCAGTAAGTTATGATAAAATTCCTTGAAAATGACAAGAAATTGCTATTTATTCTATACACCACATAATATAATTTCATATTGTATAATAAATACGAAAAAATGACCTGATAACGGGAATTATTGTGCCACCATTAAAAACATTGAAAATGAAAGATACTGAATTAGAAGGCTCGTACCAGCTAAACGGGTCCGCTGACATCGTGATGTTGAAAGTAACTGTCGGGTTCGGACAGCTCGCCCAGACCTCTGTTTCAATCGACGCCGTTCCCTTAGTCACAGAACAGGCTAACGAGGACGGCAATTATGAAAACTCTTTCGAGATCCCGCTTGGAACCAATGCAGATCTGGCAGGCAAACATCTTTCTATACTCCCTGCTGTTGCAATTATCCAGGAGGATGAACACCGCACCAGCGTCCAGATCGAGCTTGTCGGTTCCGATGCACCCAGCGATTTCCGATTGTTGAAGGAGGACCAGTCTAAACGGGGAGATGTGGTTGATTACAGTGGACAAATAGATCTTTTAGGCGCATGAAAAAGTCGCTCTTTATAGCTGTGTTTACAGCCAGCCTGGCCGCTGCGGGCAGCATTCAGGCACAACACTCCAGGGCCAACGGCGATCCGGATGGAGATGGCTGGAAGATCAATGTGTTAAAAGCCCCGGCATCACCTGGCGCTAATTTGATCGGTATATCGCCGACCAGCATCCAAAAGCCCTCGGACCCGACCGCGTTCGCAGTTTCCCTGCTGAGTTCAACGGATAACCTGTCGACGATCCCGAATTCCTACGCCGTTGATTTCGCGCCCGCCTGGTTATTCCGGGGACAGTATATTACTTATGAGCAATTTACGAACGATAAGAATATCTGGAATAACATCAGGCAAACCTTCGTTACCTCATTCGCCTTCAAAAACGTAAAAGACAGCGTGGCTGACGTGACAAATACCCGAATCGGCCTGGGTTTCAGACTGTCGCTCAAAAGAGGGAAGATCAAAGACAATACGTTGGATAAGATAAAATCCACTTCAAATTATCTCAGCAAGTATACTAAGCTGAGGACCGATTACCAAAACGAAGTCCAAGCCCAAACCAATCTGGACTCGGCAACCCGGAAAAAGGCCTTACGCCAGGCGGACGCTGAAGCCAGGAATGACGCCAAAGGCTATCTCGACAGTATTAAATCAATCGTTGAATCGCTCGATTTTTCGCGCACCGGCCTGGTCATCGACCTGGCAGGAGGCTTCTCCTATGCTTTTTTGAACCAGGCGAACGGCAAGCTTGCCAATGCCGGCGCATGGCTTACAGCCGGATACCAGGGAAAACGCGGTTTGGATGCTTTGGGGATCGTACGGTTTCTGCATAATCCCGACCTGAGCGCAGCGCAGGTCAACGCGAAAGCCGCCCAGCCCGATTACCATACCCTCGACTTCGGCGGCCGGTTATTGTACGGGGCACCCGGCAACCGCTTTACCTTCGGTGCCGAACTCGTGTACCGGGACATTTCCGATAACCCGGACATTAAATCCTCCTGGCGTTACGCCCTGAACACCGACTACCAGGTAGGTAAAAACCAGGTAGTCTCCTTCAGCATCGGCCGTGATTTCGATGGCACGGTTAATAAAGGGGGTAACCTGCTGGCAGCGCTGAATTTCATTGTCGGTTTCGGCAGCAACCGTCCCGTCAGTAAATAGAGAACCGCCCACCGATTCAAAGGATGCCCGGTCATCCTGGTTCATACCAAATCATTTTTATAACTGAACTGAACACCGCTTTGCATGAGGCTCGACCTTTCCTATTCGCCAAAACAAGGATTTGTCTTCGCGACCGTTTTTTTCCTGATGTCCCTGGGTGCCGCCTATTTACTGTGGTATGTACCGGCGAACACGGCCAGTCTGCAGGCCCGGCAGTTCCGCGCCCTGCAGACCCTGGAAAAGAACGCCAGGGAAAAGGCCGATAATTCCCTCGAGCTCCTGAAAACCCTTATGAGGGCCGTGAAAACAGACGGAAAGGGGAGAATCGATGATAAGCAGGTGCGGGACTACATTAAAGACTACCCGACGGATAATTATACCCTCAGCACCGATACACAGGCAAGCAAACACACTGCGGCAGAAAAAGAGCAGAGAACGACCCCGGGCAGGAGCCAGGCACAAACTATCCTGAATGAAGGGCCATCGTTCAGCCTGGATGAAAACGGCCTTACCATTCGCCTGAAACAAAAGGCGGAAGTCCTGGAGATCAGTTATACGCTGGAGCAATTGTTTGGCCCGCTGCTGCGTAAAGATGCTTTCGATGAATACCTGGTTTTCAAGGGTGACGTGGTGGTCTACCAGACTTTCCCCAGCGGAGTCAGCGTGGTAGTCAGAGATTCGCTCCGGACCGGTAAGAGCCCATTTAGCGCCACACCCGTAAAACCGATCACGTTAAGCGGCACCGCTTATAAAATGTTCTGCCATCAGATCTCTTTCGCCCCCGGTTGCGAGCTCACCGTTTCGGGCTTGTTAACTGAAGCCCATTATGTCACCCAAAGGAACAAACTGCCGGAGCCGCTGGTACTGGCCCTGTTTTTAATTGCGGTGTCAGTTATCCTGGCTGTACCATGGATCAAGATCTACCAGATAGGCAGCCAGGACCGGCTCACCTCGGTGGACGGGATATTTATCCTTGCCGTACCAATGTTGCTGACATCGATCCTGCTATTCACGTTTTTGCAATACAATATGCACCTGATACCGGGCCAGGACGGGTTCCGGTTCGGCGCGGAAACCATTGGCGGAAAGATCAAGCAAAATGTCTGCAAGGAGATGAAGCGCACCTATGCGGCCTTAAAACTGGCGGACCAGTGCATCAACGCAGACCAAAAGAATAGCCCGGACAGTATTAACAGCTGGTCTTTCCCGCAGCCTGTCCAGGCCGACCTGTACCGAAGTCTGGGGCACGACTCTTCCATCCTTATTCATCAGGTCATCCAGCTGGACAGTTCGGGTAACGAAAAGCATAACTGGACCCCTGCCGGAAACCCCGTCCCAAGAGGAGATTACCGCAATAGGAATTATATCAGACAGTTAGCAGCCGGCCGTTCATACCTCCTCGGTTATGAGGATGCCTTTATGCTGGAGCCCGTCATATCCCGTACTTCCGGTCTCTTCACCACGGTCATGGCGATGAGATCATTGCAGGGAAGAAAGAATACTTTCACCGTGATGTCTTTCGACCTGCAGAGTTTGAAGTCCCCGCTGATGACGCCGGGCTATGCCTTCGCAGTCATCGATGCCGACGGCAAGGTTTTGTATCATTCCGATCCGGCGCGGCAATTAAACGAAAACCTGCTCGAAGAAACGGAAGACAGGCAGGTACTGTCCTCAGCCATCCACGCCAACCGGGATACAGCCGTCGCCACGGAATACTCCGGCAAACCTTTCAAGATGTTCGCGACACCAATGGAAGGGCTCCCCTTGACGCTGGTCATTATGGAGGATGCGGCGTACAGCCGTACGCTGCTGCAAAACCAGTTTTTCTTTTGTTTTTCAATGATGTTTGGTTTTTTCGCCATCCTGGGCCTGGAACTGATCCTGATCTTTGCCGTATCGATCCGCCCGGCATATTATAAAAAACATTATTTCGATGTTTCCTGGATCGGCCCCGACGACCGCTTCCAGCATGATTATCAGCTCGCGTTCTACGGTAATGTACTTGTGGTGCTCGCCTGCATTGCCTGCTCAGGCTTCGGCCTGAGCTTCTTTGAATATTTTTTTATATTCCTGTCCGCTGCCAGCCTGTCCTATATGTTCCAGAATGCGCTTTACGCCGTAAGCTATCATAAATCAATGGACAGCCGGAAGAAACTGAAGGTTTACAGCCTTTATGCCATGGTATCCGTGCTCCTCATCTTCGACATCACCGCCTTCGCAATGGGGCAGTTGTGGACAGTACCGCTGTTCCAGATCATCCTGGGATCCGCCCTGTATGCTTTATTCAAGGTCTACGCGCGAAAAAAGTCATTATACCGGTTCGTCAGCAGGCTGGCAGCAAGCGATTTCACTGCCAGTTTTTCCCTAATGACCTTCAGCAGGCTGATGGTTACCAGCGGGGTCTCGGTTTTCTTCTTTTACATCACCATCGATAATTACAATATCAAACTCCTAACCCGCTACCGCCAAAGCCATTTTATTACCCAGCTATCGGACAAAGGCATCACGGACAGCGCCGGCCTGAAGCGGCAAGCCGTTTATCTTGACGATGTCTGGATCGACGCTGTCCGCTTCCCGGAAGAAGTCAAGGATACCGTCAACGAGGACCGTAATAACGGTTTGGCCATCCGGCTTTTTCAGTTGTTGACCATGAACAACGATGACCTCCTGCCCGATATCAGCGGGCTAAGCCAGCTTCCTGAAGACGATTCCTGGTATTTCTCCAGTATTTTTAAGGGAGGGAAAGGCCTGAGCAGGAACCGTCTGAGCAATGGCGCATATTGTCAGCTGTCATCCCGGGACCTGCGGTACGAACTGCCCGGCCTGTTCAGTTATAACAGCTACAAGTCCTGGATATTCTGGTTGCTTTTCATCATCACCCTGGTGACGTTCTGGTATATGTTCCACCATATCCTCCGAAGGTTGTTCGCACAAAACCTTCCGAAAGAGCAGGGCTGGGAGAACATCGACGAAGCGATCCTTAACGACCAGGTAACGAATAAGCTGATATTTATGATCGGCGCACCGGGTTCGGGAAAACTGACGAAAGTCAAAACCCTCATTGACGGCGGTTTTAAAGGCTATGCCGATACCTCCCTGAACCTCGATGAGCAGCAAATGACTGACGGCAACGTCTTTGTCGCCGACATGTTCCTGATCCCGAACGAGCTGGATAACACGGAGGCCAAGGATGCCTGGGATACCATGGTCGCCGAACTCCTGAAAGACAAGTATAAACTTATTGTCGTCAACCAGTTCGAATATGATATCAAGAACCCTAATTCGAATAGGACCAAACTCAACCTGCTCGAAAGCATCCTCGAAAAAAAATCGGCTAAAGTGATCATCATCTCCACCGTTCACCCGGTCAACTTCCTTGATTCGATCAACCAGCAAAAAGAAAGTGAAGCCCCCGGAGGCACCAGAACCAATCCTGAACACGAACTGGAGCGCTGGCATGTCTTGTTGGGCCATTTCCGCATCGTCATCCAGCCGCTCGTCAACGACTCACCGGACCTGAACGATCTGCGGAACTGGAGGAAAACATTCCAGCATGAAACGCGCGCAGGGCTGATGCTCAACGAACTGCGTGCACCCGTCAGGACCATCAACAAAGCGCTCAAGGACGCACATATCACCGGCGACGCGCTGACTCTTAAACTTGGGATCACCGCCCATTATTTCTACATGTACATATGGCAATCCTTAACGAAAGAAGAAAAGTTCCTGCTTTACGACCTTGCAGAAGACGGCCTGATCAACCCCTACGATGACTACAACATTGTGTTACTGATCAGCAAGGGCCTGATCATCCGCCGTCATGGTGTGCTCCGGCTGTTCAATAACGGTTTCCGGGAATTTATCCTGACCGCGATCGGAAAATCCGAAGCCGACCTAATCCAGCAGGAGATCAAGGACAACGGCAACTGGAACAAACTCAGGACGCCACTGACCCTGCTGATCATCACCGTACTCGCTTTCCTTTTCACCTCGCAGAAAGAAGCCTACACTGACCTCCTCAGATACCTTACCATCATTCCGCTCGGACTAACCGCAGCAATGAAAGTGATAGACCTCTTTAAACCCGGAACAAAAACGACCAATACCTGAAATAAAATATGAAGAACCATAAGCGCCCAGCTTTCAGCTTGTCCCAAAACCGCCCGAAGACCCACCAAAAAAGGGGGGGAATAACCCAGGTTACCAGCAGAACTTTCCCATTCATCATCAAGCACCAACGAAAACAATGAAAACCAACCCGGCATTGACGATTACCCACATCCGGGCAAGCCTACGTATTGCCCTCCTGTTATTACTCATACTCGGCCGGACCGCAGCTTCGGCGGCGGTACAGGCGACCGACGAGCAACTGGCCGCCGCCAACAAACGTATAGACATATTAGTAAAGGACACCACCAGATTGTGGCAGGCCCAAAAGAAAATAGCAGCAGATTACAAAAACCTCAAAGCGCGCATGGACTCCCTGACCAACGCCAGTGCCAATCTGCTGAACGCTACCTACAGGAGCACCTTTACCACCGGTAACTGGTTTGTCTTTATCATAGGTACGATCCTTGTCATCGCGCTCATTGTCATTGTGTTCACAACGCCGAAAGACGGTAAATTTCCGTTAGGCTTACCTGATGGCAGCATACGGGCCATCATTGCGATACTCGCTATCCTTTTATACGTCCTGATCTCTCTCGTACTGGCCGCCATACCATCATCCGCCATCGCCTCCGACGTCACCAAAACACTCGGTACCCTGGTTGTCGCCATTTCCGCTTTCTACTTCGGATCCAAAACCGCCGAGCAGGGCATCAAAGCCGGTGCGGACATCAACGTCGCAGCCGCGAAAGTAGCTTCCGAATCCAATAATTGCACCGAGCCCCCTCCGTTAAATATCATCAAACAGGCCATTGAAGCCAACAAAACGGAATGGCTGAAACTGTATAACGCCCAGGACATCTTTGCCGGTAAAAAGCAAAGCAGCGGGACCATCAACGATGTGGACTGCATTATCTTCAAGGTCATCGCTAAGCTGGACTCACCCGAAGGTAAAGCCATACCACCGCTGATCACCTACGCTACCGCTGGCAAAACATACAAAATACCGACAGATGTGCAACAAGCCTGAACGGTAAACAGGCGAGGCTCGTGAATACTTCATTGCTGCGCACTGCCAACAATATTTCATATACAGGTGACTTGTTTCTTTGAACAAAGCCCCAGTGTTCGAATTGGCGAAAAGCATAGCGCAACCCGGAAATTTCCACGGGTAGGTAAGTTCAGCTTTATCCGCAAATCCTAACTGGAACACAACGCTAAAGAGACAAGTGCATCCTGAAATTTAATACGAAACTACCGGATATTGTTAAAATTAAATCGAAGTAACAACGAGGACCCAGAACAACAAGCAAATAAGGTTTCCAAGTGATTTTTCCGGATATCGAAAAAACATGCAAAAGCGTAAAGAAAATGATGATGTGTAGATGGTAAAATCAGTGAAATCGGTTTGCCTCTTTCACTTCCTGGTATGGATGCTCAGCCGGTTCAAGGTTTACCAGCGAGTGAAGTGGAAAGGCCTGGGCCTGTTGCTGGTGAAGAGCCATGTGGAAGTACTGCAGGGAACTATCGCGATCCGAACCTAAAAGGGCAAAGGAACCGGTTTCAAGATTGAATTTTTTAAGTGAAAAGTACCCGAACCATCAACAGCTAAACCTATTAAATGAAGACTACAGCAGAAGTAAAATTAGAAAAGGTTATTAAGGAAGGTTTTCAGAAACAACTGAAACCACTCGGTTTTAAGAAAAAGGGGATTGATTTTTATTTGAGGCAGGAGCACATTGGGCAGATTATTAGCGAGCAGAAAAGTGCCTAAGGTGATAAAATACCGACGAGAAGCAAATGAAATTCGGCTTTATTGAAATCAGTTATGTTACCAAGTTTATTAATTGTGAGGGACCGGCAGGGCTGCTCATCCGGGAACATTCGAGTCCACCTTTTGCAAAGTCGACTACTGTTGTACCTGATTTTAGAATTAATCGTGGTTTGGTAATATTCTTGAAAAAAACCTTCACAAAGTCCGATACTTTGGGCACTTTGGCCGTGGTGATTACTGTGTGCCCGTTTTTTACATATTGAAAAAGTGAGTGCAAATAACAATTTGAAACAAATCCCAATGCAAAATAATTAGGGCGTATTGGAAAAGTTCGTTTAGGTCGCTGCGATAATATGTTAGGTCCAAATCAGATGTTTTGTTCAAAGTATTTATCAATAAAAAAAGTATAACACCTTGATTTATTAAATCTTATATATTATTTTTAAGGTATGAAAGCTAAATACTCCTTGTCACTTTTATTTAGTATAGTAAGCGGGCAGCTTTACGCTCAATCACCATCAGAAAAAGCTGCCGAACCAGCCAAAGAGGAATTTGTTAATCCTGTTCCGGGGCAGATGATTAAGGACAGTCAATGGGGCTTTATGACTTCATATGAATTTATGTTGTCCGTTTCAATTTTGATTTTTGGTCTTTTCGTCATCTTCGTCGAGCTTTACCTTATAAAAACCAATCGAATCAGTCAAGATAGGGCCGTGAAGTTTATCATCATCACATTGGTTATAATAAGCACAATTTATTTAATTACTGCTGGTTATAATAATAACCAAATAGCACCGGCTACGGGCTTACTTGGAACTATTGCAGGTTATTTATTAGGGCGGACTGGTAATCCCAAAGAAGATGAATAACGTTTATTCAATCATGCTGTTAGTGTTAGCGATAGTAATTCCTCATTTGGAAATGACAAGCCGCCAGGATACTGTCCATAAAACTCCGTTGCATAGCGCCCAAACGCCCGGTTATCTTCCTAATAGGGTTTTTATAAGGGCAAGTTCTAAACTAAATTATGCTGTTTCATTCGATAATGTGCATTGGATCGTCTCATCCATTGGCAGTATAAGTCATCCCGATAGCTGGCGAATGGATACTGAATTTTATATCAAAGTTGTGACTGCAAATAGAAAACCAGTTGTTTATAAGCTGGTTGCAAATAAATATTATTCAATTGATTGGAATAAAAGTAAAGGTTGCTGGGACGTGTTCAGTGTTTCAAATTAGGATTGGAAGTCAAGGTTTTTAAATTGGTAACTCCATTAACTGATAATTCGCCTAAGTTGAAAACTGTTTTAAAATCTTTGGTTACAATGGCAGCCTGTTCACATGACACTGAAATAACCACGTGAATTTCTTTATGACGTTTTCCACGAAATCGTAAATAAATTTCAGGTTCAAACGCGCAGCTTTTCTTAAACTTACTACAGATGAAACTGGTAGTATCAGTTAGAATTTGTATTGTCCGTTTGGTTCGCGCCAAATTAAATTTCTCGATAGCTAAACAATGGTAACCATTGATTTTATCGTTCTGCTTTTCAAGGATTTTTGATTGACCTGTGGAAAGATAGAAAACTTCGCAAGTTCTAATTTTAGGACCAACAAGTAATTTTTCCAAATGGCTCGAAAATCTTTGATATGCTGAGTCAACAGGAACAGTTTGAGCCGCGAGGTTAAGCGGACAAAGAAAATAAATTACAACGCATAAATTCGTAATTCTAATCATTAACTTCATAGTGATAAATAGGTTCTTGTTTTTTCTTCTCAGATTCTGTGTCTTTCATCGTGGATAATCTTGCAGAGGAAATTATATCCTTCCACCTCATTGAGGAACTGCTAATGCCAGTTGCTTGTAAAAAAGCACTTATGAAATTGTTACAGAAACTACCGCCCCAGCCCAAACCGTAATAAGAAGGTTCATTAACGTCACTGCCTGCAATCAGGAAATTACCTGTCTTATTGAACATCTTTTTTACGGCAGCCGGGTTCAGCATGTTACTTGGTGCCATAAGTAAAGTATTATCTTTTATAGGGAACAATGCACCTGCATACATGTTACAACACTCTCCAAATACCATAGTAAGTCTGGCTTTTTTATTACATAAAGGTTGATAAATATCTTTGGCCAACGACATTGAATTTTCTTCTGCCAAGCCATCAGCAAAGCCTTGTCTAAGATCTAATGATGGCCAGGAACCATTATCCATACGCGCATGAAAACCGTGGCCGGAATAATAAAATATAACAATGTCATTTTCGGAAGGTAAAAAATCAGAAACTAACTTCCTTAAAGTTGGTTGAGAAAAGTTTTCTCCTGTAATTTCAATGATATTGATGGGAACTCCGCAAACTTTGGCGATGTCTTTAAAAAACGCTTTAACTTTTCTATGGTTTACTCTGAAGCCGTCACCAAGTTGTGAATCATTGGTGTTTGAAACGAGTATCAACTGTATTCGGCTCGCTGCAAAAGAATCGTCTGGTGTATTCCATTTCCATTTGTAGTCGTTAAGATAAGCATTAGATATATCATCCCTGTTTAATTTGGTAAATGATGTTACCTTTCCATACACGTTGCCATTAGCAGTTTTTGTGACGGTTATATCTGGAACATAATAAGTTTCCGATGGTGATTTGGTTAAAAATAAATTGTGAGTACGATAGGTGACCGTAGTGTCGTCGACATTAGTACTTCGATCACCATGAATAACCCAATAGTTTTTGCCATGTAGTTCAAATTCTGATATATGAAATTTTTCTTCTACTAACTTCCATTCTCCCTTCGAGTAGAATCGAAAACGCATTACATTGTTTGTACTGTTTTTTGAATAATAGAAAATTAATGCTTTATATTCGGTGATCCCGTTGCTATAGTTTAAATTGTAAGTAACTTCGTAAATCCCCTGCGCATAGGTTTTTGCGAAAAAGCAATTAGAAATGAAAAAAATGATGAAGCAAATGGATATTGATATCGATTTCATGGTGATAGGTTGAAAGTAGGTGTAATGGGCTATTAATATGAAAGTTATATAAGTTTTTCAAAAAAAGCAAATTGTTTTTTACCCTAAATCCCCAAAATGCCGAGTGTGACAAAACCAATAATTTACTTATAAAACTTGCGAAGATAGCGGGGGGACGATCGAGTATATTCGGCGGGAGAGGTTATAACTACACTTAAATCCAAATGTGGTTTTTAAGTTTATCTTATAAGAACACCAAGGCTTGATAACACATTGTTGAAAGTTGCCTTTCTGTAATTAATACTATTGGGGGATCTGAATCGACGCAGGTCGGTAACATATTGTTGACAGTTGTGTTTAATTTTTTCATGTTTACCAGGCAATCTCCTTGTGTTGCCCGGCTTCAGAGTAGAGGTAGAATCAAACATCGCGAACTTTTCGCGTACAAGATAAGGCGCTTCATCGTTAGTCAGATCGTTGATTCGATTGGCGAACCTTCAATCTCATCGATAGTGGATGCTGAATGCTTAAGCAAAAGGAAACTTGTGTTTCGTTAATCATTTTTTTTGATTTTTATCTTAGTAGAATTAAACCGTAAAATTATTCCCAATCGCATACAAAAGCTTGTTAAAATAATTGAATCGGATACCGCCGTGCAACTGGAAACAGATACAAATGCTTTTTTAGAAACAATCAGCTTTGAGAATGTTATGAATGTCGAATACAGGCCTTTGCTAACAGCAATGGGAACACTCTATACAACGATGATTTTTTATAGGCACTCCTTTGAAGCAGAGGATGAATTAAAATAATCGGACGTCCATTAATAAGTCTTATAAATCACGACATTGCCAACGCATCGGGCTGCTTTGGCAATGCAGATTACCTCTTTCTCGAGATAACTTTTACAGGTGAACACCTATTTATTTTTTTATAATCTAATTTGGCGAGCTTATCGAACAGTTTGGTTATGATAAGGTAAAGGATTCAATCAAAATAGTAGGCGTTACAGCCGTACAGGCAAAATTTTTGCGCGATTACTTTGACGCTTATAAATCAAATTTGCATTGCTAAAATTGCTTGTTAGCCGTTTGCTTCTTCTCACTGGCATCGGACGCAAAATTGCGTCTTAACTTATCGCGCTAATAATGCATTTTGTTTATCTTCGGTTTGCGTTACTATTTATAATACAGAGCGATATGTTTTCCAACGAAGATAGTTTAGATCAGGATGAAAATTCTCAATTGAGAAATGAGAAAGCACGACTTGAAGTTCAAATTGCAAGAAATGAGGTCGAAAGCCATAGATCAAAAATTAAACTTGAAAAACAAAAAGTCTGGTTGACATTCTTAACCGCTTTTATTGGCATAACCGGATTGTTTATTACTTTTTATTCACAACGTAATCAACTCAATTTATTGCAAAAACAACAATTTGAAGATTCTTATATAAAAAAAGTTGAATTATTTACAAACTCCCATACTGAAACCGCTAAGCTTGCGGCAATTATCGCATTGCTGGGATATGTAGAGCCGGATGTCGAAGAAAGTATACGGATTAGAACTATCAGTTTATTGGGTATTGCGGCAGAGTCAGATACCCTAAATTCCGTTAGGAGCCTCATTAAATCCGAATTAGTAAGACGTGACGCAAAAGCGACTTTAGTTTTTTTGGCCCAACAAAATAGAGAACTTCTAAAGGAAGCAGGAAGTAACTGGTTTATAGTTGCCAATCAAGATACTTCCGACTCGGCAACCAAGAACCTAAATCGCCGGTTGATATGGAATATCGAAACATTAAGTAATTGCATTAGGAAATTAAAAGTTATTGAAAATTTTGATTTTAGCGGTGTTGTATTCGGTTCAGTAAATTATTCTATTAGCCGGACTGTGAGAGATTCGGCAGGAACTGATAATAGTATTACTCACATTGAACGCGTTAGGAAAGTAATTTTGCAAAGTTTGAACCAGCAACTGGAAAGTGTAGTGTTCAACAGAGTAAAGTTCAGCTACGCTCAATTAAATGGACTAAAATTCAAAAATGTGACATTCATGGACAGTAACTTTGATAATTCATGTATGATTAATACAGAGTTTGAAAGCTCCCGGTTTGATGAGCATTGTTCATTTAAACATTTCTACTGGTCCACCGACTATGGTATTGACGCTGCCGAGTTAGAACAGTATTACCCGGTTTGGCGAAATAGTGAGATAAAGGGTTCTGAATTCATGCCGTTCGATACGGTCTCAACAGGTCCTGTATTCCGGGACACAACGTTTTTCAAAAACAGTAGCTGGAGTTTTAACAAGCCATTCAATAATGGTAAAATTTTGATCAAAAGAAGTGGTAAAAGTGTGGGCAGCCAGTCTCCATATTAATCTTCGCATTTAAAACTTTTGCGCGATTACTTTGACGCTTATAAATCAAATTTGCATTGCTAAAATTGCTTGTTAGCGGTTAGCTTTTCAATGGCGATGAAAATTTTTA
The DNA here is from genome assembly GCF_039839285.1 of Mucilaginibacter sp. CAU 1740. Taxonomy (NCBI): domain Bacteria; kingdom Pseudomonadati; phylum Bacteroidota; class Sphingobacteriia; order Sphingobacteriales; family Sphingobacteriaceae; genus Mucilaginibacter; species Mucilaginibacter sp. CAU 1740. Next base: position 284,198 of record NZ_JBDOQS010000005.1, on the reverse strand, counting down.
TTACATTATTGCGATGCCCCATATCATATGGGGCTTTATTGTTCGGTTAATATGAAAATGGTGGTATGAAAACACCGACAAAAGCAAAACAGTAGGGTTTTCATACTATTACGCTCGGAAATTTTATCTTAGCAAAATCAAATATAAATTATGCCCGTCCGCTTAAGCAAGCTTGTTAAAATAATTGAGTCGGCTACCGCTGCAGAACTGGAAAAAGAAACAAATGCTTTTTTAGAAACGATTGGCTTTGATTACCTTCTGGATGTCCAATACCGGCCCATACAAACAGTGATGGGAACACTTTATACAGCAATGATTTTGTATAGGCAATCTTTTAATTCAGAAGATGAATTAAAACAATCCGATTTCTTGGGATAAACTTTAAATGGTCATTTAGCCTGCACATCCGGGGCTTGCCCGGCAATGCAGATTACCCCTTCAATAAAATCAATAAATTAGTTGAGATATCGTTTACCGGCAGTACACCAACATCGTCATCTTGCTTTAATTCCAGTTTTTGCGAGCTTATCGAACAATTTGGTTATGATAAGGTAAAGGATTCGATCAGGATAGTGAGCGTTACAGCCGTACAAGCGATACTTTTGCGCGATTTTTGCGACACTTATAAATCTAATTTACACTGCTAAAATTTATCGTTAGTCGTTGCCTAAGAAAATATTCATTGCTTTATTATGAAGCTGGGTATTGCATAGAGCTTTTGTAAGTTATTAAAATGCTGCGGCGAAAGCACCGACCAGAAGCAAAATTTTATGAAGAATAAAAAGTCGTCCATCTGGGCGGCTTTTTGTTCTTAAAGTTTTTTTTTCACCTTATCACGCATTTTGCTTAACAATACGGCATCCGGGACACTTCCTTGCAAACCAGCTTCAATAGTTTCTATGACTTTGATTAATGAGGGATTGTTCCCACTTATTTTAATCGCGTATTTTAGCGCGTGACCCATTAACCAAGAAGCCATTGGGATATCTGTGGCCTTTCCTAATAAGCCGATAATGAACCCCTTGATATTCCATGCGCTTAAATGATCCTTGTTTTTTTCATACTGTTTCACAAAATGGTTATAAGCCTCAACGGTTTCAGCTACTTCTTCTAATGTTCCCTGATGTTTTGAGATATCTAATACCAACTTTCTGAATCGTGCCGTTTCCACTGAATTGAATGTTGTGGCAAGTTCAACTACTGGCAGATATCCATTGATCGCTAAAATATTATCAGCTGTAAAATTGGCATAATCCCGCTTCTGCATAACCCAGTCTTCACTGGGTGTACCTGAATAAAGATCGGCGATAAGCGAACTCACCGCTGTGGTATCATAGCCATGAACCGTGGACGGTATTAATATAGAACCTGTACCCGCGGCCCATTCTACAGCAGGCGCCGACATCATAAAGTCTAATTTAAAGTCCCGGTTGGTATAAGTTTCAAGCATTGGCCGCACCAAGTTCATGGTACCAAAACTGCTCAATATAATCGAATCCTGCTGGTTCATCATGTTAGGGAATCTTACCCAACCGTTACCCGTATCTGTTATAGTTTCACGTATGGCTTGTGCTAACTTCGGGTTTTGTGTTAAAGATGGAATGGATTTATCGACAGAAGATAGCAATAACTGCTTTTCCTCGATGGATATTGCAGGGAATAGGAACGGATTTCGTCTCCTCATTTCGGAAACAGTCATCGTCGTAACCGACCGGGAAAGATGAACGTTACTTTTTTTTATACTTAATAAATCCTGAAGTAAACTTTGATCATAATTTTCAATTGATTTTGGAAAAAGCACCTGTAGTTTATTTAACTCATGCAGCTTTAAAAACTCATCTTTACTTAGACCCAATTGTTCAAAAGCCTGTTCTTGATTTTTGGTATATTGTGCCACAAGACAGATTTGATCGTACATAGTCAAATAGTTGCGGATATTATCTGCAAATCCTGAACTGCAATCAATCAGGCAGCGGAATTGCTTCGCTCGTAAGGATTCTGATTTGTATTGTTGGCTATCGTCAGGATTTGAAGTCAATATTTTATGCCTTGTGTCCATCCACTTATCTTCATCTTCTTCCCAAGCAAGAGTTAATTCCGATGAAAGTATACGTTTTGCATCGTGCGCCGTAATTACGTTTTGGATGAAGTTTAGTTGAGATTCGGGTTTTTTCTCTGGTTTGGTGCCATTAACAAAATTTACGGGAACTTGAAATTTAGCCTCTTTAAAAATGTTCTTCAAGTTATCAAACCCTTCACCCGAGACATCCTCGAAAAATGACACTGAAATTGGCCTTGTGTTTAAAATTTCATAATCAGGGTACATCTTTGGTATCAGCAACTGAATCTCGTATTCAACATCAGATTGCGTAACCAAATACCCGGCTTCAAGAGCCTTGGATGAGGCGATTTCCCCGTCAATTTGAACCGCATTTTCAGGCAATTTATTTGTAAGCAAAATTTGAGTTCCCATGATCTTATGATCGAGGAACCATTCATGAATATTTTGCCCGTCAGTGGCCAACGTATTTTCGGTAATTTCCGGACAATAAATATAATAACGTCCGCCGCTGTAAAAGAGGCCATTGGTCGATATCTGAAATTGCCCTAACAAAAATGTTTCGTAGGACATGATCGCATATACGTCATATTTCATAAAATAAGGCTCAGTTTAATATACTAAAAATAATAGTTTTTTACAGTCATTTCACAATGGCATTGGATTAATACTGTATATTTGAGTATGCCTAACATTATCAAGATAAATGTAGCGCATTACCCCATGCGATATTAAACTATTTTATCCCAATTAATAACCAGGTTGATCGAAATAAATTTATGAATAGAATCGACCACATTAACAAAATAACTACTTATACCGCCAGGTTTGTATTGGAAGTTGAAGGCTTCAATGCCACAAATCAATATCATATTAATATACACGCGGAAAGCTTCCTGATACCTGTGCTGAACGAAACTTTTGGTTTGGAACTGGAAAACCTTAACGCCACTCAAAAGAAAAATTACCCGGCTATTGATTTAGCGGACTTTAAAAACAGAGTTGCCTTTCAGGTTACATCAACAGCCGATTTCGACAAAATTAAAGGCACTTTAGAAACTTTTGCAAAATACAAGCTTAATGAACAGTTCGAGGTGCTTTATATCTATATCATTACGCATAAGAAGGAAAAGTATAACCAATCCAAATTATCGGATGTTATCCCAAATGATTTTATTTTCCATACCGATGAACATGTTTTGGATAAGGACGATCTCCTAAAAAAAATCAATGCTATCAGCTCTACACCTAAGTTACATGCCATAGCGAAAATATTTGAACATGAATTCTCAGAAGTTCAGATTCAAACCCGGCAGCAAAAATTTGTAAGCGGGTATTTGAGCAATGAGTCTGAAGCGATTCTGCCAAATATGCTACGGGTCACTTTTCCGACTTATCTCTATAAAGCAGAATTGAATATCACCAACGAAGCCGAAATAATCGAGGAAGTTAACCGCTATCTGATTGCTAATGAGCGGAAGCCGATCAAAAGCATGAAAAAAGGCAAGCTTATAAAAAGTGCTTTAAGGATGAAATCGGTTTATTCGGCGGAATGGGTGACCTATGAAAATTGCATTTTTACATTTATTGACCTATCCGATCCTTCGGAACCCATGCGACAGATCATCGAAAAAGGCAATGTAGAACGTTTTGAATGCGCGGAATTTTACGAAACCAATTATGACTATAAAAGGATTTTCAAGCATTTGCTCAGAAATACAATGATGGTATTTTGCAAGCAAAAGCAAATTGAATGGTTTGAACCGAGGGGGATATTTCGTTTCGCCAATAACCAAAAAGTGCCTAACCAAAAGCGGCTTAAATGGAAAGGTAAAAAAGAGGCCACAAAAACGGTAATCTTTGAAATGATAAATAAAAAGGAACAGCATATTATTTGCTACAGAAATCTGGCTTTCAGAGGGTCGTTTCTTGACCTCGGCGAAGACTGGTACCTGGTTCTTAACCCTACCTGGAGTTTTACCAATCCCGGTGGATACAAGGAAAGTCGCTTTGAATCAGATTATATGGCCGGTATCAAACGCATGGAAAATAATGGTGCCGTTTGCAATTACTTCAGATTTTTCAGCTATTATTTTACCTATGTAGATCTATTTACAAGGGAATACCCTTATTTGAAATTGCATCCTGTCGAGCCGTTAACTATTTCTCCAAAATTAGAGGAGGCTACTTGGAATCCGGCAAAAGTCCCCTTAAAAAAAGGAAAAACTTTGGAAGCCGAATTACAGGTAGATAACGAATTATCAGATAACTCTCTCTTTGAATAATGAAATTAAGATATATCGAAGAACCCTCATTGCAATTTGGAACCGACCAGCACATCTGCCCGAAGCAAGGTATATACAACTATACTCCGTTCGATATATCTAATGTCCGACCGGAAAAAATAACAATAGGAGTAATAGGTAAAGGTGAAAGTGTGGACAAAGTTTTGGAATGGATAGAAAGTTGTAAAGCTCACATTGCCGGAAAGGAGAGTAAAAACCCTCACCCAACTTTATTTATGAATTTTTGTGGATTCAACAAAGATATCGGGTTTAAAAGCGAAGTTGTTTATGATGATACCTACATCCGTAAGATTAATAATGGTGATTTCGATGCCATTATTAAATCCAAAGCGAATCTTGAAGAAAGAATAAAGGAGATTGCCGGTTTGTATCTGACGGAGATAAAATTTTTGACTAAAAATAAAAAGCCGGATGTTGTCATTTGTGCATTGGGTGAAAATTTTATAACATACATACAAGACAGCGAAGTTGCACCTGTTGATGACGAGGATGAACCTGATAATGATGAAGATTCTGATTTCAGCGAGGAAGAAATTTCGATTAAAGAGCAAAATTTCAGACGGTATTTAAAAGCAGCGGCAATGCAGTATAATATACCTATTCAGATCGTAAGGGATAGGATCGCTAAACCAACGTCAGAAATGCAGGATACTGCAACGATCGCCTGGAACTTTTTCACCGCATTGTACTATAAAGCTTCGGGAACGCCTTGGGCATTGGTCAGAAAAGATTCGGCCGAAACCACTTGCTATGCAGGGATCAGTTTTTTTAAAAGCCGCGATAAAACAACAACCCAAACCAGTATTGCACAAATATTTAACGAACTCGGTAAAGGCGTAATTTTAAGGGGCGAGGAGATCACATTAAAGAAGAATGACCGAACACCTCACTTGTCAGAGGAGCAGGCTTTCAATTTACTTACTCAATCATTAAAAGAATATTATGATGCAATAAAAATATTTCCTAAACGCTTGGTACTTCACAAAACTTCTAATTTTAATGAGGGCGAGATATATGGTTTTAAGCAGGCCGCTAAAAACTTTCATATTAATCAGGTCGATTTGGTATCTATTCAACAATCAGACATTCGGCTTTATCGGTTTGGTGGCTATCCTCCAATGCGAGGCACCCACCTTCATTTAAGCGACCAACATCACATTTTATATACAAGAGGATCAGTGCCTTATTATGAAACTTATCCAGGCATGTACATCCCAAGTGCTTTGGAAATAAAACTGGCATCTTACGATGAATCACCCAATCTGATATGTGACGAAATACTTGCGCTTACCAAAATGAACTGGAATAATACGCAGTTTGATCGCAAATTTCCAATCACTATTGAATGCGCAAGAAATGTGGGTGAAATTCTGAAGTATTTAAGCCCAACAGAGGAAATGCAACTGAAATACAGTTTCTATATGTAGAATCTCGATAAGAAACTATCCAGTGGCCAGTAAGGACCTCGTTGAGTTGTTATACGAAAGTTACGAAATAACCAGCAAGCTGTCTGCGTAAGCGTCAAATCATGCCGTATTAGTCCAAATTACAGTTGAGAATCGGTTGAGAAGACAGGTATAAGACTTGCCAGAATGTTAACAAAATTTTCCTTAAAGGAAGTTTACTTTTTTCGATTTAACCTCTTCTTAGAATTGAAGTGCCAATTTAAAACTAGGTGTTTCTGCGTTAGCAATTTAATTGTTAATGTAAATTCGATCATTTAATTCCATTGCCATTTCCGCTCGTACCTATAACTATTGTTTTGACTGTTTCTTAGCCTTTTTTGAAACTGACTTATATCTAATATTTTTTTAGCGCATAGTCCCTTAATTGGAAAAGATATTACTGTCGTTGTTTCCTACAATGTCCAGAAGCTGATACCAATATTCCCTCGATCCCTTAACTCTGAATTTTCTCACTAATAAAGACCGAGGCTCCCGATTTAATAAATCTGTTATCCTACGGGCTTCAGTATTAATAGCAATTTGTACTTCCTCCGGCAGCTGTGTTAGTATTTGCTTAGATGTTCTTGGCTCCTCCAAAAAACTTCCGCTTAGGAGTTCATCCAAAGCCTCTATTAGCCCGTGATCACTATATTTCTTACGCTTATCATCTGTTTTTCGCGTTCCGACGAGTGCCTCTGTTTCTCCTGGCAAATCTTTTTTCAACGGAAATTGCAAATCTGGGTTTGCCAACTTATAATATTTTGTTCCAAAAAAGTTCGCGATTTTTATCATAGTTGATAACATGATTCCACGTTCACCATCAATCATTTCTTTAAAGGCATTTGGACCCATTTTAATTGCTCTTGCAAGATCTAAATAGGAAATTTCAAAATGGTTTAAATATCGTATTACTTGCTCGCCAAATTCGAGATGCTCAGTTGAAGAAGCTTGTTCCAATGATTTAATTATTAGATCGAAAAATCATTTGGTTTTTCGATTATTATTTTTACATTTGTTTTGTAATAAAAGCGACAAAAAGGTGAGGCATGAATTTCATGTCTTACGAAACGAAGTCTCTCACACGAAAAACCGCCAAGTTTGCCCGTGAGATGAACCGTGAGTTCGCCCGTATGACTGAAATATTTTATCTTAGTGATAATATATCGGTCGGGCGAGTCTTGCGTAAGTCATTTTGGGGGCAAAGCTTCAGTTGAAAAACTGAAGTTTGGGTACTTGGCGGTCCCATCGTCCAAAATGCAGTAAGGCTCGCCCGTTTGGTATTAAAACCTTTATTGCATTTGGTGAAGAAACTCGTTAAAACATTATAAAAAATGAAAACGAGAAACGATAGCCAATACCAAAGCCTGCCAAAAGCCGCCCGGTTGTTTGGTTTTTCTGCTGTTTTCTGTTTTTCTGCTTTAACTGATCCGCATTGTCGGCCGGTTATAAAGAACGTACACAAACCCCCTGAGTAATCCTTTTGGATTACTTACCGGATGTTATTTAGGGTAATAGGTATTTCTAAAAAAATGGAAATACGTATTGCAGGGGATAGATTTGTTTCAAAAATAGCCATAATCTTCCTCATTTGCTAACCGAACTACTGGCAATTTCAGTGGTAGCGGAAGGGTTATGTCCTGTTGTGTTCAGCAACGGATGTTATCTTCCTGTTGGTTACCTTAAATAACTGATCTTTAATAAACCGACCTTAAAACAATTTCCCGGATGTCAGCGTGATCGGAGGATAGATGGCCCATGTAAATTATAGTTCATTGTCAGATTCTGAGATTTGTACACGGATTAAGCAATCCGACCATTCGGCCTACACGGAGATTTACCATCGCTATTTCGATCCGGTTTTCCGGCATGCATTTAAAAAACTTCGCGACGAGGATGTGGCCCGGGATATTGTGCAGGATGTGTTTGTGAATTTATGGGTGAAGCGGAACGCTTATAGCATTGAGGTGAACCCGAGGGGGTATTTGTTTACCTCGGTCAGGAACGGGATCTTCAATTTCTGGGCGAAGGAAAATGTGCGGAGCGCTTACTGGGATTCGTTCGTGGATGATTATCCGGTGGAGCGGTACACGAATGCCCCGACCGATCATAAGATCAGGGAGCAGCAGCTGATGGAATATATTGACCGCCAGGTGCAGGGTTTTTCGCCGAAGATGCGCAAGATCTATGAACTGAGCCGCAAGGAACAGTTGAGCCATAAGGAGATCGCCGAGCTGCTGGATACCACGGAATCGAATGTGTCCAAGCAGGTAGGTAATGCGCTAAAGATATTACGGGCGAAACTGGGTTCGGTTTTCTGGCTGTTGTTCCTGGTATTGATCTGGTTCGTGGTCATGGGAGCTGATCGTTTTAAACTTTCACTTTTTAGTGTGATGGAGGTGGTTATGATATTTAAAAAATGGGGCTGGTAGTGCAGCTCAGGGATTCTGGCCTGCAAAGCCCGGAACAAATACTGCGGGTGTTTTTCCGGCTGTACGATCCGGAAGCGGTGAAAGCGGGCCTGTTGCAGGTGTTCGGCGCGGTGGTGAAGGCGAATGACGCAGAAGGGAATATTGACCTGCTGGGACTGGATGAGGTGGCGGTCCTTTTCGATGAGTTACTGAATTTAACGAGAGCGGTGGAGGCTTTGATCAGCGATCCGCCGGAGCGCTGCCCGGTTTGCGGGCGGGTTGAGTAAACGGGGTGTGTTAAGATTTAAAAACAAAATATGGCAGATACCGGGCATATTGTATTTCTGGATAAGGTTTTCGTGAGGAGGCCTTACTACGAAAGTTCGGCTTATGAGGTGGGTAAGCTGCGGGATGTGCTGAAGAGCAATGTTTTTAAGAACGCGATATGGCTTGCTTCTGCGGCTTTCTTCGAAGTGCTGGAGAAAAAAGGGTTCGCGTATGATCTGCTGAGCGCGAAGGAACGCCTGACGGCGCTGAAGTTCTACAACCGGATGAGTTTCAGGGGGACGCCTTTCGGCGCTTTTGCTGCCTTTGGTCTGGCGGACTGGGGGGCTGATCGAGGGAAGGGGAAAAAGGAGGGTTACACGCTGCACCTTTTGCCATCGGTGGAAAAGGAGTTGGGCGTTTTACGGGCTTCACCGCTCACAGGTAAGGTGCTGATCGCCGTTAACCCGACGCTGTACCGGTTAAGTTCGGGCTGGCGGTACTATCGTTACGAGGAGGATAGCAAGGGGAAATTGTCTTTCCCGGTTTACCTGCTCCGGTATGACCCGGCGGATGAACTGATATTGGCTTACCTCGACGAAAAACCTTTGGCATTGGCTGAGCTGGTTAGCTACCTGGTGGAAATAACGGATTGCACCAGGGAGGAGGGGGCGGAGCACATTGCAAGGCTGATCGATGAGCAGGTGCTTGTTTCTGAACATGCTTTGTCTCTTTTGGTTGACCGGGTTATGATCGGGCAGCGGAAGGTGGTTTTTGATGAGGGCCTGCGTTTGTTCGATGCTGCTGCCCGGAAGGATCTGGGTTTGGCGCAGGATGATGTGGGGAGGGCATTTTATGCGGGTACGGAAATGCAGGGTGCGGCGGGCTTGCCGGCAGCATGGCAAAGGGATATCCTGGAGGCTTTGAACATACTCGATTTGCTGGCCCCGGTTGCGCCGAAGAACAACGTGGATAAGTTCAGGGAGGCTTTTGAACAGAAGTTCGGGGAGCGCAGTGTGCCGCTTCTGGAAGCGCTTGACCCGGACCTCGGGGTGGCATTTGACAATGAGCAGCAGCCGGATGAACACGACCTGTTAAAGGGTGTGGTGTTCAAAGGTTCGGTTGCGAAAAACGAGCAGTTGAACTGGACGCCGGTGCACCGTTTGCTGACGAAACTATGGTTGCAAAATACCAAACGGGGGCAATGGGAGCCGGTGGTGATCACTGCATCCGATTGTGCTGAACTGCCGGGGAATACGCTACCGTTCCCGCCGTCGACGAGCGTGTTCTGTTCCTTGCAGGGCGGAAAACTGGTGTTCCAAAATATCGGCGGGGCGACGGCCAATGCATTGACGGGGAGGTTCTCGGTATTCAGTGATGATTTTGAGGTATTTTGCAGGGAAACGGCCAGGCAGGAATGTGAAGCTAACCCGGGTGTTTTGTTCGCGGAAATTGAGCAGGTCAGTCACCGCGGGATCGATAATATCAACAGGCGGAAGCAGGTCTACGAACACGTGGTCCCGTTGAATGCCTTTCCGGGAGAAGGCGGTATTTTACCCAAGGATATGGATGTCCTGGTCAGGGGGGAAGAGGTTTTGCTGGTGCACCGGCCTTCCGGTAAGCGGATCATTCCGCGTTTACCTACGGCGTTCAACTATCATCATAATGAAATGCCGCTGTTCCGGTTTCTGTGTGCCTTGCAATTTAAGGGGATCAGGGCCAATTTTGATTTTGACCCGGAGAAGGTTTTTCCCGGCCTCAATTTTTATCCCAGGATCGAATACGGCCGTTGTGTGATCAGCCTGGCCCGATGGTATGTGGATGAGGCGGAGGTTGCGGCTTTGGTCTGTCGTCCCTTGTCGATCAGCAGGCTTCATTTGTTCTGCAGGGAGCGCGGTATCGCTTCGGTGATCTCCATGGGCAGGGGTGACCAGCAATTGTTCTTTGACCTGGGTAAGGATGAGGAGGCGCTGTTCTTTTTAGAAGCCATAGGCGATCAGGGTCGTGTTGTGCTGACGGAGTCGCTGGTAAGATCCGTTGACGGCTGGGATCGGGCTGATCCTTTCAATTCGCAGTTCGTGGTGTCTTTGCGGAACCCGCAAGCGGTTTTTCAGGGCTTGCAGGTTATCCCTTCATCCCGGTCGGCGGTGCGGGAGTTCCACCCGGGATCGGAGTGGATCTACCTGAAAATATATGCAACGTTCCAGAGTATGGAACAGCTCTTGTTGCAGGTGGTCCTGCCCTGGATCGGGGAGCATCAGGATCGGATCAGGCGATGGTTCTTTGTTCGTTATGATGATACGGGCAGTCATTTAAGGCTCCGTTTGCTGGTGGATCCATCGGCTGTAAAAGACCTGCAATTTGAATTGCAATCGCTCCTTAATCCTATTGGTCTTTCGGGACTGGTGCAGAGGTTTTATTTCGATACTTATGTGCGTGAGCTGGAGCGTTATCACGGGGAGCTGATCGAAGAAGTGGAGGAGGTTTTTTACCGGGGAAGCGAGGTGATCGCTGCTAAATTGACCGGCGGGGAAATGAAGGATGACGGCGATCTGACCTGGCCGGTAGTCCATTGCTACCGGATCGTTTCGGCTTTTCTTGGAAGTGGGTATGATAAGATCAACAGGCTATGCGCTTGGGCGGCAGGGGCTTTTTTTAAAGAGCATGGCGGGAGCAAAGACCTGAAACGGTCGATGGATGAACGCTATCGCGAAATACGGCCGGCATTGTTAAGATCGATCGAAAGCGGACCGGGCTACGGTGATGATCCGCTGATCATCGCGATCAAACAGCTTGATGAAAAAGCGGGGTCTTTGAAGGATGGGGAACGGATGAAGCTGATCGCCGATATCGTCCACATGCAGGTGAACAGGATCTTTGTCAATGAACAGCGCAGGTATGAGACATTTATATGGCACTGTTTGTCAAAGTTAGTGGTAACCATGGCGAAAAAGCAGGCTTCTGTTGAAGTTTCTGTTATGGACGGCCCTTAATGGTTAGCTTTTGCAGGTCGGCCATAAACGGTTCCTTGTACTGTCTTCCGATAGGGACCACTTTGCCGTTCTTTAAATAGATCTGTCCTTTTTCGACTGCCTGCACCTGTGCGAGGTTGACAACGTACGAACGGTGGACCCGGGAAAATTGGTTTGCGGGCAACCAGTTCTGGATCTCGGGTAGTTTGTTCATGGCGGTGATCCTATCAGCTGATGTAGTGATATGGACGATGTTGTCATCGCTTTCGAAAAAGATAATGTCCCCGATCATGACCTGGACATATTTGCCCTTGGTCTCGGTACGCACGAAAAAGAATCCGGCAGGGGCGGGTGGTTTTGTGTCGCCGGGTACCTTTTTAATGGCGTCGAGAAAACGCTCATAAGAGAATGGTTTCACGAGGTAGTCTACGGCGGATAACTCGAAGGCCTCTGGGCCGTAGTCCCGGAAGGAGGAGGTGATGATGATCTGGGTTTTCAAAGTGATCAGCCGCGCGAAGTCGAGGCCGTTCATTCCCGGCATTTCAATATCAAGAAAGGTCAGCCGGGGTGGGGCAGGGGAGTTATAAATAGTTAAAGCTTCCACGGGATCTGTAAATGTTGAATGCAGTTCCATGAATTTTGTTCTTTGAATGTATGCAGAAAGTAAAGTGATCGCAGGTGGTTCGTCGTCAATGATGGTCACGTTCATAGGCTAAGTTAATGTTGAGTTCGAGGCTGAATAGTTCATCTGTCTCTGTGATGTGAAGGTCGTAATTATTGGGATAGGCGTAATCGAGGCGCAGTTTTGTATTATTCAGGCCAATGTTGGTGCCTTTTTTATGGGTGCCCTGCGGTTTTGGAACGTTCATGCTGAAGTATCGCAATCTGCCGTCAGGGCTGATGCTTATTTCAAGTTTGCGGGGCGTTTGCCGCAGGTCACCATGCTTGAACATGTTTTCGGTCAGTGTGATGAGTACCAATGGTATGATCGGGAATTCTCCAGGCTCACCTGTGATATTCAATTCCAATTGCACCGTTTTCTGAAACCGGTATGAGTTCAGCTCAATGAGGTTTTTTAATTGTTTTATCTCGTTTTTTAAAGGGACCCGGCCTTGTGGGTCTGCGTCTTCATAGCTGAAGCGCATAATATCCGAAAGCAATAGTACAAGTTTTGAGTCTTCTGGAGAATGTATGTAAGCCGAGCTGTAGATCGTGTTCAAGGTATTGAACAGTAGGTGGGGATTTATTTGTTGTTTTAGGAAGGCATTTTGTGCTTGGGCGAACTGATTATCTAAATCAATTTTGGCTTTTTCAGCAAGCGCGCTTCGAAGCATAGCCTCTGTTGTGTGGCGACGAAATCTGCCAAAATTTATTGCCGACCAAATTACAGTAGAGAAATAAAGATATTGAATGGTTCTGTTAAAATCTAATCCAGCTGCAATTTTCAGACTTTGACGAAATTGCATTGGAGGAACTGTATTTAACATGTAGAAATAATCCCTTGCTATTTTGATTGCTACGGAAATAATGATTTCAATTATTACTATTCCGATTATTGGAAAATAACGAATTGAATAGCCTCCAACGTAGCGACCCAATGAGTAAAAATGCCAGTAAAAGAGACCGATGTTGCATGTGTAAAAGAATAAGACATTGGACAATGGCATAGCCATTTCGAACACAAAGACTGAGAAACATAACTCATAAAAGATATATATGATCCAACAGATAGCATGATTTACAATAACGCGAAAAGTCGTGTTTGCAATAAATTTCATGGTGGTAATTGTCGTTTACCCGTCCTGAAATGCAATTTACATATTTATTAACTGAATTATCAAATACTTATTAATATTAAATAAATAATTATGAAAAGAACAAAGCAGTTAAAACTAAATGAACCGAAAACTACAAAATTGTATGTGAGTTCAAATTTTATTGTTGGACTTCCGACAAATTCTAATGGTACCGATCCGACTACAACTTGTACTTCAAGTATTTCAACCACTCACATTTTTAACCGATAATCAAAATGCTGAAAAACGAGCTTGAAATATTGACAACCGTGTTTGCTTCTAAGAATGGAGTAAGTGTGGCTGCTCATAAAGCAAAGCTACCGGATTTTAGCAAAGTGGTTTTAGACGGCTGTGATCGCGCCATGCAGGCATGGGCGGTCGCGGCCTTTTCTGATCATCCTAACGAGTCGTTAATTCGTTACTTTGATTATCATTTCAAATTTTTGAACGGGCTGATCGCTGAGCATGCCGATGATCCTTTACGGGATCCGTTAAATGAGCTTTGTAAGCTCATGGATCACCTGTTGCTTTTTTACGGCAGCTTTATCAGCTGCGGGCTATTAATTACAACGAGATACCTGGGCTATCGGTGCCGGTTGTGGGGGGCGAAGTATAAAGAGTTTGAGGACCGGTTTTCTATTCTCAATAACGATAAAGACCTTTTGGATTGCCTTAGTGTATGTTTGTCGCCGTTCTATTGTAGTTCTCCGGGAGAGCCTTTGAAGCTGAGCGCTTTATTTTACCGGGAGGCGCTGCTCAATGAATTGGCCGGCAGGAGATACCATGCGGATCTAATGACCACCGAATGCCTGATCTCGGTTTTGATCTCCTATAATTTTAATCATATACGGTTCCTGGCTTATCTGCGGAAAAGGACGATCAGGGGCTTGTCGGGTGTGGCTAATTCTTCCTTTTCGGTATATTTCTGCGAACAGGGGAATGAAATACCAGCCATTGATACTGCCGGTGGCCGGTGTTATGATCCGGATTGGCCGCATATCGCGACGATGTACAAAGATTGGCTAAATGACTATGCGGCATTGCTGGAAATTACGTCAGGGAAGAATGCTGAAATGGTTGTCCAAAAGGTGCCGCTTGCCATTTCTGTGAAACAACTGGCTTGCCTGATCCGTGTTTTTTACGAGAGCGGGATGTACGGCAATACGACTTTAACGGCGATCTTCGATCATGCTGCGACTGTTTTCACAACAAAAAGGCAGGAGCATATTTCTGCGGAAAGCATCAGTAATGCTTATTATGAGCTCCCGCAGTCTTCTGCATTAAAAATTAACCGGATGTTAGGGAAAGCCATGGATTTCCTTAAACCTTACTGTTTCCCTGGGGAGGCTGCAACAGGTGCAACATTTTTATCTCTGTCAAAAAATCTACCAGCTCCCCGAACCACACGTGATTAAAATTTTCTTGTGCCAGTAAGTCTGCGGGTTTGGTATCGAGGACATCCTGGATGGTTGTAAACCCCATTAGCGCACTGCCATCTTTCAGGTTTTGGCTCACCGGCAATTCATTGAATGGCCTGGATAGTATCTCGGTATCCTGCATTGTTGTTTTTATTAGTTTTGATCCTGGGTATCGTCGGTTATGTTTGTCCGATGACCGGATTTATCGCGGAACATATTTGAGCTATATATGATACAAATTTAATAAATTGTATCATATATGAGTCCGATTAGGTGAGTTTTGTGGCGCAATTTCGTTTGTGTGAAGAACGGGCGAAATATATTGGCTGAAAAAATCTTTAGCGAGCGGCTCAGGGCCATTCGTGAAGAAAGAAACCTGAGCCAGCATGAGTTGGCCACGGTTTCCAATGTCAACCGTTCCCAGATCGCAAAGTTCGAACTCGGAAAAGCAAATCCGACCCTTGATAGCCTCGTTGATATCGCTTTCGCATTGGAGGTGGAGTTAAGTGACCTGATGCCGATGTTCAGGTACAGGGACGAACGGGCTGCAGGATAGTCTCTTCCTGTCTATGTCATGCTTACTCTTTAATTTAAAACGTCATTTTAAAGAACAACAAGTGGCTTTTGCTATATGCGAAATTTCTATTTCAAATTAATCTCAACTAAATAAACTTTCAAATGTTCTTTTTAGAAACATCAACTATGAGAAATCCATTTGCACGAAAATACGATGCCTGATTATGGATACCAACTGCTATGACCGCAACTTTGGCTATAGGAGCAGGTATCTGGTTTTACTTGAGAAGAAGGAACCGTTCAGTCAGCAGGATGGGAGCGCCGGCAGGATTATCTGAAAAGCAAAAATCCACAGAAAAACAAACGTAAAACAGATATATATGAACTTGCGGAATTAATAAATCATCAGCGAATCTGATGAAATTCACTTTAAATACAAAGGGCAGGTGTGCTGCTAAAACCTGCTCTTATTCGTCTTTCACCTATACCAATTCTTAACCGATGAACCGAATCCATTACTCCCTACTGCTCTGCTTACTCCTGTCAATATTCGCAAGTTGTAATAAAGGCAATGACAGCATTGATCCTAAAAATTCTCAATCGACAGATCTGGATTTAAACGCCAGCTTCCAGGCCAGGCTTGCCAGCATCGACACAGCTTATCACCCCCGGCAGGTTGTTACGATAGCCGGACATAACGGGGAACGGGGATACATGGATGGGAAGGGTCCGGAAGCGTTATTCGACTCGCCCTGGGGCATTGAATTGGCGCAGGATGGAAGTTTATTAGTAGCTGACCCGGGTAATAATAAAATCAGAAAAGTAACCACCGATGGCGTGGTTACGACCCTGGACATAAGTACAGCAACAGATGGCTCAGATTTTACGAGACCATATTTTATAAAACAAGGCAAAGATGGAACCCTGGCTATCAAGACTGTTGATATTGAATCGAGGTTTTGGATAGTAAAACCGGCAGGAAAAACTACGGTGACTACAGGGCCCCGAAATGGTTTTTACGGATCGATAGCAAAGGATCCTTTTAATGATATTTACTGGACCTGCGGTATCAACATTGGCAAGAACAATGTTTTTACGGGGTTTGTAGAAAAGTTTTTGCCCTCTGGTGCTGTTGGGGTAAACGCTCAAAGCTTTCCGCCATCAGCGTTCACAGGAGATATGAATTCAGGCACACCCATCATTTCAACCATATTCGTTGGATATGACAATATCAAATATCTGGTTGTTAATGACAACCAGATTTATAAGCTAACACCATCCGGCTTGCTCAAGCAGCTTTTTACAAACTTTTACTTCGACTCGCCTATAACAGATATCATTACCAATAAAGATAGCCACACCATGTACGTTTCTTCAGGTGGCAATATCTTTGGCATATCAGAAAATAAACTCTATCGCCTCGTTGGAACCGCTAACGGTGACGGACACGATGGGATTGGAAGTGGTGCCAGCGTTTTGGCGTTTAATCTGGCTTTATCAAAAGATGAAAGTACATTGTATTTTACCGATTCCCGCAATACCATAAGAAAGCTGATATTGAAATAATTCCTCCAGTTGGATAAAGTTATCAAAGGCCATTGAGCCCGGATCCAACCTCGCCCAATTTGAAGGTGTTAAAAAGCTTTTAACTCTTTGTATATAGCTGATTATTTATTCGTAAGACAGGATCATACCAAATTTAAAAAATAACTTTTGCTTTTTAGGTTAAGCCGAAGGGACTTTGAAATGAGAACTCCATCTACTTCGACCGGACTAATTTTTTTTCAATATATTCGCTGGACCTTGGCTATGGGCTCAATTTGACTTTGTATCAGCAATTAGGGTTCTGGCTTGCCACTTCCGAAACCTCGAAATCATCTATAAAATGATGGAAATTTAATTGTGCGGCATTGAACGCTTTAAGTAATTCTTGAATTATGGCCTTCGTGCCTTCGATTGAAATTATATAAGTCTCGAATCCCTCCAATGTAACCAATTGATGATTCACAAGGATCATCATAGGTTCTGATTTCCTTGCGATCGAAAGCATAAAAAATTTACCTAATTGAGCAAAGAATAAGCCTTCCGCACCAGGGGTTAAAGGTGGTTGCCGACTCCTGATTTTAAAGTATTCATTAATCATTTTTGCATTGGTAGCTATTCCGCCAGGGTGAATGCATAAAAAGATTTGCCCGGCAAAAACGCTGGCGTCATTATGTAACAGGATTTTAGGCCGCATTATTTTGTATAATGGTTGTTTAAGTTATTCTTCTAAAATAGATATGATCGAATATTTTAGACACGGCCGGTGATAAGGCGACGTGCTTTTGACTTACAAGATAATAAATAAACCTATCAGTAAGTGTTTGGCAAAAAAGCATTAGTGATCTAACAACTGAAATTTTTTTGGCAATTTGAAGTTGTCGAAAAAAATAAGATATGACAGGCAGAATGTATTCTAATTTTTTGATTTTTATTTTTGTTTAGCTCAAAAGAAGAGGAGGGTGAAAAAGAAGGATCAGGTCTTTAAGGTTTTCAAGCCTTCCGGATATCCAATTAAAATTGGGGTAAGGAGAAATATATACGGGTTATAAAGGTCTTTGAGCAACTTTTATGCAATCATAGGGATTGGCAAGATGGTATTTTATTTAAAATTCTGCCCCTTGTGCAGGTAATCCGCTGCGTCGTTGTCGAGGATCTCCCTGCGGTATTTGTCGAAAAGTTTGGGGAAGACGACGAGGTTGGTGGTGCCGGTTTCATCTTCGAGGGTAATGAAGAGACTCCTGTCCCGGAGTAGTCTGGCGATCAGTTCTTCTTTGCTGCATTCATGATGTCATGATTCTTGGCTTACAAATTATACTAATATTTTTAGCAAGCCCAGTAGCTTTTTACAATTTATTTTTGAACTTTGTTTGCATGAAGAGTCAATTGTTCCATGAAAGCCCGAAAACGGTGCAAACAGGTGCCGGGAGATGGGTGCGTATCTTCCCGGATAAGGGGAAAGGCTATGTGTTGTATGACCTGGTGCATGGCCACGCGATCGGCCGGATCCTGGTCGATGAACAGGGTCACTGGATCTATGACGGCGTGGTATTGCCTGTGGAAGAGCAGGAGGAAGTGGCCGGGCAGATCATTGGTCATCAGAACGAGATGAATGCTTTGCTGCGAACGGTGGGAATTTAAGGGCTGTTTGGGCCTCTGCTTTTTTAATTTAATTTCAGCCCCGGTTATGGGACAATTGCTACGCCTACATTTTGAAAATAAAGACCACAGCTTCAGGATCTTGAATACGGAGCCGGTTTCGCGCGAAACAAATGTGATCGATCTGACGTTGGATGGGCATTCGCTCAGGATCGTCAGGTCTGGCCGGGATTGGGCGGCGGAAATGCCGGTGGAAGGGATAACGGATGGCCTGATCAACGCGATCGCGAAGAACATTACGCTACGTTTCCGCATATGACCGTTATTGAAAATGATGCCCACCGGATCGACC
This sequence comes from Mucilaginibacter sp. CAU 1740, assembly GCF_039839285.1. NCBI lineage: Bacteria > Pseudomonadati > Bacteroidota > Sphingobacteriia > Sphingobacteriales > Sphingobacteriaceae > Mucilaginibacter > Mucilaginibacter sp. CAU 1740. Next base: position 265,521 of record NZ_JBDOQS010000005.1, on the reverse strand, counting down.
CTTTAGGCCCGGACGATATCCTGCACTATGAACAGCTTGCGCTGGAGATCTACCAGTTGCTTTCGGATGAACATACGTTAAAGTTTTTGCCGCAAAAGAAGCTGGCTTCGGTGACGGCGGCGCAGGACTGGCTGAGTGCGGCGATCCTGAATTTTCATTCGGGGCGGAACCAGGTCCATTTGATCCGTTCGAAAAAGACGGGGGCTTTGCTGGGTGTGATCGATGTGATCCCGCCTGCGGTGGCGAGGGAACATTACCAATTGGCTGAATACCCGTTTTTCCTGGAGTTTTACCTTAAAGGCAGCGCAAGGGGGCAGTCGCTGATGTCCCGTTTATTACCAAAGGTTATCTCTCATTTGCAAAGGGACGGTATCGATGAGGTAGCTGCGGTGGTGAATAGACAGAATATCCCGGCTGCCAAGGTATTAAGGCGGGCAGGTTTTAAACTGTCCGGTACGTTTGATCATGCACAGGACCTGTATTGTTGTTGATCCGGCTGCGGATGCAGTTTCTTGATGAACCGCTTAAAGCCAGGCCGATGCCTGCGCCGAATGCGGTGCCGATGGCCAGGTTATGCATGGCGCTTCGTCGTGTTGTTCGAGGATTTGGCGGACGTGATCGGGATCAGCATTGCTTTTGCGGGTATCCTGCTGAGCCAGCTGCTGGATGACCCGCTGATCGACGGTATCGCTTCGATCCTGATCGGTTTGCTGCTAACGGCAGTAGCGGTGCTGCTTGTCCGGGAGAGCCGGAGCCTGCTGATGGGCGAGACCGTGGACGCAGATGAACTGGCGGAGGTGAAAGCGCTGATGGAAAAGCAGGCGGGTGTAGTAAAGACCGGTTTGCAGCGTTCCATGTACCTTGGCCCGGAAGAGGTCCTGTTACAGGCCGACGTGATCTTCGAGAATGCTTTACAGGCCGATGAGATCGCCGGGATCATCCGGCAGCTCCGGGAACAGGTACAACAGGCCTACCCGCATTACCGGCACGTGTTTATAGAGGCGGTGGTTTCCTGAACGAGGGAGAGGCTATCCGCAATACAGCTGCCCGGCTAAGGGGAGATCGTGCGATTCTGGTATAATTCAGATTCACTGGATCCTGTGAAATATACCCACGTGATCCTGACGATCCAGGCGCCATTGGTTTAACCTGCTATGAATTGAGGCGGGCTAAGCGATAAGCCGGGTTTAGCGTTAACTGTTCAATAAAATAGGCGCAGGCCTGTGGCACATACCTTTCGTCGTTCTGGTGCATAAAGAACCAAAGCTTTTGAAGGCCCAGTTGCTGCCATGTGGTGATGCGGGCCACCCAGTCATCCATGCGTCTGTAATCACTTTCATGCAGGTTATTGCCTACAAAGCGGATCATGGCATTGGGGGTGGTCAATTCCATGTGTACGCAGTCGCGGCGACCGGCGGTGTCGGAGATCACGGTTCCTACATGCAAGCTTTTCAGGAGTTCGAAAAAATCTTTCCTGGCTTCCTGGTCGACAAACCAGTTTTTGTTGCGGATCTCCACGTGTACTTTGATGGCGGGATCTAATCCTTCCAGGTAGTTTTTTAGGTTCGTGAAGCTTTTCGGGGAGAAGTTTTCGCCGAGTTGCAGCAATAGCGGGCCAAGGTGGTCGCCAAAGCCTTTCAGGCTGTGATAAAACTTGTCAGTATTTTCCCGCGCATTGCCCAGCCTGCTGATATGGGTGATCAATTGCGGGAATTTCGGGCAGAATTTGAAGTCCGGGTTGCTGATCTGCGTGGCCCAGTTGCTGATCTGCGCTGCGTTGTAGATGTTGTAGAAGGTCGGCCCGAACTCTACGGTATTAAAGTTTTGGCTGTAGCGGATGAGGAGTTCTTTATCGTTAGCTTTTTTGGGGTAAATGATGCCTTTCCAGCTTTTTTCGCCCCATTTGGGTGCGCCGATGTAGACCTGTAACGGTGCTGTGGTTTGCTGCCTTTGCAAAGCGCTGAGCGTTGATGCGCTGTCCGGCGCTAAGCTGAAGTCGATCTCACTGAGGTCCTGTACGTGCCCCAATTCCATAAAAGCAAATTAAGTGTTATTTGCGGAGTTTGCATAGTATATTTGAGCAATGGGACTCAAAAATCCTTCTTCCCGGTTTGCTCTGGAATATGCCGGTCAGCCGGTCGATTGCCAGGTCGTAATGCAGGACGAAGGGTATGATATCCTTTTCGATGGCCGCTGGAAGGCGTCTATGGCGCATACGTAAGACTGGACCTGGATACAATCTTCCGGCGTGATCCTGCCGGAATCGGTGATCGGGGAGATCGGCCTTAGGATGGAGAGTGAATACAAATAATCAATTGAAAAGATGCCTGAAATACCTGATCTGAATATTTTTAGAAAGAATCTTGTTGAAAAATTAGCGGGAAAGACCTTAACGCAATTCCATGTGCTTATTGACCGCAGGCTCAAGCAACCCGAAGAGGTTTTCCAGGAGGCGCTCGAAGGACAGACTATGACAGACATTGACCGTGTTGGAAAAGAGCTGCATTTCAAATTCGGGAACGGCCATGTCCTGGGCCTTCACCTGATGTTGCACGGGAGTACGCATTGGTACCAAAAGACGAATGAGAACCGTTTTACGATTGCAGAATTGCTGTTCAGCGATGGTACGGGTTTGGCGATAACAGACTGGCAAAAGGCGGTGATCCTGACGCTTGACCCGGCACCGGTTAAAGTACCGGATGCGATGGCTTTGCCAGATGGTTACCTGGCTACGGCTTTGGCTAAAAATGCGCGTTCGATCAAAACGGTGCTGACGGATGGAAAGGTTGTCGGGGGCATCGGTAATGCTTATGTAGATGAGATCCTGTATGCGGCGCGGATATCGCCTTTTTCCAAAGCGAACCAGATACCGGCGGAACAGCTGGAGGTGCTGGGCAAGGCGATCGTCGGGGTATTGAGCGATGCGGAGCAGCATATCCTGCAATTGTTCCCGGATACGATCACGGAAAAGGAAAGGGATTTTTTACAGGTGCACCGGCCAAAGCAAAGCGTTACCCTTTCCGGTGAGCCTATTCTAAAAGCGGAGATCGATAAACGCAAAACGTATTACACGGCAAGCCAAGTGTTATTTGAATAGGTTTTCCTTTATGTATGTGGTAAACTGAATGTAAGACGGTATTTATGGTGTACCGAAAATTTGCTGGCCCTGTTGGCTAGGTTTGAAGGTATGCCGATTGAATAGTATAATTATTATATTTGATATTATATCGGGCAAGACCCCTTGCCTATTGTGATAAGGTTTGTTGGATGCATTGAACAAGTTAGCTAATCATACAGATAAAAGCAATTCGTTTGTTGTAGCGGATTATTTAAACTTTCCTAATGAATTTTTAGCGACCTTATTTGACCAATCCTGCAATATCTTAACGGTCAGGTTGAGAACAACCAATCTGCTTAAGATCCGATTTGTGCAAAGCAATATAAAGCGTTGATTAAATTTTTAGTATTTGAAGTATACTTATAAATCGCCCAAATGTCTGCAATTTCACAGCGGTTAATAATATCCATGCTTGCAGGAGGTTTGATTTTGTTAGTTTTGGACAATGGAAACTGATATACCGGGACTGCGTTGGGAAGATCTTAAACTGAAAGGTTTTAAGGTGCACGAATTACCCGTTTCTACGGATGCTCCGGTCAGAAGTGGCCGGCGTGACTTTTATAAGATGGGTTTAATGAACGGCGAAATGGTCATTGACTATGGTGGCCGTATCCTGGAGTTGAAAGGCGACGTGTTGTTTTTTGTAAACCCCCGGATACCACATTCCCTGGTCAAAAAGATCAGCCGCACCAGTGGCTACGCTTGTACCTTTACCGAGACATTCATGAACAGCAGGGAAATGCAGGATTCCCCGCTCTTCAATGTTGGCGGTGATCCGGTTATCCCGCTGGATGAAGAACAAACGGTATTCATGCGTAGCATTTTCCGGAAAATGCTTGCGGTTTATGAAGGGGACTATCCGCACAAAGCGGAATTGATCAAAAGCTGCGTGGGGCTGGTTATTCACGAAGCGCTGCGTATCCGGCCCGATCAGCAAACCGCAACGGTTAGAAATGGGGCGGGGCGTATTACCCACCTCTTTTTGGATCTGCTGGAAAGGCAATTCCCGGTCGAGCGTGGCGATGGCCCGTTAGCGCTGAGAAATCCACAACAGTTTGCAGAGCACCTCGCTGTACATGTCAATTACCTCAACCGTGCCCTCAAAGAAGTGACCGGTAAGCCGACATCTGCGCATATTTCCGCGCGCATCATTGCAGAAGCGAAGGCCCTCCTGGAGCATACAGACTGGAGCGTGGCCGATATTGCTTATGCTCTTGGCTTTGAATATCCGGCCTATTTTAACAACTACTTTAAGCGGCTCACGGGTGCAACACCCAATTTCTTCCGGAAGGTTTGAAAATCATAATTATTGGTTTGATGATGACCGATAAAGGTTCCTGCTTTCCCGGAACTTTGCTTTATGAAAATTTTAGTTACAGGAGCAACAGGAAAGGTCGGGAGCAGGTTTGTTCCCCGCCTGATAGCCAAGGGCTATGATGTTACCATATTAGTACGGGATGCAAATAAGGCTTTACCGGGAGCCCGGGTTATTGTCGGCGATCTTTATGATCCGGCAACCCTACAGCCGGCATTGGAAGGTATGGATGCTGTGATCCATCTGGCAGCTTTATTCCGGACATTTACGGATAACGAGGGGATTATTAAAACAAACCATTTCGGCACCGTCGAATTGGCAAAGGCGGCTTTGGCTGTGGGAGTCAAACGCTTTGTATTTGTGAGCACCTCCAATGTTTATAGTTCGGGATATGGTCATCCGGCCAAAGAAAGCGATATCGTAAATATCAATGACCCGCGGGCTTATGCTGCCAGCAAAATAGCGGCCGAGCAGCAGTTGCTCAAGCTGGACCTGGATGTGCGTGTGCTGCGTTTGGGCTTTGTTTATGGTGATAAAGACCCGCATATCGCGGAGATCATGCCCGTATTGAAAAATTGGAAACGACACCCCGGTTCAAGAATGCATATGGTCCATCACCTGGATGTAGCCCAGGGTTTGTTTATGCTATTAGAGCAGAAAGGGTTGAATGGCGAGATCTTCAATATAGTGGATGATGCGCCGATCTCACTATTCGAATTAGCCGACTCCGTTGGAAAGGCTGCCGAGGTTTTTGACGGAGAACAGGGGCCTCTGGCTGACCCTTTTGAAGGAATTATAGATAGTTCTAAGATTCGCAAATATGGCTTCCGTCCGCTGGTGCCCAGCTTCTTTGTGGCACGCGACCTGGACATTTTATAATATTGCCTTTTCGACCATTGCAGGCGGTGTTTTTTCCATCCTTATTCCGAAGCATCGTAAGCTGCCCTTGGGTTTGGCCTGAAGGTGCTGATGCCGCAGATACTGGGAGGCTGTCGAAGTTCCTTGTAAATTGAACGTTTGAGAAAAGTAAATCTGGACGTTTCAGTAAACCTGCGGCATCGGTATATGGCCGAGTTTTGTGTTATGGAAAAAGCATATATCATCACCGGGCCGACATCGGGTATCGGAAAGGCCACGGCTTTAAAAATGGCGGGATACGGCAAATTGATCCTGGTTGGCCGTAATTTTGAAAAGCTCAGGGAAACACAAGCGATGATCGAAAACAATGGTGGCACGGCCTTGCCGGTTGTTTGCGATCTGTCGGATATGGACAGCGTGCGCAAGGCAGCGCAGGAAATTGTGGCGCTGGGTTTACCTATCGCTGGTTTACTCAATAATGCGGGAATTATGCCCGGTAAGGCATTACAGAGCATGCAGGGTTGGGATCTGACCTATGCGACCAATCATTTAGGCCCCTTTGCACTGACCGAAGCATTGATGCCGTCTTTACCGAATGGCGCAAATGTGGTATTTATTGTCTCGGCAATCGAAGACCCGGAACGCAAGCCCGTGAAAGCAATGGGATTGAAGGGCGGGCGCTATATCTCCGCGGAAGCCAGCGCTCGTGGGGAATGGCTGAAGCCAGGATCGAAAATAGCGGGTATGGATGCCTATGCGACTTCTAAACAGTGTTTGCTTGCTGCCTCCCTATATTTAGCTCAGGAGCATAAGCGTCTTCACATTAATGCGATCGAACCTGGCATTACCCGTGGTACCGGGCTTGGTGCAGGCAGTACACCTGCCTGGATACATGGGCTGTTCGGAAGATTGATGGCGATCCTGCCGCCATTCTCGCACTATGCCAGCACACCGGAAAGATCGGCTGATGTGATTGTGGCCGTTTTAACGGATACGTCAGGTAAGACCGGGCAATATATCAGTGAAAAAGGAGTGCCTATGAAAGGTTCGGCATTGGTTCACGATCCGGTTTTCCGGGAAAAGGTTGTGAAGGAAACCCGCGCACTTTTAACTTAACTTTGAATTTCTATGAAAGTTGCCGTAAATAAGACCAGGCTGATCGGCCCTCCGATAGCCAAGGAAGCCTTTATCGCCGAACATTTATTTTTCTACTTAGTGGAAGGAGGGATGCAGGGCTTTTACGGTGACCAGTACTATACGCTGGCAGCGGGGCAATACGGATTGGTTCGCAAGAACCGGCTTGGCCGGCAAACCCATGTACAGGGTGAGGGATATGCTGAAAAAGTGATCTTTGTTTTTGATGAAGTTTTTTTGCGGGCCTTCCAGGCGAAACATCAGCTGACGACGGTAAATTTTCAAACCGATCACGCATTTTTAAGCCTGCCAGCCAATGACCTCATCCCGGCTTTTATTGATTCCCTGCAACCTTATTATGATCCAAGCGGACAGATGGACCGGTCATTTTTTGACGTCAAACGGGAGGAGTTACTTTTGATCCTGTTGCATATACAACCCGAACTTTCGGCCATCTTTTTTGATTTTGCAGCTCCCGAGAAGATCAACCTGGAAGCTTTTATGAACCGTAATTTCCGCTTCAACGTCAGCCTGGAGCGCTTTGCCTTCATGACGGGACGCAGCCTTTCTGCCTTTAAGCGCGACTTTGAGGCGATCTATCACCAGACTCCCAGCCGCTGGCTTACGGAAAAGCGTCTCCGGGAGGCGCACTATCTGATGACCAGTGAAAACAAACGCGTGTCCGAAATTTACCTCGACCTGGGATTTGAAAGCCTTTCGCATTTTTCGGTTGCTTTTAAAAAACTTTTCGGCTACCGTCCCAGCGGTTCTTTACCAAATATACCGAACGGTTAAAGAGGGCGATCTCCAAACCTAATCGCAATGTTCACCAACAGATCGGGCCAACGCCGGTGGGAACCCAATGACATGTTCTCTTTTAAAATAAAAGCCCCTAAACGCTCGCCGCCGGGACTTTTTCCTAAACCTTATCACAAAGAGACTTTGTAAAGTCTCAGATATTCAAATATGCGATTTATCCATTAATTAAATAGTATTTGATTAAAAGTACAGCTCGCAACGAAGTTGGCAAGGCCGGGGAGTAATCATTCGTTCAATCCATTCTACGCTGGATTTTTTATTTGTGACCAGCTCCGCGATCATTTGCGGCATAACATTGGCAGGCTGTCGAATAAATTTGAAGTAGCGATATACAACCCAAACGCAGCAGGTATCTGTCAAAAAAAATCCTGTAGCACATAATCGGGTCAGTTTTCTTTTATATGGCACAATTTGCTATCCTATTTAAAGAAAAAGACCATTTAATGCATGTTGCTTTTTATATTTACTGGTAATCAAGTACTTAAACCAGTTATGAAAAGCCTTGCATTTGCTGTACTATGCGTTAGCTGCGCAGTTGTTTTTAATTCCTGTAAAAAGGAGACAACAAAAGCCCTTAAGGAAAATTGGGGCGAGAATGCATCAAATTTAGCTTCGTTATCATCGGGCCCAAGCCCGAATACATTGAGGATAACAACCGTTGCCGGACAGCCATTTCATTTTGGCTACGCTGATGGACCCGGTAGCCAGGCCATGTTTAACTATCCTTTGGGGATAGATTTATCAGAAGACGGGTATTTGTATGTTGCTGACGTTATAAATGATAAAATAAGAAAAATACAGCTATCTGATAATTCCGTATCAACGGTAAGCATACCTCCGGCAGCTGACGGTTCCACTATTCATAATCCTTACGTCGTAAGGCTTGCCAGAGACGGAACGCTGAATATTATGCAAGGCCCTAATATGATATGGATCGTAAAAACAGACGGCACAGTTCTAACGCCGGATAAACCTGCTGCAAATGCAACCTTATCTCCCGACATAGAACGCGATCCTTCAGGCAATTTTTTTTGGATAGGCGAAGTAGATCAAACGGTAAATCCGAATAACACGATAAGCTCCAAAGCCTATCTCAAAAAACTTTACGTTAATCCTGTTACAAATGTCGTTGGTAGTTCGCCATTAACATTAAATGTTAATGGTATTGAACAACCGGACAGAAGCGATTTTGATATCCTGGATTTTTATCCCGGTTATAATGGAGTAAAATATGTGGTCATTAATCACACCAAATTGTATGCACTAAGCTCGGCTGGTGTGTTTACCCGCATTTATAAAGATTTAGATCTGCATGAAATTTACAGTATAGTCTCATCTAAAGATAGCCGAACCATTTACCTGGCCGAAAGCGGACAAATAAAATGTATTGCCGATGGAGTACATAAATTTTTGGCCGGCCCTAACCCCAAATATCATGACGGAAGGAATGGCTTTGGGTCTGAAGCAGATATTTTTGCCGAGAAACTGGCGCTTTCTAAAGATGAAAACACGCTTTATTTTAGCGATGTAAATACCGGCACTATCAGAAAAATGCAGTTGAAATAATAACGATTTTACAGCAGTTATGCTGTTGTAATGTTTTGCATCAATATCCGGGTGTTTCCTGTTGGGGCATGTGCGGGTATAGGTGACCGGTACGGCTTGGTTGCGATGGAAGCAGGTTCACCTTCGCTTTGCGCGCTGACGCGCACGCCGCTGCGGTTCACCAGCTTTCACCGCAGAGGCAACCACTGTCCTTTTGGTTTCGCTCCGCCAGCGCAGGCGGCTGAAGCCGTACCTGCGCTGACCAAAACGCCAGCCGTTGCTGTTTTATCTTTAATGATTGTATTTAATTGATGAAAATGTAGTTGTCCTGATAGGTGATAAAAACGGTTTGTCCATCGATGTGATAGACGTAATCAAAGCACATCCTGAAATCATGCAGTTTGATGCGTTTTTTTTATAATATGTTGTACACCCTCTGTATGGCGGCCGTATCCCGGTCCAAAGCCTTTTGTTCTTCATCGGGTTCTTCAGGTTTAATGCTTTCTACTGCGTTTTCCGAACAGCGGCGGTTGTTGAAGGCCGTGCGGCAAATGTCGTTGCAGGATTTCCTGTCGCTGCGCCCGGTGCCTAACGGCTGGCCGCATTCCCGGCAGGTTTTCGTTGGTTCTGTTTCCTTGCTTTTGTTTTGTCGGTTTTGATTTTGGATGCAGCAGTTTTGTGGTAGAATTTAACCGATACGGCCATGGAAACAGCACATGGAACCCAATACCCTAACGTGGATAGCAAAAGTTTTAGCCACGGCAAAAAACATTATTTTATTGATGTAAAGAAAGCGGTGAACGATAGTTGTTTTTTGCTGATCACTTCGAGTGAGCAGTACGATACCGATAAGTTTCACCGGCAAACGGTTCAGCTCCGGGAAGAAGACCTGGCTTTCTTCGTGGAGGCTTTGTCTATGGTTTTATCAAGGATGACCGCCGATGACGGCGCGCGTTTTTTTGAGCGGCGGAAATGAAGGTGGTACAGGATCCGGTAGGGGTATTGGCCTTGCCGGAGCATGACCGCCCGCGTGAGAAACAGCATGGTTTAGGTGCGGGGAAATTGAGCAATACGGAATTGCCAGCTATCCTGCTTAGCATTGGCGGCGCAAGAATTTGCCGGTACTCAGCTGTGCGAAAAGTGATGAAATTTGTCAGGGATGATCCGGAGCGTTTACTGACGAGGACTGTGGAAGATTTCTGTGGGTTCTGTGGCTTCAACTTTTGCCTGCGGTTAAGTTTTGCAGTCATTATACCGGCTACAAGCCTGTAGTTGACTGAAAATTAAGGATAATCAATGCAACGGAAATCGAAGTCCAAAATGCCCGGTATTAAATGCATCATTAAAGTTGATGCGTTGAGCCTCTTGAGATAAGCTCCGGTTGTATGATCACCTTGCTTACATCTTTTAGGCGTACTTTATTTTCTAGTTTATCAAGCAACGTTTTGAAAAGTTGTTTGGCCAGTTCATCAAGCGGCTGGGATATAGCGCTGATGGTTGGGTTGTAGATTTTAAATACGTCATGATCGTCAAAAGCGATCAGCGAAATATCGGCAGGGATCTTCAGTCCCAGATCACTGATCGCCTTGATGCCGCTTAGGGCCAGGTAGTTGGTAGCGAATATGATAGCATCGAGCCCGGGATGTTCCCTGATGAATTGCACGCATTGTGCTACTGTAGTTTCCGTATCGTTTTCAAAGGATACTTTTAGTATAAGCGGGCTTAGCCCGTGTTCTTCCATGGCAGCGAGGTAACCTGACTGGCGTTCGGCCATTTGTGTTTGATCAGAGGAGAGGGTAACCAGGGCGATTTTTTTTCGGGAACCTTCTACTAAAAATCCTACCGCGTCATACGTGCCGTTATAATTATCGAGGCCCACATAATCTGTAGGAATGTTTGGCAGGTAACGGTCGAAAAGCACAACCGGAAGGCCATCGCTGATCAGCGCCCTGATCTCCCGTTCGATCCCTATCGGCGGTGTAATGATGTAGCCATCGACATGGCGGGCACGCAGTAAACTGATTAGTTCCCTTGTTTTTTCGGGGTCATTTTCAGTACTGCAATAAATGATCTTGTAGCCGTTTTTATAGGCCAAAGCCTCGAGGTGAAAAGCGATATGGGAAAAGAAGTAATCGGAGATCTTTTCCACCATCAGGCAGATCATTTTGGTTTTACCGGTGCTCAGGCTTTTAGCCAGCTGATTAGGTTGGTAGCCTTTTTCCTTTACAAATTGCAGTACTTTTTCTGTTAACTCATCGCTGATGCGCTTTTCTTTAGCTTTCCCGTTTAAAATGAACGAAACAGTTGATTTGGCAACATGCAGCTCGTTGGCGATATCGATAATCGATAATTTCTTATTCATTGAACCCTCTTTTTGATTTTGCCGGTATTTAAGGTAAACGTAAGTAAACAAATGCAAAACCGGTTATAATCTGTTTAACTTTTTTTAAAGAGAAAACTTACCCACCTGGTTTTTTTTAACCGGTTTGCGCGTTGTTCGAATAATAAAAGTGCGCATTTCAATTTGCAAAACCGGTTTTATTAATTATCATTGTAAACAGATCATCAAAAACATGTTTTGGTACGCCAAAACCGTTTTATGCTGATATTTTAAACCAATTATACAAATTTTATAAGATTAAAGCTGATTTCAGCTGTGCTCATGCAGTTTTTAGGCTGATTGGTGCGCAAATTAGAAACCGGTTTTGCTGTTCAATTTGCCTGTTAATACCCTTAAAGTATGATGAAAAACAACCCTGTGTTTACTTCCGGCTATATCCTGACTGCTGATATAGGAGGTTCGCACATTACTGTAGGAATTTGCGACCTGCAACAATCCCTGATTTTGCCCGAAACGCTGGTTCGGGCCGATGTGGACAGTAAAGCCCCTGCCGAAGTGATCTTAAATTCCTGGACGGACGCGCTGAAAAGTTCAATAAGGCAGCATGCCGGACCAGGGCCGGATGGTTTGGGTATGGCTATGCCGGGGCCTTTCGATTATCCTAAGGGGATATCCTTTATTAAGGGGCTGGATAAATATGAAGCCTTGTATGGCAGGGATATCAGGACGTACCTCGCAGATAAACTTCAGTTAGCAGGTATACAGATCCATTTCAGGAATGATGCTGAATCAACTATCGCAGGGGAGGTTACTGCCGGTGCGGGGAGTGGCTATGGGCGTGTGATGGGGGTAACCCTGGGTACCGGCTTTGGGTCGGCCTTTAGTGAAAACGGGATAACCCGGGATCTCAACCTTGGCAGCGATCCTTATAAAGACAGCCTTGCCGATGATTACTTTTCAACCCGGTGGTTCAGAAAACGTTATGATGAACTAACAGGCAAGCCCCTAAACGGAGGCGTGAAAGAGCTGGCCTCCTTAGCAAACGATGACCCGGCACTCCACGATATCTTCGGCGAATATGCACGTAATATGGCTGATTTCCTGTCGGGGCCTATCGCCATGTATCAACCAGAGGTCTTGATCATTTGCGGAAACATAGCAAAGGCAGGACCCTTGTTTTTGCCTCAGCTACAGGAGTATTTAGCCCCGCTCGAAATTAAAATGGCGCAGCTTGATGAGCAGGCTGCGCTGATAGGCGCGGCTGCCTCGTTTAAAACCAATTATAATAAAACCATATGATGCAAAAAGTACCTTTTATCGAAAAGAAATTTGTGCTCAACTTTATTTTCGTCACCGCCCTTTTCCTGATGTGGGGTGTTCTGCACGCGATGAGCGATGTGCTGAACAAGTTTTTCCAGGGCGCTTTAAATGTCTCCAAATCCCAGTCCGGGCTGATCCAGCTTTCGGTTTTTGGTGCTTATTTTGTCATGAGCATTCCTGCAGGCTATTTCCTGAAAAAATTCGGCTATAAGCCTGGGGTATTGCTTGGTCTTTCTTTATTTGCTGTAGGTACCCTTTTGTTTGTACCTGCTGCCAATGCCGGTTCGTTCGGCTTTTTCAGGATAGCGTTATTTGTGATGGGTTGCGGAATGGCTACGCTGGAAACCGTAGCGCACCCTTTTGCGGCGGCTCTCGGTGACCAGCGCAGCAGCGACAGGCGAATAAATTTTGCGCAATCCTTTAATGCGCTCGGAGCTACTGCAGGCCCGTTTATTGCCTCTTGGTTCCTGTTTGGCTCCGCGGCATCCCATTCGGCCGATCTGTCAACTGTTAAGCTGTTGTACGTAAGTATTGGCGGTGTGCTCATCCTGCTGATCATAGCTTTCACTTTGCTGCGTGTACCGGCGCTTGATGACCCGCATGCGGTGGTAGCAGAAACCGAGGCCGGCGCCGTGAACATTGACATCGCACCGGCAAAGAAATTATATCAGCATAGTCATTTCGTATGGGCAGCTGTAGCTCAGTTTTTCAATGTGGCGGCCCAGGCTGGTACCTGGGCGTTCTTTATTAACTACGGTCATGATGTATTGGGATTCAGCGACCTGTCGGCAGGCAGGTATATGAGCATTTTTATGGCGATGATGATGGCTGGCCGCTTTGTGGGTACTTACCTGATGCGCTTTATGGCGCCTAATAAACTACTGGCCGCTTTTGCGTTATGCAATATTCTGATGTGTGTGATTGTAGCGCAGGGCCTGGGCTGGGCTTCATACATCGCTTTAATGATGATCAATTTTTTCTTCAGCATCATGTTTCCAACCATATTTAGTCTGGGTTTGAAAAATCTCGGGGCGCATACGCAGCAGGCTTCTTCGTTTATTTCGATGGGCGTGGTTGGTGGCGCGTTTTTTCCGTTGATCATGGGTACCATAGCGAACCATGATGTAGCCAAAGCTTATTATTTGCCAATTGTATGCTACCTGGTGATCTTTTTGTATGGCTATCGGCTTTACCGGGTTAAGCAGGGATAATCTCGAAGCATTAAAAATTTTCAAATTAAGTTTGCAAAACCGGTTTTATTAATTACTATTGTTTATTATTTGCAAAACCGGTTTTCTAAATCAGCAATAACCAATTATCTAAAAACAAAAAATAATTTGATGAATAAAGTACTCATGAAGCTGATGGGCGTGTTCGCTTGTCTGTTGGTTTTCAATTGTTCGTATGCTCAACGCGCGGGGCAACAGCAGCTTCCAGCATGGGCTTTCGGTGGCTTTGTGCGTCCGCAGCACATCAACCCGATCATCTCGCCCGATACTTTAGCCACGTTTTATGATCCGGTGCTCCGCAAAAAAGTTAAATGGGAAGCCAATTATACCTTTAATCCCGCGGCTACGGTGAAAGATGGTAAAATAGTGGTGCTTTATCGCTCGGAAGACCTTACCGGCGTTGAAATAGGCACCCGGACATCCCGCATTGGTTACGCCGAAAGTAAAGACGGTTTCGCTTTTAAACGTAACAGCAAGCCTGTAATGTTTCCCGGTAAAGACAGTCAGCAGGAGTTTGAATGGCCGGGCGGCTGCGAAGACCCGAGAGTAGCGGTTACAGCGGATGGGACTTATGTGATGTTTTATACGCAATGGAACCGTAAAGTGCCTCGTTTAGGCGTAGCAACATCTAAAGATCTGATAACCTGGGTAAAACACGGGCCGATTTTCAGAAAAGCTTATGGCGGCAAGTTTTTTAATATCCCGCATAAATCCGCATCGATCCTGACCAAACTGGAAGGTGGTAAACAAGTTATTGCCAAAATTAACGGGAAATACTGGATGTATTGGGGAGAGCGGCATGTATTTGCGGCAACATCAACCAACCTGAAAGACTGGAACCCTGTTGTGGACGAAAAAGGCGAACTGAAACAGCTGATCTCGCCCCGCAAAGGCTATTTTGATAGTGACCTGACCGAATGCGGGCCGCCTGCCATCATGACGCCTAAAGGCATCATTTTATTTTATAACGGGAAAAACCACCCTGGTGAAGGGGGCGACAAACGCTTTAACGGCAATTCTTATTGCGCCGGCCAGGTGATGTTTTCCAATGCAGATCCAACCAAAGCTATCGCCCGTCTGGATGTGCCGTTTTTGAGACCGATGGAGCCGTTCGAAAAAAGCGGCCAGTATGTTAACGGGACTGTTTTTATTGAAGGCCTGGTGTACTTTAAGAAAAAGTGGCTGCTTTATTATGGTTGTGCCGACTCTAAAGTGGGCGTAGCTGTATATGATCCGGCTCACCCGTCACCGCCCGACCCTATACCGGCTTTATAACGCCGGCGACCTGATTTTTTTAAACATCATCATGCACCTGTAATACACGGGCAGGGCATGTATTGGCTTTGATTTCGCCGCCAGTTAACTAATGAAAAACCTAAAGAGACGAAAGGGAAAGTTATGAAATGAGCAGCTGAACAATTCATCAGTAAAAAAACAACCGGCTAAAACCGGGCAAGTATTAAATAATAAACCTTAGTAATTAAGTATATGAAAAAAACTTACAGTTGTTTCATGAAATGGCCCTGCCCCAAGGGGACAGGGGCGGGTTCCGGTTTCGCCTTCGCTGTGATACTGGTTGCCCTGGCCAATGCTCCGGCAAACAGTGCCACAGCGGATAAAAAGCATAACAATACTTTATCCGGACATATCAGTGCCTTGAACTTTCCAATATCCGGAGTAGTAATTGCCGATACCAGGATAACCGGCAAGGTTACTGATGCGGCGGGGCAGGCGCTGATAGGTGCTACCATCAGTATTAAAAATGGCAAGGGCCAGGCTGTGACAGATGTGAACGGAAATTTTAGTTTATCTGTGCCGGACAACGCCACGCTTGTAGTATCCTATATCGGTTACCAGACGCAGGAAATTGCGGTGGCGGGCAAAACGCAAATCACCATCATATTGAAGGAATCTGCCGGCAATTTAAATGAAGTTGTTGTGGTTGGCTATACCACGCAGCGCAAAAAAGACCTGACCGGTGCGGTTTCCCTGGTAAGTAATAAAGATATCAACGGCTTACCGGTAGGCGGTGTCGACCAGATCCTGCAGGGAAAGGCCGCAGGTGTGGCTGTGACACAAAACACCGGTGCCCCGGGTGACGGGATCAATATCCGGATCCGTGGTGTGGGGACGATCAATAACAACGATCCGCTTTATATTGTTGACGGGGTTCCTACCACAACGGGCATCAACGAAATTTCGCCCAATGATATCGAAAGCATCAATATCCTTAAAGACGCCTCCTCTGCAGCTATCTATGGCGCCAGGGCATCGAACGGGGTGGTGCTGGTTACCACGAAAAGAGGTGTCTCAGGCAAAGCCAAATTAAATGTTAGTGCTTATACAGGCGTGCAAACCGCGCAGCACCTGATCAAAATGGCTAACAACGCGCAATATGTGAGTGCATTCAATGCCGCCGCCGCCAATGATGGGCGTGCGAAGATCTCTGATAGCCTCGCCCGGACTTTATCCGATGTGAACTGGCTAAAGGAGATCCTGAAACCGGCGCGGGTAAGCAACGGTTCGCTGTCCATCAATGGCGGGAATGAAAATTCGCAGTATATTGTATCTGCCAATTATTTCAGCCAGAATGGTTTGATCAAAAACTCATCCTTTAACAGGTTTAACCTGCGCACTGCCGTAAACAGCAATGTTACCAAATACCTCAGGCTGGGAACTAATGTAAACCTAAGCTATGCCAAAACCAGGGTGGTGGGCACATCCGGCGATGGCTACAGCGGTGCGGCAGCCAGTATTGTAAGGTACGCTTTGTTCCGCACGCCGGGTACGCCTGTTTATAATGAGAATGGCCAGCTTGTGGACCTGCCTAAACAAAGCGCCACTGTTAACGGCAACTTTTTAGGGGACGGCATCAACCCGGTTGCGCTTGCGCAGTATAGCAACAACAACAATTATAACTACTCGGTATTGGGCGATGCCTTTATGGAAATTACCCCGGTCAAGGGCCTGAAACTTAAATCAGATATCGGTTTGAACCTGATCCTGACCGACTATAAGCAGTTTTTTGAAACTTTTGGTATCGACCGCTTTTTCAATTCGCCCAACTCGCTCGCGCAATCCCATAACAACAACCTCAATTATAACTGGACCAATACGGCCACTTATGATCTTACACTGGGCAAAAACGTCATTAACGTGCTGGCAGGCTCCGAACTGATCAAGCAGGACCAGCAGGGGATTTCGGCTTCCCGGACAGGTTTTATCAATCAAACCCCAACTTTTCAATATCTGGATAACGGTACTTTGTCAACCGCGCTGAATGGCGGCGGAGAATCGCATATGGCTTTGTTCTCCTTGTTCGGTAGCCTGCACTATCAATATGATAATAAATACCTGGCCAGCATCAGCTACCGCAGGGACGGTTCCTCGCAACTGGACCCTTCTAACCGTTACCAGAGTTTCACCTCCGGATCTTTGGGCTGGCGGATCGATCAGGAAGATTTTATGAAGGGGATCAAACCAATATCAACCCTGAAACTGCGCGCAAGCATTGGCCAGTTAGGTAACGCGAGCATCGGCACTTACCCATATACCTCAACCTTTGGCAACGGGTTTTATTATCCTTTTGGCGATGTTACCAATCAAGGTTACAGCATCACCACCAAAGGTAACCCTAAAATTCGCTGGGAATCAAGCACACAGCAGGACGCTGGTCTGGATATCGGCTTTTTTGATAACGCTTTATTGTTAGGCGCCGACTATTACATCAAAAAAACATCCAATATGTTATTGTTCCTGCCCCTGCCAAGCAGCGCCGGTAATGGCGGCAACCCGGCTGTAAACGCGGGTAATGTAAGCAACAAGGGCCTGGAACTTGAGCTTACCTACAAAAAAACAATAAATGCCAACTGGAGCTTCAGTGTAAGCGGAAACTTCGCAACAGTGAACAACAAAGTAACAGCGCTGGCAAACGGCACACCTATAGCGGCAGGCCGTATCGATAACAACTATTACGGAACGCTAACGGCAGTAGGCCACCCGATCGGAGAATTTTATCTGCTGCAACAGGAAGGGATCTTCCAGAACGCGCAACAGGTATTTACCCATGCTTATCAGGGGCCAGGCATCAGGCCGGGAGATGTAATGTATAAGGATGTGAACGGCGACGGCGTGATTGATGATAAAGATAAAACCTTTGTGGGGAGCCCGATACCTAAATTTACCTACGGGCTTACCGCGAATGTTTCTTACCGGGACTTTGACCTGAGCCTGTTTTTCCAGGGCGTTCATGGTAACAAGATCTATAACCAGGTACTGACCGATATTGAAGGCTTTTACCGTCCGTTCAACATCACCGAACGTGCGGCCACGCAAAGCTGGACAGGGGAGGGATCAACCAATAAATTCCCATTATTATCATGGTCTGACGGCAATAACAATAAGATGCCATCTACCCGTTTCCTCGAAAGCGGTTCGTACATGAAGCTAAAGAACGTGCAGTTGGGCTACCGCCTGAGCAAAGGCGCGTTAAGCAGCCTGGGCTTATCTGCCGTACGTGTTTACGCAAGTGCCCAGAACCTGTTGACCTTTACCAAATATACAGGCCTTGATCCGGAGCAGTACAATAACAGCAATAACGGCAATACGGTAACCGCGGTAGGTATTGACTGGGGAACCTATCCATCGGCACGAACCATCACCTTTGGTATTAATGCTAATTTTTAACCTGAAAATATATAGCGATGAAACATATATATATCTATTTAAGTGCCGCTTTATTATTGGCCAGCGGGTGTAAAAAGGCGCTCGACCAGCCGGTGCTGGGTCAGTACCAGGGCGATAATTTTTTCACCAATGATGCCAATGCTAAGCTTGGTGTGAACGCGGCCTATGCGCCGCTTACCTTTACGGATCCATCTTCCAATACGCTCTGGGTTTTGGGCGACCTTGCATCGGATGATGCCATTAAAGGCAGTAGTGATGGCGACCAGGGCGATTTTCTGAGCATTCAGAATTTTAATATCAATCCTGCCAATTCTGCTGTGGAAGGCCTCTGGAAAAGATATTATGATGGCGTTTTTAAATGCAATGTAGTAACAGATGGTTTGCCGGCGAGCAATAAAGCCGTTTCTGACGCGGTTAAAAATGACGTGGTTGGGCAGGCCGAATTTCTGCGCGCTTATTACTATTTTAATTTAACGGTTGTTTATGGCGATATCCCGCTTCACCTGAAAGTGGAAACACCGGAGGAGCTGCAAAGCCCGGCATTGCCCCAGGCACAAATTTACGCGCAGATCGAAAAGGATTGTACAGCGGCAATTGCTGCGCTACCGGCGAGCCGTACCGGTGCCGATATTGGCCGTGCTACTAAAGGTTCCGCGCTGGCGTTATTGGCCAAAACTTATCTGTTTGAAAAGAAATGGGCGCTTGCTGCCTCTACGGCAAAAGCTGTGGAAGACTTGGGCGTTTACAGCCTGTTACCTGTTTTTGCCGATAATTTCAGGGCGGCTACCAAGAATAACCCGGAAGCAGTTTTTTCTGTGTTGCACACCGCAGGCCTTGTGCCTTTTCAGGGTAATAACCTGAATGCATGGTTTGCCCCACGGCCGCTTAACGGCTATGGATTTTATTTGCCGACCCAAAGCCTGGTAGATAACTTTGAGACAGGAACAACCGGCGCTGTTGACCCGCGTTTGGATTATAGTATAGGCAGGGCCGGTCACCCTTATTTTGACAGCGCTTTTGACCCGGGATGGACGACAACCGGCTATGTAAGTAAAAAACATACCCAGCCTTTATCGGAAGTACCGGTAAGCACGCGTGGCGACGGGAACCTGAATTACCAGGCTATCCGCTTTTCGGAGGTTCTACTGACCGAGGCGGAGGCATTAAACGAATCGGGCAGTAGTGCGGCTGCATTGGTGCCATTGAACAAAGTCAGGAAACGCGCCCGTGAAAGCTACCTGCATGATTCTTCGCTCAACGGGTTCGGAACGGTACCTGCGGGTTTACTACCGGACGTAACGACTACCGATCAGTCGCAGCTCAGGGATGCCATCCGCAGGGAACGGCGTTCGGAACTGGCACTTGAGTTTCACCGGTTCTTTGATATTATCCGGTACGGAACAGCTTATGCTTCCACTGCTTTAAAAAACAAACCGAATTTTAGTTATACGGCTAACCAGTTTTTCCCGATTCCTGAAAGCGAAAGGCAAACTAATTTTAAACTGGGTAAATAGTGATCACCTGTTAAATTCTTCAACATGAAAAAGATAAAAAATTCCATAGCCGGTATCCTGGTACTCATCCTTGCGGTGGGCATGGCCACATCCTGCAAAAAGAACAGCGAAAAGCCGGATTACAACAGCGATAAATCAAAACTCAGCAGCAAGATAGATTCGCTGACGGCAATTTACAATGCAGCGGTTGAGGGTAAACAGGCCGGCGATTATTCACTGGGAGCAAAGGCAGCGCTTCAAACGGCGCTTAAGCTGGCTACTGAAGTAAAGACCGGCACTTTTACGCAACAGCAGGTTAATAACGCGCTGGCCAACCTGAGCCGTGCAGCTGTACAATTTGAAGTTAACCTGATCCAGCCGATCTCGGCAGCAAACCTGATCGCCTCCTGGACATTTAACGGTAATGCTAAGGATATCTCCGGAAACGGCAACGACGGTGTTCTGAAAACAGGATGGGTTGGGGCATACGGTGTTCCGGCAGCCGATGGCGGAACTTTACCGGTATTAACCGCAGACCGTTATGGTGCGGCCAATAGTGCCTATGATTTCAACAAGGGAGCCTATATCGAGGTTCCTTACCAGGCAGCCTTACGCCCGGCAAGTTTTACCATTTGTGTCTGGATCAAACCGCACGAGGCCAGTAACGGTAATTATATTTTCTCTCTCGACCGCTGGAACGGTTATAAGTTTCAATTACAGGGCGGTAACCTGCCCTTCCTTACCGTAATGACCACAACCGGTGACCATGACCAGGATGATGGTGGTGCTTCCGTCCAGCTTGATAAATGGTCGCACCTGGTTGTAAGTTTTACTAATGGTACGGCGAAATTTTACATCAACGGCGTGTTGGTAAAAACAGCTAACGTTACCGGCGACCCAACCGCTTTGGTCAACCCGCCACCGGTGTCAATAGGTAACGAAATGCCTAAAACAGCTTATAACTTTACGGACCCAAACAGTCCGAATGCCTACTACGGCGGTAATTATTTTATTGGTGCTATAGATGATCTGCACCTTTACAATAAGGTTTTAAGCGATAACGAGGTTAAGTCTCTATATACTATGGAGCAACCATAAAACTTATTTTACCCCTGTCCAATCACCGCTCTGTTAAAAGGGCGTTTAAGAAGGCCGCCTGTTTCAGGCGGCCTTTTATTATTTGAACAATAATAGTCAGGATGATCATTTTGCTGAAGGCATATCCAATACGGTTCAGAAATCAGCAGGGTTTTTGTAGCTTTGAGTTATGCAGGATACTATACAGTCCCGGCTGGAGTCTTCAAGAAAAGAACTGCTGGACCTGGGGCTTCGAAACCCACTACTCAATTACAGGATAACAAAAGGTAAAGGTGTACATATTGTCGACGAAAAAGCAGAATTCATTTACGATATCCTGGTAAGGCAACAGAAGGCAATGACCTTTTTGGCGCTAAAAGAGGGAACTGGTTTTCCCGAAGGAGAAGCGAAGTACCAGGACACCAAATTGCAGACAGACGAGGACGAGCAGAGACTGCAAAGCCGTTTGCTGAATACCTATTATTTTGCCCGTACGAGTATCGAGGAACAGGGAGTTAACCTCTTATACCTAGCATTGGGGATGTTGCATTGGTCCGATGAAGCTGATACCGGAACCCAGCGCTCTGCACCGTTGGTTTTAGTGCCTGTAAGTCTGGAACGTTCCAGTGCGCAGGAAAGGTTCCGGCTTAGATACACCGGGAGTGAGATAGGCGCCAACTTGTCCCTGCAGGCAAAAATGAAGAGCGACTTCAACCTGACCATCCCGGATATCCCGGAAGCAGAGGAGTTTGTTTTCAACGATTATATCAAGGATGTGAAGTCTCATATCGCCAGACAAACCGGCTGGTCGATTGAAACCGACGCAGTGGAGCTGGGATTCTTCTCTTTTGGGAAATTTTTAATCTACAATGACCTGGATACGGCCAATTGGCCCGATGCAATAAAACCTGAAATTCACCCCAATGTAGCGGCCCTTCTGGAAAATGGTTTCCATGAAGATGTTCTGGAGGACGAACATGACCTGGACGCAGATACCAAGGCCAACGAATTATTCCGGGTGGTAGATGCCGACAGTTCGCAGTTGATGGCCATGCTTGCGGTACAGGATGGCGGAAACCTGGTTATCCAGGGACCGCCGGGAACGGGTAAATCGCAAACCATCACCAATATTATAGCCAATGCAGTGGGGCAGGGGAAAAAAGTCTTGTTTGTTGCCGAAAAGATGGCGGCGCTTGATGTGGTCAAACGCCGTTTGGATCATATTGACCTGGGGATAGCCTGCCTGGAACTGCACAGCCATAAAACCAATAAGCGCGATGTGCTGCAGGAGATCAGGCGGGTAATGGAACTGGGAAAACCACAGACGGCGAAGCTGGAACTGGAAATACAGATGCTTGAGATTTACCGGGCCGAACTGAATGATTATTGCAGGGTGATCAATCACGAGCTTGCAGGAAGCGGTTTGAGTGCACAGCAGGTAATAGGCTTTTTGCTCCAGATTGACGAAAAGGCTATAAACCGGAACCTTGTTACCCTGCCGGTTGAAAACATCGGTAGCTGGAACGCGGAGAAAATGAGGCATGCTGAAGAGTGGGCCGACCGTATTCAGGCAAGGGTGAAAGATATTGGCACGCCGGTTAGCCTGGCTTTTTACGGTAGCAGCCTGATGCTGGTATTACCGCACGATAAAGGAACAATCCTTCAACGGATGGAAGCCGCCCATCGTTCCATATCCGAATATTTGTTGCTACTGAAAGATATTCATGAAAAAACAGGTTTTACGCTGCCCGTAAACGAGACAACGTTACCTGAACTCGAAAGCTTGTTGAGCCGGGCCATGCAGGCGCCAGACCTAAGCGGGTTAAAAGTCGATGACCCTGCATGGCAAACTAAAGCCGGGGATATTAAAGAACTGATTGGAACAGTAGAAGAACTGGAAAGCTTATACCGGAATTATAGGGATACATTCGTAGCGGAAGCATGGACGCAGGATATCCTGGAAATCAGGCGTAATATCGTTACCTACGGGGATAAATGGTATCGTAACCTGAATAGCAGTTATCGCAATAGTAAGCAACAGTTGGCGGCTTTACTTAAGATAACCCTGCCTGACGATGCCCGTGAAAAGCTGAAACTGGTTGATGTCATCTCTGAAGCGCGGAGGTTGGAAAACACGATTCAGCAGTATGATAGTTTTTCAGCGGGTGTATTTGGCAGCCGCTGGCTGAAACAGCGGTCGGACTGGCGTTCATTACAGGCTGCTGCAGCTTATCTTGCTGATATAAAAGATCCTATGCTCTTAGGATATTTATTGAAGGGTGAAGCGCCTTCGGTAGCCGCAGGTTACCTGTCTGCGGTACAAAATGCAGGCAAAATGGTTAACGATCAGAATGGCCAGGCGTTAAAAGCTTTGGAAATTAACAGTTTTCCAGCCGCATATACTGATCAGGAAAAGGCCTGGGAGCATTGGATTGGACATTTTTCAGAATTGCAACTGGCCATAGATTGGAACCAGCTGTGTGCACAGGCGGCTAAGGATGGGTTTGCATTTTTAGCGCAGGCGGCTGTAGCCTGGGAAGAAGCCAAAGACCTGTTAAAGATCAGTCTCCAAAAAACATGGTATGAGTACCTTGCCGGGGAGGCTTTCAGAGGAAGCGCTGAAATATCAAGGTTTGAACGGGCAAGCCATGAGGAGGTTATCGCCAAATTTAAAAAGCTGGATCAGGTGAACCTATACTATAACCGCGCTAAAGTTGCCCTTAAGCATTGGGAAGAATTACCTAAAGGAAATGCAGGGGGGCAGGTGAATATCCTGAAAACCGAATTTAATAAGAAAGCAAGGCATATGCCTATACGTAAACTGGTAGAGGAGGCCGGTAAGGCCATGCAGGCCATTAAACCGGTATGGATGATGAGCCCGATGTCGATAGCCAATTTCCTGCCGCCAGGAGCGATCGATTTTGATCTCGTGATATTTGATGAGGCCAGTCAGGTGCGTCCGGTGGATGCCATTGGCGCCATTGCCCGTGGGAAACAATTAGTGGTGGTAGGGGATACCCGCCAGTTGCCTCCAACCAGTTTTTTTGATAAGCTGAACACCGATATTGAAGAAGAAGAAAATGTAACCGCGGATATGCAAAGT
The DNA here is from genome assembly GCF_039839285.1 of Mucilaginibacter sp. CAU 1740. Classification (NCBI taxonomy): domain Bacteria; kingdom Pseudomonadati; phylum Bacteroidota; class Sphingobacteriia; order Sphingobacteriales; family Sphingobacteriaceae; genus Mucilaginibacter; species Mucilaginibacter sp. CAU 1740. The sequence goes on along the minus strand of NZ_JBDOQS010000005.1, from coordinate 241,483 downwards.
ATTTTAGGCATGTGTGATGGGCAAGGTGCGCCCACGCGTATGCTGAAATGGCATTACCGGAGCCGGCATGAGTCGCTTATTACGCTATCTAATCATGAATTTTATGAAGATAAGCTGGTGATCTTCCCCAGCCCAGGCTCGAAGCAGGATCTGGGTTTACGCTTTCATCATTTGCCCCATGCTGTTTATGACCGGGGAAAGACCAGGACAAATTTGCTGGAGGCGCAGGCGGTTGCCAGGGCAGTTATCGAACATGCTGCGAAATATTCAACCCAGAGTTTGGGTGTTGTGGCTTTTAGCACCGCCCAGGCCCAGGCGATACAAGCAGCGCTCGAAATTGAGCGTAAAGCCAGCCCTGCTACCGAAACTTTTTTTAATGGCAGGCCGGAGGAGCCATTTTTTATCAAGAACCTGGAGAATGTTCAGGGGGACGAGCGGGATGTGATCATGATCAGCATCGGCTATGGTCGTACCGAAGATGGTAAGGTACCTATGAATTTTGGTCCGCTGAATAACGAAGGGGGCGAGCGCAGGCTGAATGTATTGATCACCCGTGCTAAAATGCGTTGCGAAGTATTCACCAATATTACCTCGGAAGATATCAAAGTCGGTGAGTCGGCGCGTTTCGGCATCAGAGCGCTGAAAAGCTTCCTGTATTTTGCACAGCATGCCAAATTTGATAAACCCGATGAGGTTATACAAGGGGAGCTAAGACCATTTGAAGACGAAGTTGCCCTACAACTCACCAGAGCCGGGCATATTGTTCGCAGCAAGGTGGGTTCGCCCGGATTCTACCTTGACCTGGCTATTGTTGACCCGGAAAACCCAGGCCGTTACATCATGGGGCTGATATGCGATGGCAAAGCCTATGACAGTGCCGCGTCGGCTACAGACCGGGACCGCCTGCGTTCGCAGGTACTGGAACTTTTTGGCTGGAAGCTTTATCATGTATGGAGTGTCGACTGGTACCGCAACCCGGCCCGGGAACTGGCAAGGTTGTTAGCTGCGATTGAAGAGGCTGAGCAGGTGACCGTGACCATAGATAAGGAAAATGAAGCGTGGCAGCAGGAGGTAAGCAGGGAGGAGTTGAGAGAACCATTGCCGATACCCGAATATAAGTTAGCCGATATCCATATCGAAAATATCCGTGCAGAGTTCCAGCTTTACACTTTTGAAGAACTTGTAAACTGGATAGCTGAAGTAGTTGAAACAGAAAGCCCGGTACATTTTGACGAGATGGCTAAACGGATTGCTGATGCGGCGGGAATTGCCAAAGTTGGCTCCCGTATCCGCTATACATTGACACAGGCTTTGGAGCGGGCAAAGAATGAACACAAGGTGACCGTTCGTGGTGATTTTTTATGGGCACCGGAAATGGAGTCAGTTATCGCACGCGACCGGAGTAAATTACCGGCGGCATACCGAAAAATGGCATTGGTGGCACCCGAGGAAATTTACGAGGCGATCAGGCAGGTTGTCGGAAACGCCATCGTGATCACCGAGCTGGAAGCCATCCCTTTGATCGCAAAATTATTGGGGTTCTCCAGGGTAACAGATGAGATCAGGCAGCAGCTTTCAGAAGCGATAGGTAAAACGATACAGGATGGGATATTGACTTTTGAAGGGATTAACTTGAAGGTTATTTAAGAAAAAGATCAGCTATCGGAATGATTCCCGACCTTTGAGACAGCCTCTTATTTCAGGTCGCATTTGACCTTGTCAAAGATGAGCTTACCTATCTTGCTGTGCAGCTTATGCTGTTGTGGTTTACTGCATAGATTTCCAGCCGATCGCTGCCGGGAGGCATGTATTAATTTGCGAGTGGTGCGGTTTTCTTGCGGTGAAAACACGTTCGCCTGCGCTTTGCGCGCTGACGCGCACGCCGCTGCGGTTCACCAGCTTTCACCGCAGACACAACCACTGTCCTTTTGGTTTCGCTCCGCCAGCGCAGGCGGCTGAAGCCGTCCCTGCGCTGACCAAAACGCCAGCCGTTGCTGTTTTATCTTTAACGATTGTATTTAATTGATGAAAATTTCGTTGCCCTGATAGGTGATATACACGATTTGTCCATCGATGTGATAGCCGTAATCAAAGCACATCTTAAACGGCTTTTCATAAACATCGTCTGTGTGAATGCTGGTGAAATAATTGAGGTTGATACCTGAGCGGTTGAAATCAGAAAGGGGAACCCTCCTGTCAAACAAGATGTACAAATCATGCAGTTTGATGCGGTTTTTTAATAATATGTTGTACACCCTTTGTATGGCGGCCATGTCCCGGTCCAAAGCCTTTTGTTCTGCATCGGGTTCTTCAGGTGTAATGCTTTCTACTGCGTTTTCCGAACGGCGGCGGTTATTAAAGGCCGTGCGGCAAATGTCGTTGCAGAATTTCCTGTCGCTGCGCCCTGCGCCTAACGGCTGGCCGCATTCCCGGCAGGTTTTCGTTGGTTCTGTCTCTTTGCTTTTGCCCATAAATAGTATCGCATGAAACGTTTATAAACGTTTAAATAACAGTGTTTTGTCGGTTTTGATTTTTGTATGCCCCAGTTTTGTGGTAGAATTAAACTGATACGGCCATGGAAACAGCACATAGAACCCAATACCCTAACGTGGATAGCGAAAGTTTTAGCCACGGCAAAAAACATTATTTTATTGATGTAAAGAAAGCGGTGAACGATAGTTATTTTTTGCTGATCACTTCGAGTGAGCAGTATGATACCGATAAGTTTCACCGGCAAACGGTTCAGCTCTGGGAAGAAGACCTGGCTTTCTTCGTGGAAGCTTTATCTATGGTTTTATCAAGGATGACCGCCGATGACGGCGCACGGTTTTTTGAGCGGCCGGAAATGAAGGTGGTACAGGATCCGGTAGGGGTATTGGCCTTGCCGGAGTATGACCGCCCTCGTGAGAAACTGCATGCTTTAGGTGCGGGGAAGCTAAGCAATGCGGAGTTGCTGGCGATCCTGCTTTGCACAGGTGCGCACGAGCTATCGGTACTCGACCTCTGTGAAAAGGTGATGGAGTCGGTCAGGGATGACCCGGCGCGTTTGCTGACGAGGACCGCGGAAGATTTCTGTAGGTTCAGGGGCATCGGGGTGGCAAAGGCTGCGACTTTGCTGGCTGCGCTGGAACTCGGACGCCGTGCGTTTTTACCGGCTTAGCGGGTAGCGGCATTTCCCCTCAGCAATGAAGTGTTTTACGCAAAGGTAGCGCGAACCCGTCCTGTCTGTCAAGGGTATATGAACCGCAGCGATGCCGCGGCCCTTGACAAGCAGCCCGTGCCGCGCTGGCGGGGCATAAAAACTTAATTGCTTCGTTATGGAAAAATTTGCATTAACCCTTCGCTCCAGGACCGCTGTTAAGCAGTACAACGGCTACATTGCTTACGAGCGGGAATTAGCCGCCGAAATTCTTACAGCTATTGAACAAAAGGACATAGCTGTTTTAAGCTGGTTCAACGGTTTTGGTGACAGTTTGCGGGCGATCCTGATGAATGTTCATGCTTACCGTAAAGGGCTCGGGTTCGGTTTTACAGATATTGCTTTTGATAAAAACGGCTGGTTTGTACGCCCGCAATTTTTAGATTATGAAGTTGTTAAACTGGGCAACAGCGAGCGTTATGGTGAGTACAGTGAGATCCGTATCGGCCGTGGCCCTAATGGTACCTGGTCTTATGCGCTTAGGTACTCTTATGGTTGTGAGGGCGGTGGTTCTGCTTTATCTGTTTACGACCCGCACTTTCCTTCACGGGATACGGCATTAAAGCATGCGCTGGCAAAATTGAAAGTGATGTTTACGGGAAAAATAGGTTCTACCGATACGACAAATCACAAACAGGATATTATCCTGAAAACTTTAAAAGCTATCGATCAGCAAATCGGAGGCATGGTGCAACTCTGTCTTTTCTAAACGTTTCTAAACCTTTGTCTTTTGAAAGAGGATAAACCTTCTTTGGGTGCGATTTTTTTGAAAAGCATTCTTCATTATCCCTGACCCCGGATTCATCGACTTCTGTTGCATAGATCGCTATCTGTTCATGTAAGTAATTTGCAAGCTAAAATGTTAGGCCTGCGATAGATTTTTTCATTGCCATAACTTACAGGTCATGTACGATTTCAGGGTTTTATTTAAAACTTGTTGAAATGGAAAAGCCGGCCGCAGCCGGCCTTTTGTTACCTGGCGATCAGCGTTTTCATTTTTTCGCTTAATTCCTTAAGCCCGGCTTTGTTGAGGCATTCATCGGCAAACACTTTTAATTCCCCTACCTCTGTAGGCGGAACAAGTTTTAAAAGTTCTAAAGCCACCTCGCCTTCCTTCGCGGAGCTCCCCTCGATCACACTGTTAAGCAGGAGTACCAATTTACGGCTGACCTTGACATCAATCTTCACCATTTCATTCATTCCGGGCGTACACAATAATGTTTCGTAGAACGTCCCCAGCACATTTGTCGTTGCCATATGCATTTCAATTTTTATAATTAATGATGGGTCGAAGGTCGTTAATCATTTGGAAATGATCCTACCCAATATTTGGGGAGGTTGGGTAAAAGCGGTTGGAGTGTCCTACTTTTGGTTTCGTTGAGAGGAAAGGGAATGTGCGATGGATATGACGAATGAATTATTTACACTTTCAAGGGTGAGGGAGCTGGACCTGGCTTACCTGCTGGGTATGCTGGACTGTGAGCCGGTGGCGCGCAAAAAGAACGATACGGACTGGTGGTATTTATCACCGCTGCGGAATGAGCGGACGGCAAGTTTTCATATTGACCGGATCAGCAATGAATGGTACGATTTCGGGCTGGCTGCGGGTGGCAACCCGGTGGATCTTTTGCTGCGTTATTACGGGTGCTCAATCCCGGAAATGCTGGAGCGTTTAAATACTTCTTTTTCCCCTCACCAGCTGTATACTTTTGAGGATGGCAAGCCGGATGAAAACGCTCGCGAAAAACACAAATTGCTTGTACAATCGGTCCGTCCGATCTATGCCTATCCGCTCAAAGCATACCTGCATGAGCGGTCAATCCCGGTGTCGGTTGCCGACCAGTTTTGCAAGGAGGTGTCGTATGAAGTTGGTGGGCGTTCGTACTATGGTATCGGCTTTCAAAATGATGCGGGAGGCTGGGAGATCCGCAACAAAAATTTCAAGCAGAGTTCATCGCCAAAGGACATTACCTGCCTGGGGGCGGGCAAGGGCACGGTGCATGTTTTTGAAGGTTTTATGGACCTCCTTTCCTGGCGTACGCTGAATCCTCATGTTGATCCCCGTTCGGTGGATGTGGTGGTGTTAAATGGCGCTGGGTTATTTGACCGGGCGCTGCTTTTTTTGGACCAGCATGACGCGGTGCATTTATGGCTGGACAGGGATGTGACGGGTTTAGCTTATCGGGACTATGCGCTTGCCAAAGGCAAAAAGTATGTGGACGAAAGCGGGCTTTATGAGCAGCATAAAGATTTGAACGACTGGTTGCGCTGCAAGGGCGAGGTACCCCGGTTGCGCAAATCGGCGGGTTTGCATCTGGTATAGTTTCCGGAGGCGTTGTTTTTTGTAGAAGGCCGATTATTGTTTTTTGCCTCAGCGGGAAAATGCTTTAGATTGCCTGTTTTGCAATCGGCAAGGTGTACCATTGTCTGACAACAATGGGAAAAGAGCGCCCTTCTCCGAAGTCGGGGCGCTTGACTTATGGGTGTTATGGATTGAGTTTGTAGAGACTTTTTGTGTGGGAGATGATGTGATGACGGAAGAAAACACAGGGCGTAAACACCGGATTACGTTACGGTTGACGGGTGATGAATACTCGGAGTTGGACAAGCAATGGAAAAATTCGACGGTGCGTAAGCTGTCGGAATTGGTGCGCCGATTGATCTTTGGGCGAAAGTTTACGGTCTATACGCGAAATAAATCCCTGGATGATCTATTGGAAGAATTGGCTTTGCTGCGACGGGAGTTGAACGCCATCGGGGTGAATTTCAACCAGGCGGTGCATCGATTAAATATGCTGGATCATGCACCGCAAATGCAGGTTTGGCTGGCTCGTTTCGAGCAGGACAAGGAGCGCTATTTCGCGGCGGTTGCGGCTATCGAATTGAGGCTTAAAACACTTGCTGACGAATGGTTGCGGTGATCCATCAGTCCCGTCATTTTCGGACGGTGCTGAATTACAATGAGCAAAAGGTTAAGCATGGTGTGGCGACTTGTTTGGAAGCCGGTTATTATCCGGTCGGGCCGGAACATTTGAACTTTCATCAGAAGTTGCGGCGCTTTGAAAAGCTGACAGAGCTGAACCAGCGGGCTAAGAAAAATTGTGTCCACATATCTCTCAATTTTGACCCGTCCGAAAAGCTTTCAGATGATCGTTTGCGGGAGATTGCGTCTATTTATTTGGATAAAATTGGCTTTGGCGGGCAGCCTTATTTGCTTTATAAACATGAAGATGCCGGGCATCCGCATGTGCATTTGGTGACAACGAATATTAAGGCAGATGGCAAAGGTATCCGAATGAATTACCTGGGTGAAAATAAATCTAAACCGGCATCCGTAGAGATCGAAAAAATGTTCGGTTTGGTAGCTGCGGATAAGCGGCAAAAGCGGCAGGTGTTTCAGGTGAAACCGGTGGATGCGACGCGTGTGATCTATGGTAAATCGTCAACAAAACAGGCGATCAATAATGTGCTGGTTAAAGTGTTGGTGAATTATAAATATGCGTCGCTGGCAGAACTGAATGCGGTGTTGCGACAATATAATATCGCTGCTGATCGTGGCGATGAAAAGTCTCGTGTTTTTCAGCATGGCGGATTGGTTTACCGGGTGCTGGATGCGGATAGCAATAAGGTTGGGGTTCCGGTCAAGGCGAGTTTGTTTTTTGATAAGCCTACACTAAAAAATCTGGAAGAAAAATTTGAATCGAATAAGTTGGCGAAGAATGATCCGCAATCAAGGGCACGATTGAAAAATGCCATCGACTTGTATTTTTTAAAAGGTGATAAAACTTTGGAAGGTTTGGTTTCGTCCCTTAAAAATAAGGGCATTGATATGGTACTGCGGTGGAATGAGCAAGGTGTTTTGTATGGGGTAACCTATGTAGATCATTACAATAAAATTGTATTTAATGGTAGTGTTTTGGGTAAAGCTTACAGTGCCAATGCCATCCGGGAACGCTGCCAATACATGGGGGCTAATGAGGGAAAAAAACAAAACGGGCAAAGGGCGCAACTGGCGCAAAACGGGCAGGGAACGCGGGGGCAATCGCGTGAAAATGCCGGCAGTTTTTCAGTTCAGGATGGTTTAATCGGTTCCCGGAGTGGATTCGCGGAGGTTCTCCTGGATACGGGTGGTACAGCTGAGGTAATGGATTGGGAGCTGAAGCGGACGAAGAAAAAGAAAAAGAAGGTGCGGTTGTCACTGTAACTTATGCCGGTGAGGGAAAAAATAATTGATGAATGGATTAGAAAAGGCCTCCGCTGGAGCTTGTGCTGAGCAAAGCCGAAGCAGGGAGGGTTGGGAAAGGTAAATATGCAAACGGGAGAAAACGATCAGGCGATGCGCAAGATCCTGGACATGACCAGGCTGATCAGTATAGGAATATTATTGCTGCATTTTTATGTGGTGTGTTATGGGGCATTTGTCCAGTGGCACTGGGTGTCGAACTTGTCCGACCGGCTGTTGGGCAATGTGGTGAAAACGGGTTTATTCAGCAGCTTTCTGAAGCCGAAGCTGATTGCTTTAGGTTTCCTCGCTATAGCGTTGATCGGGGTTAAGGGAAAGAAGGATGAAAAGCAGAATTTGAAAGGCGCATTATTGTATGTGGTATTGGGCTTAGTATTGTATTTCATCAGCTATTTGTTGTTGCTGGTTCCGGCTGGTGTGGAGTCGATAGCTTTTCTATATATGGGTGTAACGGGCCTGGGATTTTTGCTGATCCTGAGTGGTGGCACAATGTTGTCACGGATCATTCGGGATAAGCTGGAGGGAGATATTTTTAACCGGGACCAGGAGACCTTTCCGCAAGAAGAGCGGTTGCTGGAAAATGAGTTTTCTGTGAATTTGCCAATGAAGTATGTTCTGAAAGGAAAAGTGCGGGATGGCTGGATCAATTTTATCAATCTATTTCGGGCATTGATCGTGTTAGGTAGCCCAGGTTCGGGTAAGAGTTACTTCATCATCCGGCATGTGATCACCCAACACATCCGTAAGGGTTTTGCGATGTTCGTGTACGATTTTAAAATGCCTGACCTGGCGGTGATCGCTTATAATACCTGGCTGAGATATAAGGGTGATTACAAAGTAGAGCCAAAATTCTACTCCATCAACTTTGATGACCTGTCACGCAGCCATCGTTGTAATCCGCTGGACCCGTCGGCGATGCTGGATCTGACAGATGCAGTAGAGTCGGCGCGGACGATTTTATTGGGTCTGAACCGGGAATGGATCAAGCGGCAAGGGGATTTCTTTGTGGAGTCGCCGATCAACTTTTTAACGGCAATTATCTGGTACTTGCGCAAGTATAAGGATGGTGAGTTCTGTACGCTGCCGCATGTCATCGAGTTGATGCAGGCGGATTATGATAGTCTGTTTACGTTACTGGGAACACAAAAGGAAATTGATGTGCTGATCAATCCTTTTATCAGTGCTTACAAGCGGGACGCAGTGGAGCAGTTGGAGGGGCAGATCGCTTCGGCGAAGATCACGATGGCGCGCATCGCTTCGCCGCAGTTGTACTATGTGTTATCAGGTAATGAATTTACACTGGATATCAATAACCCGGCAGCACCTAAGATCGTTTGTATGGGGAATAATCCGCAGAAGATACAGATCTACGGTGCGGTATTATCCTTATTTACCAACCGGCTTTTAAAGATTATCAATCAAAAGGATCAGCTGAAATGCAGTCTGGTGTTTGATGAGTTCCCTACACTAACGACGGATATCATACCTACCATCGCTACCGGTCGTAGTAATTTAATCGCAACTACGCTGGGTATACAGGACGCCAGCCAGCTGCGCAAGGATTACGGGCGCGAACAGGCGGATGTGATCATGAACATTGTGGGCAATATGGCCGTGGGACAGGTATCGGGTGACACGGCGAAATATGTATCGGAAAAGATCGGTAGAATTATGCAGGATAGGGAAAGTTTATCGATCAATAGCAGCGATACATCCATTAGCCGTTCCAGGCAACTGGAGGCAGCTGTTCCTGCTTCGCGTATATCGGCTTTGAGTTCCGGCGAGTTTGTTGGAATGGTAGCGGATAATCCTGATTGCAAGGTGGAATTGAAAGCGTTTCATGGGGAGATCGTGAATGACCATGCAGGATTGAAAAAAGAGATTGAAAGTTATTTGTCTTTACCGGATGTGCGAAAGATTAGCAGTGCAATTGTGGAGCGGAATTATTTGCAGATCAAACAAGATATTAAGGATATCATTGAACTGGAAATGGAGCGTCTCCTCAGCGATCCGGGATTAGCGCATCTTGTTATTAATAAAAAATGATTGCTGGCAATCTATTTTAAGCCTTTAAGTGAAACAGGATGTGTCGTTTTTTATTTAAGGATACAAAATAAGCAAGCCATGTTTTGGTCAGACCAAAACGGCTTGCCGGGATACTTCACTTTGTTCAGCTCACCCCAACAGGTTACAAACAGGTTTTCAGCGCACTAAAAATATGTAGTGAAACGGATTATCGGTTCGATCTACACTGAAAAACTCTGTTTTGACGGGAACGCTTATCGAACCGCCCAAGTCAATTAAGCGGCGCATTTAATATGATTGATAAACAGTGAGTTAGGTGATAAAAAAATCGGACAGAACTTGAATTAACAAGTCTGCCCTATTCGGTAGCCCGAACAGGAAAAATCTCGAACCGTCTAATGGATTCAATGCGGTTTTTATCAGTCATTTAGTAAAATAAAACGGGTTAAAGTATTAAAAAAGTCCGATTCGGGTTGATAGAGCAGGAGTAGGACTTGAACCTAACCTCTTGATTTTTGCAACGTATTTTTTTAACGCGATTTAATAGGGTATTTTAGTATTGTGAAAAACAGTAATCTACAGATAAGCCGACACGACATATCCCCATTAGCAAAGGCAGGAATCATTGTGCAAAACATGAAAGATGGCCGTGATAAGAACGAACATGAAGTTTTCGTACCGCATAGGGATTTTCATTATATGCTTGTTGTATTGATAAATGGTTATATAAAATTCAAGGTGGATTTTGAAGATATTACATTGGCTCACGGCGCTATCCTGCTTATCCAACCTGGTCAGGTTCATCATATTTTGGATTTCAATGAACCCAATGGCTGGGTTATTGAGTTTGACCCTGCACTGGTTGATAAAGAACTGCAATATGCCTTAATCCAGGTTTTTAACAGATTACAGCCTGTACCTAATGATGATGTTTTATTTGGTAAGGTACAATCTATAGTTAATTTGATGGAAGCTGTTCAAATACAACCACATCCTAAAAAAACGCTATTCCATTTATTAATGGCCTGCCTTAGTATAATAATAAATAGTAATCCTGCAGTAAGTGATTTACGCAACAGTAACAGCCGCCCATATGCTATTCAGCAATCATTTTCGGAATTACTATCGCTGCATTATAAACAATGGAAACAGCCATCGCAATATGCACTTTCGTTATCTATTTCAATGGCTCATTTAAATGATACCGTAAAAGCTTTAACCGGCCTTTCTGTTTCAGATCATATTCAGGAATTTTCTGTATTGAACGCCAAACGACTGTTGTTTCTCACCGATCTTTCCATCAAAGAAATCGGCTATGAAATGGGATACAGTGAGCCGGTATATTTCGGTAAGTTATTTAAAAAGGTTGCCGGTACCTCGCCACTTCAGTTCAGACGAAAATACCGTGATGAGGACTATTAAATCACCTTTAACGACTACTTTAGAATCTGCATTTACTTTTCTTTTGTATAAACAAAATAAAATATGCAAACCTCAATAAATGTGGCTTTTATTTTAAGCCAATTAAAACAAGTTGGAGATCTTTTTTTAACAGATTTTAAAAAAGACGCGGTTCCGCAGGATGCCGAAACATTTTCAACTTTATTTTCTGCAATTGAGAAAAAGAGTATAACCATGCTAAAGGAAAGCATCTCAGCAGAATATTCAAATATACCCTGGATTGAAGATGAGTTTGATATGAACGGCCAGAAGCAAAGTTTACCAATACCAGAATACTGGCTGTTTGACTCGATGGATGGCGCGGTTCAGTATTTGCAACATCTCCCGGGATGGGCATTTAACTTGGTTTTAGTACGCGAAGGTAAACCATACTTTGCCGCGGTTTACAATCCCTTGGGCAATGAAATGTTTTATGCAATTGAAGGTAAAGGTGCATACCTGAACAACGCTACGATAAGTCCGTCGAAGAAAACTGATCTTACCCTGATGCTGGCTACATTTAATCATCCGCCATTCCAAAATAAATTTGATGGATTAAATCAGGTAATTGGCAAATCTGTAGAAAAACTGCTGAATAAATTTGGAGCTGTGCGTAATTACGGGCCGCTTGGCCTAATGCTTTGCTCATTAGCCGCGGGCCGTATCGATATTTATTATCAATATGGTTTAGATACCTATAATTGGCTGGCCGGTATCCTCATTGCAAGAGAAGCCGGGGCATTAGTTTTAACCGCAGATGGATCAGACTGGGTGTGGGGAGCCGAAAGTTTGTTGGTTACAGCGCAACCTATGCCTGATGATTTTTTTGCAGTGTCGTAATGAATTATGAGACGTGGCCCGATATGATAATGTGTATACTATGGATCATTATCACAGCATCATTAAATATAACCGGATTAACGCAAAAAGCCTCTTTGACTTCTCAAAGAGGCTTTAGCTTTTTCACTTTGTAGCCCCAATCGGACTAATCTCGAACCGTTTGATGGAATCAATTCGCATTTTATCAGGCATTTAGGAAAATTAAATTGGTTCGAGAAGTTGAAGAAATTCGATTCGGGTCTCGTTGATTGTTTTTTCTCGAACCATTTTATTAATGACTTGAAGCGTTTGCCTGTTTGATTCTTTATGTAAAAAAAGGGTAAGACATTGTCACATCAGGAGGGAATTTATATGCATCTCAAATAATATTGTTTAATTACCAAATAATCGGGGTGTTAAGTTTTTTTCGTATTCCGAGGATTTCGTTATTCCATACTTACTTCATACGTTAGGAGATACGGAGCGTTACAGGGAGGAATTGATTGAGAGAGGGCGACCAGAATTCAGTGTAGGTATTTATCTTACAAACATGATGCATGGGGTTAATCATTGTATAAGATGGTTAATAACCAGAACCTCCGAATTTCCTGTCCAAGATCATTTCGACGGAACAAACCGTGATATACAGGAAGCCGCCGCGGATTTTTTTGGCTCGGGAACAGGATATCATTATGATAGCCCAAGAATTTGTAGTTTGGTCAAGAGGTATAAAAAGTGCTGAATTGGATAAATATCTGAAGTCCATTACCTTTTATAATCCAGATGGCTATGATTACAGTTCAGTTTATTACAAGCAGCTTGTTTATAATTCCCGGATGCAAAAGTTTTTTTCCGATTATCCGCATGAGACGATGGAGTCAGAGTTCCGGATTTGGCTTAAGGACGTTAATATTAAGAATCCGCCTATTGTAAATCATGTTCGATGGGCAAGGGCACGAACATCATAATTTTAAAGTTCAATAAGCAGAATCAATAGCTCTGGTAATGAATATTAGCAAATATTAAATTTAGTTATTTGACAATGTAAAGATCAGGTGATTTGTGACGAACCCGTCCGCTCCTCCGCCGGTTATCGCGCCATCATACTTATGCGTCAATTCCAATCCGAACGGTTTAAAAATTACTTGCAGTTCTTCTTCCAGCCAAAATCTTTGTTTGTCGGCAGACAAAAAACCTTCGGACGGACTGACTTGCGTATACCAGTTTTGGATCATCGTACGATGCTGGTCTTCAAATTTCAATCCCGTCCACATGATTCTTTCTTTGCCCAGATCATCATTGAAAGGCACAACAAATGTTTGGCCTTTATAATTAACGCTCATTTTTTGAATACTTTCCGGGCAGAAAATACTTACCGCAAATTTGCCACTCGGCAATAATATCGAGGAAAGTTTTTTGGCAAGTTGCTCTAAAGTGGGCACATCATTGAAGAGATGTATCGTAAGGTTAGGTATGATGACCGAGCCAAATTTCCGGTCGAATTTAAAGTCAAAAAAATCGCCTTCATAAACGATTATTTCCCTTTCGGCAAGGTGTTGCTTTTGCTTAAATCGGCGAATCGCTTCTTTACTTGTTTCAATACCAAAGCAAGCTAAGTTCATTTGGGCGAGCTCGCTTAAGATCCTCCCTTCTCCTGATCCCACTTCTAACATAGGTTCGCTCAAGTTTGCTTGCTTCAACCAATCTAAATTCACCACTTCGTCTTTGATCAAATAATATTCATATTCGTCAAAGATACCGGTGTAATACGGTATATGGCTGCTGCCGCTCAGCTGCCCAAGCTTATTAAAGGGCGGGATCAACAGATCCTGATCGAAGGCAGCCATCAGTGATAGGTTATTGGTGAATAAACTGACATGACCCTTTCAAACAATAGTGACGCTTCGATAGCTTGCTTTACCTGCGCCATCCAGTTCAAAAAAGAAATGGCATCAGGCTTCACTTTCGCCTGAATTCCGCATTTGTCGAATTCCGAAAATAAAAAGCAGGTCCTCCTGTAGATCCGTACAAACCGCTCTGCCATTTTCGCCCGGTCCACAAATACTGAAAATTCATCTTCGGGGTGCAGGTCTAATACAACTGCGTAATACAAAAGCAAGTGCAGATACACGTGCAGTGTCGCGAGCGCCCTGGCTATACTGAAAGGGCGCGGTGAACTTCCGCCCCAAGGAATCAAAACATCTCCTTCCGCTTCGCTTTGGATATCATCATAATCGTCCGGGACCAAGTGGTTCGTCAATTGCAGATCGTTCAATTTTTGGTGGAGCGATTCATGAAGTAAAAATTCCGCGGTGATGATCGGGTTATTGATGATCTTATAATTGATCATGAACATCATCGGGGTCTCCTTGTTGTAAGCGCTGTCAAATTCGCTTTCCACGATCGCGAAGGTCTTAACGAACGGGAATACAGTTTTACTTATACCAGGTAATTGTTGATCCAAAAATGTCAGGGACAACCTTAATATCTCTAACTGTTTTTCGGTTGGTGCTAACACCTGCACGCCCTTAGAAAAGCCATCTGCTTTCATAGAGGCGTCTAGGATACCCGCAATGACGTGGCTATTCTTATTCCCGCCGGTGATATTGATCGGCAATAACTCGGCGTGCTCTTCTGCAGCGGCGCTAAGGGCATTTTCATAACTCTCCCTGATCCGGATCAGAATTGCCTTCGCCGCAACCAGGTCACCACGCTGCAATGCCGCTATCGTTTGATCGATCTTTGCCCTTAAAATGATCTGAAATTGCGAGTCACGCAAAAGGAGCATCGGCCCCACCTGCGTTCCCATCCTGCCGTCAATAAGTTCGGCAACACCCGCGTATAAAATATTTGTGTTATATAAGATACGCTCGGCGTTGCCAAACCTACCGCTTGACAAGAAACTGTCCAGCGTTTCGAAGTGCTTAGGCATTTTCTTCCTGCAGGTAAAAATCCTTAGCCATTTGCGGTGAAGGATATTGACCGCGTGCCCTAACTTCTGTACCGATAAGTACTTGAGAAACATCAGTTGTTTCCAGGAAATCGGTCTCTTCAAGGATCATGTTGATCTCGTCCTGTGGTTGTTTGTTCGCTTTCATACTAAAAAAATTAAATGGTTAATAATATATGTTGTTCGATCAAAGAGCGGGGACATTCCTGTATCTTATCGAGATGGCTTTCATTTCGGCTGTTCGGAGCGAACCGGGCGGCATCCTCTATAAATTCATCCCAATTTTGGCCTTTGGCCAGTGTAAATAAAAGGGCGGAAAGCTTGCTCAGGCGGGTAATACGGTAGTTCTCGCCCGAGAATGCAAAAGCAAATTCATTTTTATAAGAAAACCTAACGATCAATTCCTTATTTTTGATTATTTGAGACATTCGCAAAAAGTTGTTTTGTATCCTAAGCCAAATGAACTAAAAACTGGCTTTGGTATCAATTTTTTCCCGTTTCCTTTCCCATTTTGTATTAATTTCCGGCTTTTCCAGTTATTTCCCGATATTTCGGAAATGGTTTAGGCCTAAATAGTATCACAAATGGAATTATTGCTCTCGATCGCTCAACACATGCACGACCTAGTGCGCGAAAGGTTTACTAAAGATATCATCGCCCGGGAATTAAGCGTACCCACATCTGAAAATAAGTTTTGGAATATCAAATTTGAAGATCAGCTGTTATTTCATTTGCTCATCGGCGACTTTGAGCCTGTTTTCTTAAGGGATAAGGTGAAATACAAAAGTGACCGCCGGTTCACCGTCCAAAACAAAACGGTTTTGAATTTCGCTTTACCCGAGAACCTTGCAGCCTATCTCCGGTATCTGGAAATACCCGGAGCCGATCTGCCCGAGCTTTTTGACAATTTTCTAAATACCCTAGACAAGGACGATAAAGAATTCCAATTGAGGTTCTTAAATCAGGATGGGAGCCTGAGAAAAAGCAAGTCCAAACCGCTGGCAGATATCGAGCAATTGCTGGAAGATAAGGCCAGATTATTGTCGCGCTTATATAGTCCAAGACTGCTTGGGGAAAAATTCTGGTTTTATTTCTATGGCTATGAGAAGTTCAAGGGCATTCAGGATGTGTCAAAAACCTGGCCGCTGGTTAAACTGCTATTTACATTTGTGGAGATGTCCGGGATCGATATGGCAGTCAGCATCGACAATACGTCAGATACAGAGCACCATGATTACGTTGGGAAAACGGATTTTTTGACGTCTCGGGAGGAAGTGCTGGTCATCAACTGCCGGACCTATCCGGATTTTTTCAGGCAATTGAACATTAAGATCCACATTGGTACCTGTGATGGAAATATCTTCCTGGGTCAATATATGAATTACGAAAGTGAAGGAAGGATCATCAGCGGAAGCGTGCTGATGCAAAAAATAACAAAGTCAGAAGTTTTATTAACGCCCAAGGTTCATCACATCCCGAAATTGAAACCGGACGAGAAAATGTTCAGTGAGGATTTTGAGGGTATCGATAAGAATATCCTACAATATCTTCATGATAAAAAGCTTAATTTCAGAAGGACCTCCCTGCGCGCCGGCCATAATTTAGCAACGCTTGAAAAGTGGTTAAAGCACCATCACTCGAAGTAACTGCCAGCTAAAAAACGTAATGGCCCAACGCTGTTCCCTGCTTATTGAAGCGCTGGGTAGTGTAAATAAATTTTAAATTCAACTATCTATTTCAAGATGATAGCATGGTCAAAGGGTAACAGAAGCTCTGCACTCATTTCCGGAATGGGTTGTCAACGGGTCCGGAATTTCCACGTTAATTTTAGAAATGCTTATCCATGGTATGTAACCGATCGATTTATCATTTTTTTATTTATTAAATCAGTACCTAATATTTAGATTTATGCCTTGTGAGAGGAATGGAGGAATTTGCCATGCTTTCCATTATGAAGACCTTATACTCAATTAAATGCCCTTTGATCCTGAATCAATCACACGAGATCACATATTACAAGCTTTTGAAGAGCTTGATAAAGATCAGAAAAAGCTTAACAAATCTACCCGATTTGATGTCATACATGCAGGTAAGCGTTATCCACCAAAAGAAGTCATGCGTATTGCGCAAAAGTTGGCCGGTGGCGGTAGCTACTGGACACGCCACGGTGGGGATCAAACCAATAAATATCTGCGAAAATTCGACTTTGAGATATTCGTAAAGGAGGAAAAAGAAAGTCCTTTTTTTGACATCATCCGACAGTACAAAGAACTTCTTAGAAAAGAAGGAATCTCTGATGAGATCTATAAGTGGGAGCTATTAAAGGAGTTTCAGGGACGTCCGAATCCTGATGTGGCTGATCTGCTTACGGAGGTCAAGTCTGTCAAATTCATGAACCTGATCTACGGTCCGGGTATTGGTGTGATCAATACACTTGCCCGCCTTCGCACGGAAGAGTACCAGCAATGCTTGCGGGATCTCTTCAATGACGATGCTCCACTGGGTACCCGCATCAAGCAGTTCTCAGAAACAGCGTTGCGGTTATACAGAGAGGTTGACCAGCAACCGAATCATTTGCCACATCATGATGAGCGGACCGCCGCAACTTTATTAACCTACCACGATCCTTCAAGGTATACATTCTATAAAGATTCTTTTTACCAGATATTATGCCGGGTTACTGGTGAGCCCCCTGCAGAGCCAGGAATGAAGTACGATCATTACTTGCGTGTAGTCCACGACTTTATCGAGGGATATATTCACGACGATACGGAATTATTGTCGTTGGTAAACGGACTTAAAACTGCCAGATGTTTCGCAGACGATGATCATATGATCCTGGCTCAGGATATTTTATATCGTATACTCGAAATAAAGAAAAGGACATTTACTGGGGTAATGGAGGAACTTTCCCAGACGCTGGCCGATGATCCGGCACCAACCCATCTGGTATTATTGGGGACATCGGGCAGACAAGGTCAACGTGATTGGGTATGGGGCAGTGATGCGTCAGGTCTGCTGGGTACTAAATTGGCCCATTATGAATTTGAGATGCTGCCGGGTAAACGCGATAAGATTAATATCTGTCTTCACTTTGAAGACGAAATTCACAAAAAGATCTTCAGGGAAAAGATCGGTAAGGTATTACCCGATGGTTTAGAATGGTTTAGCTGGTTTCACGCCCACAGTTTACGCTTAAAGGAGCCTGTAAATTTTTATGGCGAACAGACCATTACCAATTTAATCGAACGCCTTGACTTTTTTGATAAGGAGATCGGCGATCAGATCAGAACGATCGTCAAGGAAATCAAAACAAATGAGCTTAAACAAAAGATAAGAATGAGCCAGCCACTTAACCAGATCCTGTGTGGCCCTCCAGGAACAGGAAAAACCTATCATACTATTAATAAAGCACTGTCCATCATTGATGGGGATATTGAAGGAATTAGCCGGGCCGAGTTAAAGGCAAAATATGATCGTTATGTAGATGAAAAACGGATCGTTTTTACCACATTTCATCAAAGTCTCGGTTACGAAGATTTTGTGGAAGGTATCAAACCGTTGGAACCTACGCCGAACGCAACATCGTTACAATACGAAATTAAACCAGGGATATTCAAGCTCATATGTAACGCCGCTAGATTAACAGTAATAGCCTGCTTGCTATTTAACACGCTTGAAAGCATGAGTATACCGTGCTCTGTGAAAACGTAAGGAGCGTACCTTCTGCCGCCTCTCTTTGAGGTCGCAAATTGCGACCTCAAAACATCGAATTCTTCGTTGGTGAGACGAAACATAAATTCTGGTGGAAATCTAAGGGCATTTCTATTGACCTGTTCAATTAGCCTTTTAGTTTCCACTCCATACATCTCAGCTAAATCTTTGTCCAACATAATTTTGTGCCCCCTTATCAGGTATATTTTTTCAGCAATTTCTTGATCGCCAGCTTTCAACTCTTTCATGAAATATTTATCTATCGAATTAATACAATATTTGCTTTTGAATATTTAGTGAGATTGTAGTTTTCTTCTGAGTACACCCATATCTTCACCAACCTTCAAATCCAAAATCCTCGCATAGTGTTGTGTAGTCTTGATATTAGTGTGGCCTAACATTTTAGAAACGCTTTCAATTGGTACACCATTCAATAAGGTGACCGTGGTTGCGAAAGTGTGCCTGGCAATATGAAAAGTCAGATCTTTATTTACATTACACAAATCTGCTATCTCTTTTAAGTAAGCATTCATTTTTTGGTTGCTTAATATAGGTAATAGCTTATCCTCAATTTCACATTGTGGATGATCCCGATATTTTTCAATTACACTCAGAGCATAAGGCATAAGTGGAATACGTGAGGGGGTATCAGTTTTCTGGCGACTTGTAAAGATCCATTGCTCACCGTCGTGGCCCTTGACAATTTCAGAGCGCTTAAGTTTTTGCACATCGATATAAGCCAATCCAGTATAACAACTGAATAAAAATATATCCCTGACCTGCTCAAGACGAGCACTAACAAAAGTCTTAGAAGCCATGGTTTCCAGCTCTTCTTTAGACAGGAATGGCCGATCAACTTTTTTAATTTTGATTTTGTAGTTAAGGAACGGATTGACAGTAATCCAACCACTCGCCAAACAGATGCGAACAATCTTACCAAAATTCTTGATATATTTTAAGGCTGAATTGTTGTTGCATTTACGAACCGAACGGAGATAGAATTCGAATTCGCTGATAAACCTGTGATCAATCTGCTTGACTCGGATATCGCTGATTTTGTATTTCCATTGCATAAAGTCCTGCGTGTGCTTTAGCGTTGTTTCGTACCGGGTAACGGTAGCAGGAGCAAATTCCTCATTCACTAACGCGGCTACCTTGCGGTTATGTTCCTTAAATACATCAACCAGCATAACTGGCTTCTCTGTTTTGCCCAGGAAGCGATTTTTAATTTTTTCCGCAGTAAGCTCTTCACCACAGTCCTTTAAGTAGCGGATCGTATCATTGACCTTTAGTTCCACATCATTGAGGGCCGAGTTCAATTTGTAAACTGCCTCCGTTTTGCCTTTAGCTCTTTCTTCAGCGGGATTCCAGAGCTTTGCCTGAATTTTTTGACCGGTCGCTAATTCGGCGCGTTGTCCATCGCATGTGATCCGTATATAAACCGGAACTTTTTCTTCTTTTGAATTTGCTCTCTTTTTCAGATAAAAGAGAACAGCCACATTTTTGATCATAAAAAGCTGTTAAAAAGTTAAACAAATTTATCTTTACAGCATAAATCTCACAAGATGTTCACTTGCTGAACATCTTGCTATTCAATTAGTTACAAGAATTCTGGTGAGCACTTGTTTTAAAATTCGGTGCTCACCAGAATGCTCACCAAAATGGCCGTTCAACGGTGAGTAAATGACACCAAAATGCAACAAAAAACCCTTCAAACGTAGCGTTTGAAGGGTTTTAGTGGTGTTTGATACCGTTTTAGTGGAGCCGGAGGGATTCGAACCCTCGTCCAAACATGGTATAAGGTAAGCTTTCTACATGCTTAGCTTCTGTTTAATTGTAGGGAAGGGGAAGGTCAGTCGCTTACCTATACCGTCTTCCTTAGGTGCTTTATCTCGTTCGCTATGCACACCTTAAGCAAACCAGTTCCGTTTTTCGATGCCCCTATTGCCGATCCAACAGAACGGAAAACCGGCGGGACAAAAGCTATGCTAATTCTAAATTAGGCAGCTAAGGCGTAGTTATTTTCGCCATTTGAAAGTTTGAGCGTTCTGATTAAAGCGCTAATTCACCCAACGCGCTGCATGCTTACTTACTTATCTCCATCCTGTCAATTCCGGTCGACCCCATTTTTGAGTTCGCAATGCCCGGTGGGCAGTTTGCAGTTAAGAGTTCAAATATACGGATTTTGTTGTCAGTATATAGCAGACGGCATACATATTATGTAACCGCCTGCTATATACGTGTTTATTTATAAACTACCAACTGATAACTGCTCGCTGCTAACTGAACGGCCCGGATAAACTTTTAACGCTTCTTCCAGGCAAGCCATAGCTTTGGCAAGGTCATCATTATTTAAAACGTAAGCCATACGTACCTCGTTAGCGCCTGCACCCGGTGTGCTGTAAAAACCTGTAGCTGGTGCCATCATTACGGTTTCGTTGTTCAGGCTAAATGTTTCCAGCATCCATTGGCAAAATTTATCGGCATTATCAATAGGCAGCTTGGCTACCACGTAAAACGCGCCGCCCGGGTTAGGGCAATACACGCCCTCCATTTTGTTCAATGCTGCAACAAGTGTATCACGGCGACTGGTATATTCCTTATTTACTGCTTCAAAGTAGCTATCGGGGGTATCAACCGCAGCTTCGCCTGCAATTTGTTCAACCATACCTGCGCTTAAGCGGGCCTGGGCAAATTTTAACGCTGTTGTACGTAGTTCTTTATTTTTGGTGATCATGCAGCCTAAACGGGCACCGCAAGCACTGTAGCGTTTACTCACAGTATCCATCACTACAACATTCTCTTCCAAACCATCTAAATGCATTGGAGATATGAAGCTGCGACCATCATAGCAAAATTCGCGGTAAGCCTCATCCGAAAAAAGGTACAGATCGTGTTTCAAAACCAGTTCCTTTAACGCATCCATTTCCCCTTTCGAGTATAAATAACCAGTAGGATTATTGGGATTACAGATAATTATGGCCTTGGTTTTCTCGGTGATCAGCTTTTCAAACTCACTGATAGGAGGGAGCGCAAAACCATTATCTATGTAAGATAAAATTGGTTTAACCACTATATCGCCCTGGCTGGCAAAGCCGTTGTAGTTAGCGTAAAACGGTTCGGGAATGATCACTTCATCGCCCGAATCAAGGCAGGCCATCATGGCTATGGTAATCGCTTCCGAGCCGCCTGTTGTTACAATGATATCGTCGGGCGTAATGCCATAACCAAGTTTGTTATAATATTCGGTAAGTTTTGTACGGTAGCTCAGTGTACCCTCGCTTGGGGTATAAGCCCAAACTTTAAAATCGATATTTTTAATCGCATTAAGCATTCCATCGGGTGTAGCAATATCGGGCTGACCGATATTGAGGTGGTACACCTTTTTCCCGTCCTGCTTGGCTTTGTCAGCGTAAGGTGTTAGCTTACGTATCGGTGATGCGGGCATCCGTTGCCCTTTGTCAGATATTTTTGGCATCCTGCAAAATTACTAAAAATGAAATATGGTTGTGTAAAACCTTTGTAAACGAAAAAAGACCCTGTTTAGGGTCTTTTATATATTATAAATCCCTATTGATATAGGGAAGTATATCAGGCACCTGGTAAATTATTTGCTCGCCGCGGGTTTCGCTACAACTTCACCTGTAATGCTCAGGTATTTTTCCGGAGTTACAGCGTTTGATTTTACAACGATTGTTTTGTTAAATGACATTACCGCTGCAGCGTTATAAGTGATTTTAATAACACCTTTCTCACCGCCTTTTACGGGGGTTTTGGTGTAATCGGCAATGGTACAACCGCAAGTTGGCCTTACCTCAGTTAAAATAAGTGGCTCTTTACCTACGTTAGTAAATTCAAATACGGTAGTTACAGGAGTACCTTGTGGTATTTTACCAAAACTGTGTACTTCCTCATTGAATTTAAATTCAGCTTTACCGCTATCTTGTGCCGAGGCGGTAAAGGCAAAACCTAATATTACCGCGCAAATCATTAATATCTTTTTCATATGTTATATTTGATTAATACAAATATAAAAGGTTTAATGTAATTACAAAACTATTACTCAAACTCCGGGTTTTATCTGTTAGTTTGCCAAATACAGAATAGAATTTTATACTTTTACCGTCTAAACAAAATTTTATATGCCTGAAACTACAACACGAGCTACCAGTAAATTTACCGCTGCCGAGCTCAGTTTTGATGATTTCAAGAAGATTGTTATTGATGATTATCGTATTGGTTATGAGAGCCGTCAGGCCAGTTTGATCGGTCGCCGCGAAGTACTAACGGGCAAGGCAAAGTTCGGTATTTTTGGCGATGGAAAAGAGGTTGCACAGCTGGCTATGGCCAAAGCTTTTCGTGCCGGCGACTGGCGCGCGGGTTATTACCGCGACCAAACTTTTATGTTCGCCACCGGCATGAGCAACCTAAAAGAGTTTTTTGCTCAGCTATATGCTAACCCCGATATCGAAAAAGATCCCGCTTCGGGCGGCAGGCAAATGAACTGTCATTATGCCACCCGTTTTGTAAATACCGATGGCAGCTGGGTTAACCAGGCCGAAACGATGAATAGTTCATCGGATATCTCTACCACAGCCGGGCAAATTCCTCGCTTATTGGGTTTGGCTTATGCCTCTAAATTATATCGCCAAAATAAAGAGCTTGATTACCTGAAGCAATTTTCTGTTAACGGTAATGAGGTTGCTTTTGGCAGCGTAGGTAACGGCGCAACTTCCGAGGGTTCATTTTTTGAAACTTTTAACGCAGCCGGCGTATTGCAAGTGCCTATGGCGCTTTCTATTTGGGATGATGCTTATGCTATTTCGGTACCGGCAGGCCTGCAAACCACCAAAGAGGATATCTCGGAAGTATTGAAAGGCTTTCAGCGCGAAAATGGCAGCAATGGTTATGAAATATTTAAAGTGCGTGGCTGGGATTATATCGCCCTTTGCGAAACTTACGAACGTGCTATTAATATCTGCCGCGAAGAGCACGTGCCTGTGTTGATCCACGTTACTGAAATGACGCAGCCACAAGGCCACTCAACCTCAGGCTCGCATGAACGGTATAAAAGCAAGGAGCGCCTTGCCTGGGAAGATGAGCACGATTGCCTGCTTAAGATGCGCGAGTGGATGATAGCCTCGGCCATCACTACCGAAATTGAGTTGGAGGAACTTGAAGGAGAGGCTAAGCGTTACGTACGTGAATGCCAGCGCGAAGCAGCTAATGAACTGGCTATAGTACTCAAAGCCGAAATTGAAGAAGCGGCTAATTTGATAGATCAGTTTGCCGAAACCGTGCCCTCAAAAAAGGATGCTGTTTTAGCCACCTCGGCAACCCTGCGATCAGCATTTGATGCAGGCCGACGAGAGATATTTACAGCTATCCGCAAAACCCTACGCTTAACAACACACGAAAGTAACCCTGAACGCCAGCGTTTAACAGATTGGTTAAAAACCGAAAAGGATAAAAATACAGAGCGTTACAACTCAAAATTATTTACCGGAACTCCACAATCGCCTTTGTATGTGCCGGTTGTACCGGCCATCTACAATGAAGATGCAAAGGTAATGGACGGTAGGGAAGTACTAAATGCTGCCTTCGATGCCAACTTTGCCCGCGATAAAAGCATTGTAGCTTTTGGAGAGGATTTGGGTATGATAGGCGACGTAAACCAGGGGTTTGCGGGCTTACAGGCCAAATACGGCGATATCCGTATCAGCGATACCGGTATCCGTGAAACAAGCATTATAGGGCAGGGTATGGGCCTGGCTATGCGTGGCTTACGCCCAATAGCCGAGATCCAATATTTGGATTACCTGATCTATGCCATCACCATCATTAGCGATGATATCGCCAGCTTAAGCTACCGTACCATGGGTGGCCAAAAAGCGCCTCTGATTATCCGCACCCGTGGCCACCGTTTGGAAGGCATCTGGCATTCAGGTTCACCAATGAGTGTTATTTTGGGTTCGATGCGGGGCTTCCATATCTGCGTTCCTCGCAATATGACACAAGCTGCAGGTATGTACAATACCTTGTTAAGAGGGGATGAACCAGCACTGGTTGTTGAATGCCTTAACGGTTACCGTTTAAAAGAGAAATTACCTGCCAATGTGGGTGATTTTACCGTGCCACTTGGCAAAGCGGAGGTTCTGCGTGAAGGCGCTGATATTACTATTGTATCTTACGGCTCTACTTTACGTATCGTTCAAGAGGCATCAGAAGAGCTTGCCTCAATGGGAATCGATATCGAGATCATCGACCCGCAAACGCTATATCCTTTTGATACAGAGAATATTTGTGGCGCTTCATTAAAGAAAACCAGTAAGTTGTTGGTGGTTGATGAAGATCTGCCAGGAGCGGGTTCGGCCTATATTCTTCAGAAAATACTCGAAGCCCAAAACGGATATTATTCGTTAGATGCTCAGCCTAAAACGTTAACCGCCAAAGAACACAGACCACCATATGGATCGGACGGCGACTATTTCAGCAAGCCATCTGTTGATGACGTGATCGAAACAGTTTATGCCATGATGAATGAAGCTAACCCTTCAAAATACCCGGCCATTTATTAAATGTTAGTTAACATTCAACTATTAAACTAATCCTGTTTTAGGATTAGTTTAATAGTTATATCTAAAATAGGCATCTTTATAATCGGTTCTCATCTCAATAAACCGAGCGGCTATTTTTTTCAAAAACTCTTCATCCAACAACTCAAAAACGCTGTTAACGCCATCTGTCAGATCCATTTCAGGGATCTTATAGCTTTGCTCAAGCGAACCCTGTTCGGCCTTTACAATAAATTTATTGTTCATGTTAAGGATGGATATTTTAAAATCGGGGTGGGGTAGTTCGGCAATAATTCTCATAATAGTTTATTTGTTAAGAAGCCCATTCAATGGGTCGGTTCCGTTTAACGTTCCGAAACTGGCTATTGGCTTAAAACGGGCAAAAAGTTCTTCGCTGTACCAGTTTTCATCTCTTGTTTTTTTAATTACTTCGGCATGTTCGGGGCTTTTATAGGCAAAAGCTTTTACATCTTCAATGCTTTTCCAAACAGAAAAAGTCGCCTGCCTGTAAACCGGCGCTTCACCGATTCCGAATGAGGTTATATAGCCAGGCGCGTTGTTCATCATATTGGCCACAGCGCCAACATTAGCCCAAAAGTTTTTAAGGCGGTTAAACCTGATGGTAGCCCTGGTAAGCACAGCTACCGGTCCGTTGATCTCTTTAGGTGCAGGCTTGCCAAAAGGTTCTTTACCGCTCCATTGGCCATGGCTTTGTAAAGGTTCGCAAAGTATTGTCCAGCGTTCTTTACATAAAAGCTTCCACCATAATTGCACAAATGAGCGTTTGTAAAATTGATCAAAATGCCCATCGGTTTCCCAGCAAGCCAACAAGGCCCATTGCTGCCAATCGGGGTTCAGATCAAAAGTGCCGTTTTTGCCCGAGCCGAGAAGTTTGTAAAAGCTGCATCCCTTTTGCAACATCATCGGCAGGCGGTGTATGGCCATAGCCAGCAGGGCAAAGGGTATAAACAACTTGCGGTAGCGTACTACGGTAAGGCTAACGATCATATAAGTGCGAATTAAAAAATTTAATATGATATTAGCCTTATTTACTTTCGATACTACATTGTTAAGTTTGCACTATGGCAGAGGATTTAAAAATAACCACATCAACCGATAAACAAGAACAGTACACAGCGCTGATCCCACAAATAGAGGCTTTGCTTTATGGTGAGCCTGATCTTGTAGCTAATCTGGCCAATGTGGCTGCGGCATTAAAAGAGCAGTTTAAATGGTTTTGGGTTGGCTTTTACCTGGTTAAAAACAATGAGCTGGTGTTAGGGCCTTTCCAAGGGCCGGTAGCTTGTACGCGTATTGGTTTGGGCAAAGGCGTTTGTGGTGCCGCATGGCAACAAGCCAAAACATTGGTTGTACCTGATGTTGACGCTTTTCCCGGCCACATAGCATGTAGTTCCCTTTCTCGTTCGGAGGTGGTAGTGCCGGTGTTTAAAAACAACGAAGTTGTGGCAGTGCTTGATGTTGACAGCGAACACCTCGATCAGTTTGACGAAATTGATGCACAGTACCTTGAGCAGATAGTTAAACTGGTTAATTTTTAATGAGCAGGATCTATTTGATAGCCGGTCTCGGTGCCGATACCCGTGTTTATAATAACATCAGCTTAAGTGATGACCACGAGGTAATTCCTATAGATTGGATAGAACCAGATTTGAGTGACACTATAACTACTTATGCTCAACGACTTGTTTATCATTACAATATCAAACCTAATTCGGTATTAATAGGCAACTCGTTAGGAGGGGTGATAGCGGTTGAAATAGCTAAATTTATGCCGGTAGAAAAAGTGATACTGGTGTCGAGCATTAAAACAAGCAACGAAGCGCCGTGGTACTTTAAAGTATTCCGTGCATTGCCAATTTACAAGCTCATCCCAGGTAAAGTGTTTAATTCGATGGGAGGGTTGGTGAAGCCGGTATTTGGGCACATGAGTGCCGAAGACGCCTGGTTATTTGGTGATATGCTCAAAAAGTCGTCGCCCGTATTTATGAAGTGGGCTATGTACGCTATTCTGCATTGGAAAAACGATGTTATCCCGCCAAACCTGTACCACATTACCGGCGACAAGGATCTTGTTTTTGATCATAAACGAATAAATGGGGCAACGATAATAAAGGGCGGCACCCACATTATGATTTTCGACAAGGCAAAGGAGATCAATAAACTATTAAAGGGAATCCTGAAAAAATGAAGCTACCCGAGAGCTATTATTTAGGCGATGATGTAGTTGCGATCAGTAAAGACCTGATTGGTAAGTATTTATTTACTTGTATTGACGATATAATTACCGGAGGTTACATTGTTGAAACAGAGGCTTATAACGGAGCTATTGATCGGGCTTCCCATGCTTACGGTAACAGGAACACACAGCGAACAAGCGTTATGTTTAAGCAAGGCGGCATCGGTTATGTTTACCTATGCTACGGCATTCATGAGATGTTCAATATCGTGATCTCGGTAGAAGGCAACCCGCTGGCGATATTGATCAGGGCCATTCAGCCAACTGATGGTATTGAGGCTATGCAGGTGCGGCGTAACATGCCGGTGCTTAAACCCACTATTACTAAAGGGCCTGGATCGGTGGCCAAAGCTTTAGGCATTTCGCGAAAAATTAACGGCTTTAGTCTTCAAAGTGATACGATATGGCTTGAGGATAGAGGATTGACCTTTCCGGATGATCAGATCGTAGCCGGGCCACGTATTGGTGTTGCCTATGCAAAAGAAGATGCCATTTTACCTTATCGCTTTTACGTAAAAGGCAATATTTACGTGAGCAAGCCCAATAAATAAGCTTTTGAATTTGTAATATTGGGGCAATGAATTATCAAAATAATTTAGAATTTGCCAAACAGCAGGATCAAGTTGATCCGCTTAAAGATTTCCGGAGTCGTTTCCTCATTCCTCAGCATAAAGGTGAAGATGTGATTTACCTCTGCGGTAATTCACTTGGCCTGCAGCCGACTTCAGCGCAGCAACACATCAACGATCAATTAGACAACTGGAAAAACCTGGCCGTTGAAGGTTGGTTTCAGGGCGATGACCCGTGGTTGGATTATCATAAGTCACTTTCCGGATCAATAGCGAGAATAGTTGGCGCTCAGGAAAATGAAGTTGCCGTAATGAACTCACTTACAGTGAATCTTCATTTACTAATGGTAAGTTTTTATAAACCAGACAGTAAACGATATAAGGTCATTATGGAGGGCGGTGCTTTTCCGTCAGACCAGTACGCTATGGAAAGCCAGGTTAAATACCACGGCTATGACCCGGCAGATGCTATAATCGAGATCTTCCCCCGTGAAGGCGAGCTAACTTTACGCACTGAAGATATCGTTAACAGCATTCAACAAAACCAAAATGAACTGGCCTTGGTACTCTTTGGAGGGATCAATTATTACACCGGCCAATTCTTCGATTTAAAGGCTATTGCTGATGCAGCACACAACGTGGGTGCTTATGCAGGCTTTGACCTTGCCCATGCCGCAGGTAACGTACCTTTGCAACTTCATGATTGGGGTGCTGATTTTGCCTGCTGGTGTTCGTATAAATACATGAACTCTGGTCCGGGGGGCGTAAGCGGCATTTTCGTGCATGAAAAACACTTTACCGATAAGCAGTTAAACCGCTTTGCAGGTTGGTGGGGATATAGACAAGATAAGCGATTTTTAATGGCTCCCGGCTTTGATCCGGCCATTGGTGCTAATGGATGGCAGGTAAGCACAGCCCCAATTTTGCTCTTGTCGCTATTTAAGGCCTCTATGACGATTTTTGACGCCTTGGGCGACATGAATATACTTCGCAAAAAAAGCTTGCTTCTGACTGGCTATTTGGAGTTTTTGATCAATGAGATAAATTTCAATAACGGAGAAGAGATTTTTAAGATAATAACACCTGCCGATCCGGCTTCCCGTGGTTGTCAGCTTTCGGTTGTTTGTAAGCGAAAAGCGAAAGCTACTTTTAACTTCCTTGCCGAAAATGGCGTAATTGGCGATTGGCGCGAGCCTGATGTGATTCGCTTAAGTCCCGTGCCGCTTTACAATACTTTTCAAGACGTTTACAAAACAGCGCAGCTGCTAAACAATTCAATAACCGCTGTATAAATTATTATAACATGGTGTATTACAATCCAAAAGAGTGGTTTTCTTCGATTTTTAAAATAAACAGGGCTGATACTTTGCGCGAACTTTTTCCGCTTATAATTGCCGTGTGTGCCTATGCTGGCATCGTAACCTACCTTTTAATTGACTTCTGGCAA
Organism: Mucilaginibacter sp. CAU 1740; assembly: GCF_039839285.1. NCBI lineage: Bacteria > Pseudomonadati > Bacteroidota > Sphingobacteriia > Sphingobacteriales > Sphingobacteriaceae > Mucilaginibacter > Mucilaginibacter sp. CAU 1740. The sequence continues at coordinate 212,245 of NZ_JBDOQS010000005.1, read as the reverse complement.
TTGCCCGATACCTTTATTTTGAAGAAGGTTAGCTTTATTCACCAAACAATCGGTTTTGTGTTTTCATTGTTATTGGCATTTCGCATCAACTCTGCATATGATAGGTGGTGGGAAGGACGCAAGATCTGGGGAAGCCTGGTAAATAATAGTCGCAACTTCGCCATCAAACTAAAGCACCTTGTTAATGAACAGGATATGGCCTTTTTTAAATTTGCTATTCCATTCTATGCCCGTTCGCTCAAAAATCATTTGCGGGATGAATTTGTGGCCGAAGATCAGCAGTTTATCAATATCGATCCTAAAAAACATGTGCCAAATCAGATAGCGTCGGTCATGATCGAAAAGATTTATAAGCTTAACCGGAATGGGGTAATAAGCCCGGAGCAGCTGTTTAGCATAACGAGCGAAATAACCTCTTTTACAGATAATTGTGGTGCTTGTGAGCGGATCAAAAAAACACCTATCCCGTTCTCTTACAACGTTTTTATCAAGAAGTTTATCTTCACTTACATCATGACCTTGCCCTTTACCTGGGCCTTCGAACTTAAATATCTTATTGTACCAATTATAGGTTTTGTGCTGTTTGTATTTGCCAGCATCGAGATCCTGGCCGAAGAAATTGAAGATCCTTTTGGTTGGGATGCGAATGATCTTCCGCTGGATAGCATTTGCGAAACCATCAGGAAAAACGTGGAGGAGTTATAAACGCCTGCTATGCTTAAAATAGCCTACGATCCCATATACGCGCATCCATTGCCCGAAGGTCACCGTTTTCCGATGCTCAAATATGAATTAATACCGGGGCAATTATTGCATGAGGGTGTAATCACCCAGGATAATTTGTTTTCGCCCGGCTTGCCGGATGAAAGCGTGATAACGCAAACACACGATATAGGATATTGGCATCAGCTGCGGGATTTGACTTTATCGCCTAAAGAGCAACGTCGTACTGGTTTCCCGCTATCTGCGCGGTTAGTTGAGCGAGAAATACGGATAGCCCAAGGCACCATAGATGGCTGTAAACTCGCTTCGGAGAGCGGCGTGGCATTTAATGTTGCGGGCGGAACTCATCATGCAGGGAGTAATTGGGGCGAAGGTTTTTGCTTGCTGAATGACCAGGCGATTGCTGCTAACTATTTACTAAATAACAACTTATCTAAATCTATATTAATAATAGATTTAGATGTACACCAGGGTAACGGCACCGCGCAAATATTTGAAAATGAACCTCGGGTATTTACTTTTTCTATGCACGGGGCCAATAATTTCCCTTATCGAAAGGAGCGGTCAGATCTTGACATTCCTTTACAGGATGGTGTATCTGATGATGAGTTTCTTGGAATCCTTGTTAATACGCTGCCTCAATTAATAGCGCAACACAAACCCGATTTTATCTTTTATCTCTCCGGGGTTGATATTTTAGCTACCGATAAGCTTGGCAAACTTGCTTTAAGTAAGGAAGCCTGTAAAGCCCGCGACCGGTTTGTTTTTGAGCAATGCATCGAAAATGGCATCCCCGTACAAGTGAGTATGGGCGGAGGGTACTCGCCCGATATTAAGGACATAGTTGAGGCGCACTGCAATACTTTCAAAACCGCTATCGACCTGTATTTTTAATCCTGTGCTGTTATCGGGACTTCGGTATAGTTGCGGGTTTTGCTAATGATGTTAAAGCGGATAAATAGTAACACAGAAGCTGTGGCAAGTCCTAATGTTAATCCATACCAAACGCCGCTAATGCCCAAATGCAGTTTGATTCCCAATAGGTAACCCACGGGCAATCCCAGCACCCAATAGGCAAGAAAAGTTATAAGCGTTGGGATATTAACATCACCCATTCCGCGCAATACACCAAGGCCAACCACCTGTGCTCCGTCAAATAACTGAAACAGTGCAACAATGATAAGTATCTGTACTGCAATGCTTATTACTGCTTTATCCGAAGTGTATATCCAAGGTAAAAACTCACGACAAGCCATAAACATCAATGCTGTAAGGCTCATAAATACCAGTACGATATGATAGTTAGCGATTGCCGAAAGCCTTAGCGCTTTTGGCTTTTTTGCTCCGAAATAATTGCCAGACTTGATTGCCGCTGCCGCCGATATACCGCTGGCAGCCATATAAGTCATAGATGCTAAACTAATAGAAACCTGGTGTGCCGCCTGCTGAACCAAACCAATTGTGCCAACCAAAATAGCAGCCCCGCCAAACGCGCTTACCTCAAATACGTACTGAAGTGCTACCGGTGCACCTATCTTCATGATCTGCAAGCCACGTAATCTATCGATGTTTTTTATAGCAAAATCTTTCAGGTAATCTTTAAAGTTTTTCGATCTGAAAACATAAAATGCCATCACAATAGCCATTACGCATCGATCTATCAAGGTGCTGTAACCAACACCCTTAATCCCCATGGGATGTACACCGAATAAGCCTTTTACAAACGTTATCCCAAGGCAAATATTGATCACGTTACCCCAAATAGATATCATCATGGCCTGCCTGGTGAAGCCCAAACCTTCGGCAAACTGTTTAAATGTATTGAAAATTAAAAGTGGTATCAGCGATAAACTCAATAGTAACAAATATGGCTTGGCTTCAGTTACTACAGCCGGTGATTGATCGAGGTGGCCGATAAGCAACATCGTTCCGAAATAGATCAACGCAAATAATAATATCCCGCTAAGCATATTCAAAAACAAGCTGTTTGAAAGGAGCAAACCGCATTCGCGCTTATTGTTTCGGCCGTTGTTTTGGGCTACCAGTGGGGTTAAGCCGTATGAGATGCCCATTCCCACAACCAACGGTACCATAAACAAACTATTCACCAGCGCTACGGCGGCCAATGAAGACGTGCCAGCAAAGTGCCCCACAATAATAGTATCCGAAGTTTGCACAAGCGTGTGCCCCACATTAGATAACACTACGGGAAAAGCAAGTTTAAGACTTTCGCGGTAAAAAGGTTTGTATTTGGCTAAATTGGTTAACATTACTTTTGATGCAGGGAGCCAAAAGTAACCATTTGCCTGCTAACAAAAGTCAGCAGGCGGTATAATATTCTTCTTTTTCGGTGGTATTGATTTTAACAATGCCTGATAGGATCAGGTCCACAAGCAGGTTTTGCGCCCTTCGCCTGCCTACTTTTAAAAGCTCAACGCACTCTTTCATCGTAACACGTCCGGCCTTTTCAAGGTGCCCAAGCAGTGTACGCTCATTGTCGGAATATTCGATCAAAACACCCTGGTCATTTGACGAGCGTTTTAGCACCTCCAGCACAATTTTACTGGCCAGTACGCTCTTGTCTTTTACACGCACATAAGCCCACCACTTGCCATCTTCGGCAAGGGCGTAGTGTGGTTTAAGGTCGCTTGCCGGGATATCTACAAGTAGCACCACTTTATCATCTACATAGATCTCTTCAAACGTTGGTTCGAGCGCCGGGCGTGAAAATATATGCGCCGCACGGTCAATCATATACTTTTCTTCTTCTTCAGATTTTACGCCTTTTATCGTACCATCATCGGCTACGCCTATCAATAACTTGCCGCCTTTGTTATTAGCGAACGACACCATTGTACGGGCTATTTTTTCGCAGCTTGTAATTGTTTTTTTAAAGTCGAGCGTAACGCTTTCACCTTCAAATATCAGTTTCCTTACATTGGTTCTGTTCATAGCCTTGTAGTTAATTTATTGAGGTTTAATATAGGGGGTATATATTTCCATCCAGCTTTCAGGTTTCGCAATTGGCGAAAAACCGAACTGACTGTATAAATTGTGAGCATCAGCCGTAGCTAACGACCATCTTCTTAAGCCTTTCAGGTCCGGATGTTTAATAATTGTTTGTACCAGCCATTTTGACAGACTTTTGCCACGATATGCAGGCAAAACAAACACATCGCATATGTAAGCAAACGTGGCATTATCAGTAACTACACGGGCAAAACCGGCTTGCTTATCATTATGGAAAATTCCAAAACACATGGAGTTTTCAATGGCGCGGGCCATTTTTTGGCGGGGAATGCCTTTTGCCCAATATGAATCATTATTCAAAAAATCGTAAATAACATCAACATCCAGCAAGTTCTTATCAGTCGAAATTTTAAATCCTTTTTTCTCAAAAGCCTCGTCGTTCATGATCACAGTCATCAGTAGCTATATATTAGTAGTATCAATAAAGTTTAAGTTTCGTACATATACCTCGTTCATCAACGATACGCATATTTCGCCATCTTTATTATAAATGTCAATAGGGAAGGTGCTTATAAATTTTCCGATAGTATTTAAAATGTGTTCCGCTTGTTCAATATCGTTATCAGTAAGCCTGATACTGAACGATAAATGAGTTGTGGCGGGTTTAACATATTGTATTGAGGCCGATTTTGACCACACCATTAATTTATATCCTTTGCCGGTAAAAATTTGGTGAAAGAGTAGGGGATAGAAGGGATCGGCAGCTGAAAAAAGTGTACCGCCAAATATGCTGTTGTTGTAGTTTTTGTTGAGGAAACTCTTTCTGATCCGCACGTCGACTCCCCGATATCCTTTTAAAAATTTAACAACCCAAATCCGTTGAAAAAGGAGAGGGGGATATATCCTCATAACCCATTTCAATAATCCTTCGGATAGTACCATAGCGCCTAAATATCAGAAAAAAATGCGCAATTATGTATTGATATGTTGATCAAAACTTGCAATGTTAAAAAAAATACGTGCTTTTTAAATATTGGTTAAACAATAAGGTGGTAAAGGAGTTTATAGTATGGTTCACAAATAATTGATCATTAATCTATAAAACAAATAACTATGAAAAAGCAAATTTTGAGCTTCGCGGTTGTCGCGATGTTAATTGGCGGTATCGCAACGGGTTGCAGTTCAGAAAAAAAAGCCGGCGACGGATCTGACAGCACTAAAATGGATTCAACAAGCCAAAGCGCACCTGCACCAGCGGCAGCCGACTCTGCTAAAACTGACACAGCGAAAACAGATACTACTAAGAAAAACTAATGTAGTTGTATCAATAAAAAATCCCGTATCAATAACAGATACGGGATTTTTTATTTTTTAAAAACAGACTTAGAATGCTGTTTTAATTACACCACCGTCAGCCCTTAAAGTAGCGCCATTGGTAGCTGCCGATAATGGACTGGCCACATAAGTAACAAGATTAGCGATCTCATCAGTTGTGATAAAGCGTTTCAACAACGATGTTCCGCGAACATTGGCAAAGAAATCCTTTTCAATCTCGGCCGTGGTTAATCCCTGACCGTCTGCCAACGCTTGCACAAAATCGCCAACACCTTCAGACATTGTTGGGCCTGGCAATACGGTATTAACAGTTACTCCGGTATTTGTAGTGAGTTCAGCAAGGCCACGGGCAACTGCTATCTGGGCTGTTTTTGTCATCCCGTAGTGAATCATTTCTGTTGGGATCTGGTAAGCAGATTCGCTTGAAATGAAAACAATGCGGCCCCAGTTTTTGCTGATCATTTTATCAAAATAAGCACGTGATAAACGGATACCGCTTAAAACGTTAACCTCATAAAATTTAAACCAATCTTCATCACTTATCGCCGAAAATTCTTTAGGTTCAAAAATGCCAACGTTGTTTATCAAAATATCAACTTCGGGCAATTGCTCAATTAAAGCAGCTATCTGAGCAGTATTTGTAAAGTCTGCAGCGATGCCTTTAACATTTTCATTTCCGGTTTCGGCGATGAGTTTTTTCACAACTTCATCAACCTTGGTCTGACTGCGGCCATTTATATAAACATTAACTCCTTCGTTTGCTAATGACTTCGCAATAGCATAACCAATGCCGGCTGTTGAACCTGTAACCAGCGCGGTTTTATTTTTTAATTTAAGATCCATAGTTTGTAGTTTTTTGATTGTGTCTTTACAACTGCAGTGCCGATTAAAGTGCTTGTCATGCTCTTCGTTTTAAAATTAAATTACGCTGACAATACAAAGATTTTTCTGCTGTTATGGTGTCAATAATTCTGATATTGGCTCTGTTTTGAGTCCTTATTCAATCTTAATTTAAATTACTATAATTAACATTATGTTAAATAGTATTTTAAAAAGAAGGGGCTTTTGCAAGCCCCCCTTATTTATCGCTTATTGATTAGCTGGTAAAGCATCAATTTGAGCTTTAATTTTAGCAGCATTCGCATCGTCTCTTACACCTTGGTAATAAGTTCTTAAATTTTGTAATGCATCTAATGATTTTGGTTGAAGCTCAGCAGCTTTAACCAAATATGGTTTAGCCAAATCGAATTGAGCTTTTGCTTTAGCTACAGCGGCATCATATTCTTTTTGTTTGTTTGCTGGCAGTTTATTAGCAGCATTGTACAAATCAATAGCCGGGCTAAGGATGATATAGCCTAAGTTTAAATTTGCTTCAAAATAGTTAGGATCTATTTCCAGTGCTTTTTTGTACATCTCGCCAGCTTTTCCGTAAGCTTCAGCTTTTGAAGCCTGAAGTTTTGCTTTAGCAGCCGGGTCTTTTGCGGCTTTTATTTGACTTGCATAACCGTCACCTGTTTGCGAATAAGTTAAACCTGCATAGTAATAAAGCGTTTTATTTTTAGGATCGTTAGCTAAAGCGGCCTGAATTTTATCAGTAACCTCTTTTTCTTTACCAGTTTGCAGGCTAATTTCAATTTCGCGTTTGCGCAACTCGGTATCTGAAGGATATTTTGCTACACCATCGCTAACTGTTTTTAAAGCGTTAGCAGTGTCTTTACTTGCAAGATATAATGACGAAAGATCAAGATATGTGGTTTGATTTTTTGAATATTTGGTTGTAAGCAGCTTAGTGTAGTTGCTTATCGCCGCAGGATAGTTTTTGCTGTTAGCAGCCGCTAAGCCTGTGTAATAAATTGCGTTTGTATCTTCAGGCAGTACAGTACGGTAATAATCGAATGCTTTGTAAGCCTGATCATATTTACCGCCTGAGTACTCTTTAACACCTTTAGTTAACTGATATTGAGCTAAATTTAAATAAGCCTCATCAATCATTTTTTTGTTTTCACCTTTGGTATCAAGCTCTTTCGCTTTTTTCAAAGCTTCGTCAGCTGTGGTAAATAAAGGCAATGAAGTGGTTGGAACGGTATCCAGAACTGCAAGTGCTGAATAAACAGAGCCTTTTACAGCGAAAGTAAGCGGCATTGTTGCTGTTTTTTCGTTAACAGATGCTTTGTCGATAGATTCTTTTGCGGTGCTTAGGCTTTTATTTGCCATAGTAGCCATTGCGGCCTGGCCTCTTAAGCCCGAATACTTTTCGTATTCTTCTTTGGCTGTATTAAGCTCGCCTTTTTGTGCAAACGCTGTTGCTGAAACTAAGCCTAACAGGCCTGCCATCAAAAGTTTGATTTTCATGATGCTTTGTTATTGATTGGTTAACTGTTTTAGTTTATTGTTTACTCTTTCTAACATGTCCAGGTTATCAGATTTTTGATAAGCCAGTTGTAATGCCTGCAGGCTCTTAACGTTATTTGGCGATATTTCGTTAGCTTTCTCAAGCCACTGTATAGCCCTTCCTAAATCCTGGATGTCGCTCCCCTCCTTTTTGCTTACGCTTTGTTTAAAGTATAGCAAGCCAAGGTTAAAAGCCGGATCGAAATCGGTTCCGCCTAATTCAATTGCACGTAAATATAGCGATTCGGCCAAATCAAATTTATTTAAATGATCATAGCAGGCTGCTGCAACGAATGCAATATCGGCGTTATTAGCGTTAATGTCAAGCAATGGCGGGATCAGGGGCTCTAACGCTTTATAGTTCTTTTTGTTATTGTAGATATTGGCTTCATCTAACAATAAAAACCTGTCGTTAGGTAACAGCTTCCTCCCTTTTTGCAGTATCTGCAAAGCTTTGGCAGTGTCGCCCAGTGCTTTATAAATATTGGATGCCGTTTCGATATACTCCGTTTTAGCGCTATCCGTTTTAAGCAAATTACTGTAATACTTAGCGGCGTCCTGTAAATTACCGGCTTTATTGTTTGCAAAAGCGATATAAGTATTGATCTGGTTCATGCCCGGCGCATACTTCTTCGCGTTTTCGAACGATGTTTTCGCATTATTAAAGTCCGAGTTATTTACAAACTCAAAACCTTTACGAATGTAAACATTGGCCAGGCAGCGTTTAGAATAATCAAGTTCGGATTGATACCTGAAGATCTTACCCTTGCCAGATAGTTTATCAACCAATTGAGAGGTTTGCGGAAGCAGATCGGCAGGCATGCCTAACTTATTCAGCGAATCGACATATAAAATGCTCGAATTTACGATGGCCCTGTACAGGTTTTTCTCGATATCGGCAGTATCCGATTTGGTGATAATCAAACTATCGGCTGATTTTTTAGCCGATGCAAGGTATTTCAAATCGCCTTTTTGTTTGTAAAAGGCTAAGTTGTTAACCACAACTTTCAGCGCTTCCTTTTGGGCAAACGCGAAAGTTGTAGTAACAAATGATATTAAAACTGTTAAAAAGATTTTGCGGTAGTGCATAGTTTATTCAGTTGTATCGTCGGATGATGTTTCTGTGCTGTCATCGGCCGTATTGCTCTCGCCGGCTTCGTCGCCGGTTGTTGCTTCAGTGCCTTCAGCAGCGGCAACATCGCCCTCGCCTACTTCTTCATGCTCAATTTTGGCTACTGAAGCAATTTCGTCGTCGCCTTTAAGCGTGATGAGCCTTACGCCTTGTGTGGCCCTGCCCATTACCCTTAACTCACTAATTGCAATACGGATAATAATGCCCGATTTATTGATGATCATCAGGTCTTCCTTATCTGTAACACCTTTTATGGCTACAAGGTTTCCGGTTTTTTCAGTAATATTTAAAGTTTTTACGCCTTTACCGCCACGGTTGGTAACGCGGTAGTCTTCAATATCGGTACGTTTACCGTAACCTTTTTCTGATACTACCAATACTGTGGTTTCAGCATCATCAATACTGATCATACCAACTACCTCATCCGTTTCATCATCAAGCGTAATACCACGTACGCCGGTAGCCGTACGTCCCATTGGCCTAACGGTAGATTCGTTGAAGCGGATAGCGCGGCCTGATTTAAGTGCCATTACAATTTCGCTGCTACCACTGGTTAAGTTTGCTTCTAACAGTGAATCACCTTCGTTAATGTTGATGGCGTTGATACCATTTGAACGCGGACGAGAGTAAGCCTCGAGCGAAGTTTTCTTGATGGTACCTTTTTTAGTACACATGATAATGAAGTTATTTTCAAGGTAGTTTTGATCTTTCAATGAGATCAGTTTGATATAAGCCTTGATCTTTTCTTCTTTAGGGATGTTGATAATATTCTGAATAGCACGGCCTTTTGAAGTACGTGTGCCTTCCGGAATTTCAAATACCCTGAGCCAGAAACATTGTCCCGACTCGGTAAAGAACAACATGTAATTGTGGTTCGAGGCGATCAACAAGTGCTCGATAAAATCAGCATCGCGGCTATTACTCCCGATAGCTCCTTTACCACCCCTGCCCTGACGGCGATATTCGGTAAGTGGCGTACGTTTGATGTAACCTTCGCGCGAGATGGTGATTACAACGTTCTCATCCTCAATAAAGTCTTCAGTCTGCATTTCGGCAGATGAGTGAACCATTTCGGTTCGGCGCTCATCGCCATATTTTTCTTTGATCTCAGTTAACTCATCTTTGATGATCTGCATTCTTAAACCTTCGTCGTTTAAGATGCTTTTTAAATGGTCGATGAGTTTCATTAAAGCTGCGTATTCATCTTTGATCTTATCACGCTCAAGTCCTGTTAACCTACGCAAGGTCATATCAAGAATGGCGCGTGCCTGGATATCGGTTAAGCCAAAGCTTGTCATCAATCCTTCCCTTGCCTCATCTGGAGTTTGCGAAGCACGGATCAGGCGGATAACTTCATCTAAATGATCTAAAGCGATCAATAAACCTTCGAGGATGTGGGCGCGTTTTTCGGCTTCGTTAAGCTCGAATTTAGTACGGCGTACAACTACCTCATGGCGGTGCTCAACAAAGTGATGGATCAGATCCTTCAGGTTAAGCAACATTGGGCGGCCATTAACCAGCGCGATGTTATTTACGCTAAATGAAGTTTGTAAAGCAGTGTATTTAAATAAGTTATTGAGTACGATAGCTGCATTGGCATCACGTTTTATTTCGTAAACAACGCGGATACCTTCCCTGCTCGACTCGTCACGAATGGCCGAGATGCCTTCAATCTTCTTCTCGTTAACCAGTTCGGCAGTACGTTCGATCATTAAAGCTTTGTTTACCTGGTAAGGTATTTCCGTCACAATGATACGCTCACGTTCGCCGTTATAAGTTTCAATTTCGGCACGGGCACGGATCACTACACGACCACGACCGGTTTCCAGCGCTTCGCGCGGGCCGTCGTAACCGTAAATGATACCTCCGGTAGGAAAATCCGGGCCTTTCACATATTTCATTAACTCGGCAACCTCAATCTGGCGGTTGTCGATCAATGCTACAGTAGCATCAATAACTTCCGAAAGATTATGCGGCGCCATATTGGTAGCCATACCTACCGCGATGCCTGAAGCACCGTTAACCAGTAGGTTAGGGAATTTTGATGGCAGTACTGTTGGTTCCTGTAACGAGTCGTCGAAGTTTAACTGGTAGTCGATAGTATCTTTGTTGATATCGGCCAGCATCTCTTCGGCAAGCTTTTGCAAGCGTGCCTCAGTATAACGCATTGCCGCTGGCTCATCACCGTCAACAGATCCGTAGTTACCCTGACCTTCAACCAGTAAGTAACGCAAACTCCACTCCTGGGCCATACGCACCATGGTATCATATACCGATTTATCGCCGTGAGGGTGGTATTTACCCATTACCTCACCTACTATACGGGCTGATTTTTTGTAGGGTTTTCCGTTGGTAAGGCCCAGATCAAGCATGCCGTATAATACACGCCTGTGTACGGGTTTAAGTCCATCGCGGACATCGGGCAGCGCCCTTGAAACGATAACCGACATTGAATAATCAATGTAGGCCGATCGCATTTCCTCATCAATATTTATCGAAATTATCCTGTCTTCTGCGTGTGAATTATCGTTTTCTGTTCCTTCAGCCATTTTTATTTATTTGTAGAACCTTCTCTTATAATTGCGTGTTAAAATTGATTTTTCAACGACCTGCGAAGTTAAAAAAATAGTTGACAACCCGCCACTTTTCCTGATAATAAACGGTGGTTTTCGGAGATACCATATCAAAATTTTGTTACACTCGTCAGGTTTATTTCAGCTTAACCCAATAGTCCTCAACCTTGTTCCCGTTTGGTAAAACAGAAAGCAGTTTAAGGGTATCGTTGCTGATGATATAGTTGTATTTTACGGTTTTGTTAAGCAGTTTCGATTCCTGCATGCAATAGGTTTGCTTTTCTAAGCAGGTATCGGCATTGAGGCGGTAATCACCTTTTTCATAAGTAAGGGCTTTCTCTCCTTCCTCTAATACCTTAGCTTCGTAATGCTCATCGTTGTAGGTGCGCTGTAGTTTATACTCTTTAGGCGCGCCATCAAGCTTACCATTAATGATACCGCCACGATATTCCCATGTGCCTTTTAGCGGACTGCCATCAAACCGAAAGGCGCATAACAATAACGTAGAGATTATCGGTATAATAGATTTTTTCATTGGCAATGATGTTTGCTTGCAGACTTTACATTAGTCTCCCAGCTTTTCGCTTTCGGCCTTAAGCCTTCGGCTTTTAACCTAAGCCCAGTTAATTCCTTTTTTCAATAAAGATAGTGTTTTTTCTTCTTCACTGCCTGGTTGCGGATGGTAATCATAAACCCATTTGGCCGTTGGCGGCAGGCTCATTAAAATCGATTCGATACGGCCATTGGTTTCCAGGCCGAATTTGGTACCGGCATCATATACCAGGTTAAACTCGGCATAACGACTGCGGCGCTGGTACTGAAAAAGCTGTTGGGCTTCAGTAAATTCTTTATGACGGTTACGGTTAACGAGTTCTGTATATAGAGGTGCGAATGAACGGCCTACTGATTTTGAAAACTCAAAAATCTGCTCCCAGCTCAAATCGTCGTTAGCGGTAAGCCTATCGTAAAATATACCGCCTATGCCGCGGGTTTCGCTGCGGTGCTTGATGTAAAAATAATCGTCGGCCCATTTTTTAAAACGTGGGTGGAAATCGGCGTAGTATTGATCGCATACGGCTTTTAATCCACCATGAAAAAAACGGGCATCATCTTCAATTACATAATGGGGTGTTAAATCTATACCTCCACCAAACCAGCGCACCGGTTTACTTTCGCCAGCCATGGTTGATGGCATTTCGAAATAGCGAATATTCATGTGGATGATAGGCACCAACGGGTGGTTGGGATGGATCACAATAGATACGCCGGTTGCAAAAAAATCATCCTGCTCAACCTGCAAAGCTTTTTTCATGGTATCGGGCAAATGACCATGAACTGCCGAAAAGTTAACGCCTCCTTTTTCGAGGATATTGCCATTTTGAATAACACGGGTACGGCCGCCGCCGCCACCTTCACGCTCCCATAGTTCCTGCTCAAATTTGGCTACGCCATCTAATTGCTCAAGTGCTGTGCAGATCTCGTCCTGTATCAGTTTATAATCTTCGGCTATTTGTTCTTTGCTGATCATAGGCTGTAAAAGTAGTGAATTTTGAGGATTGCCGGGGAAGTAGCGTATCGGCCTGTGTTATAAAAATAGAGGTGTTCAACTCTTTAAAGTGTGAACACCTCCAAAATGATTTGTTATTGATAATCAATCAATTAGCTGTTCAATCTTTTGAGGATAAAGCTGTAAATTACTGATAATCAGAATTGAATATTTTACTTATCGACAGATCGAACAAAATTGAACACCTGTTTTTCAAAAATTGAACACCCTTATCATTAGCTAATTTCCAGGTAATCCAGATCCTTACCAAAAGTCTCTTTTAATTGGCTTAAAGCAAACAGGGACACAACGGTAAGTATCACCATCATTATATAACCGGCATGGATATATCCGTATTTATCTTTAAACGCGTTAAATGCCAAAGTTATCGGAATAAGCGAACCGCGTACAAAATTTGGTACCGTAGTGGTAACTGTAGAGCGAATATTGGTACCGAATTGCTCGGAGGCGATGGTTACAAAAGTTGCCCAATAGCCTACCGTACACCCCATAAAGAAACTTAATACAGCAAAGCGCTCAGGTGTAATACCTGTATCGCTCAGGTAAAAATGAACACTCACCAGTGATATTATCAGGAAAACCGCCATGGTCAGCTTTCTTGATTTGGTAAATTGCGCCAATAATCCGGCAATAATATCGCCTATTGCAATACCTATATAGCTGTAAAATATCCCGTCGCCCGGTTTGATCACGGTAGTGGCTCCCAAGGCTGCTCCAAATTTATCAGAAAAACTGATCAGTACACCAACCACGTACCATAACGGTGCGCCGATAAGAATACAGAATATATACTTTTTTAACCGCTCCCAATTAGTAAAAAGCATCAGCATGTTACCTTTAGATACATTGCTGTTCTCAACGTTTTTAAACATACCCGATTCGAAAGTTCCCACGCGTAGCAACAAAAGCAATATGCCTAAACCACCGCCAACAAAATAGGCATTACGCCAGCCAAACTTTGCAACAGCATAGGCTGCAGTAGCACCGAATAAGCCAATCACAGCCACCATCATTGTTCCATAACCCCGATTTTCCTTACTTAAAGTTTCGCTTACCAGGGTAATGCCGGCACCCAACTCACCAGCCAACCCAAGCCCTGCAATAAATCTAACTAATGCATAAGTATTAACATCGTGCACAAATCCATTGGCAAAGTTTGCTAACGAGTAAAGTAATATCGAACCAAAAAGCACTTTAATACGCCCAAGCTTATCGCCTATAATGCCCCACACAACTCCACCAATTAGCAAACCAAGCATTTGTATGCTTATAATAAGCTGACCTTTGTCTGTAATTTGTTGTTCGTTTAAGCCGATATCTTTGAGACTGGGAATCCGTACTATTGAGAAAACTAAAAGGTCATAAATATCTACAAAATAGCCTAATGAAGCTACAAGTACTAAAAAGATGGCATTCCGCGAAGCTTTGGAAGCGGCAGTATCGGTCATAAATTGTAAAATTGGTTGGCTAATGTAGGCGATTTATACGGAAAACAAAAAATGATGACACAAAAAAACCCCTGGCGAAGCAGAGGTTTAGTAAGTAAGTTTTTCCAATAATTTTATGCCTTTTTAACGTTAACAGCCTGTAATCCTTTTCTTCCATCTTCCACATCATAGGTAACGCTATCGTTATCCTTTATGGCATTTACGCCGCCTTGTACATCTTTGAAATGAACAAAAAGGTCCTTACCCTCTTCGGTAATAATAAAGCCATAGCCCTTTTGTGTGTTAAACCATTTTACTTTTCCAGTTTTCATAATTATAATAATCGTAATAAAAAATTCAATTTAAGATGACTAAAACCAAACTGAAAATAAAATAGGTTTATATTGTTCAGGAAAATTAGATATTCAGTCTTTACCAAATATATAAAATTATTAAATAAACCAAATAAAATTATTTATTTGGTTGAGGGGTTATGCGTAAATAGGGTTTAACCGCTGTATAACCTTTCGGAAATTTGGCCGGGATATCTTCAGTTTTGATAGCTGGCACTACCACTACGTCCTCTCCTTCCTTCCAATCTGCCGGTGTAGCTACGCTGTAATTTGCGGTTAATTGCAATGAATCTATCACACGTAAAATTTCCTGGAAATTACGACCGGTTGAAGCAGGGTAAGTAATAATCAGCTTAACAGCTTTATCCGGACCGATAATAAACAGTGAACGCACGGTAGCATTAACCGAAGCATTTGGGTGGATCATGTCATAAGCTTCAGAAATTTTACGGTCTTCATCGGCAATGATCGGGAAGTTTACTTCAACGCCTTGAGTTTCATTAATATCATTGATCCAGCCATGGTGCGATTCTACCGAATCAACGCTTAGTGCCAATACTTTAACGTTACGTTTTTCAAACTCGTTTTTTAAAGCGGCGGTTCTGCCTAACTCGGTGGTACAAACCGGTGTATAATCACCTGGGTGCGAAAACAGTACGCCCCAGCTATCGCCTAAATATTCGTAAAAGTCAATTTCGCCTGCTGATGTTTTTGCCTGGAAGTTTGGCGCTTTATCGCCCAATCTTAAACTCATAATGATAGATTTTTATGTTGAATTAATACGACTAAGTTACTATACATTGTTTGACAAATGCAAACAAACTTTAAATAATCCTATTATTTACGCCAACATTACAAAGGCTGTGTTGTTGAGTTTGGAAATAAACACAAAGCTACCAATGAGCAAACACACCTATAATACCGGCATTATTGGCAACTGTGCCTTTTTGGCGCATATAAATAAAAACACCAACGTTGATTGGCTCTGCTGGCCCCGTTTTGATAGTACATTCATTTTCGGTGGCTTGCTTGATCAGGAAAAAGGCGGCGAGTTTTCTATCCGCCCCGAAGGCGAATACGAATCGCAGCAGCATTACCTCGAAAATACCAACGTTTTAATTACCGAAATAACACCCAAAAGCGGCGGTAAATATCGAATAACCGATTTTGCGCCACGTTTTTACCAGCATCAGCGTTATTACAAGCCCTTAATGCTGATCAGGAAGATCGAGGCTATTGAAGGCTCACCACGGGTAATTGTCAAATGCGAACCGGTATCCGAATACGGTGCCGTTAAGCTAACCGTTAATCGCGGCAGCAACCACATTCAATACCAGGGCGGCGAAGAGAATATCCGCCTTACAACCAATATCCCCATCAGTTACATTTTTGATGAACAGGCGTTTGTGCTCAACGAAACCAAATACCTGGTAATGACCTACGGCGAGCCGCTGGAAGCAGCTTTAAACAGCACTGCCGAACGTTTCTACACCGAGACAGTACAATACTGGCGTACCTGGATCAAGCATTCATCCATTGCTACATATTTTCAGCCCTTCGTGATCCGTTCGGCTTTGGCTCTTAAAATCCATCAGTACGAAGATACCGGGGCGATCATAGCGGCAAGTACAACAAGTTTGCCAGAATCGCCAGGAAGCGGTCGTAATTGGGATTATCGTTATTGCTGGCTGCGCGATACTTACTACGTGATCACCGCGCTTAACCACATCGGTCATTTTGAAGAGATGGAAAAGTATTTCAGTTACGTTACTGATATCACCTTTTCCGAAATGGAACGTTACCAGCCGCTTTATGGCATCACCGGTAAAAAAGACCTCGTTGAAAATATCCTGACTGATTTAACCGGCTACATGGGCAACCAGCCCGTACGCGTAGGTAATCAGGCTTCAGAACATATCCAAAATGATATTTACGGACAGGTGTTGATCTCTCTCCTACCACTTTATACCGATCATCGCTTTGTTTTCTCTGAAAGAAAAGATTCGGTACACTGGATTGAATTTCTATTAGATAAGATAGAACACACCATCGATGAAAAAGACGCTGGTATCTGGGAGTTCAGAAACATGGCGAATATCCACTGTTACAGCAACCTGTTTCAATGGGCCGGTGCATCTGCTGCCGAAAAGATGGCGCGCACCATTCAAAACCAGGAATTGATTGATAAGGCAGTTTCATTAAAAGAACGGGCCGCGGCGCATATCGAAAGTTGCTATGATCCGGTTAGGAAAGTTTACACCAATTCGGCCGGGAGTAGTAACCTTGATGCCAGCACACTACAGCTCATCATGATGAACTATCTCGATCCAAACTCGCAAAAAGCCAAAGATCATTTAGCTGCATTGGAGAAAGAGTTAAGAACACCCAACGGTTTATTTTACAGGTATTTATATGCCGATGATTTTGGCAAACCTAAAACTACTTTTCTCATCTGCGCTTTTTGGTATGTAGAGGCATTAGCAGCTGTAGGCCGCCTGGATGATGCTCAGCGCGAGTTTGGTAACCTGCTTCAATATTCAAATCACTTACAATTATTTAGTGAGGATGTTGATGAGAACGATGGCAGCCAGTGGGGTAATTTTCCGCAGGCCTACAGCCATGTTGGGTTGATGAACGCAGCTTATAGGATAGCTATGAAATTGGATAGGCCAATATTTTTATAGGGGCTTAATTTCACTGAGATATTGCATGTTAGACTTACGATGTTTTTAAAACTTCGTAAGTCTGGATTCAAGTTAAACATTCACCTTATTTCCACAATACCATCTGCAACCTTCGGAAATAATTCCAGTTGCTTACCATCGTGTCCGGGAATAATGTATTTAACATCACTGGCAAGCGTTTTCATCCGCTGCATAGCTTTTACATATCCTTTAGGATCGAGTGTGCCACCTGTAGACGCGGGAACCATATGTTGCAGGCTATAATACGTCCAGATGTTATCTGATGCAAGAATGATGCTTTTAGTTCTGGTTTTAACCTGTACGTATTGCGAGTTGTAAGTATGCCTTGAACCGGTATAAACTTTTATACCTTTAATGATCTCTTTATTATCTCCATCAACCAATTTAAGCCTTCCGGCCAGGTTTAAATTCACTACGTTTACAACATCACGTTTAGCATAGCCGCCGGCTTCGCCCGGCTTTTGCCATGCCGATCCTACAAAAAACTCATAATCCTGTTTTTGCATCCAGATCTTTGCCTTAGGAAAAAGGCTCAAGCCATCAATATGATCCCAATGCGGATGACTTACAATGATATCTGTGATGTCGCCGGGCTTTATGCCAAGTTTTAAAAGTGCCGAATCCGGGCGTTGGTAACTCTTTAGTTTAAAATCTTTAGCATCCTCACTATCACCTAAAAAGCCGGCATCAACTAAAATATTTTTGCCATTGCTGCCTTTGATGAGCCATACCATAAAGTCAATTTTGATCGGCTCATTTTTGGGGCCATTCAAAGCCCAATCGCCAACTTTAAATGGATAGCCCGATTCGGCGAATTTTACCGTGTAAACTTTGTAGGTTGGAGATTGCGCATGGCTTATCAAACAGGCAAGCAACGCTATCAGAACAAGCAGGCAGGATTTTTTCATGGTCAGCGATAGTATTATTTCCCCGAATATAAAAAATGCCCGTGGCTAAACCACGGGCATTAACGATTTTTAACTACCGTTACTAAAATCTACAAAGCAACTACTTATCTATCTCTACTTCAGCAGGTGTGTATTTAGCAAAGCTGGTGAGTAACTTTCTCACCTCGGCCGGGTTGCGGAGATAAAACTTAGCTGCCGAAAGGTTGCTGCCTACCTTAATGGTGATGGCGCTTTCGGGCAGTGCTTTAAAAATATCCTCGTCGGTATAGTCATCGCCAAAAGCTATCACAAAATCATAGTCCTTACCCTCGGTAAGGGTTAAAGCAGCTTTGCCTTTGTTGATATCCATATTCTTAACTTCCAGCACCTTATCCCCTGCCAGTAATTGTAAACCTTTATCGCTTGCGAGGTATTTCAGGTTGTTCATCAGTTCGTTGGCGCGCAACTCGCCTAAGCCAGCCTGGGCTTTACGGTAATGCCACACTAATGAGTATGTTTTTTCTTCGATGAATGAGCCAGGAGTACGATCGACATAAGTTTCCAATATCGGGTAGATATCATGCTTCCATTGATCGCTCAACCCTCCTATTTTATGCCACGAGGTACCCTGTTGTTTAAACCACGAGCCATGTTCTGCTATCAGATAAATATCATTGCCGCTAAACCACTCATCAAGGTTTTCGTGCTTGCGGCCGCTGATTAAAACCAATTGATTTGCAGGATCTTCGGCAAGTTTATTAATGATGTTGTATAGTTCTTTATCCGGACTGGCCTGATCTATGTTGGATTTAAAGTTAACCAGCGTGCCATCATAATCTAAAAATATAATGCGCTTTTTGGTTTTGATATACCGGTTAATAATGCTTTGCTCAGTAGTGTTACTTACATGGCGTGCTTGTAGCGAACGCTGCATCAGTTTAACTTCCTTTAGCCTGTCCATAAAAATTTTCACCCAGTGCGATGTATTGAACTTAGCAACAAGCTGGCGCATTGGGATCATGCGGCGGCGCTGCTCTTCGGGCGACATGTTGATGGCCTGCAAAATAGCACGGCAAACCTCACCGGTGTTGTTAGGGTTTACGATAATGGCGTCTATCAGTTCTTTAGATGAGCCAGCCATCTCACTCATAATCAGCACACCATCGTTATTTATCCGGCTGGCTACATACTCTTTACTCACCAGGTTCATACCATCGCGCATAGGTGTTACGAGGCAAACGTCGGCCGAGTAATACAGCGCAGACAGCGTTTCTATCGGGAATGAACGGTAGTAATAATGGATCGGGCTCCAATCCATTGTGCGGTACAGCGCGTTGATCTTGCCAACTTTTTTATCTATCTCATCGCGCAGGTGGGCATATTGAGGCACGGTATCGCGCGATGGCACTACGATCATGTAAAGCGTGATTTGTTCCTTACATTCAGGACAGATCTCGAGCAATAATTCGAAAGCTTCCAAACGTTGAAGGATGCCTTTGCTGTAATCGAGCCTATCTATCGAAAGGATCAGCTTTTTGTTTTTGAAGTTCTCTTTGATCAGTTCGATCTGTTGCTTCACTTCTTCCTGCAAAGGTAACGACGCATATTTCTTCTCGTCGATACCCATTGGGAATGATTCAACAACTACAGATCGTTCGCCATTGGTAATGATGTTTGCATTGGATGATACCGGGAGCAACCTCGTAGCCGCGCCCAAAAAGTGGCGTACATCATCGAATGTATGAAAACCAATCAGGTCGGCACCTAAAATGCCTTCCAACAATTCAGATCGCCATGGTATTAACCTGAACATTTCGTGCGAAGGGAATGGTATGTGCAGAAAAAAGCCAATTGATACATCCGGCATTTCGTTCCGTACCAATGCAGGTAACAGTAATAACTGGTAGTCATGAATCCAGATCACGTCGCCAGGTTCGGCAACGCTAAGGATCATATCTCTGAATTTTTTATTTACAGCTTTGTAATAATCCCAATTTGATTGTTTGTACGAAGCGTATGTTGAGGCATAATAGTGAAAAACAGGCCACAGTACTTCATTGCTGAAGCCTTCGTAATATTGGTTGATCTCTTCCTGATCTAAAAAAACGGGTAATAAACTTAAGTCCTTTAACTCGGCGGTGATCTGATCCTGGTCTTCCTGTGCGGCAATCTCCACTCCCGGCCAACCGATCCATACATTATCACCTTGTTTATATATTGAACCCAACCCGGTGGCCAATCCCCCCTCGCTTGGTGATGAATGGTAAACATCATCCACCTTCGAAATTTTCACTGGCAACCTGTTTGATACAATTATAGTTTTCGGCATATCATCTAAATATTAATTAATATTTAATTAAAGGCAAAAACTACTGTTTTGTTTTAATAACAGGGGTTTTGTTACATTAAAACTGTGATTTTTAAGCATAAAAAAAGCCTTTCCCGATATCAGGAAAGGCTTTTTTTATGTTATTCTCTTACGAGATTATTTCACTTGTTGGAAAAACTCGATGTTAGCTTGTTGAGTGATCCTTACCAATACTTCGTGGTTGTCGTTTTTCAAATCAACAAAGTATGAAGTTGGGTCGATAGTATCGTTGATATCAGTGTTAGCCTGGTAAACGATAACTTCACCTACTTTGTAACCTTTGTACTCTTTAGTGATTTGAGCAAGGGCTTTAGCAGGGATAGCTTTGTTATCAACACGTTGAGTTGTACCTAAAAACTCACCTTGTAAGTTGTAGAAAGCAGTTTTTTGAACGCCATCAACAGTGAAGGTAGCTTTTTGAGTGTTTTTAGTAACAGTCCAGCTTACGTCAGTTGCATCAGCAAAATCGGCAGTGAAGCCATGTAAAGCAATGTAAGAAACGTTGGTACCACCATCTCTTTTACCACCATCGGCGGCGAAAGCGTTAACTGTAAATAATGCTGCGGTTGCTATTGTTAAAAATATCTTTTTCATGTTCGTTTAAATTTTAAATCCGCAACAAATATACGCCTGACTTATCAATATTTAAAATTTGAATGAACTTTTATGAATATTTAATAATCATTGCGTTTTAAAGCCTCAAAATTTTCATTTTGTTAATGACCTTAGTGTATATTTTACAATATGCCAAACAAAAAACGCCATGTAAATGGCGTTTTGGTTTTGCTAAACCGATTTTGGTGTCACAAAAATGTCATTTAGCCATTGTCTGCAAAGCCCGGATATAAAGTCATGCCCCCATCAGAGAAAATAGTTGTACCGGTGATGTAATCCGACTCGTCAGATGCCAGCCAAACTGCCAGTTTACCGATATCCTCAGGCTGACCAATGCGGTTGTATGGAATGAGTGTGAGGAGTTTATCCAATGCTTCGGGCGTATCCCAAGCCTCCTTATTAATAGGTGTTTGGATGGCACCCGGTCCGATGCCGTTCACCCTTATTTTATGTGGCGCAAGTTCTTGTGCTATACTTTTCATGAACATCATAATGCCGCCTTTGCTTGCCGCGTAGTTTACGTGGCCTGCCCAGGGTATAACTTCGTGTACACTGCTCATGCAAATTATCTTTCCGGCAGCTTTGCTCCCGCTTTCAACAACGCCTCGCCTTATAAATTCACGGGCAGCTTCGCGGGCGCACAAAAACTGACCGGTTAGGTTAACGCTGATCACCTTGTTCCAATCATCGAGCGACATATCTACAAATTTTGAGTCTTTTTGTAAACCTGCGTTGTTTACCAATATATCAATGGTTTGATATTTGGCATACATGGCGGCAAACATCTGTTTAACCTCTTCTTCATGACTTACATCAGCCTGGAAAGCGAAGGCTTCACCGCCATTATCTTGTATTTGCTTAACTACTTCTTCAGCGGCATCGTGGTTACGGGCATAATTAACAAGCAGTTTAGCCCCTGCCGCGGCTAACGAGAGTGCAACGCCTTTGCCTATACCGCTATCGGCACCGGTAACCAGCGCGGCCTGTCCTTTTAATAATTGTTTATTGTTGCTCATGGATAAACGTTTTTGTGTTTAATATAAGCAATGCAAACGGGAGGCTTTGGTTTTAATTATTTTGTGACGATTGTGGGATAAACAGCGAGAGTTTTTGAACCGTTATATTTTAACAACTATTAAATAAAGCGGTTATCTTCCCGCGCGTCATTGCGAGGTACGAAGCAATCCCCGACTGTACCGGGCGGATTTGCTTAACCCCTCTGCCTATTGGGGATTGCTTCGTACCTCGCAATGACGGCTTCTATATATTGCCAAACAGGATTCTTAGTAATAATGGAAAGCTTACATCCCCTTCCACTCATAACTCTCATTTTCCAATCCCGCCAGATCAATAACCCGGTTTACAACCGTCATGGCCAATTCTTCAATAGTTTGAGGTTTACTGTAGTAAGATGGGATAGCCGGGCAAATAATGCCACCAGCTTCTATAACGGTGGCCATATTACGCAGATGGATCAGATTAAGCGGAGTATCGCGGGCTACGAGGATGAGTTTTCGGCGTTCTTTTAATATCACATCGGCAGCGCGGGTTATCAGATCATCAGAGATCCCCCCGGCAATACGGCCGAGCGTACCCATAGAGCATGGCACAATGATCATGGTATCAAACTTCGCCGAGCCTGAAGCAAAGGGAGCCATAAAATCTTTTTTATCGTAAAATTTAAACGGGAGTTTGGTGTATTCCTCGTTATCAAGCTCAAAGCGCCAAACATCTTTGGCATTGTCAGACATTACTACACCTACTTCGGCTATCTGATCCCGTAGCTGAACCAATTTATTTAAAAGCAGACTGGCATAAATTGAGCCGCTGGCACCGGTAATTGCAACAATTATTTTTCTCTTCATGGATCTTTCCTTCAGCAACATGTCAAACGCACAAAAGTTAGGGGCACAAAAAAGGGTCGAATAACTTGTACCCGACCCTACATCTACCTATGAAAAACATGCCCTTGAGAGGGCAGTACAAATGTACAAACACTTTTTAAATTATTAAACAATTTATTAAAATAATTTTAACGTGTTTATTGAAGATTTTTTTCTATTAAAGTTTGAATGATACCATCAACCATACCTACGCGTGGCACATAGATGTTTTTGATGTTGGCGTTCTTCATTACCGTGAGGTAAATTTCGCATGCGGGGATAATTACATCCGCCCTATCCTGGTTAAGGCCAAGTACGTTGATACGATCCTTTAACGAGAACGAGCTGAGGTAAGTGTATAACTGCCTTAGTTTGGCGAACGCTAATGGCATCCCTTCCTTTTCTTCGGATAAGCGGAACAATTTATTGATGTTGCCTCCGGTGCCGATGCCCGATAGCTGTTTGAAGTTGCGGGTATTATCACGCACAAAATCGCGCATATCGTTCCATGTCTCTTCTGTGTCCTGGTTATCCAATATCCTGATAGTACCGATATTGAATGAGCGGGATACGATCATCTCGCCTGCTGAGAATAGTGAAAGCTCAGTGCTGCCACCGCCTACATCTATATAAAGGTAATTTTTGCTTTTGTCGATATTCTGGTCGATATGGCTGGCGTAGATCACGCTCGCTTCTTTCGAGCCATGCACAATTTCGAGGTTGATATTAGCCTGTTCTTTAATGTTTTTCACCAACTCGTCGCCATTGTCGGCTTCGCGCATGGCCGATGTGGCGTAGGCCAGGTAATCGGTAACTTTGTACACATCCATCAGGTTGCGGAAGGCCTGCATGGCTTTCAGCAATTCGCCGGCTTTTTTTTCAGAGATATGTTTCTGAATAAAAGCGTCGTCGCCAAGGCGTAGCGGTACACGGATCAATGTATTTTTTTTAAACGAAATAGAACCCGTGTTCTCAATTATATCGGCAATTAACAGCCTCACGGCGTTCGAACCTATGTCAATGGCGGCGTATCTCAATGTTATTTATTTTTACTTTTTAGATAATTATATATTTCAATCTGCGCACGGTGACTCTCGGGCGCGTTTGATTTGTGGTATTTATTAGTGTTTTGGCTGTTGATCTCGCGGGCTTTGGTATTATCGTCCAGTTGGATATCAATAATGTCCCTAACCTCTTTCTTTAATTTCGGATCATAAATAGGGAAACCAACCTCTACCCTGTTATCAATGTTCCGGGTCATGAAATCTGCCGAAGTAAGATAGATTAACTCGTCGCCGCCGTTGCAGTAAACATGCACACGGGCATGTTCAAGGTATTTGTCAACTATACTGATCACCTCGATATTCTCACTGTAACCCTTCACGCCAGCTATTAAACAGCACATACCTCTAATTATCATCTTGATCTTAACCCCGGCATTGCTGGCCTGGTAAAGCTTATTGATCATATCCTCATCGGCAAGGCTGTTCATTTTCAATATCATGTAGGCCTGTTTGCCAGCTTTGGCGTTTTTTATCTCGTTATCGATCAGCTTATAAATAGCCGGGCGAGAATCAATTGGCGATACGATAAGACTTTTCAGGCCTTTAGGCAACAAACCTTTATTTACCGCTTTGAAAACGTTCACCAGATCTTCGGTGATCTTTTTATTAGCAGTAAGTAAGGTATGATCAGCGTAAATACGAGCCGTTTTCTCGTTAAAGTTACCGGTTGAAAGACAGGCATAATAGGCCAGCTTCCCTTTTTCGGTACGACTTACCAGGCAAATTTTAGAGTGTACTTTGTATCCCGGCACACCGTAAAGTACATTTACACCTTCTTCTTCCAGGCGGTTACTCCAATGGATATTATTTTGCTCATCAAAACGGGCGCGCAGTTCTACAAGGCAATTTACCTTTTTACCGTTTTTAGCCGCGTTGATCAAAGCATGAACCACCCGCGAATCCTCTGCAAGGCGATAAACCGCAATGCTGATCTCTTTTACTTTTGGATCGATAGCGGCCTCGCGTAAAAAGTGGATCACGTAATCGTACGATTGATATGGCGTACTCACCAGGTAATCTTTTTTGGCGATAAGCTCTATCAAACTTTTGCCGAATGAAAGATCAGCTACCGGCAACGCCGGATATTTACCGTATTCCAACTCCGGTCCACCAACGTTGGGGAACGAAATGAAGTTTTTAAAGTTGTGATACCTGTTACCTGGGATCAAGCTTTCACCATGTAAGCCCATTTTGCTAACCAGGTATTTAAGCATATCCATCGGCATATCCGAATCATACAGCAAACGCATCGGTTTACCCTTTTTGCGTTTCAGTAAGCTTTTGGATAACGAATCGATGAACTTATCGCTTACTTCTTTATCAAGATCAAGCTCGGCATCGCGGGTAAGCTGTATGGAATAAGCCTCAATACTATCATGCTCAAAAATGAAAAAGATATCCTCTAAACTGTACCTGATAATATCATCCAACAGGATCAGGAATTTCAGGTTGTTGGTATCGGGCAGTTTAATAAAACGCGAAAGGTTATCCGGAAACTCGATCAAAGCATAACGAACCTTCTTTTTGGTGGTCAGCTTAACAAAAAAATACACCGCCCTGTCCCTTAGTTCGGGTAACGGCAAGGCGTCGTTAAGCATAATAGGCACCAGCGTAGCCAGTAGCTTCTCCCTGAAGTAATCCTTTACGAAAGCGCCGCGGGTTACGTTAAGCTGCTTATCGTTTAATATAAAAATCTTTTCTTCGGCAAGTTGCTTTACAATAATGTTCTCGTAAAGGTTATTGAACTTACGTTCCTGCCTTACTACGATGTTTTTTATCTGGTTGAGGATCTTTTTTGGGTTATAACCTAAAATCTCCTTCGATTTTTCGTTCAATGCCGCAAGGCGACTTAAGGTGGCTACCCTTACGCGGTAAAACTCATCAAGATTGGATGAAAATATAGCCAGGAACCTGATCCTGTCTATCAGGGGCACTGTTGGATCGGCAGCTTCCTGCAAAACCCGATCATTAAAATAAAGCCAACTAATTTCTCTGTTAATTAAGGGAGCCTGTTTATCCATAAGTATTGTTGCCTTCCGGCCACATGATTACAAAACTGCTTATTTATTTGTTAACTTAATATTAACTCCTTTGTAAATGATGAGTTTTTATTCACTGTAATTTATTGCAGAAGTTAAACAAATTGTTGCAATATTGCGCTGTATGTTAACAATAGCTTAGCTTTGCAAATCATTTATAAACAACACACTACTTATGCCAACTTTTGATATAGTAAGCAAGATAGACGGACAAACACTTGATAACGCTATCAATACAGCAAAAAAAGAGATCCTGAACCGTTACGATTTTAACGATTCGAAAAGCACTGTTGACCTGGATAAAAAGACCAACACGATAACCATAGTTACCGAAAATGATATGCGTTTAAAAGCCATCCAGGATAGCATCATTAGCCGTATGGTAAAACAACACCTCGATCCTAAAGCGCTGGACTTTGGAAAAGAGCAATATGCATCGGGCAACATGATCCGCAAGGAAGTTAAAATTAAAGAGGGTATCGATAAAGAGGCCGCTAAGAAAATAGTTAAGAAAATAAAGGACAGTGGTCTTAAGGTACAGGCGTCTATCATGGATGATCAGGTTCGTGTACAAGGCAAAAAGATAGATGATCTGCAAGCAGTGATCAGCCTATGCCGTGCCGATGATTTTGGTCAACCGCTGCAGTACATCAACATGCGCGACTAATAGCTGTTGGTTAAAGAATTTGAAAGAGACGCATTATCAATGCGTCTCTTTTTTTTGTAAAATATTTGGCTGTTAATCAGCCGGATATTAAAGTGGTTGTAAACCGAATTAAACTTTATTATTTCCGGTACATCATACAATCACAACCTGCTAAACTTTAAGACAACATGTTATTTAAACCTTTACTGATAATCACTTTTCTTTTAAGCTTTGGCACTTTATGCCAGGCACAGATCGGCTCAGATAATCGCAATAAACGTGGTGAAATCACTAACGACGATATTATACTGTATCTTTTTATTAAAGGCCGTATCCCATTAGAAGTTGGCGACGGACATATCACTTCCCTTTCACGATTTGATGGCTTTGATAACATCGGTCGTGTAAAATCCATCGGCAATACCCAGATCACTTATTACGATAGGTTTGATATGGATAACCAGGGAAAGCTAAAAACTATTGGCAACACCCGTTTTAGCTATTATGACCGATTTGACATGGATAACCAGGGGAAGCTGAAAGCCGTAGACGATATCGCTGTTGAATGGTATGATAGGTTTGATATGCAAAGCTTACAGGGAAAACTTAAATCGGTGGGCGGCTTGCCGGTGGTTTTATATGACAAGTTTGACGGCCGGGAATTAGATGGCAAAATTAAAGCTATTGGCAGTACTCAATTTACTTATTATACCCATTTCGATGGTTTTGATAATGTGGGCAGGTTGAAATCAGTGGACGGTGTTAGAGTTGGCTGGTATGATCGTTTTGATGATTTTGGCGAAAACTCCGGCAAGTTAAAATCAATAGGCGGGGCGCGATTTATTTATTGCGGTGATTATGACGCGCAGGGGAATAAGGGTGAACTGAAGGCAATTAAAGGAAGTTTGAATCCGGAAGATCGGGATGATTTGGATAAGTAAACTGGTGATAGGTAGCTTGTTTTAACGCTATAAGCAACCTTGCTAAGCAAAGCGGGTTACCTTTCCTTGTGTGACGCCTAAATAAATCGGCATGATTGCAAAAGGAAATATCATAAAAAAACGAGGCTATCTTTTCAAGATAGCCTCGTTCATAATATCAAAACGGATAATTAATTAGCCGCTACTTCAGCTTCTTCTTTCACTGTATTATTTGGTCTGCCGTTTTTAAAGGCCTTGCGTGGTGTTAAACCCAGCAATTCAAACATAGCAATATCAGTATCAAATGATGGGTTTGGCGTTGTTAATAATTTCTCGCCGGCAAATAAGGAGTTAGCACCAGCCATAAAGCAGAAAGCTTGCTCAACGGTAGTCATTTCGGTACGACCTGCTGATAAACGCACAACAGTTTTAGGCATAATGATACGGGTAGTTGCTACCATGCGTACCATATCCCAAACAGACACACGGGCCTGATCGGCCAATGGGGTTCCTTTTACCGGCACCAACGCATTAATTGGCACTGATTCCGGGTGTTTAGGCAAGCTTGAAAGTGTTTTAAGCATCGAGATCCTATCGGCAACGGTTTCACCTAAGCCAATGATACCACCGCTGCATACCGTAATTTTAGCCTTACGTACGTTTTCGATGGTTTTTAAACGTTCATCGTAAGTACGGGTGGTAATAATACGTTTATAGTCCTCTTCGGATGTATCAAGATTGTGGTTATAAGCATATAAACCTGCATCTGCCAAACGCTGTGCCTGTGCTTCGGTAAGCATACCAAGGGTACAGCAAACTTCCATATCCAGTTCGTTAACGGCTTTTACCATATCGATCACCTTGTCAAAGTCGCGGTTATCGCGAACTTCTCTCCAAGCCGCACCCATACATAAACGTGAAGCACCACCGGCTTTTGCTTTTTCGGCAGCGGCGATCACCTCGTCTTTAGGCATCATGGCGTGCACATCAACACCTGTATTGTAACGGGCAGCTTGCGGACAATACGCGCAATCTTCAGAGCAACCACCGGTTTTGATCGAGATCAGCGAGCTGATTTGCACTTCCGAGTAATCCTTGTTTTCGCGGTGAATGGTCGCGGCCTTGTAAACAAGGTCAAGTAATGGTGTATTGTATATTTCGGCTATTTCTTCCTTGGTCCAGTCGTGTCTAACTTCAGTCATTAGTTTCAGATTAAATTCTTCCCAACAGTGTTATTTAGTAATTGCGAAAACGCAAATATCAAAGATTATTTATAAATATAACATTTTTGATTGTTTAATGTGTGGAAGGAGTTAATAAGCAAGGGGTTTCGTTTTATCTGAGTTCGGGTTTTAGTTTTGCTCGGTGATGATTTTGGGCACGCAAAGGCGCTAAGACGCAAAGGCTTTTTGTGGGTGATTTGAGAGTTTTAAGTGCGCAAAGAAACTAAGGCGCGAAGGTTTCTATGGTTGGTGGAATTTTAGCACGCAAAGGCGCTAAGACGCAAAGTTTTTTGTGGTTGGTTTGAGATTTTTAAGCATGCAAAGAAGCTAAGGCGCGAGGCTTCTGTAGCTGGTGGATTTTTAGCACGCAAAGGCGCTAAGACGCGAAGGTTTTTTGTGATTGGTTTGAGGTTTTTAAGGATACAAAGAAGCTAAGGCGCGAGGGCTTCTGTAGCTGGTGGATTTTTAGCACGCAAAGGCGCTGAGACACGAAGGTTTTTTGTGGTTGGTTTGAGATTTTTAAGGATGCAGAGAAACTAAAGTCTTGTAATCGCTATAGATTGTTGACGATTCTTGTGATGCCTGATTTTATAAGTTTATCGTTGAAGTTGATTAGCAAGCCAAGCTTGCAGCCGGATAGTTTTAGATAAGTTAATACCTGTTTTGAATGAACTGATAATATTTCTGAAACTGATTTTATCTCGATAATTACCTTATTCTCAACTATAAGATCTGCACGGAATCCAACTTCCATTTTTATATCTTTCCAAAGTACGCTAATTCCTTTTTGCCGTTCTATCTTTAAGCCCTTGTTTATCAACTCAAAATATAAAATTTCTTCATATACAGATTCCAATAAACCAGGCCCAAGTTGCGTATGGATCTCATATGCCACATTTACTATTATTTTCGAGATTTCATTTTCATCCATAAAAATCTTGTCTTTGTATTCTTAAACTATTTACACTTCAAAACCTTCGCGTCTTAGCGCCTTTGCGTGCTAAAACTCACCAATCAGCCATAGAAACCTCCGCGCCTTAGTTTCTTTGCGCACTTAAAAATCTTGAACTTATTTACACTTCAAAACCTTTGCGTCTTAGCGCCTTTGCGTGCTAAAACTCACCAATCGATCACAGAAACCTTCGCGTCTTAGCGCCCTTGCGTGCCCAAACTCTCAAATGTGTCAATCAAATCTTCGGAAACTTACTTCAACAACAACTTAGTAGCCAACCACAAAGGCAATAAAAACCCGATACAATCGGTGAAAGTAGTAATGATGATGGATGAGGCCACGGCAGGGTCGATCCCTACCCTTTTCAGGATCAAAGGGATAGAAGCGCCTGTTAAACCGGCGATGATGAGGTTGCCGGTCATGGCTAAGAAGAGTACCAGACCCAGTAGCGGGTTGGCATCGTAAAAGAAGGCTACTATGAAAACGATAAGCCCATTGGCTGCACCGTTGATCAGGCCTACCAGAAACTCTTTTAAAACAGTGTTATAAGCTTGTTTATCGGTCAAATCACTTAACGAGATACGGCGTACCGTTACCGCAAGGGCTTGCGTAGCTGCGTTGCCACCCATACCTGCAATGATGGTCATGTAGGCAGATATAATGGAAAGCTTGGCAACTGTAGCATCAAAATTACGGATGATTGACGCGGCCAGGAATGCTGTACCAAGGTTGATTACTAACCAGGGCAAACGGCTTTTTACAGCCTCCACCCAGTTACCGCTCAGTTCCTCATCTTCAGATACACCGGAAATCTTCAATATATCTTCCGTGTTCTCTTCCTCCATTACGTCGATGATATCATCTACCGTAACGCGACCGAGTAGCTTCATATCATCATCCACAACAGGGATGCTGGTGAGGTTGTACTGTTTAATAAGGCGGGCTACCTCTTCCTGGTCAAGATCAACCTTTACATATACAAAATCGGTAGTTACCAGGTCGCTTATCTTTGCATCGGCACGGGCTTTAATTACAGTTTTGATGGATAGGATACCTTTCAGGATATCGTTGTTATCAACCACGCAAATGGTATAAAACTCCTCCATCTCTTCCGATTGGCGGATGATCTCATCCAACGCGTCTTTTTTATCAAGGTTGATGTTTACCTTAATAATTTCCGAGTTCATCAAACCACCTGCCGTATCTTCGGCATAGGTCATCAGTGCGCGGATGCTGCTGGCATCTTCGTGGTCGAGATCTTCTAATATTTCCTGCTGATCTTCTTCGTCAAGTTGCGAGATAATATCGGTAGCATCGTCATAATCAAGCTCCTCAATAATCTCCGTACGTTTCTCCGGCTCAAGGTTTACAAGCAGTTCGGCGGGGCCATGCTCCTCGTCCATTTCCGATAAAACTTCGGATGCAACGTCGGTGGGGAGGATATTGATGATCCTCTCCTTTTCTTCCTGCTGCAGTTTTTCGAATAGTATAGCAATCTCCGAGGCGTGGTATTCCTTCAGAACAATCTCTAACTCAGCATCATCGGCTTCGAGCGCCGTTTTAATACGGAGGAGGTCGGTTTTATCTAATTCGAACGATTGCATACCCGACTAAATTAAAACAATTACCTTACAATTGAGGAATTAAATCGGCATAAAAACGAAGCAAAAAGAGGTTAAGCTACTGTTAGAGACTATAATCGTATTTCACTTTTACACCATTCACTTTACCCAGTTTAAATAGCGCCTGCTCAACCTGTGTTTTACGGATGGAGAGCTGAATACTGCAGTCATTGTCAAACTGCTGGTTGAGGATCAAAATATTTTCTTCTTTAATTACCCGCATCACATCGTTCATCTGCAAATACTCGAAGGATGCAGTATAAACATCATTAACCGTTTTGCTGATGACAACCGCCTGGTTCAATGCTTCTTCGGTAGCAACTTTATACGCATTAATTAAGCCGGGAACGCCAAGCAATGTTCCGCCAAAATAACGCACTACCACCACCAGAATATTGGTAAGATCTTTTGATAACAGGGTATTCAGAATAGGCCTTCCCGCCGTACCTGATGGTTCGCCATCATCATTCACCCTAAAAACGGATCTGTCGATAGTTAAGCGCATGGCCCAGCAATGGTGGTTGGCTTTGGGATGTTCGGCTTTCAGCTGGGCAACAATTCCCTTAATATCGTTTTCAGAATTGATGGGATAAGCGTAAGCTAAAAACTTGCTGCCACGGTCCCGAAAAATGCCTTCGGCAGGTTTTTCTATAGTTTTATAAGTATCGTCAAAAAGCATTAAAAACAATTACAGGTGCAAAAAACTCAGCGTTTGCGGGAAATAAATAATAACGATAGCCAGTACAGCTACGCCGATGCCTATTTTATTAAGTAAGCTTAGTTTCTCTTTAAAAATAAGGATGCCTATTAAAGCACCAAGTATAATAACACCGATATTAACGGATGAAAACACTGTTGAGGGATTGTTTGACAAGGCTTTATGGGCTTTCAGGTAAAATAGAATGTTCCCGAAATTGGCCGCGCCCAAGATCCAACCTATAAGGATATGAGGCCATGAAAACTTCATTTTTTTTGTAGCCACCTGGTAAATCAGTCCGATAAACGTGAGCGTAAAAGCGATGATAAAAATGGCAAATATAGCTGTAGTAAAAGGTACGTTATTAACCTTGGTGAGCTGTTTAAGCAACACATCAATAACCCCGAAGCCTAAAAACACAATAAGCAAATAGCCCCATGCCCCACTTTCGGTTTTGCTACCGGATTGTTGCCATGGTATAGAACAAATGATGGCTATGAAGGCCAGCACAATACCTATCGCTTTTACAGCGCCGGTAGCTTCGCCAAATATTAAAAACGCGGCAAGTATCGGGATAAACAGCGAGAGCCGCTGCGCAATGTCTGTTCGCACAATACCGGCCTTTCGTACCGATGTTGCCATAATAACAAATAAAGAAGGGAACAGCACGCCTAAAGCGGTGTAGCTATACACCGGCGCGGTTTTCAAAGCGGCTAATTCGGGTTTGTAAAATATCCAGGTAAGCAGTATCGCCATCGAGTAATTCCAGGTTATGGCCTGGTAAACATCGATGTGATATCGTTTGGCCAGTTTTAGCAAAATGGATACGATTACACTACAGCAGATACTTAAAAAAACGAACAGCATTTATACAGCAGGTTTATTATAAAACAATTGCAGGCTATCAGCGCCTACAGCTTCCCGGGTTGCAATTATACCGGTTATTTGCGGTGCTTTTATACCTGTGGTTAAAATTTTATCACCCGTAAATACACGGGCTTCATCCCACAGTCCGGCTTCGATAAATGAGTTGAGGGTATGTGCCCCGCCCTCAATAATAACTGATTGAATATCCTGCAAGTATAACTGGTATAAAATGTATTGAGGCACAAAACGCTCAAAATCTTCAAGCGCTATATATTTATTGTTGCCCTCTACATCAAATTTAACCTCGTTAAATATCAACGTTTCGGCCGAGTTATCGAATATATTCAATCCTTTATCTAACTCAAGTCGACGATCGATCACTACCCGTTTTGGTGACGGGCCATCCCAGTAACGCGTATTTAGTTGAGGGTTATCAGCCAGTACGGTGTTTTTACCTACCAGTAAGGCATCTTCCTCGCTACGCCATTTATGTACAAGTTTGCGAGATTCTTCGCCGGTGATCCAAAACTGGCTACCATCGGCAGGGGCAAAAAAGCCATCCTGTGTTTGCGCCCATTTCAATATAATATATGGGCGATGTTTTTGCACTTTGGTAAAAAAACGACGATTGAGCCAGCGGCATTCATCTTCCAAAACTCCTGTTATCACTTCAATGCCGGCGTATAATAGTTTTTCAATCCCTTTACCATCAACCTGCGCAAACGGATCGCGACAGCCAACAACTACTTTAGGGATCTGGTGTTTAATGATCAGATCGGCACAAGGCGGTGTTTTGCCGTAATGCGCGCAGGGCTCTAACGAAACATATATGGTTGAGTTTTTAAGCAGCTCGGCATGGTTATCAAAACGTTCGGTAACTTGGGCAATGGCGTTTACTTCGGCATGGGCCTGGCCATATTTTTGGTGATATCCCTCGCCTATTATTTTACCCTCATGCACTACTACAGCGCCAACCATTGGGTTAGGACTAACATAACCTGCACCTAATTGGGCAAGCTCAAAACAGCGGCGCATATATTTTTCATGTTCAACCATGCTGCAAAAGTAGCTTTTATGTTACTTTGTTGCATGATCACTATTAAGGATGTTTTTGAAGATTACCGTAAGCAGATAAACGGCGTGTACGATGCCAATGAGATTGAAGCTATTACGCTGCTGGCTATTTCCGAAATTACCGGTATGTCGAACGCGTCTATCAAGGCATTTCCTGAAAGAGTATTGAGCGAAGAACAGGCAGAAAGCGCGAATAATGTTGTAGCCGAACTAAAAACCGGCAAGCCGATCCAGTATATTTTCGGCATAACCGAATTTTACGGCCTGCCATTTAAAGTTAATCGTTATGTGCTTATCCCCCGCCCCGAAACGGAGGAGTTGGTGGAATGGGTACTTTCGACAGTTGGCAATAGGCAGTTTGCAGTTGACAGTGATCAATTGAAGATGCAAATATTGGATATAGGTACCGGTAGTGGTTGTATCGCTATCAGCCTGAAAAAGAATTTGTCTGAGGCTAATGTATCTGCAATCGATATTTCGAAAGGAGCATTGGAAACGGCCAAAGGTAACGCTGAATTGAATAATGTAGAGGTTAATTTTATTGAGGCTGATATCCTAAGTATAAAATCCGAAATACAAATTCCAAAATCTGATATCATCGTGAGCAACCCGCCATATGTTACATTGGAGGATAAAAAGCAGATGCATACCAATGTAACTGATTTTGAACCGCATACAGCCTTGTTTGTGCCGGAGCATGATCCATTGTTATTTTACCGAGCGATAGCGGAGTTTGCATTAGATAATTTAAATCCCGAAGGGCAATTGTTTTTTGAGATCAACGAAGGGTTTGGTAAGGAAACTGTTCAATTGCTTACTGATAAGGACTTTAAGAATATCGAACTGCGCAAAGATATGAGCGGCAGGGATAGGATGATCAGGTGTTTAATATCATAAATTCGGCCTTCAGCTCATCTGGAAAGGATTCATAAACAACGTATATTTCGCTCGCATCAGTTTCTAAACGCCATGTTTTTGTTTTGGGCAAATTAGATGCGTTGTAAGGGAATTTAGTTTCCTCTATTTTTAAGCTATCTCTTGTCAGGGTAAATACTGCGGCATCAACTTTATAAAATAAGAATCTGTAGGGATAAGTAGTTAAAATTATCTTTTCCGAAATTTCTACATCGCTAACAATTGTATTGATCGACCGGCCCGCGGAAACAATCAATGATCGGACAAGAAACACAAAAAACAACAGCACTATAGTAATATTTACAATGAGCATCGTAGCCGAATCTGTTTTATAGTAAAAGCCTGCAACAATAAGCGGAAACACAAGCGCTGATCCAATTAGGTACCATATTAACTCGGTACGTGTTTTTTGGATATAGTAATCGAGGTATTTATCCCCTGTAAATTTCATATTGATGTAATTGTATTAACTCCTTGGATGAAACTGGCTTATCGTACTCTTCAAATACTCTCTATCCAAATGCGTGTAGATCTCGGTAGTAGTAATACTTTCATGGCCCAACATTTCCTGAACGGCGCGCAGATCTGCTCCGCCTTCAACCAGGTGTGTAGCGAAAGAATGCCTTAAGGTATGCGGACTTATTTTTTTTTGAATGCCAACAGTAACTGCAAGGCTTTTCAACGTAATAAAAATCATTTGCCGGGTAAGTCTCGCTCCACGCCTGTTTAAAAAAACATAGTCCTCTTCCCCCTTCTTTATCGGGGTATGTACCCTCGATTGCTCGATCCAAATTTTCAGCGCTTTAATAGCCTCCGAACCGATTGGCACCAGGCGCTCTTTGTTCCCCTTGCCGGTTACTTTAATAAATTCGATATCGAGGTACAGGTTGGACAGCTTCAGATCTACGGCTTCAGATACGCGGAGGCCAGAGCCGTACATGGTTTCAAATATCGCTTTATTACGCGGACCTTCGGGTTTGGATAGATCGATTGCTGCTATGATCTTATTGATCTCGTGGAAGCTCAATGTATCCGGCAGTGTACGCCTTATCTTGGGTGCTTCAAGCAGTTCGGAGGGATCTATGCTGATCAGTTCTTCCATCAACAGGTACCTAAAAAAAGCTTTGATGCCAGACAGGATACGGGCCTGCGATGATGGAATCATACCTATCTCAACCACCCAGGTGATAAAATCGCGCAGGTTGCTTAGGGTGATGGTCTGCGGTTTTAATTTAATCTCGCGCGATTCAGCAAACTGAAACAGCTTTTCAATATCCCGGCTATAAGCCTCAACCGAATTAGCCGACATCGATTTCTCTAACCTGAGATATGCCTGGAAACCTTTTATTGCCGAACGCCAATCCAAATTGATTTATTTTTGATGATTTATAGCTAAGTTTGAACTGATGAAGATACAAATTATCAACGGCCCCAATTTGAACCTGTTAGGTGTTCGCGAAAAGTCAATCTATGGCGATGCCAGTTTTGAAACCTATCTTGAAACCCTTCGTGCCCGTTTTGCCAACATCAGTATTGATTATTACCAAAGTAATATCGAAGGCGAAATTATAAATAAACTGCATGAAATTGGTTTTAGTTATGATGGTATTGTGATGAATGCCGGCGCGTACACCCATACTTCCATTGCTATAGCCGATGCTATTGCCGCTATCAATACACCCGTTATTGAGGTGCATATCTCCAACGTGCATAAGCGTGAGGAGTTTAGGCATAAATCAATGATCGCGGCTAATTGCAAAGGTGTTATTGCTGGTTTTGGGATGGATAGTTACCGTTTGGCGCTCGAACATTTTATTTTATGATTTCATTGATTTTCTTGATTACACCGATAAGAAAATTTCATTAATGCCCGTTCATTAAATATACGGCCGACTGTCAATCAGTGAAATCAAAAAAATCAATCTAAATCCAAAAAAATAAAAACGGTTTGCCGGTTACGGTGTTAATTGGTTGCTTTCAGCTTTATCTACAGATGAACAAAATATTCAGAGTTGCCGCGTTTAGCGTGTTGTTTTTTTCGATGTTGCTTAGTATAGATTCATCGGCACAAACAAAAAAGAAAAAAACACATTCTGTGCGCGACTCGCTACGGGCTGCCATCCTCGCCCGCGATTCGGTGATGCGCTCGCTTAAACGTTCGGATACATCTGTAAATAACCTGCTGCAAAAGGTTGAATATTATACTTCGGCATTTAACCAGATCAAGGCAAACCTTTCAAAAAAACTGGATACTGTTGATATTAGTACCAAACTACCGCAGTACGAAAAGCGGATAACGCTTATCAAATCGCTTATAGATAACGATAAATCGAGCACGCTGCGATATCTGTACACCATTCGCGATATCCTTACCCGTAGTGACGACCAACTGGATATCTGGCAGGAACAACTGGCCGATATAAACACCAAACTGGTTCAAAACCAAAATGACCTCGACGCCATATCTAAAGATAGTGTTCTGAAGATCCTCCCGGCCGATAGCTCCCTGGCTACAACTTATCTTATCCAAAAAATAGCTATCGATAGCAAATACCATCGCCTGGATACCACCAATAAAAAGGTGACTGTAAAAGTTGGTTTGCTGCAAAACCGTGTTTCGGCGGTTTACATTTCTGTGCTCGATATGAAAGATCAGATCGATTCAAAGATCAGGGATTTCAGCGAACGGGCCATTTCACAAGAGTATAATAATATCTGGGCCATGGAGGCCGATGAGGGGAATGATTTCGGTACGGCCACCAAAGCGACCACCGATATGAACATTAAGTTGTTCAGCTTTTTTATAGGCCGCGATGTGCTAATCCATATATCGGGCCTTGTTTTATTGTTTGCCTTTTTTGCCTGGGTACGTGCCAGTAGGCGCCGGATATTGCGCGACAATGAATCGGCCGATGATGTTTTGAGCCAGGCGAGTTATGTGGTAAACCATCCTTTCGCATCGTCATTAATAATCACGTTTACCTTACTGCCTAATTTTTACGATCACCCGCCGGTAGTTGTGCTCGAAACATTTTTTGGAGTGTTGATGCTGGCTATACTTTACGTGATCAACAAAGTTTGCCCCGCTACCATGTTCAGGTACATGGCAGCTATTTTTGTTATTACGTTTGTTTATAGTTTCAGCAACCTGTATATCCAGGTTACCAATATTGATAGGGTTACTATTCTTGTTCTGTCGCTTGCGGCATCTGTAATAAGCTTTATGTTTTTACAAAAAGTGCGTAAAGCTAAAGATGATTACCTGCCATATACAGGCCTTATACTTAAAGCCTTCATATTTATGCAGGCTATATCGTTTTTATGCAATGTTTTTGGGCGGGTAAGTCTGGCTAAAATAATCGGGGTAACTACAGTATATAACTTATGGCTGGCATTGGCTATGTATTACATTGTACATATGGTGATGGAAGCGTTATTTCTTCAGCTGGAGGCGGGTAAAAACAGTAATAACCTTACATCATACATTGATTACAAATTACTTCAAAACAAATTCAGGAGTGTGCTAAGTGTTTTGGCCGCGTTGTTATGGCTGGTGATGCTTACCCAAAACCTCAGCATTGAAGATACTGTTTTTGATTTCCTGGGAGATTTCCTTACCAAAAGCCGAAGCATTGGCGGTACCAATACGCAATTCACCTTTCAAAGCGTGATCATATTTGTGGCGGTGATTTGGTTATCCTCTATCGCATCAAAAATCATAAGCTACCTTTATGATGTGTCGGCCAAGCATGCCAATGATATTGATGTAGCCAAGAAAAAGAACCGTACCTCTACCCTGCTTATCCGCATTGGTGTGATCGCTTTAGGTTTCTTTTTAGCGGTGGCCGCTTCAGGCGTACCTATTGATAAGATCACCATTATAATTTCCGCGTTTGGTATTGGTATCGGTTTCGGTTTGCAGAATATTGTAAACAACCTGGTTTCAGGCTTGATCCTTGCTTTTGAAAAGCCTATACAGGTAGGTGATATTATTGAGGTAGATAGCCGTTCGGGTACCATAATGGATATCGGCATCCGTGCCAGTAAAATAGCCACATCTGATGGTGCTGAAGTGATCATCCCCAACGGCGATTTGATATCCCACCACGTAATCAACTGGACGTTAAGCAATAACAACCGCCGGGTTGAACTATTGGTAAGCACGGCCTATGGATCAGATATTGAAAAGGTAAAAGACATCCTGTTAAACCTGTTGCGCAGCCACGAGGGTATTATGGCTGAACCGGCACCGTCGGTATTTGTAAATGGCGTTAGCGAAAGCTCAGTTGATTTTAGGGTATTTTTCTGGGCGGCGGATATCAATACCTGGCTTGGGCTTAAAAGCCGTGTATTGGTCAATATTCACGAGGCGTTCGGTAAAGAAGGGATCGGCATCCCATCTGCCACAAAAGATATAAAAATTGTTTGGCCTGATGATATGCCGCCGATAAAAGTAGAAGCCCCGCTATCGCCAGAAACCAAACCGGAAAACGATAAGCCTAAAAAACAAACTAAAGCTCCGAAGGATCAAGATCAGTAAAACGGGTTTTCTTTTTAACAAAGAAAGCCCAAACTATACTGGCCCTGAAAATGCCTTTAGTATTTGGCTCGGCAATACCTTTCGGCTTTACCCTTTCGCCTTTTGCCTTCTTAAAAAGGCTTACAACAAAGCTTTGGTGTGCACGGCTCACTGCCCAGGCATCTTTACGTTTTCCTTCCATTAAAAAGCGTAGCAAGGCCAGCAGGTCCATTATGAAACGAAGACTGATAACGTAGAACGCCCTCCAAAATGGCAGGTTCTTTTTAATAAGCAACAGATTATTCCTGAAGTTGAGGTAAGTTTTAAAAGGATTTTCAGCATTGAGTGTGCCGCCGCCAACATGATAAATGGTTGATTGCGCGCAGTACATCACTTTATAGCCCATGTTTTTCAATCGCCAGCAAAGGTCGATCTCTTCCATATGGGCAAAGAACCCTTCATCAAAGCCACCTGATTCATCCCAGATAGCTTTTTTGATAAACAATGAAGCGCCCGAAGCCCAGAATACCTCTCCCGATTCTTCATATTGGCCGTTATCTTTCTCCAGTTCGTAAAAAATCCTTCCACGGCAAAATGGGTAGCCATGCTTATCAATAAACCCACCGGCAGCACCGGCATGTTCAAAATATTCTTTTTGCGCGTATGAACGAATTTTAGGAGCAGCAGCCGCGATCAGGCTGTCGCTTTCCATTAATTCGATAACAGGTTCGATCCAATTAGGTGTTACCTCTACATCCGAATTAAGCAGGATATAGTAATCAGCCTCAACCTGCGCCAATACACGGTTGTAGCCTCCTGTAAAACCATAGTTTTTATCATTTTGGATGATCCTTACCGACGGATAGTTTTCACGCATAAACGCAACCGATTCATCGGAAGACGCATTATCGCCCATCACAATATCCAGGTTAGGCCAGGTAGATGCTAAAACTGAAGGGAGAAATTGTTTAAGATATTTTAGGCCGTTCCAGTTTAAAATAACTACAGCAACTTTGGGTGTATGGGTCATCTATGTAAATCCTCCGGCTTAAACTTCCACCTCCTGTGCGACCAGAGCCAATATTGCGGCTCTCTCCTGATCACCTTTTCAAGGTATTGCACGTGCATGTCTGTTATTTCGTGTTCGGCAGTTTCTTTTGGTGTTTCGGTAAGCGGGATCAATGTGTATTCATAGTATCCCCTTTTTACGCGTTTCATGTCGTAAAAAACAACAGCGGCGTCAATTGTTTTGGCAATTTTTTCAATGCCCAAAAATACGGCTGTTGGCTGGTTTAAAAAGTTGGTAAAATAATTCACCTCGTGCATTACCGGAGTTTGATCACCAACCAGTACGCTTACGGTTAATTCCTTTCGATACTCAACCATTTTACGCAGGGTTTGCTTCATGGCCACCGGCTGTCCGCCAAAACGCGAACGGATCTCGATAAAAAAATCATTGAACGTGGCATTTGATAGTGGTTTATAAACTATCATAAACCGTTTATCGGTAACAAAATTAAAATTGAGTGCGGCCATTTCCCAGTTACAATAATGGCCTGCCACAGCTATGATGCTTTTGCCCTTATCAAAATATTCAAAAACCAGTTCGGAATTTTTGGCTACTACCCTTTTTCGGATCTGCTTTTCAGATACGGTGATCATTTTAATGGTTTCCACCATCAAATCGGCAAGGTAGCGGTAATATTTTCGTTCGATATCATGGCGCTCTTGATCTGATTTTTCGGGGAAGGCATTCCGGAGGTTTTGCTGTACCACATCGCGGCGGTAATGCACCATGTAGTAAATTATAACGAAAGCGATATCGGATAAAATGTATAAAAACCAAAAGGGAAGTAACGAAACAAGGTATAAAATTAATATACCTAACTTAGTAAGACCCTTTTTTATCATTATTTTAACCAATTTTGAACACAAACATAAAATATATGATTGAAAAAGGTGCTGTGTTACCCATGTTTTATCTTCCGCCGGTGGAGTATTTTACGCAATTAAACGCGTACAAGCCTGATATTCTGATAGAAAGAGAAGAGCATTTTCCTAAACAAACTTACCGCAACCGGGCTAATATCTATACCCCCGATGGCGTATTGGCCTTAGTGGTGCCGGTAATAAAAGGCTCAAAGAACCATACTACGGTTAAAGATGTAAAAATAAGTTACGATTTCAGGTGGCAGCGTTTGCATTGGCAAAGCCTGCAGGCTTGCTACCGTCGCTCGGCTTATTTTGAATATTATG
This sequence comes from Mucilaginibacter sp. CAU 1740, assembly GCF_039839285.1. Taxonomy (NCBI): domain Bacteria; kingdom Pseudomonadati; phylum Bacteroidota; class Sphingobacteriia; order Sphingobacteriales; family Sphingobacteriaceae; genus Mucilaginibacter; species Mucilaginibacter sp. CAU 1740. The sequence continues at coordinate 170,522 of NZ_JBDOQS010000005.1, read as the reverse complement.
AAAACGATTTCGCGCCGTTTTACGAAAAACAATTTGAGTTTTTATTTGATTATAACCAGGAGCTTTTATCCCTGCTGCTAAAGCTCACCAAAATAAAAATAGAAGTTAAATTTACGGATGAGTACAAGGCCGACTATCCCCACCTGAAGGATTTTAGGCATTCTATTCATCCGAAAAAAGAAACGGAAATGCAGCAGAAACCTTACTTCCAGGTATTTGAAGACCGCCAGGGCTTTAAGAAAAACCTGAGCATTATCGACCTGCTGTTTAACCAGGGGCCGCAAACCATAAATTATTTGTAGATGAACGGAAATATGAAGCGGTTACGCTTCAAAAAACACAAGCGTACAGGCGAAGTTGGTGACAGGCCGGGTATGGTCAGGGTATCGCCAGATGCGTTGAAGCCCATTATATCGGTTTACTCGTATAATAAAGACGAACTGGTAACCTGCGAAGGCAAAGATATTAAAGCCGTTTTAAAGCAGCTTAACAAATGTGATAACCATACCCACTGGATCAAAATAAACGGTTTGGGCGATGCCGCGCTTATTGAACAGATAGGCGAGCATTGTAACATCAACTCGTTGGTTTTGGAAGACATTGCCAATACCCATCAGCGCCCAAAGTTTGATGAGTACGAGGATTACGTTTTTTGCACCAGCCGGATTGTTCAGTTAAACAACGAGGGTGAGATCATCAATTGCCAGTTTTCGGCTATTGTAAAAGATAATATCATTATCAGTTTTGAGGAAGATCACAGTGAACGTTTCGAAGCTGTTAAAACACGCTTAAAAGCAGGAAAAGGCTCCATCCGCACCGCCGGACCGGGATATATGTGCTACGCGCTTACCGATACTATTATCGACACTTACTTTGTTTTATTGGCCGAGATTGGCGATCATTTGGATGCCCTTGAAGATAAACTTTACCTAAGTGCCGATAAAACCATCATGTTTAACGCCCAACAATTGAAGCGTACGCTTATAGTGGTAAGGCGGGCCAGCTGGCCCGAGCGGGATAAGATCAATGACATGATCCGGTCAGAAAGTCCGCTGATCACTGCCGAAGTAAAACTTTACTTACGCGATGCCTACGACCATTGCATCCAGGCTATGGATCTGATAGAGAACTACAAGGAGGTTACTTCAAGTATTATCGACTTATACCTATCTATGGTAAGCAACCGTATGAACGAGATCATGAAGGTGCTTACTATTATATCGGTTATCTTCATCCCGCTCACGTTCATAGCCGGTATTTACGGGATGAACTTTGCCCGTCAGGACGATAAAGGCCGCTTGATCCCAGATAATATGCCTGAACTTTATTGGCATCATGGCTATATCTATGCTATCATATTTATGTTACTGATAGCGGTTATACAGGTTTTTGTGTTTTGGAAAAAGGGCTGGTTTAACAGGCTATAGAGCCCCCGGGCCTCCTGAAGGGGGAGGAAAATAAAAAGATGCTTAAAAAGCTCCCCTTTTAGGGGGCTGTGAGCCCTTAGCTACCTGCTTCTTCACCATAAAAAGTATCTCGCTCAATCCATTTGTCTTGATCTCGAATGTAGTTGAAAGCAACATGCCCATTTTATCTTTGGTAAAGCCTTTCCCGGCCATCCACTCTAAATAACTGATGGGGATATCGGCAATAATGGTGCCTTTGTATTTACCGTACGGCATCCGGGTTTGCACAATATCAATTAATACCTGCGGATTGGGTTGCATGTTTTCCACGGGGCAAATGTAAGTTTTTGTTACTGTAGATGCTTATTTACTTTCCAACAGCTTGTAACCATGCCCACGTACGTTAATAATTTCTAATGCAGGGTCGCCTTTGATAAATTTTCTTAGCCGGGTAATGTATACATCCATGCTGCGGGCATTAAAAGGGCTGTCATCGCCCCAAAGCTTCATCAGTGCCGTTTTTCTTTCTAAGAGATGGTTTTTATGCTGGATAAGCAATTGCAGCAGATCGGCTTCGCGCTGTGATAAATTGCATGAATTTTCATCGCAATAAAACTGTAGCTTTTGATAATTGAAGAAGCTTTTGCCGATGTTGATTTCTTCCTGGATATTTTCCGGTATTCGCATGCCTCCTTTTCTTCTTACGAGCGCTTTCAATCTCACTATCAGCTCTTCCATGCTGAAAGGCTTCTTCATATAATCATCGGCACCAATTTCAAAGCCTTTTAATACATCTTCGGTTTGGGTGCGGGCGGTAAGGAATATAACGGGCACCAGATCATCTACACGGCGGATATCCTGTACCAGCGAAAAACCATCCTTTCGGGGCATCATTACATCTACCACACATACATCGGGTTTGTTTAAATTGAAACTTGCCCAGCCTTCAACCCCATTCCCCGCAATAGTGATAGCGAAGCCTCGCGTTTCTAACGATTCCCTTACTATCGAGGCCAGCACCGGTTCATCTTCCACCAGCAAAACTTTTATCTTATCCATTATTGCGGGAATTGAATAGTAAATGTACTGCCTTTGTTTATTTTGCTTTGCACGCTGATAGTTCCTTTTAAAGCCTCAGTCAACTGTTTAACATAGCTCAAGCCAAGCCCATAGCCTTTTACATCGTGTACATCGCCGCCTTGTACGCGGTAAAATTTATCAAATATATAAGGTAAATGATTGGCTGATATCCCTACGCCATCGTCGGTTACGGATAAAGCCCATCCGGCGAATAACGGCTCAACCCCGATTTGGATATTTACATTATCCCCGCCATATTTTATAGCATTATCAATCAGATTGCTCAATATGGTATCAATAATAAAAGCGTCGGTAAACCAACTCGTTGCTTTGCAGATCATATTTCAATTGTACCGTAGCATGGTTATACAGGCTAAAACGGGCTATTACTTTCTTTATTAATTCGGGCAGATCTACGTTTTGAGGATTGGCCAGTTTAGCGCCCTGTTCATAGCCGGTTATTTCCAGTACCCGGTCAATATTGGCTTCAAGCGTATCCAAAACAGCTGCGTTGATATTGAGGTAACGCTCCAGCCTTTCGGGATCAGCAGCGGCTCCAAATTGCGAAAGTGCTTCATTTGAAGATTTGAGGATGGTTATCGGCGTGCGTAATTCGTGCGTTATATTATTAATGAAATCATTTTTGATGCCGTCCAGTTGCATCTGCCGTTTAATAATGATCCCCATATAAAACAGGCTGCCAGCCGAGAGCAGGACCAGCAACAGTGATACTAATGCAGGCGCGATGTTTTGTGCTAATAACAAATTGCGGCTATTTATTTCGGCTTTCACTACGATGGGCGATTTGTAAAAGTTAACAGCAGCCGCGATCTCGCCCATTGGCGTGGTTAACCGGTTACGCAGAATCACCAATTTAAATGGAGCCTTGATGTTTTCCTTTTGCAACTCGCGCTTAAAAATGCGTGTTAAAGTATCAACATTAAGTGGTTTATGTAACTGCTGCGATAGCAGGCGCGCCACCATAGCCCTTACCACCTGTAAATTATTTTTATCTACCGATACAGTTAAAAACTCGGCGCTAAACCTTTTGATCACCCCGGGAGTATCTAACGCTATCGAATCCCGGTTAGGGATCGTTCTCATAAAAAAAGATAAAGTTGGTACTTTGTATTTAAGCGAGGTAGGTAACTCATTTTGTTGTACCTGGTACATTTCAATGCTTCGTGTTAACGCGTTGTTGGCCGCGTTTTTAAAATTGCGTTCGCCTGTTTTGTACGAGTTGTACACCCAATACACCTGGAACAGGATGATCCCGAACGCGGTTAACGCCGCCGCAATAAAAATAAATACCAGTCTCTTTTTCACTATAAGTACAAAGATATGGCTAACAGCCCGTTAATTAAACCGGGTTAACATTAGTTAACACTAAAATTAAGGGCGTTAACATTGGGTATAAGCACCGGAGATAATTTTGCAGTAAACAAAATCAAAAATCGACATGAAAAAAATCCTGATGTTGGCCATATCCAATTGTTTAATACTAAGCGCTATGGCGCAAGGCCTGCCAGATAATGCCAAATACATTTTGCCCGATGGTAAAGTTGTGACCGCTAATAAATTAGATAGCGTAGAAAAAGCCTGGGGCAACCGTGGTTTTATGATGAGTCACGACGACAAACACCCGGACGAGATCCACATTTCGCCCATGACAGATGAGTTTTTGAAAGCTGCGGCAGAAAAGAAGGCCAATCTCGAGAAAATGCTTAACCAGCCAGCCCCTGATTTTTCATTGACTGATATTACTGGTAAAAAATGGTCGTTGGCAGCGTTAAAAGGAAAAACTGTAGTGCTTAACTTCTGGTTCACCACTTGTATTCCCTGTATTGAAGAAATGCCTAAACTGAATGATATTAAAAAGCAATACAGCGATGCCGGGGTTGTTTTCCTTGCGATGGGGCGTGACGACAGCGCGGCGATAAAAGCATTTTTGAAAGCCCATCCTTTCGAATACGCACTTATTCCGAAAACAACGGAAATAGGTAAAGCTTACCATGTATCCAACTACCCTACATCTATGGTAATCGATCCTAAAGGGATCATTCGTTTTCTACAGATAGGCGGCAATGATATCAGTAAATCGTTACCGGCAGCTATCGAGGCGGCTCAGAAATCGTAACTTAAATTGCAATGGGCTGTAGATTATTTCTGCAGCCCTCTTATAACAAAAAACGCGGTTAAAGCGGCTGCAACACCAACTGTAGCTTTCAGTAAACCGCTGCTTACGCGTGGGGGCACATATTTCACGCCCATTTCATCGGCTATTGCCGGGCTATCAACATAACGCCCGGTGGATGGTACCGCCATTTCTTCAAAATGATCCGCAAGTTCATGAAGTTCATCGTGTAATTCACGGCCACGCATAACCGGGCCATGGCCTGCACCAACCGTGCGTGGTTGAAGCGCGGCAAGCGTACGCACCGATTCGGCGGCGGCTTCCCAATCCATAGTAAGATATCTTGGCGGTCCTGTTAATTTTTTTAATGAACCAAAGGAGTAGATGGCTGACTCGGCTTTGGTGGTCGAAAACGCGTCACCAGCTATCAGGGTTGAATTTACGGGTAAAAACAAAGAGATATGGCCGGGCGAATGACCCGGCGTAGGGATCATTTTCCATTCGGGCAATTCAGGTATCCCCTCTTCCATATCAATGGCTTTGATCCTGCTACCAAAATTTAGCGGACCTAAAGGAAAAAATACGGATAAAACACTCATCAAACCATCTGTTAAGGACGGATCGGCAGGCGGATATGATGATAGTCCGGTTAAGTACGGCAATTCAAGTGCATGAGCATAAACGGGCACATTCCATACTTTCAAAAGCTCCTGAAGGCCACCGGCATGGTCGCCATGGCCATGGGTAAGTACAATAGCGGCGGGACGTGTACCCAGGCCAAAAAGTTCTTCGGCCATGGCAATAATTTTATCTGCCGAACCTTTTAAGCCTGTATCAACCAATACCCAGCCTTTTGCAGCGCCGGGACGGTTAGCTATCATATAAATGTTTACAAATAGGAGTTTAGTTCCCCATACCCTCTGCGATACCTGGAAGTATTTTTTACTGTGCCTGCTGTTCATGGTTTATAATTGTTAACAGAACGTAAGCAAGATATTAAAAGTTTTACTGTATAAAAATTTTCAGCCTTGAACATTTATGCAACGGAAATGAGCATGATCACAAACCGCTTGCAAACAGAATACACCAAAAACTTGTTGCCTATATAAACTAAACAATTATGGAACAACAATCTGAAGCCACCCTTACCGGTACCGACAGCACAATAGACGGAATAGTAAAACAGGTAAACCAAGCAGGCTACAACGAAGCTTATGAATTCAAATCGTTAGATGAAACGCTGCACCTTGTAATAGCAAAGGACAGCGACGGCGAATGGATCAGGATAGATGGTACTGAACCTTATCTTTCAAGCTGGATAGATGAACTCGCCGCTCAAGCGGTGTAAAAACAGAAAACGGATAGGCTTTTCGCCTATCCGTTTTCTGTTTTAGTCATTGGGTCATTGGCTTCGCGTCATTAAGTCATTGCATAGTTTGTAAAATCATCAAACAAAAATGACTTAATGACTTAATGAAACAGTGATACAACCAAATGACTTAATCCAAAACAACAGGTTTCATTTTCGGTACAAGTACGTGCATGATCAACCAGGCCAGAATGTAGGCACTACCACAAACAAAAAACATAATGTAATAGGCAATCTCTATTTTACCCAACGCACGATAATGAACAAACAAGTTTTTCTGCACGGCAAGCGACAGAAATACGCCGCCTATCGAACCAAACATCCCCCCTATACCGGTTACCGATCCAATCGACCGTTTAGGGAACATATCAGATACAGTAGTGAAAATATTAGCGCTCCAGGCCTGGTGCGCTGATGCCGCAATGCCGATAACGATTACTGCCAGCCACATATTGATGCCACCCAAAATCTGTGCGAAAATGATCGGGATCACAAACAACGCGTAAATAAACATAGATGTTTTACGGGCTTTAAATACCGGCCAGTTGTTTTTGATGAGATTCATAGGGAGCCATCCACCGCCTATACTACCAAAGGTAGACATGGTGTAAACCAAAGCTACCGGGATAGCGATCGCTGTTCCTTTGATATGGTATTGGCTTTCCAGGAAATCGGGTAACCAGAATAGATAAAACCACCAGATAGGGTCAGTTAGAAACTTGCCTATAACAAAGGCCCAGGTTTGCTTAAAGGTAAGCAGTTTACCCCATGATATTTTTTTCTGCTCAACAGGCTGCACGGCTTCTGCCTGCGCATCATGGTCGCTATTGATGTAATCAAGCTCTGCTTTAGTTACTTTAGGATGTTTTGACGGAATACGATAAATGAGTTGCCAAAGCACCAGCCAAATAAAACCTATAGAGCCTGTTATAATAAACGCCCAACGCCATCCCCAGGCTACCGCTATAAACGGCACAGTTAAAGGAGCAACTATAGCGCCAATGTTAGCACCAGAGTTAAAAATACCGGTTGCAAATGCACGTTCCTTTTTCGGGAACCACTCTGCAACAGTTTTGATGGCTGCCGGAAAGTTACCAGCTTCGCTTATGCCTAATGCAGAACGTACGGCTGCGAAGCCAAAAGTACTGCCTACAAAGGCATGGCAAACCGCAGATATGCTCCAAAGTAAGGTTGATAAAAAATATCCGAGTTTGGTTCCTATTTTATCAATAATCCTTCCTGACACAAGCAAACCAATGGAATATGCTATTTTAAAAGCTATCTCGATATTGGCGTAATCACCGTCGGTCCACGTAAACTCCTTAGTCAAATCGGATTTTAACAGGCTGATCACTGCCCTGTCCAGATAGTTGACTGTTGTAGCAAAAAACACCAGCGAGCAAATTACCCACCTGTAATTACCAACTTTTTCTTCTCTCATTTATAATTGGTTTAATTGGCTATTTACTGGTTTTAACTATCTCCAATAGTTTTACGGTATCGGCGTACAGCTGGTCGTACTGTTGGTTTTCCAATACCGATTTGCTGATCAGTTTGCTGCCCATGCCTACCGCGCAAACGCCTGCTTTAAACCAAGTGCTAATGCTTTCGCTGCTCAAATCAACCCCACCTGTTGGTATGAACAATTGCCCGGCAAATAAATCGCGGATAGAGGATACAAACTCCGGCCCTAAAATATTGGCCGGGAATATTTTTATTAAAGCCGCACCGTTTTGCTGCGCGGTATAGATCTCTGTTGGTGTCATACAGCCGGGGATCCATAACAGGCCTTTTTCTGCAGCCAGTTTACCCACAGCCGGGTTAACAATTGGCGATACAATAAAATCGGCCCCGGCATCAATAAATGCTTCGGCCTCTTCAACACTTTTAATGGTGCCAATGCCCAATTCTAACCCTGGCATTTCTCCATCGGCCAATGCTTTCTTTAATATCTTAAAATTTTCGAGGGCTGCTGCGCCACGATTGGTGTATTCAAATACCCGGATGCCCGCCCTGTAAAGCGTACGGGTTATTTGCAGGCTCACTTCCGGGTCTTTATAAAAAAATAAAGGAAGGGTGCCTTGCTCAATTATTGCGGTTAATGCAACTTCTTTTTTACTCATTGTTTCATAGTGTTATAAACTTCATCAACTGTTTGTGTTGTAGCGTCGCCTAAAATAGAGAGCTTGCCCCAGGCGGCAGCGGTTGCAAAATCAAGCAATTGTTGTGGATCTTGTTTGTTGTAAAAGCCGTAAATAAGGCCGGCCATAAAGCAATCGCCGCTGCCTACTTTATCTACCACGGTATCGGTAGTGTAGGTTGCCGAATGATAAAAGCGGTTGCCGGTGTATAACGCGGTATAGTATTCAATACCTTTCCCAGCATCAAAACGGAAGGTATTGGCTACGGCACGACAGCGCGGATACTCATCCATTATCCGTTCTGACGAATAAAGAGATTCCTTTAAATACACACTCTGCTGACCGGATTCATGCATTTCGGGTGTTACTTCAATGCCCAGCATAGTTTCTTCGGCCCATACGTTACCCATAATTATATCAGCATACTGAACTAATTGAGGCATGATCTCGGCGGGCTTTTTGCCATATTGCCACAGTTTAGGCCTATAATTCAAATCGACCGAGATAGTGATCTGTTTACGGCTTGCAGCCTGTAAAACTTCCAGGCAAACATCAGCGGCTTGCTGACTTAAAGCCGGGCATATCGCGCTAAAATGAAACCAGCTTACGCCTTCAAGAACGGCATCCCAGTTAACAGTACCCGGTTTCAGATCGGCAAAGGCCGACCCTGCCCTATCGTAAACAATAGCATTGTTCTTTACATCCTTGCCACGGGTTAAATAGTATAGGCCAATTCTGTTGCCATGTTTATAAACGGCCGAAGTATCAATATTTTTTGCTTCGAGCGAGTTCAATATTTGCTGGGTTAGTTCATTTTCGGGCACTGCGGTAAAGTACCGGATCGGTAAATCCCATAATGCAAGCGCGTTAGCCACGTTTAGCTCCGCGCCCCCTATAAAAAATGGCAGCTTATTTTCGGTTAGCCATTGGCCGTCGCCATCAGGGCACATTCGTAGTAATAATTCGCCAAACGATAATATGCTTCTCCTGGTGTTTTTGATATTGCTCATTTAAAAATCGAAATAGTTTTTGGCGTTAAAATAGCAAATATCACTCACTATCTTACCGGTCCAGGCTATATCATTGGGCAGTTCGCCGTTTTCAATATCATCGCCCAAAAGGTTACACAAAAGCCTGCGGAAATACTCGTGTCTTGGGAAGGACATAAAGCTTCGCGAATCGGTAAGCATGCCTACCAAACGGCTCAACAAGCCCATATTTGATAAGGCGTTCATCTGCTTGATCATTCCATCCTTCTGATCCAGAAACCACCATGCCGAACCAAACTGCATTTTACCCGCTACAGAACCATCGTTGTAATTACCTACCATGGTTGCAAAAAGTTCGTTATCGGCTGGGTTAAGGTTGTAAATAATGGTTTTGGTCAGTTGATCAGAACTATCCAACCTGTTGAAGAATTTGGATAAAGCCCTGCCCTGCGTAAAATCGCCAATAGAATCCCAACCGGTGTCAGGCCCTAAATTGCTCAATGCCCGCGCATTGTTGTTGCGTAAAGCGCCGAGGTGAAACTGCTGTACCCAGCCTTTTTCGTGATCCCAAATGGCAAATTGATACAACATGGCCGATTTGAATTTCAGGATCTCCAAAGGCAGCAACACATCGTTATTTCTTATTTTATTGAAGATGGCTGCAATTTCAGCATCAGTATAATCCTCGGCATAGATCTGCTCTAAGCCATGATCAGATAATTTACAACCGTTTTCGGCGAAGTAATCATGCCTTGCTTTTAAGGCTGAAAGATATTCATCAATATTGGAGATCGAAACATTGGTAACCACTTCCAACTGATCAATGTATTTATTCAAACCGGCAACGTCATCGGCGTTCATCGCTTTATCGGGGCGGTAAGCAGGTAATACTTTTACGCTGTAGTTTTCCTGCTTTAATTTTTGATGGTAGGTCAGATTATCTAATGGATCATCTGTTGTGCCAACTACTTCAACATTTTTATTCTTAACCAGGTTGCGCACGCTAAACTCTGGTGATCGTAGCTTTTCATTACACTCAGCATATATTTTTTGTGCCGATGCAGGGCTAAGTAATTCGGTGATGCCAAAATAGCGTTGAAGCTCGAGGTGTGTCCAATGGTAAAGCGGGTTTCTTAGCGTGTAAGGAACGGTTTCGGCCCATTTAATAAATTTCTCTTCGTCGGTTTTACTACCGGTGATGTAAGTCTCATTAACGCCGTTTGCCCGCATGGCGCGCCATTTATAATGATCGCCATAAAGCCAAATGCGGGTGATGTTTTCAAAGTTGATATCATCGGCAATCTGATCGGGAGGCAAGTGGCAATGGTAGTCAATTATAGGTTGATGAGCAGCATATTCATGATACAGACGTTGAGCTGTAGGGGTATTGAGTAAAAAATCCTGGTCTAAAAAGTTTTTCATGGGCTATTAACTGGTGCAGTGCCGTGGTGCGCGGCACATAGGTTATGCTTGTTGAAGGGGCAAATTACATATCATAACACTAAGTTTAAAGCAACTGCGCCAAACAATCCACGAAAACGTTTGCGTGAATAGCTGATTTCGTTTTATAACTGGCTGTGTATTTACTCACCCCGGCATCGCTGTGCTCGCCACCCCTCTCTACGCTTCGCGTAAAGAGGGGATCAAAAACTGTTTTAAGGTTTTGATTTTCCCTACCCTCTTTGCGGCTTGCCGTAGAGAGGGTGATCCAGCGAAGCTTAGATCGGGTGAGTAAACTCTACGTAAACAAAAACGGCGATGGAACTTAAATTCCATCGCCGTTGTATGCTGAGATTATTATCTGCTACCAGAAAATAGAGTACAATGCAACCACAATACCGGTTACAATCAACGCACCTGCTAAAAATCCTTTTGAAGTTTTAAACATCGAACCATCAATTTCAAGACCGTTTGTGGTAATACCCCTGGCCTGATCAATTTTTGATATGATGTACATACCGATAACGCAGATGATAAATACAAAGCCCATACGATCAAGGAAAGGGATCTCATAAAGTTGGGTCACTTTATCGTCCTGCAAAGCCAGTTTAGAGAAACCATAAGGCGACAGGAAGCTCAGATCAATAAACCTTGGACAAAGTTTAAAGAAACATGAGAAAATGAAACCACCGATGGTTGCAAATAGAGCAGCATTTGAAGTTGCTTTTTTCCAGAAGAAACCAAGGATAAACATGGCAAAAATACCCGGAGATACGAAGCCTGTGTATTCCTGGATGTACTGGAAGCCTTGCTTACCTTCGCCCATCAGCGCTTTACCAATAAGTTCGGATAAAATGATACCTAACAATAAGGCAACAAGTACCGAAATTTTACCAAGGTTAACCAGTTTCTTATCTGTAGCTTCTGGGTTGATCGCTTTTTTATAAATATCTAACGTAAAGATGGTAGCAATACTGTTTGCTTTACCTGCCAATGAGGCAACAATTGCAGCTGTTAACGCAGCAAATGACAAACCTTTTAAGCCTGTAGGCAACAAGTTTAACAACGATGGATAAGCTTTATTAGGATCTAATACACCCGATGAGCTTGCCATTTCCTGGTGGAACATACCTTTTTGATATAACAGGTAAGCAGCGATACCAGGCAACACCACAATAACAGGCATCAGCAATTTAAGGAAAGCCGCAAACAGGATACCGCCACGTGCAGTTTTAAGGTTTGCGCCCAAAGCCCTTTGAGTAATGTACTGGTTACAGCCCCAATAGTTAAGATTGGTGATCCACATACCACCTATCAGTACAGATAAGCCCGGAAGATCCATGTAATTTGGATTATCTTTTTTGAAGATCATGTGGAAGTGATCTGTAGCTTCGCTGTGCAGAATTTTGAAACCGTTTAATAAGCCTGTGGTGCCTTCTTTTTCGCTTAACAAAGTAAGTGCAAGGTAAGATGCCATTAAACCACCCAGTATAAGTACCGCTACCTGGATAACGTCGGTATAGCCGATAACCTTCATACCACCCAATGTTATAACTGCCGAGAATATAGCCAGCAACCAGATACACAAGTGAATATCCAGACCAGATATACCGCTAATAGCTAACGCGCCAAGGTAAAGGATTGACATTAAGTTAACTACGATGTACAGCAAAAGCCAAAAAATGGCCATGATCATAGCTACAGTTCCGTTATACCGCTGATGCAGGAACTGCGGCATGGTAAAGATCTTGTTTTTAAGATATACCGGGATAAAGAAAACCGCCACAATAACAAGGGTGATAGCGGCCATCCACTCGTAAGTAGATATGGCTAAACCCATTTTAAACGCAGACCCACTTGTACCTATAAATTGTTCGGCAGAGATGTTTGAAGCGATAAGTGATGCTCCAATAGCCCACCAGGTTAACGATCCTTCGGCTAAAAAATAGTCTTTTGAGGTGGCATCGGCGTTGTGTTTACGCTTATACACCCAGAAGCCGTAGCTGGCAACAATTATAAAGTAGATAAAGAAAACAGCATAATCGCCATTCGAGAGGGTTTTGAGGTTCATTGTTTTGGTTTGTCTTTTGGTTTAATATGTATGATTGACAATTATAAACTATATATATCGATTTATCAAGTTTTCGATATATTCTTGTTTACCACTTGTCACTTTAGGTTCGCCGTTAGCTATCGCATAGTTACGCAAATCTTCCAAAGAAACATTACCATTTTCGAAATCTTTTCCAGTGCCGGCATCAAATGAGGCATACCTATCGGCACGTAGTTTTTTGTATTCTGATTTTTGCAGGATGTTATCAGCAGTTACCAAAGCCCTTGCAAACAGGTCGATACCACCAACATGCGCGTAGAACAGATCAGCAGGATCGGTAGAGTTACGACGAATCTTGGCATCGAAGTTAATGCCACCACCCTGGAAACCGCCGGCCTCAAGGATGATCAGCATGCACTCGGTAATTTCGTTAATATCGTTAGGGAACTGATCAGTATCCCAGCCGTTTTGGTAATCGCCACGGTTGGCATCTATCGATCCTAATAAACCTGAATCGGCTGCTACCTGTAGCTCATGCTGGAAGGTATGACCAGCCAATGTAGCGTGGTTAACCTCAAGGTTCAGTTTAAAATCGTTGATCAGATCGTATTTCTGCAGGAAGCCTAATACGGTGGCCGCATCATAATCATACTGGTGCTTGGTTGGCTCGCAAGGTTTTGGTTCGATAAAGAAAGTGCCTTTAAAGCCTTGTTTGCGGGCGTAATCTTTAGCGGTATGTAAAAATTTAGCCAAATGCTCCTGCTCGCGTTTCATGTTGGTATTCAACAGGCTCATATAACCTTCGCGACCACCCCAGAAAACGTAGTTTTCACCACCTAAAGCGATAGTAGCATCTAAAGCAGCCTTAACCTGTGCACCGGCATGCGCCAATACATGAAAATCAGGATTGGTTGATGCGCCATTCATGTAGCGTTTATGGCTGAACAAGTTGGCTGTGCCCCAAAGTAATTTTACGCCACTGGCAGCTTGTTTTTGTTTGGCATAATCAACCAAAGCCTGTAAACGGCGTTCGTTCTCAACTACATCATTGCCATAGTCAACCACGTCAACATCGTGGAAACAGTAGTATGGCATGTTCATTTTGGTGATGAACTCGAATGCGGCATCCATTTTATCTTTAGCACGCTCAACGGCATCAGCTTTTTCATCCCATGGAAAAACGTGCGTAGCGCCGCCAAACGGATCGGCACCTGTACCGCAGAACGAATGCCAGTAAGCACAGGCAAAGCGTAAATGATCTTTCATGGTTTTACCCGCTACTACCCTATCCGCATCATACCAGCGAAACGCCAGCGGGTTATCTGATTCAAGGCCTTCAAATTTTACCTGGCCTATTCCTTTAAAAAATTCTTTTTCGCCTGTTACTATGCTCATTTTATTTAGTGAATTAGTGATTGTTTTATTTAGTAGTTGTTAATGTTTTAGTTTTTCACTTTCAGCCTTTTGCTTTAAGCTTTCAGCTTCGCCTCAAGTAATGATTTCCATTCCTGGTAAACTGGTTCAAAACCATTTGTTGTTGGTTCGATCAGTTTTATAGCCTGGATGTTGCTGAATGCTTCGGCTGGCGATTTGAAAATGCCAGCGCCTATGCCTGCTCCTAACGCCGCACCTACGCTGCCATCATTATTATAAAGTTCAACTGGAACTCCGGTAGCATTAACAAAGGTTTGGGTGAACAGATCGCTCAAAAACAGGTTGCTTTTGCCTGCGCGGATAACGGTTGGATTCATGCCGTTACTACGCATAATATCAAACCCGTAGCGAAATGATGATGCTATCCCCTCCTGTACCGCGCGGAAAATATGCGCCGGGGTATGCAGGTTTAAATCGATATTTTGGAAATGCGCGCCAACTTGTTTGTTGTTCAGCATACGCTCTGCACCATTGCCAAATGGCAACACTTGTAAACCTTCACTGCCTAATGATGCTTTTTCGGCTTCGGCATTCATTTGGTTGTAGCTGTATCCCGTACCAAAAGTATTTTTCACCCATCGGTACAAGCTGCCGGTGCCATTAATACATAACAACACGCCGAGCCTCTTTTGCTCATCGGCATAGTTAACATGCGCGAAAGTGTTGATGCGCGATTGCTGATCATAAGCTAACTGGTCGCTCACACCATAGATCACGCCCGAAGTACCGGCCGTTGCCGCTACCTCACCAGGGTTAAGTACATTTAGTGAAAGGGCATTGTTGGGTTGATCACCTGATTTATAGGCCACTGGGATACCTGCCTTTAAGCCTAACTTTTCTGCGATTGATGCCTGTAATGCTCCGTGCGATGAAAATACGGGGTTAATAACAGGGAAAAGGCTTTCATCAAAACCAAAATAGTCTACTATCTCTTTAGAGATGCTATTGGTTTTAAAATCAAAGAAAACACCTTCAGATAATGCTGATACCGATGTGGTAATATCGCCGGTTAGTTTCATGGCAATATAATCTCCAGGCAGCATGATCTTATCTATTTTAGCATAGGTTTCAGGCTCGTTCTCTTTAACCCATGCCAGCTTGGACGCGGTAAAGTTGCCGGGTGAGTTAAGCAAATGCGAAAGACAATGCTCCTCGCCTATGGCTTCGAATGCTTTATCGCCAATTTCAACGGCGCGGCTATCGCACCATATGATACTATCGCGTAATACATTCTGGTCTTTATCAACCAAAACCAAACCGTGCATTTGGTATGCAATGCCTACGGCCGATATGTCCTGCGCGTTGTAACCACCTTTGGCATGGCAACGCTCCAAAGCTTTTTGAAACTGCTCCCACCACATAGACGGCGACTGCTCGGCCCAACCGGGGTGCAATGCTTTTATTGGCGATTCCTCGTCCGGGTATTGTGCCGAAGCAACGGCTTTTTGCGTGGCGGCGTCAACAACGCTCACCTTTACCGACGAGGTACCTATGTCGATCCCTAATAATAGCATAGCTTAGTATGAATTTTGGTTGTTTTTATTAATTGGTAACTTAACGCAACGAAAATATAGAAATAAATAAAAAATTCAATCGATTGCGTAAAATATTTTTTCCAAATTGCACCTACTAATGAAGAAAGTTAAACGCACCACCATTTATGACATTGCCGCTAAACTCGGCATAACCGCGTCGTCTGTATCGCGCGCGCTGAATAACAGCAGCCAGGTTAATGAAAAAACCCGCGAGCTCATCATCAAAACTGCTGATGAGCTAAACTATAAGCGCAACACGCTGGCCTCCAACCTGCGCAAAGGGCATTCAAAAACCATTGGTGTGGTGGTGCCGCGCATTAATCAAAACTTTTTCAGCAATGTGATCGCGGGCATTGAAGAAACTACTTATCAAAAAGGCTACAACCTCATTATCTGCCAATCGGGCGAGGTGCATGATAAGGAAATTCAATGCGTTAATACGCTTATTAACCAACACGTTGATTGCGTTGTGATCTCCGTTGCAGCAGATAGTTATGATTATCAGCACTTGCAAAATGTAATTGACCACGGCATCCAGTTGATCCAGTTTGACCGTGTGGCCGAAGAGCTGGAAACCCTGAAGGTAATTAACGACAACGAGCAGGCATCTTTCGAGGCGGTATCACACATGATAGATAACGGCTACAAACGTATCGCCCTGTTAGAAGGGCCTCAAAACCTCAACATTTTCCGCCAACGTAAAAACGGTTACTTACGAGCATTCGCCGAGCGCAAGATCCCTATCATCAATGAACTGGTAATTGAAAACGCCTGGACAAAAGAATTAGGCGCCGAAGCCACCCGCAAACTCCTCAACCTCCCCCAGCCTCCCGATGCGATATTTGCTTCCACATCCGATTTTTCGGCTTTGGGTGTTTTAGAGGTTGCTAACGCGATGAATATCAAGGTTCCGTCGGAATTGGGTATCTGCGGATATTCGAACGAAGCCTTTACGCAGATCACCAGTCCATCCATCACTACTATCGATCAGTTCAGTGTTTATATGGGCAATACCATTGGCAACCTGTTTTTCCAGGAAGTGGCTAACAGCGATGTTGCCGTGAAACCGAAGATTATTAGTATCAAGCCTGAGCTGATCATCAGAGGATCAACGGCTAAGAAGGCATAGATCTACATATTGCAGATTCAAAATACGCAAAGAGTCAATAAGAACTAAACATTGCAGATTTAAAGCACGCAAAGACGCTAAGACGCAAAGTTTTAGCGTCTTTATCATTCAAAAAACTTTGCATACTTAAAAATACTTTGCGTCTTAGCGCCTTTGCGTGCCTAAACTATGGAACTTACCACAAAGAACACTTTGCATATCAACGTCTTCCCGCAAAAAAACAAAACACAAGTCGATACTAAATAATCCCCACTAATCCAATTACATCCAACATAAAATTTTATTTTAAATTCAATATCGATAAGCAATTAGTTACAAATTTGTTACATTATGCTTTAATTTCAGCCATTATTTAAGTATACTCCTATGGATGATTTTTTAGCGGCCAGATCCCAAATGGCCTTATCGTTAGGGTTTCATATCATATACTCCTGCATTGGGATGGTGATGCCGGTTTTTATGGCCATATCACACTTTAAATGGATCAAAACACAAAACCCGGTTTACAAAAACATTACCGTGGCCTGGAGCAAGGGCGTTGCTATTTTCTTTGCAACGGGTGCGGTATCGGGCACTATGCTTTCCTTTGAGTTAGGCCTGCTTTGGCCGGGCTTTATGAAACATGCCGGGCCAATATTTGGCATGCCATTTTCGTTGGAAGGAGTAGCTTTCTTTATCGAAGCAATAGCTTTGGGCTTGTTTCTTTACGGCTGGAACCGTCTCAATAATTGGGTGCACTGGACGGCCGGGATCATCGTTGGCGTAAGTGGTGTAGCATCGGGCATACTTGTAGTAGCCGCCAATTCATGGATGAATAGCCCTTCTGGGTTTGATTTTGTAAATGGGCAATACATCAATATCGATCCGGTGAAAGCCATGTTTAACGCGGCCTGGTTTTCCGAATCATTACATATGATCATCGCGGCGTTTTCGGCAACAGGTTTCGCGGTAGCAGGCATCCACGCGCTGATGATCTACCGCAAAAAGAACATCGAGTTTCATACAAAATCATTTAAAATAGCCATCATATTTGGCGCGGCAGCGGCAATTATTCAGCCATTGAGCGGCGATCTTTCTGCCAAAAACGCCGCTAAACGCCAACCCGCAAAACTGGCCGCCATGGAGGCCTATTTTCACACGCAGGAATATGCCCCGCTGGTTATTGGCGGTATCCCCGACACAGCAGCTAAAAAAGTTAATTATGGCATCGAGATTCCCGGATTACTTAGCTTTTTGGTACACGATAATTTTAAAACACCTGTAAACGGTTTAGATAAGATCCCGGTGAAAAACCAGCCTCCTGTGGCCGTTACGCATTATGCTTTTCAAATTATGGTGGGCATAGGTGTACTAATGATGCTGATAGGCCTTGTTTACTTTTATGAATTATGGAAAAAGAAGGATATGTTAAGTAAACCATGGTTCCTCAAGCTGTTTATCTGGGCAACACCGCTCGGTTTTATAGCGCTCGAGGCCGGGTGGACGGTAACGGAAGTTGGTCGCCAGCCATGGATCATCCAAGGTGTAATGCGTACCAGTGAAGCTGTAACGCCAATGCCGGGGATCCAATATTCGTTTTACCTGTTCAGCTTCATTTATTTTACGCTGAGTATTGCCGTTATATTTCTACTAAAAAGGCAGATCCAAATGGTGCCTGAATTGTACGACCGTTAAAACTCTGAGATCATGCTTTACATCGTTATCCTATTTCTCTTTGCCGCCATCACCCTCTACTTTTTACTGGGCGGGGCCGATTTTGGTGCCGGCATTATCGAGCTTTTTACCTCAACAGATAATAAACACCGCACCCGCAAGATCATGTACCAAGCCATTGGCCCCATTTGGGAGGCGAATCACATGTGGCTTATTATTACTGTGGTGATCTTGTTTGTAGGTTTTCCAACAATCTATAGCGAGATGTGCATTTATCTGCATATTCCATTGCTGGTAATGTTATTAGGCGTTATAGCACGAGGGACGGCTTTTTCATTTCGCAACTATGATGCGGTGAAAGATGAAAAAACGCAGGCTTTCTATACCCACATTTTTGTTTACTCAAGCTTTGTTACACCGTTGTTTTTAGGAATAATAGCCGGGAGTGCTCTTTCCGGCCAGATCAATCCTAAGGCTACCGATTTTGCCCATGCCTATATTTTTAGCTGGTTCAACTGGTTTTCGGTATCAGTAGGCTTTTTTACCGTGGCGCTTTGCGGCTTCCTTGCGGCAATTTACATAGTTGGCGAAACAGAGGATGTGGACGAGATCAAACGCTACATCCGTAAAGCAAAGATCATGAACATAGCAGCAGTAATTTGTGGCGCATTGGTATTCGTAGCATCAGATATTGAGAAAGTTCATTTGGCTAACTGGATCTTCGGTAACCCGGTAAGCTTAGTTGCGGTGATCGCTGCAACTATTTCATTAGGAGTGCTTTATTTAATTATATCACACAAGCGCAATAGGCAATGGATCAGGCTTTTGGCCGCCTTCCAGGTTTGTATGATATTGATATCGGTAGGTTTTTCCCGATTCCCGAGGTTTGTTATTTTTAAAGATGGAAGCTCGATGTCGCTGTTAACAGAACACGCCAATAGTAATAGTATTGATGATTTGGGGATAGGGTTGCTGGTTGGTAGTTTGTTTATTTTACCGGCGCTGGGATACTTGTATTACGCGTTTAAGAAAAAGGCATAACCATGATTCACTTGATTTTAGGATGAGTCTGATGTTTCGATGCATCAAGAAATCCTAAAATCAAGCGAATCACGGTTCAGTTTTGAAAAATCTCCGGATACTTCCTGATAAAATAAACCGGCGTACAGCTCCACGCATGACAGTAGCTATTCACCGGGTAAAAGTTATAGGGTGATTTTAATTCGTCATTCGGATCGTAAACCTCCCAGAATGTGTCAGCTCCTTTTTTAACCATACCGCCCCAATAGGTTTGGAGGGCATCTTTAGCTTCGGCTTTCAGTCCGCTTTCAATTAGCGCTGCAACGTAGTAATGAAACATGTAGGGCGCTCCGGGATGTACCGCGTTAGCTACGTTAGGTAGCGCTTTTAATGTTTTTTGTGCTTCAGCTTTTGAGGCAATGCCGCTTAGTACCATCCAGGCTTGTGTACCGTATGAGATCTGTTTATCAGTACCGCTTACAAACAGGCCTTGCTTTTTATTGTACAGGTTTTTATGCGCCGCATCTTTTAGTTTTTTGGCCAACGCGGGGATATCCGCTACTTCGCTTTCTTTACCTAATAGTTTTGCAAGCTCATAGGTTTGGTTGAGGGTGTAAACAGTTAAACCTTGCAGCGGACCTTGTTTATCCAAGCCATCTTTCCAGTCAAAAAACACCCACCATTCTTTTCCTGCTTTTACGTAATCCATCATGCCATCCGCACCGGCGTATTTACGGGCAATATCCAATTGTTTTTTTGCTACGGGCCATAAATCCAGACCGGTTTGCTTATCATTGGTAGCAGCTACGTATTCTTTTAAAGCTACGTTATACAGAAAACAATAATCCAGCAGGCGGTTACCCACCTGCGCATGTGGTTCGGGTGTTTCAAAAACGTTGGAAATCAGGATGCCGTCATCGCCGGATAAACCTGCCAATAGGTAAAAGCAACGACGGGTAAGATCGTAATTTTTAAATGAGTACATGTTGGCGAGCGATTCAAGATAGAGATCCCCTATCCATAGGCGTCGATCTCGTTTTGGCCCATCTTCATACACGGTTTGCATGCACTCTTTTAATGTTGTAAGCCCTATCCTGTCAATATCATTGATCATTTGTGATGTGCCTGTAGCCAAGCCATCCGGTGTGCTTGTAACCGATGTTGTTGCTTTAAATTGGATGTTAGTGATATGAAAATCGAAATATGATGAAGCTCCCAACAACTCGATCTTCACATAACGGTAGGCCAACCTACGCGGTATGGTAATGGTTGCCGGCATTTCAGTTATGGTAAATATCTCGTCCTGTAGCCAGGCCCGGCTCAAACCGCCGGGATAAGGATCAAACGGTACTGAAAGTTCGGCTGGCACTTCACCGAAAGTGAATTTCAGTCGCACTGGTGCGTCTTGAGTACCTTTTAAGGTATTGATAGTAAAAGTGCAATAGCCCGTTAAATGCTCGCCAAAGTCGGCAATTACACCGCTTTGTTTTTTAAATGAGTTATTATAAAGCGAATCGATGCTATTGCCCTTAACCGCTTTCCAACCCTGAAAAGCTGAGGCATCCTTTTCCATTTTTACCAGCCCGATGGGCTGTTTGATAGTTTCGGTAAGTTTGGGCTTAAAGTCTTCGGCCTTTTTGAGCCAGCTTTGGCGGTATTGCGCGTAGAGATCCTGGGCTTTTACATTCGTAGTAAAAAGGACGGCGCAAGCAGCTAATAAAAAACAAATTTTAGTTTGGTTACGGTTTAATGCCATTTGGGTTTAATTGAGTTTAAACTCCGGTGAGAGGAGCAGATAATTGGTTAAAGCAAGATAATACTAAACCGTAGGCTAACTATCTCTATCTGTCTTTTTTACACAATGAGAATGTGCCGCCAAATACTACATTTGTGATGTGAAGAACTACCTGAAAATATTATCTATCGATGAGTACTCCATCACCCCGAAGTACCTGCAACTCTCCAACGCCATTATCCGGGCCATCGAAAGTGGCCAGATAGTTAAAGATGATATGCTCCCATCTATCAACGATTTGAGCTATGCACTGGATACTTCACGTAACACTATAGAACGTGTTTATAAAGAACTGAAAGACAAGGGGATTGTAAGTTCCGTTCCAGGAAAAGGGTTCTTTATTTCGAACACCGATTTTCAGAAACCGCTCAAGATCTTCCTGCTGTTCAATAAGTTAAGCGCTCACAAAAAGATCATTTACGATGCTTTTGTAGCCACCATCGGCGAGCAGGCGGCCATAGATTTTTATATCTATAACAACGATTTTTATTTTTTTAAGAAGATCATTGCCGAGGGTATCCAGGCCGATTATGCCAAGTATATTGTGATCCCTCATTTTTTGGATAACGAAACTAAAGCGCATGAGATCATCAATACCATCCCTAAAGATAAATTGATATTACTGGATAACCTGGTTCCCGGCGTTACGGGTAAATTCGCGGCCATCTATGAGGATTTTGCATCTGATGTTTACGAGGCCCTAAAAAGCATGCTGGAAAGCCTGAGTAAATATCATACGCTTAAGTTGATCTTCCCGGGCAAAACCTATCACTCCAAAGAGATCATGAAAGGCTTTGTAAACTTTTGCAGGCAATATGCTTTTGAATATGATGTAGTAGAAACCCTTGCCGCCGAAACTATCCATAAAAACACCGTTTACATCAGCCTTACCGAAGACGACCTTGTTGAATTGATCAAAAAGGTCATCGCTGCCGATTTAAAAGTAGCGCAGGATGTTGGGGTAATATCCTACAATGAAACAGCGCTTAAAGAGATAATTCTGGATGGTATTACCACCATATCAACCGATTTTAAGTTGATGGGTGTTAAAACGGCGGAGTTTGCATTGAGTAGCTGCCATGAGCATTTTGCTGTGCCGTTTACGGTGAGGTTGAGGAGATCGATATAAATTGGGAATTGACCTGATTTAAAAACGTCATTGAGGTACGAAGCAATCGCGAACTTTACAGAGCAGCTTTACATGGCCCCTCAGCTTCCGTGCGATTGTTTCGTACCTCGCAATGACGTGGTTTGTGAGTTTGTTTAACTCGATTACTTCAAATTCCTCACCTTAATATTCCTGAAAAACACTTCATTACCATGGTCTTGTAACAACAAGTGACCTTCAGCTGCTTCGCCAAAGTTTTTCCAGATCTTGTATTTGCTGATGGCTACCAGGTCGCGGTAAGCTTGTGAGCCACGATCGTATTCCAGTACTTTAATGCCATTCAGGTAATGCTCAACATGATTGTTAGGGTAAACTACTACCCTGCCTATGTTCCATGCACCTATCGGGTGTACAAAGCGGTCTTGTTTATTTGCTTTGATCAAATCATACAGCGATGCAAGTGTGCGGTCGCCATCACGGCCTAATTTAGCATCGGGGTGCAGTTTATCGTCAAGCACCTGGTATTCCAGACCGATAGCCGAACCTTTGGTAACTTCGGATAATGTAACAAAATATTTAACACCGCTGTTAGCACCCGGAGTAAGCTTAAACTCGAACGAGAGATCGAAAGCCGCGTAATTATCGTTGGTTACGATATCGCCACCACCCGACTCTTCCTGGCCGGCAGAAGGCAGTACGTGCATTGTGCCATTTGCATATTCCCAACCTTTATCCGGGAACCCTTTTAACGTTGCGCCTCTCCAGCCTGCATTGGTTTTACCATCATACAGCAATTTCCATCCGGCAGCTTTTTCGGCCGCTGTGATGCTATTGGGTGTCAGGTTTACTACGTACACATCTTTAGGGAACGGTGTCGATTTTAAATTGGTGGTTTTTAACACCAGGTTTTTGAAGTAAACCTTTTTGTTGGCCTGTTTTTCTTCGCTCACGGCATGAACCTGTAATGCTATAAAACCTTTGCTATCCACCGTGTCAACCACATCGGCGGTTGGTACGCCGTTTACCCAGGTTTTCATTTCGTTGCCGATGCACTCTATTTTAATGTGATTGTATTCGCCAACTTTAAAAGCTTCTTTCGCTTTTGGGTTCAGATCCAGCGGGTAAAGCCAGTCGCGGCGACCTTCATCATAAATACCACCGGCCCATTTGCGGCTTGACGGGTCAATTTCGAACTGGCGACCGTAAACTTTGCCTTTACCTTTATTGCCTTCAGGGTCATAATGGCTACGGGTTTGTACGCCCGAATTACTAAGTTCACTTTCAATTTTGGTATCCAGCTCCAGGATAAAATCGCCGTATTCCTTTTCGGTAACTAAAAATGTGTTGCCCGAGTTAAGTACGGTAGTCCCAACAATGGCACCATCTTCTACTTTGTAATCGGCAGTACCGGCAAGGCGTTTCCAGCCGTTAAGGGTTTTACCATCAAATAATTTAGTTTGCGCCTGCGCGGGCATAAACGCCGCCGAGGCTAAGATCGCGATTGCAGGGTATAGTAATTTTTTCATAGTTGCTTGTTAATTAAAAAACGTCATTGCGAGGAACGAAGCAATCCCCGACATGCAGAGCGACCTTGCGAGTTTCCCTGTATAGTTTGGGATTGCTTCGTTCCTCGCAATGACGTGGTGTTTTAACTTATTTTATAGTATTAAACCTTCACCTCCCACCCTTTTTCATACTCCCTACTCCAAAGCTTTTGCGCCTCAGCATCGTTTAAAATATGGCCATTGTTTGGATCGATGTGCAGTACGCGATCAACCCTGTACGAGATATTGCCCAGTTGCGGCAGCAAGGTCGATTTAAAGCCGGTTTCTATAGGGCAGCTTAATTTATCCGTCCCCCTAACCGAATCAGCAAAGTTTTTCATGTGGAAACCGTCAAGTGCTTCAGTCGGGCTTACTTTGTTGGTGGCGTCAACTTTGGTATCGTCTTTAACTTCTTTTACAAACTTGTTATCGCCATCATAAACTTTATAACCGTTGCCGCCATCATAAAACAGCGTGCCTTTATCGCCATAAAATATTACGCCCCTGCCCAGTCCTTCAATATTATAACCGTTGCAGCTGCGGCTCTCCCATTCGGCTGCGGTGTTATTGGGGAAATTGAAAAGGATATTCTGCGTATCCGGCGTTTGCCAATCATCATCAAAATGAAAACGGCCACCGGTTGATACTACTTTATTAGGATAGTCAACATCAAGTCCCCAGCGGACCACGTCCAGCTCGTGGGTTCCATTGTTCAACGCCTCGCCTGTTCCCCAGTTCCAGAACCAATGCCAGTTATAGTGGATCAGGTTATCCTGGTAGGGTTTGCGCGGTGCCGGCCCTTGCCATAATTCGTAATTTAAATTTGCGGGCACTGGTACTTGTTTGCCTTTACCTATGCTTGCGCGATGGTTGGTGTACCAACCTTTAGCATAATAAGTACGACCGATAACGCCATCGTGCAATTCTTTTACCATGGCCTGCACGTTTAAGAATGAGCGACGCTGGCTACCCATCTGCACCAATCGGTTATATTTTTTTGATGCGGCTATGGCCAGTTCCCCTTCGTACGGGTTATGGGCGCAAGGTTTTTCTACATAAACATGTTTACCGGCCTGGCAGGCCATAACAGTGGCGGGCGCGTGCCAATGATCGGGTGCTGCTACTACCACCGCGTCGATATCTTTTATCTCCAGCATCTTGCGGATATCGGTAATACCTTGTGGCTTTTTACCGGTTTGTTTGTAGATGGCTTCAATCGTTTTAGCAACCACATTAGCATCAACATCGCATATGTAACCGATCTCTACATTAGGTATTTTGGCAAAACTTTGGGCAAGATACAATCCGCGGCTGTTGGTACCCATCATACCCAAAACCACCTTCTCGTTAGGCGAACCTTTAAAAATACCGGATGCGTTTGATAACTGAGGTGCAAGCAAAAAGCTTGTACCGGCTACAGCTGTTGATTGAATAAATTTTCTTCTATCCATAGATAGGCACAGGTTAATTGGTTTATAGGATAGCCTGGCGGGCGACCGCAAATTAGCTAAGTTTTATAAAGGGTTGAAAAAATGCAGTGGATTTTTTTAAGTGTAATTGTAATTTAACTGTTACTTAAAAAAACTAAGAACACCTGATAATCCCTAAAAAACAAAAAGCCCCGGTTTACCGGGGCTTAAGGGGGTATCTCATCAGGGAAGATCTTTATACCAACGGCTGTATCGAAAACACATCAAGTTTGGAACTTTGAAAGTTACGAACACGCTTATAAACACCGTTTCCATTGCTGCTGCCATCGGTATTGGTGTTGCCTTCTACGGTTTCAAACAACTCGCCATGTACGCCGGTGATGAGGCCGGTGTGCACCCAATCGTTAGGTGTTTTTTGCAGCAGGAAAATATCGCCGGGTTTTACAATGCCGGGGTTTGTACGTACCTGCGCATATCGTGTTAGCAGACCTTTATTGATGCCGGTGGTGCCTACTGTATCGCAACTGTAAGTTAAAGGCATTAGCGTGCGGAAATCTTTACCAAGTTGCGAAGCAGCTTGATCAATAATAGTTTGCACAAAGCCCATACACCAAAACCATGGCGTGCCCTCGTTATTATCCATGTAAGCCCGTACCCAGGGGCCGCTATTGCTTTGTCCTTTTATTACCAACTCGAAGGGCGCGTTGCTTAGGTGTTGTAATGCGGTATTTACAATAAGCTCACGTAAGCCATTACCCTGAACCGGGGTTGTAAAGGCGTTTACCATTGGCTCGCATAGCTTGGCGAAAACATTATTGTCAACCACGCCTGTTTGTGGCAGGTTTTTAGCTATCTGGAAATTTTCAACCGCGGTTTCGGTAGCCGGGCCAAAGTCGCCATCAATACCTGTAGCAGTGCCAGCCGAGGGGTGCGTAATTGCATACAGGTTAAGCCAGCTTTGTATTTTATTTACATCTTTTGTGGTGTTGGAGTTACCGTGCCTTTGTTGGGTTGAAGCTATGGCTATCTCTTTAAGGTATTGCTTTTTGATCATGAAAGGGTGGTTTAGTGGTGATAAGATATTGAATGTTAAAATTTATAATCCATTACCTATAAGGCAAATGTAGTTCCCTGCATTCAATGCCGAAAGCGTAATGGTACGTTAAAAGAGCTATTAGGAATACGTAGTTTTACGTATTTGAAGGGGAGGAAGAGAAAAATTGATACGACAGGAACTTCAAAAGGTAAGCGATTAAATCCAGACTTACGAAGTTTTAAAAACTTCGTAAGTCTTAGCTGCCAGTATTATTAATATTGTATAGGCAAAGGAACCAATTTCAGGTTTTGGCGTTGGTGCCAGTACGGATATATCGGGTCAACTTCGCTGGCGGCATCAAGTTTTTTAACCTGATCGGTGGTTAAATTCCAGCCTATTGCGCCAAGGTTTTGTTTTAACTGCTCTTCATTTCGGGCACCGATAACGATATTGGCAATGGTTGGGCGCTGTAACAGCCAGTTAAGGGCTACCTGTGCTACAGATTTGCCGGTTTCTTCAGCAACTTCATCAAGTGCATCAACGATGTTATATAGATGATCAAAGTTGGTTGCCGGGCCGTGGCTACCGCCTTGCACTGTCCTCGAATTATCGGGAATAGGTTGTCCTCTTCTGAATTTACCGCTCAGCTGACCAGATGAAAGCGGACTCCAAACAATGGTGCTTACTTTTTGATCGATACCCAACGGCATCAGCTCCCACTCAAACTCACGGTTTAATAAAGAGTAGTAAGCCTGGTGCGCTATGTAACGGCTCCAGCCATATCTTTCAGATACCGATAATGATTTCATCAAATGCCAGCCCGAAAAGTTTGAACAGGCAATGTAACGCACTTTGCCGCTGGTAACCAGGTCATCAAGGGCGCGCAGGGTTTCTTCAACAGGTGTGTTGGCATCAAAACCGTGCATGTGGTAAATATCAATGCGGTCGGTATTTAGGCGTTTAAGACTTTCTTCGGCCGATTTAACAAGATGGTAGCGTGATGATCCAAAATCATTAACACCATCGCCCATGGTAAAAGTTGCTTTGGTAGAGATCAGGACCTGGTTACGGATGCCTTCGAGGGCTTTACCCAGGATCTCTTCGGAAGTGCCATGCGAGTAAACGTTGGCTGTATCGAACAAATTAACACCTGCATCCAGGCAAATATTAATCAGCTTTTTGGCTTCGTCAACCTGGGTGTTGCCCCAAGCTTTAAAAAATTCGTTACCACCGCCAAAGGTCGCGGTTCCAAAACTTAATACGGGCACGCGTAGGCCTGATGCTCCTAATTGTCTGTATTCCATAGTTTGTATTTTTGATGTGCAGGCTTTGATGCCTGCTTAGCAAATGTAAAGCTATAGGCTGCGGGCAGCCCAATTTTGCAGATCATAAAAATGTCATTTGTGTCCATTTCTACTATACTTTAAAATACAGATGTATTAGTTTTGAATAATGAATGCCGACCCAATTAGCGTTTCTTTGTTCGAAATGAGGCTCGAGGAAATTTACCACCGCGATCCTGTGCTGAAATACCAGATCAACCTGCCCGATTTTGTTGCCCTGTTCCCGGTTAAATTCAAAAACGAAAAGTTATTAAAACCAGAGCCTCCTGCTTCCATCGCACTCGATAGGGATGTTTTCTTACAGATCCTGGTTGCGTTTGATCAATCCTTTGTATAACCCACTCGCCGGTTTTGTCCAATCAGGAACACTTCTAAATAGCAAATAATCAATTTTGGCGTGGTTTCAATCTGTAATTTCGCCCAAAATCTGATACATGGAAAAAACTAAACTCACCATTAATAATAACGGTTCGGTAAAAATTGAAGGCGATTTTGAAATTGTAGATATGCAGGGCAATGCATACAACTTACAAGGTCGTACTGTAGTTTCTATTTGCCGTTGCGGGCTTTCAAAAAACAAACCATTTTGTGATGGATCGCACAAAGGTCATTTTGAGCACAACGCTATCGCGTTTGATCTGCCCCCTAAAAAAGCGTAAACAATTGTTATATATACAAAGCCTGGTGTTTAATTATGCCGGGCTTTTGTTTTATAAAATAATCTGCATTTTTGGCGTTTACACTCCGGATACATTATGCGCTACTTTTTTCATATCGGTTTTCATGGTACAAGATATGCCGGTTGGCAAAAGCTATCAAGCGCGCTAACTGTTCAGGAAGCTATTGAAACCGCGCTAACGCGCATTTTTAAATACCAGGTAAATATTGTTGGTTGCGGCCGTACCGATGCGGGCGTGCATGCCAGCCAGTTCTTTTTTCATACCGAAATTGCCGAGGAACCTGATTTCGATCTGCTGTTCCGTCTCAACAAAGTATTACCCGATGATATTGCCGTATTCGATATCATCCCGATGCAGGGCGACCCACATGCACGCTTTGATGGTGTAAAACGCAGTTACGATTATTTTATCCATAACTATAAAGACCCATTCCTGAGTAAATTCAGTTCCTTTTACCCCGATCAGGAACTTGACCTGGATGCCATGGCTAAAGCGGTATCCATCATGCCAAAATATAATGATTACCGCGCCCTATGTAAAATGCCCGATAGGGTTGATAACACCCGCTGTAATGTAATGTCGGCCGGGTTATATATAGATGAACAGGGTTATAAGTTGAGGTTTAATATCACCGCCAATCGTTTTTTAAACCGGATGATAAGGATCACGGTCGGCCGACTTTTGGAAATTGGCCGCGGACAGATGAGTGTAGATGAGTTTGAACATTACATCGCTAATAAACAAACTCCTAAAATAATTATCCCTGCAAAACCAGATGGTTTATATCTATCAAAAGTAACTTATCGTTACCTGGATATCGAGCCACGTTCGGCTTTTTCATTGCTTGGGCAGAGCGAATGGCGTCAGTTATAAAATTGTACACGAACGCATATCGGGTGTATATGATTTAAGACGAATTACACGAATTTTATATCGGTTTATTCACTAATTATTAAGTCATCCAGCAAATCAAATTCGTATCATTCGTATCAATTAGGGAAATTAGTGTCTAATTGGTATTTAATTGGTAATTTTGCACCCTCGTTTTAAAATTTAATAATATCCTCTGATGGCGTGGTCTGATAAATTGAAGCTAAATAAGCAACTGGTTCGTTCGGTAAATGAAGCCGGTTTTGCAAACCCTACCGAGGTTCAGCTTAAATGTATTAACCGCATTATTGGCGGGCAGGATGTTTTGATAGTTGCCCCCGAAGGCAGCGGCAAAACCACTACCTATGTTTTAACTGTTTTAAATCGCTTTAATTACGCCCCCGAAGGTGTGCCGAAGGTTTTGATCCTGGTACCTGATAAAGAACAGGTGTTTGAAGTGATCGATCAGTTTAATAAATTGAATAAAAACCAATCCATCAGGATAGTTCCGTTATACGTAACACCGGGCACCGAAGCCCAGATGGATGACCTGGCCGAAGGTGCGGATATAGTAGTAGCTACTCCCGACAGGGCCAGAGCGATTTACCTTAAATTAGCGCTCAATCTAAACAAAGTAGATTTGCTGGTGGTTGACAATGCTGACCAGATAGTAGCAAAAGGCTTGCAATTACCTGTGGTTGAACTGGCTAACAGCATTGACAAAGGCCAGCACCTTGTTTTTACTGAAGTGCTGCATGCCAAACTCGAAAAAATGATCGATCCTTTTATGAGGCAACCAGCCTTAATCGAGATTGATGAGTTTAGCGAAACGGTTATAGAAACCCACGAGCAGCTTTTGTACAATGTGCCCAACTTTGGCACTAAGCTTAACCTGCTTAATTTATTTATGTACGATGAGGAGTTGTTTACCAAAACCGTTGTGTTTGTAAACGCTCAAATCACGGCCGAAAAGATTTTTCAAAGCCTTAAAAGCCGCCTGCGCACTGGTGTAGCATATTTCAATCCTAAGTTTTTTGATACCAAAGGTTTTAAAAACATTGATGATTTTAAAGCTGATGATTCAGCCCGTATCCTCATTGTAACTAATGAGAATAAGGATGAGATCGACCTGAGTGGGATCCCGTTCCTCATCCAATTTGATATTCCTGAGGATATTGAACAATTCATCGCTCGCATCAACAAAAACAATTTTTCAGATTCGGACGAAACTATGGCCATCACCTTCGCTACGGATATCGAAATGAGTGCCTTGAAAAAGATCGAACAGGCAATCGGCAAAAAAATCCCGACTACTGATCTGCCAGAAGAACTGGTTGTAGTAACGGAATCAAAGCCTAAAAAGTCAGAAACCAAAGAAGATAAAAAACCGGCTGGCGTTGGCGAAGCTTTTCATGAAAAGAAAGCATCAAACGCTAAAGACTATAATTTTAGCGCCAGCACCAAGGCTAAAATGAATAAGAAGAAAAAGCACGGATAAGGCTTTTTCTTCTTACACGCTCAATAATTTTCAGGCTTTTAGCTCCTGTCGTAAAATGCAGGCGGCTCAATACCTAACGAGCGAAGGTAAACATATCCCTGGGCACGATGATGGATCTCGTTATCAATAATGTATTGCAGAATAGAGTTTGCCACGCCTTCGTACTGACCAAATGCCAACACATTTTCCTGGAAACGTTCTAACGAAATTTGAGGCCAGTAGGTGATGATCTCATTGGTGGCATCGTCCCATAGTTGCAGTAGCTCGGCTTTGGTTGAGGCTGCTATTTTACCTGTATGATGATCAAGGCCGGCAATTGGTGTCCAATTATTAGTCACTACGCCGCGAACGCCCGGGCCTCCCATGCTGATGATCTCTTTTACCATCTCGGCAAAAGGGCGCATTCCTCCTACTGAGTAACTGAATAATTTATCTTCCGGGAAAGCTTCAATAAGCCTGCGGGTTATGCGGCGGTGGCCAAGCCAGCTTTGCAAAAGTTGATCTGGACTATACACATAAGCGGCAGGCGCTACGGTTTGTTGTTGATTGATGTTGTTTTCCATTGCAGTAATTTTTTGTTTGTGATTTACAATACAAAGAAACCGCGGGCTGGTGACAGCCCTATGTCAGCAGGAAAAAACAAAAATCAATTATTTGTATTTTGAATAAAATCTACCAGTTGTTGCTGTTCATCAACCGATAACCCACCTTCCGAATAGTGCCATTCTGAATGTTTATCGCCTTTAAAGCTGATTTGCCCTAGGTAAACCGGATTCTTTTTGTCATCAACTAAAGGTGCGCTTTCACCGATCTCGGGGGCTATCGGCTGAATTTCAAAAAGTATGGCTTCACCTTTATCCCCGGCTTTGTAAAGTTTATAAAGACCGGTGCTGTTCAGCTCATGACTTGCCGATTGGTGCAGCACCGGCTCAATGATAATATTTTGTTGGCTGCCGTTATTGTTGGTTACGCTGTGGTTTACGGTATGGATCATAACTTATACTTTTATCTGTATTTAGTACAAGTTGAGATACAAATTGTTTAAGCCGATTTCGCGTTGGCTTGTTTGGCCGTGCGTTTTTCGGCAACTGCAAGCACTATCATCATGATCAATCCGAGTATAAAAAAACCATCGAGCGCTAAAGTAGAGTTGCGCATTTCGCTGGTAAGGGATTCAACCAGCCCGAAACAGAACAACCCCACCACAATCGAGAGCTTCTCGGTAACATCATAAAAACTGAAGAATGAAGCGGTATCCGGGATATTTTCGGGTAAATATTTAGAATAGGTTGACCTCGAGAGCGACTGTACCCCTCCCATCGCTATACCAATAACAACTGCCGCTATATAAAACTGAGCCGAATTGGTAATTAAATAAGCACAAAAACACACCACCGACCATACGGCCACCAACCAGACTAATGTACGCACATTGCCATATTTCTCCGACGATTTAGAAGCAAGTATCGCCCCCGGAACTGCCACTACCTGGATAATCAAAACTATCGAGATCAGCGACTCTTCGGACATATGCAATTCCTTAGCGGCAAAATTACCGGCAACCAGCATAATGGTTTGCACACCTACCGAGTAAAAAAAGAATGAAGCCAGGAATCGCTTTAACAAAGGCATGGTTTTTACTTTTCCATAAACCTTTGCCAGCTCTTTAAACCCACCGGTTAATACATTGTATTGATGCGAACTTGCATTAGGCTGCCCTTTAGGCAACAACCTGAACGGGATAACAGAGAATCCTATCCACCATAAAAACACCATGATAAATGAGATTCGTGCGGGCAACCATTCATCAGTAATGCCGAATAACTGCGGGGCCAGCACCACTACAAAACATAAAACCTGTACTATTATACTGCCAACGTAACCATAAATAAAACCTTTGGCACTCACGGCATCCTGCTGATCGGGGGTGGCTATTTGAGGCAGGTATGAGTTGTAAAATACAAATCCACCGCAATAACCTATCGAGGCCAGTCCGAAGCAGATCATCGGTATCTCCAACCCTACACCTGGTTTAAAAAAGAAAAGCGCGAAACAAGCCAAACTACCCAACCAGGTAAACAGTTGCAGGTACGATTTTTTGTTGCCCCGGTAATCGGCTATCGAAGTGAGGATAGGCAATATAGCCGCCACAATGAGGTATGATAGCCCGAGGATATAATTTGATAAAACGGTGTTAACGAAAGTATGCCCAAAAAAGGTCACGGTATCCTTACCGTGCGCATTAAATTTTGTAACCTCGACAAAATAAGCAGGAAATATAGTTGAAGTGATAACGAGGTTGTACGATTGATTGGCCCAATCAAACATGCACCAGGCCCAAATGGTTTTCTTGTTGTTTTTTGCTTCCATTGCGGGTTTAAAAATATGGAATTTTGGGCAAGGTTATATATAAACAAAGCGTGTAATAAATTTATTGTAGCTTTAATAGCAGCAATTACTTAACATGTTCAACTACCTACACTTCAGTTCAAAATTCGGCTCGTATCTTTATGATGATGCCTTCAAGGCATTCTTAGCCGAAACTTTCACTGATATCACCCGATACAATATTTTAGAGAGTGATTATATCAGTTCAGATTTGCTTGGCCTTGAATTGGGTTTCACCAACGATGATGCCGTGATTGACGAGGACGAGTTAATTGTACTTGAACCCGGTCGCCCGGTTTTTTCGCATATCAACATCTATCCAAAAACAAACGAAGATTACGTTTTGCCATTTGATGTTTTGTTTAGCGATAGTCGGGAAACTGTATTTGAGAAAACTGGCGAACCAACACAAACCAAACATGGCGAATCGTTATTGTTGGACAAGCCTTTTTTAATTGATCATTATAAAATAGGCGATATTGTGATGAGTATTGATTATAACCCGGCAGATGAAACTATTAATTTCATTCAGTTTAGGGACAATAATATTCTCGAGCACCTGAAATTATAGATAGATGCAGCAAGCTTCAAAAACCTATTCCTTTTTCAATATAAAAACTAATCCGCAGCATCTGCTGATCCTAATAGCCTTACCGCTTTTTGCGGCTTCACTATTTGTAGCAGATACATCAATAGACATCAATTTACACGATACCTATTTTGTGATAGCATATTCATTGTTATTTCGAGCTATCGCTGTTGTGTTACTCGTTCTTTGGATGATTTATATAGCGGCTAATAAATTATTGCCCTTAAAATCGTTAAACTGGCTTCATGTATCAATCACCATTTTAACTTTGTTGATTTTTATTATTAAGATGTCAACCTTCATAGGTTTATCAGGTTCGCCGCGAAGGTATTACGCCTTATCCGAATTTGAACAACAAAGGCAAACTGAATACTTGTTCGTTTATAACATAATCGCTCTGCTATTTGCCCAGTTGCTTTTTATAGCAAACCTAATAACTGGCATCATCAAAAGGCTCACTTTATCACCGGCAAAATAATCTTCGAACTATTGTGATAAATATTGATGGTTTCTTTCACAAAGTCTTCATCTTTGGCGTGATAGATATCGATAAACTGCTGCGGGTTCCGATCGGCCAGCGGGAACCAGCTGCTTTGTACCTGGATCATTAATTTGTCGCCTTTTTTAAAGGTATGTGCAACATCGGGCAATGTAAATTTTAACTGCGATGGTTTGTTTGGCACAAAAGCCTCCGGGTTGGAAAAACTATTGCGATAGCGTCCACGCATAATTTCGGCACGCACCAACATCTGGTAACCTCCCATCGGGTATTTGGTAACCGGATCGGTATCTGCGTTTTCGGGGAATACATCGATCAACTTTACCACAAAATCGGCATCAGTATTGGAAATACTCACCAGCAGGTCGGCAATAACAGGGCCGGCTAAGGTCAGATCATTGGTTAATGTATCTGTACTGTAACTCAGCACATCGGTGCGGCGTGAAGCGAAACGCTGATCATCTGTCATATACTCGCGGGTGCGATAATAGTGCACCTTTTCGGCATAAGGCACGGGCTTGGCCGGATCGCTGATATAGGTATCCATGGAGGCTTGGAAACTCGGCATATCCTGGAAGGATAATTTGCCGTTCGGCTCAAGGTAAACCGGGGTTTCGGTAACTTCCGCCGGAGGCCATCGCTTAAATGTTTTCCATTTGTTCTCGCCCGAGAAAAATATGGTGGCTTTGCTCAGTGTATCGATATTGCCTTTTCCCTTCAGGTAGTAATTAAAGAAAGGGATCTCGATGTGGCTGGTGTACCAATCGTTAGTTTTACTACCGAAGTAAATATTACCCAGATGTGTACCATCCCGGCTGGCCCACTGCCCATGGTACCATGGGCCGATAACCAAATTGCTTTTGGTTGAAGGACTTTGCTTAACCAGCGCCTGGTAAGTATTCCAGGTACCGTAACCATCTTCGGCATCAAACAACCCTCCAACTACCAGCATGGCGGGTTTCACGTTTTTTATCCCGGTGCGGGCATCGCGTGCTTTCCACCAGGCATCAAGGTTGGGATGGTTCATCATATCGCTCCAAAACTTCAAACTATCGCCGGTAGCTTTGGTGAAATTGGCCAACGCGCCCATGTTCAGGTACCAGGCGTAATTATCGTAATTGGGGATATTGTATGTTTTAGCCGGTTTGGTAGTTGGCACCGGTCGCGGCTGACTAAAGCCGAAGCCTGCATGAAAATCAAAAGCATCCATCAAAAACAGCACCCCGTTGTGGTGGTCGTCATCCCCAAAAAACCTATCCGTAACCGGGGCCTGCGGACTAACAGCTTTCAAGGCCGGGTGACCGCTCAAAGCAGCCATAGTAGCATAAAAGCCCGGAAATGAAATGCCCGTAACCCCTACCTTGCCATTATTATTGTCGATGTTTTTCACCAGCCAATCAATAGTATCGTAGGTATCACTGGCTTCATCAATATCTTTTTTTGTTTTTTTATTAGGATTGAACGGACGTACTACCTCAAACGTGCCTTCACTCATCCAACGGCCGCGAATATCCTGGATAACCATAATATAGCCTTCTTTGCAATAATTGATCGTAAAATTGCGCCAGAAAGCGCGGTAATCCTTACCATAAGGCGCTACCGAATATGGGGTGCGGGTAATGAGTATAGGGTGCTTTTCCGACTTATCGTTCGGGATATAAACCGATGTAAAAAGCTTAGCACCATCACGCATGGGGATGCTAACTTCTTTCTTAGTAAAGTTATTTACAAACCAGGTGGAATCGGAGTTTTGAGCGGCTGCTAATAGCGGGAATAACGAGAGAACGAGCAGTACAACTTTTTTCATGAGGGGTATAAATCGTACTGTAAATATATTGCATTTATGGTATTGAATGCGAATGCCTTTTTCACGCCCTCATAAAGCCGTCATTGCGAGTAACGAAGCAATCCCCAACTTTACAAGGCGGACTTCCATAGCTTCTCTGCTTATTGGGATTGCTTCGTTACTCGCAATGACGATCGGTTTATCTGCTTATTCAATAACTCTCTAATCGAAAATCTCCGGCAAGTGCTTATAGTTTCCTTTAACTGTAGCCAGCACCTCATCAAATTTACCGCCCAGCATCATTTTAGTCATGGATACTGCCATGCCTTTCACCATTTTAAGTTCAATGTGTGGTGGCATGGCCAGGGCGGTGCCGTCGGTTAATACATTTACCAATACCGGGCCGTTGTAGGCAAATGCCTCGCTGATGCCCTGTTCAAGGTAATCGGGATCGTTAATAGTAATGGCATTTATTCCCATCGCTTCGGCAACAAGCGTAAAATTTGGATTTTGCATATCTACTTCAAAATCGGGCAGACCCATTACTTCCATTTCCAGTTTCACCATGCCAAGGGCGCGGTTATTGAATACAATAATTTTTATCGGAAGATTGTATTGTTTGATAGTTGCCAGATCGCCCAATAGCATGGAGATCCCGCCATCGCCACACATGGCCACAACCTGCCTATCTGGGCAAGCCAGCGCCGCGCCGATAGCATGCGGCATTGCATTAGCCATTGAACCGTGAACAAAGGAACCGATCATCGAGCGTTTACCATTTGCTGTTATATGCCTTGCAGCCCATACGTTACACATCCCGGTATCGCAGGTAAAAATAGCATCTTCCGAAGCGTGCCTATCAATAAACGAAGCCAGTGCTTCGGGGTGGATGGCATTGTGCGTTCCGAGATCTTTAATATAGGCTTCCTGCTGATCTTTTACTTTGGCATGCACGTGCAGTTGCGCATCGAGGAAAGTACGATCTGATTTTTCAATAAGGAGAGGCAGCAGCGCTTTCACGGTCGATTTGATATCGCCATAAAGGCCCATATGTAGCTTTGCCCTTCTGCCCAAGTTTTCGGGTTTGATATCTATCTGTACTATTTTTTTATCCTGCGGATAAAACTGCGTGTATGGAAAATCGGTACCAAGCAATATCACCAGGTCGCTCTCGTGCATGGCATGGTAGGCGGCTGGTAAGCCGAGCAAACCTGTCATACCAACTTCGTAAGGATTATCATACTCCAAAAACATTTTACCGCGGAAAGAATAGCCGACCGGAGCTTTTAATAAAGCGGCAAGTTCTACAACTTCATCATGAGCATCGGCACAACCAATCCCGCCGAAAATGCAAACTTTATTGTGGCGATTAATCAGATCGGCCAGTTGTTGAAGTTGTTCCTGAACCGGGGTGATATTCGCCTTGCAAAAAAAGTTATTTACTGATGATTCAATTTCAACGGCGTCCTCACCAGCTACATCTCCCGGAAAACCTAAAACCCCTACCCCTTTGCGTTGGATAGCTGTTTGTATGGCAGCCTGCGTCATCCGGGGTACTTGTGTAGCTGTGGCTGCCACCTGGTTGTAGTAGCTGCAATCATCAAAAAGCTTAATGGTGTTGGTTTCCTGGAAGTAATTGCTGCCAAACTCCTTGGTAGCGCAGGTTGAAGCAATGGCTAATA
Organism: Mucilaginibacter sp. CAU 1740; assembly: GCF_039839285.1. Lineage (NCBI taxonomy): Bacteria > Pseudomonadati > Bacteroidota > Sphingobacteriia > Sphingobacteriales > Sphingobacteriaceae > Mucilaginibacter > Mucilaginibacter sp. CAU 1740. The sequence continues at coordinate 132,891 of NZ_JBDOQS010000005.1, read as the reverse complement.
CGGGTGCACCCGAGCGGTGGGCATCGTACAAACCGTTAACTAAGTGCACATGACCGGGGCCGCTACTGCCCGCGCAACAGGCTAAACCACTCATCTGCGCATCGGCCGAGGCTGCGAATGCTCCGGCTTCCTCGTTGCGTACATGGATCCATTTAAGTTCAGGAGTGCGGCGTACGGCATCGTTCAATTCGTTCAAGCTATCGCCGGTAATGGCGTAAACGCGCTTTATACCTGCCTGCAGCAGCATATCAACCAATTGTTCGGCTACTTTTTTCGACATGTTTTTCGGGGTGTTTTTATGTTAGATGTTTATGTTTTGTATAAAGATAACACCAAAAGCAGGCCAATTGTTAAGCTATTAATGGTCAAATATTTGCAATATGCTTTCAGATACGGAGCTTTTGAAATATCGGGTTTTTACGAAATACCGTTAACGCCTCGTGACGCCATCTAAACCAGAGATTTTCAACAAAGCCAAAACTTTAAACGTATCCTTGTATTATTGCAGTTAAGATGAGTGAACTGAACCCCGCCATGCAATTGGCTTCCGATTACCTGGAGAGCACTAATACCGTTGTTTTTTTAACAGGTAAAGCCGGCACCGGTAAAACCACCTTTCTGCAAAACCTACGGCAAACCTCCAAAAAGAAGTTGGCGGTAGTGGCACCTACAGGCGTAGCGGCCATTAACGCGGGTGGGATGACTATTCACTCGCTGTTTCAGATTCCTTTTGGCCCGGTGGTGCCTGGTGGTAACACTCATCCCGAAGCAAGTTATAACGACGAAAAAAAAGAACTATTAATCGCGCTGGAGTTGCTTATTATTGATGAGATCAGTATGGTGCGCCCCGATGTGCTGGACCAGTTAGACCTCATCCTTCGCAATATTAAAAAGTCGTCTTACCCCTTTGGTGGTACGCAGCTTTTATTAATCGGAGACCTATCGCAGCTGAGTCCTATTATCCGTGATGATGAATGGGGAATATTGCGACCTTACTATGCTACACCTTACTTTTTTAGTAGCCAGGTGATGCAAAAAGCGCCCTTTGTACGCATTGAGCTTGATCATGTGTACCGACAAAAAGAGCAGGCTTTTGTTGATATTTTGAACGAGGTGCGTAACCAAGCCATCAGCCCGGAAAGTCTGGAGTTGTTAAACGAACGCTACACGCCCGATTTTAAACCAACCGCTGCTGACCCTTACATAACACTCACTACGCACAACAATATTGCCCAACAAATTAATGCCGAATATCTTGAAGCGCTATCCGGTGCAGAGTTTGAATTTACAGCCAGCATCAGGGGCGAGTTCCCAAAGGATGCCTACCCTACCGAGACAAGTCTAAAGTTGAAAGTCGGCGCACAGGTAATGTTTGTGAAAAACGATGGCTCGGCCGAAAAGCTGTATTACAACGGCAAAATAGGTTCGGTAAGCCGGATTGATGGCAACACCGTATTTGTTACTACCGGCACTGATAAAGAATTGGCCGTTGAACCTGTGGAGTGGACTAACATTAAATACCAGATGGCCGAAGGCGAAATGAGCGAGACAAATGCAGGAAGTTTCGCGCAGCATCCTTTAAAGCTGGCCTGGGCCATCACCATTCATAAAAGCCAGGGATTAACATTTGATAAGGCGATAATTGATGTAAGTGAGGCATTTGCGCACGGGCAGGCTTATGTGGCTTTAAGTCGCTGCCGAAGCCTGGCGGGCATGATCATGCGCAACCCTATTGCCGCTCATAATATTATTGGCGATCCGGCGGTGACCCGTTTTAACGTGCAGGCAGAAGCTATCAAACCAAACCGCGAAACATTGGAGCGGGATATAGAATTGTACAGGATATTTTTACTAAGTAGTCTGTTCAATTTCAATCCGCTAAAAGTAATTGCCAAAGGTTTTGAAGCAATGATTCCTAACCTCGACGCTGAGATCATTGAAGTTGGCGAGAAATTTAACCGTCAATTGAAAGCCGAACGCAGCCAGCAGGCAGCCGGTTATTTTCTGGATAAATTGAAGACCTCAGTCGAAAACCTGCACAAGCAATTGCCGGGCATTATCGGCGAATCGAAAGAAAAAGCGGGCAAGGCGGATAAATTGATCAATTGGTTAATGCACCGTATTGCCATGCTCGAATACTTTGCACAGCATCCTTTCTCCACAGAAAACTATCTCGAACTTTCAAGAAACAAAGCAAATACTAACGCGCAATCGTACCTTAAAGCACTAAATGCTAAAGCAAACGAGGAGTTGTATGAACAGATGTTAAGCTGGCGCGAACAAGCCGCCCTTAATCAAAAGATAATGCCCAACATGGTATTATCCGAACAAACCATCGAAGCTATTGCCGCTAAACTGCCGGATACGCTAAAAAATCTTGGCGGTATCAAAGGTGTTGGCCCGCAGAAGGCTACTTTATATGGGGCGGAATTGATTGGAATGATCAGGGCTTATAAGCAGGCATCGCAAGGTGGCGGTGTTGAGCAGGTTAGTATGTTTTAAGGAACTGTGACAGAGAGTTCATGGTATTTCGATTCCCGTTTGTTACCAATCAAAATCCTCCTCAAAAGCATCTTCTTTTCTGAAATCTCGGATCTTTTTCCTTTGCAGGGAAATAACATCTAATAACCATATCGCGCCATTTTCAGACCATGGATCTATTAGCAGCTCCACTTCTGTATCAGTTACTTGTCGCGCCTTAACAACCCATGCGATATCGGATTCCTCTATTTCAATTACTTTACCGCCTTTTCGCCATAAAAAGAGCCAACTCCCACCAGCCAAACACCAATCGTTGTTCTTACTGATCAACCCAAATTCAGGGTCGCCATAAGTAACTCCTAAAATTAGGTTGGTGTTTTTCTTTTTATCTACGAGATAAATATATTCAAATTCATTACCCAGGATCAATGCATCTGTTTCATCGAGAATCCGAAAATTGGGGTTTCGTCTGATCATAAAACTTACTCTACTCCCAATTCCCGCATCAATTTAGCTACCGTCTCTTTCAACCCGGCCAATTCCTGCTCAACAACGGCGAGCCTTGCTTCAAGTGCTGATGATGAACGACCTGATGAAGCCTCAACTTCCGGTTCATCCTCATTATATTCAGGTGTGCCGCCCAATAAATGCGCATAACGTACCTCTTTTTGTCCGGGACGCTTTGGTAATTGTACCAGGTAAGGCACATCTTCGCCTGCCAGTTTATCCAACACCTCCTGCACTTCTTCTATCGAATCAAACTCGTACATACGCCCACTGTTGGTATTCAGCTCACCTGGAGTTTGCGGACCACGTAATATCAGCAAGCAAATAATCGCCACTTCGGATGGGATAACCGGGTAAACAATGGCGAAATTGTGCTTATATTTTACCGCCCGGATGGATCCACCGGTAGCAGTAGAGATCAGTCCACGTTTTTTTAATGAATTAAGGGCGTTGATCACCGTATCATCATCATAATTAACTACCGGCTTGCGCGATGTTTTTTGATTACAGGCAGCTACGAGGCTGTTAAGCGTCATGGGGTAATAATCGGGCGTGGTTTTGGCTTTTTCCATCAGGGTGCCAAGCACACGTAATTCTTCAGCATCAAGTACGGGTAAAGTTTGTGGTGAATCCATGGCTAAATATAAGCAGGTTTTTATACCGTCAAAAAAAATGAGCACTTTTTTAAATGCTAAAATCGTTAGGATTTTAAATATTTGTTTACTTTGTATTTAAATGGGGCTATTCATTACATCATTAAATTCGGGAAGTAATGGCAATTGCTATTACGTGGGGAACGATCAGGAGGCGGTATTGGTTGATGTAGGCATCTCGTGCCGTGAAACTGAAAAACGTATGGCCCGGCTGGGCTTATCTATGCAAAAGGTTAAAGCCATTTTTGTATCGCACGAACATTCGGACCATATCCGCGGCATTCCAATTTTGGCGAAAAAGTATAACCTGCCGGTGTACATAACACCGGGGACTTTGCTACACTTAAGCGGCACAGATTATTTTAAGGTCCATCATTTGAGCGCGTTTCAAACTGTTCATATCGGCGCGCTGGAAGTCACTTCCTTCCCCAAAATGCATGATGCTACCGAGCCACACAGCTTTATAGTACAATGTAACGATGTAAAAGTGGGCGTATTTACCGATCTGGGGATAGTATGCGATCAGCTGATCCGTTATTTCAGTCAGTGCCATGCAGCGTTTTTAGAGGCTAATTACGATGATGATATGTTGGATAATGGCGGTTATCCATATCATTTAAAACGTCGCATTCGTGGAGGTAAAGGCCATTTATCAAATAAACAGGCGTTAAGCTTATTTACCACACACAAGCCTGCGCACATGACACACTTGTTGCTCTCCCATCTCTCAAAAAACAATAACGATCCTCAATTGGTAGAAGATTTGTTTAAAGCCTGTGCCGATGGGGTAGATATTATTATTGCATCACGCCATGAGGAAACACCGGTTTATTACATTAGCGCTGCCGTAATTCAGCACGAGCCTTTAGGGCAATTGGACCTGGGTTTCAATTAAAGAAATCCCTGCGATATATCTCTTGCTGAAGTTTTGCCCTCTGGGGCAATAAAATTCTGTTGGCTTTAGTGTTACAAAGCTTTTCCCCTCTGGGGATTTTTTCGATTTTCTTAGTCACCTTGTAAAATATCCCCAGAGGGATAAAGCTTTGTAGAAAACAAATAAAAACGGAATAGAACCCCAGAGGGGTTCAACTCAACCATGATATTAACTTAGACTCTCAGCCGGATCCTGTGAGAAAATACGGCTCAGCATCTCATACAATTCCGGATGTTTATGTTTAAGCTGATCGGGCTTTTGAAAAAAGTATTCTGACACTACGGCCAAAAACTCGGCCTCGTTGGTAATGGCATACGGGTTGATATCCGATTTGCCATGCTCAATTTTGTTGATCTCCTGGTGGATCATTTTTATCCATGGCAATACGTACTCATGCGCCAGGAGGTTTTCCGGCACGCCATCGGTAGCGCCATCGGCTTTATCCAGCAGGTGTACAAACTCATGAATGGCGGTATTCTCCTTCCCTGCCGATTTACTGAACCCTTTTAACAGAGCGGCCCGCGAAAGGATCATCTGTCCGTTCATATAGCCAGTTCCAACCATGCCTAAAATACTCCGGTTCTCTCCTTCAAACTGAAATTCGCCATCGAAGGTGTCGGGATACAAAATTACGTTGGTAAGGTTACGGTATTTCCAATCGCTAAAACCAAATATCGGGATCACCGCGCTGGCGGCAATCATTATTCTATCAATATCATCAACTGTTGTGCCTACACCTTCAATGGTAATTCCGGTTAAAAATGCTTCAACTTTCTGTTCAAAGATGATCTTATTCCCTTCATCAAGTTTTTGGTAGTAAGGGATATGGGCACTTAATTGTTGTTTGAAATCGATAGATAGCAACGGCTGGACAGCTGTTTTCTTTTTCTTACTAAAGAAATAAAAACCAATGATAATCAGAACTATAACTACAATTAACGGAAGCATCTCTTTAAAAAATTAAATAAAACAATAGCATAAACAGCGCGGCGGCAAAGGTGTTTAAAAAGTTGACCATATTGTTGCCGATGATACCTTTACGCTCCAATACCGCGCCTAAAACCGAATCGATGATATTGCCCAAAGTACCTGCTGTAACTATCCAAAGCAGATCAACACTCCAACAATGCCCTATGAAATAAATGAGTGCGATCACTGCCGCTCCAGCCGAACCTATCAAAGTTCCTTCAATACTAACAACGCCATCAAGTCCCTTAACATCAGCTTTAAAAGTAATGATATTAAAAAACCGGCGACCGTAAACCATACCCAACTCCGATGACAGTGTATCCGCCGTTGCCGAAGCCAAACTTGCCGCCATCATTAACTGAAATAAAACCGAATGCTGCGGAAGCAACAAAACCAATACGCCGCAAATGCCTGCCGTTCCCGCGTTGGCCAAAACCTGCCCGGCAGTGCGGCTGCTCTTCTCTTCGGCATTAATTATTTGTTTGGTTTTAAGCTGCCAGGAAGTAGCAGCCGAGCCTAAAATGAAAAATACGGTCATCGTGGCCAAACCCGTAAAGCCACCTCCCGCAAAAACAGCGCAGGCAACGGCCGCCCCTGTTAAAGCGGCAATAACGGTAAGCTTGCGGGCTGCAATACTATAGGTAACGCCAGCAAATAAAACGATAGCCAATATCAGGTAACTTAACCACATTTTTTCTTAAAATTTAGTCGATAGTCTTCAGTCATAAGTTCAAAGTGGGAAATAAAAAGGCATGAAACTTTTGACTTTGAACTTATGACTAAAGACTACCGACTTAACAAAGGCACTAAATTAAACTTTCAATTCATACTTTTGGGCACATGAAAGATATACTTGGCCAGGCCATACATGATCATTACCACCAATTAGCCAGCCATAAGCTGTGGATCAATAACCAATATGGCCCGAAGGAAGAAATGCCTATCGATATTTATTTCAGGGATGAGGATGATATGCCGGATATTGAGTGGCTGGCCATGAACGAATGCCGTGGAACTATACTGGATATCGGTGCCGGTGCAGGCAGCCATGCATTGGTTTTGCAGGAACGTGGCTTTGATGTTACTGCATTGGATATCTCACCGATGGCTGGCGATGTGATGACGGCCCGTGGTGTGCAAAAAGTGGTTAAAGGAGATATATTCAAATATAGTGAGCAAAAGTTCGATACGCTGTTATTGCTGATGAATGGTATCGGCCTGACAGGAACGCTCGAAAATTTGAAGGTTTTTCTTCAGCACATTAAATCGCTGCTTAATCCCGGCGGACAGATCCTTTTCGACTCATCAGATATCGCTTATTTATATGAGGAAAGTGGGCTTCCGGAAAAGGGGTATTACGGCGAACTTTCATATCAGTATCAATACAGCGGTCAAAAAACAGATTGGTTCAATTGGCTTTATGTTGATGAAAAAACGCTTGAACCGATTGTGCAGGAGGCTGGATTTGATATGGAAGTTTTGTTAGAAGATGAGTTTAAACAATATTTGGTTAGGTTGACGGTTGCGTAAATAAACTGATCGTCATTGCGAGGTACGACGCAATCGCACGGAGGCAGATCCGCCTTGTATAGTTGGCGATTACTTCGTGCCTACCCATAACAAGTTTAAATTGGGTGTCATGCTGAGCCTGTCGAAGCATGGTGGGTGGGGCCTCTGCGCGCGACCCTTCGACAAGCTGCCATTGACAAGTCTATAACGCATTGATAATCAGATACGCAAAAATGTCATCTGCAATGCTATTATTTGCGCGCAAATAAACCTTACTCAGGGTGACAGGCTGCCCCACCTGATATCATATAATCCTTCAGATGCCTCGGCTTTTACTTACTCGCAATGACATGATGGATATCAATATACGAATTTGACAACTTCATTCTGATTCTTTAAAACGTTCCGTTATTTTTATATCACATAGTATCTAACCATGAAAAAAGCCATCACCCATATCCTCGCCGGTCGCGAAAAGAAGATCACTGCCGAAGAAACTGTTCGTCAGCCCTTGCCTCATAAAGATTTCCGATTTGCCAATCCGTTTATTGTGCTGCACCATATGGGGCCAGAGGTGATCGAACCGGGGCAAACGCTTCGGATCCATCCGCACCCGCACCGTGGCTTTAGTCCGTACACCATTATGTTACAGGGCGAAGGTTACCATAAAGATAATGCAGGCAACGATGAAATTATTAAAGCAGGCGGTGTGCAATGGATGTTTGCAGGCAAAGGCATTATGCACAGCGAAGGGCCAACAGAACAACTATTAAAAGATGGCGGCGTAATGGAACTGATCCAACTATGGATCAACGCGCCTGCAAGTAAAAAATGGGATGAGCCATTTTACCAAGCCGCCACTGCCGATCAAATACCTGCCGTACTACAAGGCGAAGGACTTAATTTTAAACTGGCCAGCGGCGACTATGATGGCCAAACCGGCCCGATAAAAAATTTCACGCCAGTGATCTCAATAGTTGGCACCATTGCCAATGGTAAGCAGGTAAATTTAAAGGCTAAACCAGGCTATTGGACATTACTTTATATTATCCGCGGAACGGTTGTTGTAAACGATGAAACGATCACTCAATACAACCTTGTAATATTTGATAAAGAGAATGAGGATATTACGGTTGTAGCCAGCGAAGATGCGCAGATCCTTTTTCTATCAGCAGAGCCTATTGAAGAACCCGTTGCAGCGAAAGACAATTTTGTAATGAACACCGCGCAAGAAACAGAGCAGGCTATTATCGATTACCATAACGGTGTGTTCGGGACTTTAAACTACTAACAAGTCATTACTTTTGGTTATTGAACATTGCGTTTTATGATAAAAACGCGATGGTAATTTCATTCACCTTTGTATCATCAAAACAAAGGAAAAATGAATACTCAACATCAAATAACCAATACCGGCGGGTTGCTTCTAAACCTTAATCAAGATGCCCGCAAAATAATTTTCGCTATTTGCCTGGTGGTTTGCCTGATGCCATTTATGAGCCCGGCTGTGGCCTTGTTGTTAGGTTTGATAGTAGCGCAATTTTCTGGCCACCCTTATTTGCATCTTAACCACAAGGCTACGCATATACTATTGCAGGTTTCGGTTGTTGGGCTTGGCTTCGGGATGAATGTTCATAGCGCCTTGCAGGCGGGTAAAGAGGGTGTTCTATTTACCATCGCCTCAATTACCGGAACGCTTTTGTTTGGTACGTTGATGGGCAAATGGTTAAATATCGAAAAGAAAACATCTTACCTCATCGCATCAGGCACGGCTATTTGCGGGGGGAGCGCCATCGCTGCAATATCACCGGTTATTAAGGCCGAAGAGAAGCAGATCTCCGTAGCATTGGGCTGTGTGTTTATTCTTAATTCTATTGCGCTTTTCGCATTCCCGCTTATTGGTCATTACTTCAATTTATCTCAAACACAATTCGGTTTATGGTGTGCTATCGCTATACATGATACCAGCTCTGTAGTTGGGGCGGCCAGTAAATATGGCGCGCACGCTTTGGAAGTGGCAACAACCGTTAAACTGGCGCGTGCCTTGTGGATCATCCCGGTAGCTTTTATGTCTACTTTCATTTTTAAAAACAAATCAAAAAAAGTAAGTATCCCCTACTTTATCGGTCTGTTTGTGTTGGCCATGATCATAAACACCTACGTACCTGTAGTTAAGCTGATCAGCCCCTACGTGGTTAATATCGCCAAAACCGGGTTAACACTTACCTTATTTTTAATTGGCGCAGGGTTATCACGTAAAGTATTGGCATCTGTTGGTGTGAAACCACTTTTGCAGGGTGTAACTCTTTGGATAGCCATATCTGCCGTGGCTTTATACGCGGTAATGCATTTGGCCTGATCAATAAAACGGGTCATCATACCATCATTAAAAAAAACGCCATCGGTAAATCAAATCCCGTTTCGATATATCTTTGTTATAAACTTATCTGCCATGAAACCCACCCTCGACGTTAAAACGATAGATACCCTCCGCGATCTGCCGGATATGATCCCGGTATTGCGCGATTCTTTTGAAGCGTGGAGTATCAAGGTTTTTGACCGCAAGCATCATGAGTGCCGCAATTACCTCTCTCCTAATCGCCGAGATTTTTATAAGGTTTTAATGGTAACCGAAGGTGTTGGCGTTTTTACTATGGGCCTTAATACCTATTACATCGAAGAGCCAACCATCCTGTTCATCCATCCCAACGATATCATTTCCTGGAAAAATCTATCAGATATTTCGGGCGGTCATTATGTGCTTTTTAAACGCGATTTTATCAATAACCATCCGCAATTAAAAGCCACTATTGATAAGTATGGGCTGTTTACCGAAAAGGAAAAGAGTGTGATCCGCTTAAAAAACTCGGACTTGCCAATATTGAACAGCTTTTTTGAACGGATGCATCAGGAGGAACTATCAAACAATCAGCTAAAACATGATGCTTTACAAGCTTACCTGCAACTGCTAATGGTTGAAAGCATGCGGATAGCCAACTATCCGAAACCGGATAATGTGAGCGATGAGTTTCATTACATCCACCAGTTTTTTCATTTATTGGAGAGGGAAACATCGGGGATCAATTATACCTCGCCCATAAAAATGAAAACTGCCAAGGAGTTTGCAGCAAACCTATCGGTACATCCCAACCACCTTAACGCCGTACTAAAAAAACATACCGGGCAAAATGTGAGCACCCACATCCGTAACCGCCTGCTCGAGGAAACCAAAGCCCTATTGGTGCAAACCGATTGGACTTTACAAGATATAGGTTATAGCATAGGCTTTGCCGAGCAGCCAAACTTCAGCCTGTTTTTCAAGAAGAATACCGGTTTAACACCTGCGGAATTCAGGCGATCTTATCAAAACGCCAATTAATTTAGGAATTTTATGTAGACGCATCACATGCGTCTCCCGTATGCAAATAAAACGGTGCCTTGCAAGTGGCTTGTCCTGTGAGAGACGCATGTGATGCGTCTCTACATTTAAAAATACTACCTTCTTTGATTTTCATAATAAGCTCTTTGCTTTTGCTATAAGCTCCCCCTGTATTTGTTGCCAACTTTGTGGTGTAAACAAAAACAAAAAACTTAAAGCATAATAAAATGAAAACTCAAAAAGTATGGTTTATAACCGGGGCCTCCAGAGGTTTTGGATTAGAAATTTCGAAAGCCGTTTTAGCAAGCGGTGATAAACTGGTAGCAACCGTTCGCAAAAACCCTGAAGCACTGACTACCGAATTTAATAATAGCCCCAACCTCCTGGTTGTCGCGCTTGATGTAACCAGCGAAGAACAATCACACGAAGCTGCTGCAAAAGCAGTTGAACATTTTGGCCGCATAGACGTATTGGTGAACAATGCCGGTTATGGTTTGCTATCAGCGGTTGAAGAAGCCACCGCCGAAGAGGTGAAACGCAATTATGAAACCAACGTATTTGGCCTGTTAAATGTAACCCGTGCCATTTTGCCTTATATGCGCAAAGAGCGTAGCGGCCACGTGATCAACGTATCGTCAGTTGGTGGTTTAGCTGCATACTTTGGCTGGGGCGTTTATGGATCTACCAAATTCGCAGTTGAAGGCCTTACCGAGGCTATGGCTCTTGAACTTGCGCCTCTTGGTATCCACGCTACAGTTGTTGCTCCCGGCTTTTTCCGCACCAATTTCCTTGATGAAACTTCGCTTACACGCACATCAAACGAAATTGCCGATTACCACGAAACCGTTGGCAACATGCGTAACCTGGCTACCGAACTAAACTACAAACAACCCGGCGATCCTGAAAAACTGGCTCAGGCTTTCATTAAACTGGCCACGTCTGAAAACCCTCCGGTACACCTGCCATTAGGTAGTGATACCCTGCATCGTTTCCGTGAAAAAACTGCCGCTTTTGAAAAGGAAATTGAACAGTGGTATGATGTAGTTGTAGGGACGGATCATGATGATTTGAAACAGGCTTAAGCCTGTTTATAGACACGCAGAATTGCGTTTTCCAGTGTGCAACCGATTTAAAATCTATACCTCCATCGGAATTGCATGCGGGAGACGCAATTATGCGTCTCTACCTAAAACATATTTTGATAAACTCCCAGAAGCTGCCGTAAAAACTTATACCATTTGTAAGTATCTCAAAAGAGTAATATCTTAATAGGAATTTCTTACACTAATGGAAAAAAGCGCGATCCCTTCTGCCGATAATTTAAGTCAGCCATTAAATCTTGCCAACCCAAACGCAAGGGTTGCTTCGGTAGATGTTTATCGCGGTTTTGTGATGCTATTAATGATGGCGGAGGTACTATCTTTCGAGAGTGTATCGAAGGCATTGCCTGGTAGCAAGTTTTGGCAGTTATTGGCTTTTAATCAATCGCACGTGCCCTGGACCTGGCTCAGTCTGCACGATATGATCCAGCCCTCTTTTAGTTTTTTGGTTGGCTCGGTGCTCCCGTTTTCGTTGGCCTCCCGGAAAAATAAAGGTGCTACAACTGGTTTTATTTTACGCCATGCTTTATTTCGTTCGTTGATCCTGGTATTTCTTGGTTTCTTTTTAAGATCAATAGGAAAAGATCAAACCTATTTTACTTTCGAAGATACACTTCAACAGATCGGCCTTGGTTATACTTTTCTTGTATTGCTTGGCTTTTGCAACCCACGGATCCAAATTATCGCGTTAGCCACTATCCTGTTTGGCTATTGGCTGGCCTTTGCCTTATATCCTTTACCAGGCCCCGGCTTTGATTATGCATCTGCAGGCGTAAGTGCAAACTGGGAACACAATCTGCATGGTTTCGCTGCTCATTGGAACAAAAATACCAACCTGGCCTGGGCCTTTGATCGCTGGTTTCTGAACCTATTTCCGCGAAGCAAACCTTTTCTGTTTAACGAAGGAGGTTACGCTACACTAAGTTTTATCCCTACGCTGGGTACCATGATACTCGGGCTTTTGGCAGGTGGGGTTTTAAAAGGTGAACGAAAAACCAACGAGAAGCTAAAATGCTTCATCATAGCAGCGATCTGCCTTAGCATTTTGGGCGTTCTATTGCAAATCACTAACATCAATCCAATAGTAAAAAGAATCTGGACGTCGGCCTGGGTGTTATTTAGTGGTGACATCTGTTTTGGTTTTCTGGCGCTGTTTTACTGGTTGGTTGATCTGAAACAGTACAGAAAACCGTTTTTCTTTCTGAGCGTTATCGGCATGAACTCTATCGTAGCGTATGTAATGTCCGACGGCGGGCTTCGGCAATATATTCTTGATAACCTCTATGTACACCTCGGTAGCCACTACGATCAGCTTTTCGGCATCGCTTACGCCACATTAATAAGCGGCGCTTTAACATTGTTTTTATTATGGCTGATACTTTACTGGATGTACAAACAGAAGATCTACATTAAAATTTAAAGCCTGTTTAATGATCAATTTCCTGCATTAAGGGATTATTAACGTTTTTTTAATTAGCCGGATGTTATTTGCAGCTAAACCAAATAATACGGCTACAATATGAAAAAAACATTTTCAAAGCTTTTCTATCTACTAACCATCCTGTTTCTCTCAACAGAAACTTACGCCCAAAACCCAATTATAAGGGACATTTACACTGCCGATCCCTCCGCCCATGTATGGAAAGACGGTCGCTTGTATGTTTACCCATCTCATGATGTAGACCCGCCCCGCGGCTGCGATCTGATGGATAAATACCACGTGTACTCTACCGATGACATGGTACACTGGAAAGATCACGGCGAGATCCTGAACGCCAGCCAGGTGCCATGGGGACGCAAAGAAGGCGGCTTTATGTGGGCACCGGATTGTGCTTATAAAAACGGTAAATATTACTTCTATTTTCCGCACCCAAGCGGCAGTAACTGGGATACTACCTGGAAGGTAGGCATAGCTACAAGCAAACAACCGGCGGCTAATTTTAAGGTACAAGGTTACCTTGATCTGGGTAAAGACAGTCGATCAATGATAGATCCGTGCGTATTTGTTGACGAAGACGGCCAGGCCTATTTTTACTATGGAGGTGGTGGCCGTTGCGTTGGCACTAAACTAAAACCCAGCATGACCGAAATAGCCGAACCATTACGACCAATGGAAGGCCTCAAAGATTTTCACGAAGCGACCTGGGTGTTTAAACGAAATAACATTTATTACCTAACCTACGCTGATAACCATACCGAAAACAAAAACGGAGCAAACAGGCTAAACTATGCCACAAGCAGCAGTCCCCTCGGCCCGTGGACTTACGGCGGTGTTTACCTCGACCCAACGGGTTGCGATACAAGTCATGGTTCGGTAGTGGAATATAAAGGTAAATGGTATGCCTTTTACCACAACGATGTGCTAACTGGCCGTGGTAATCTACGCTCAATTTGTGTTGATGAGTTGCATTTTAATGCTGATGGATCGATACAGAAGGTGGTGCAGACGGGAATGCTGAGCAAGTAATAAGCAGCATCCGTAGTTACCAGTTGCATACCTAAATAGCCAGACTTACGAAGTTTTGAAAACTTCGTAAGTCTTAACTGCTTAATCGTTATATCTACAATTGATCAATCCTCACCCAATCCATACCCGCCGCAGTAGCGGCAATAGTACCGGCTTCACCATCTTCAAAAACCAGGCAATCGGCGGGGGCTACACCCAATAATTCGGCAGCTTTTAAAAATGGATCGGCAAAGGGTTTGCCGCGTTCAGTTTCGCCAGCGCAAACCATCACCTCAACTAAATGGGCTATGCCCAACACATCGAGCGTTTTTTCAACTGCTACTCTGCCGCTGCCGGATACCACGCCAATGCGTACTTTTCCAACATGCGCCTTAAGGTGATCAACCACGTGAGCTATCGGTAGTGTGTGGACGATGTATTCATCAAGAAATAGTTTATATTTCAGATCTTTAAATTCCTGCGGATCAAAATTCGATCCGTATTTTTTATTGATCTCTTCAATAACGTTTATTACCGGCCAGCCTGCCAACTCGTCGATTATGTCCCCTTCAATCACATAGCCTTTATCCGCTGCTACTTTTATATACGTTTCTTTGTGTGCCCCCATGTTATCGGCCAGTGTGCCATCGCAATCATATAAAAAAGCTTTGTAGCCCTTACTTCGTTCAGTAAGTTTTTCAAATTTTGAAATTTCCATCGGCGCAAATATAACCTCCGGTCAGCTAATACTCAACCAAACGAAGCAAAGCGCTACAATTGTTTAAACCACTTTATATGCCTGACCGGTTTGAGCACCAAGTACGCTTTTCACATAAGCCTGTGCAACGCGGTGCATTGATACCGGGATATGTCCTGGAAAATACGGGAAATACGCAGGTGATTCTTCAACTACACCCGGCCCTACAGCGTTAATGCGCACACCGTTTTCCAACTCAATAGCGGCAGCGTTTACAAAGGAATCCAGGGCACCGTTAATTGCGCTTACCGATGCACCGTATACAACAGGATCTGCGGCTAAACTTCCCGATGTGAGGGTGAATGAACCTTTTGGGTTGATATATTGCTGACCAATGAGTACCAGGTTAACCTGCCCCATTAATTTACTATTTAAGCCAACACGGAAATCTGCATCAGTCATTGAAGTCAACGGGCCAAAATGCGCGTCGCCTGTGGTGCTGATCAATGCGTCGAAGGGGCCTGTTTGTTCAAATAGCTCTTTGATCGATTCAGGGTTAGAAATGTCTACCTGGAAGTCGCCACTTTTTGAGCCAATTTTTATGATCTCGTTGTTGTTTTCCAACGCTTTTACTACATGTTTACCAATGGTGCCAGAGGCACCGATAATAATGATCTTCATATTTTTATCTGTTATTTTTTACGAAGTTATCCCAATACTTTACTTTTGTCAAGTAGTTACCATTTTGTCAAGTAATGACAAAAAAGTAGTAATTGCGTATTTAGAGCGCTATGGCAGAAAATAAATTAAAAAATTATCACAGTGCTGATGAGTGCCCGGTAACCGCAACCATTGATGTGATTGGCGGCAAGTGGAAACCACCCCTGCTGTGGTTGCTAATGAAAGGCCCCTTACGCTTTGGTGAATTAAATAAAACTATGCCCGGCATGGCTTTGAAAGTATTATCCAGAACATTAAAAGAACTGGAAGCTGATGGTATCGTTACACGCAAGGCCTATCCCGAGGTGCCACCAAGGGTTGAATATTCGCTAAGCCCTAAAGGCGATACGCTGAGGCCTATTCTAACAATGTTATCCGAGTGGAGCCGGGAACATATTTTGGGCGAGGTATTAGGTAATGAATTACTCCTATAGCCCTCAGTTAAACGGATATTTATTACTTTGGCGATATGGAACCTATACAGCTTTCGCCTACTGAAGCCCGTAAAATTATTCTGAATGCAGCCGGATTGAGCAAAAAAGCACAATTCGGCACAGGGATCGAGGCGGTTTACCGGTTGATAGACCATCTTGGTTTTGTGCAACTTGATACCAACTATGTAGTTGAAAGGGCGCACCATCATGTAATGGCTGCGCGTATTCCAGATTACGAACCGGCATGGTTAGGCGAACTAACCGACGAAGGCCGGATCTTTGAATATTTCACCTCCGATGCCGGCTTTATGCCCATGCACGAGTTTCGGTTTTCCATGCCTGTTAAAGACGCCTTTGAAATAAACGGAAAGCCTAAAACCACTGCCGAAAGCAGGTTAATGAACCAGGTGTTAGACCGTATAGAGCGCGAAGGCCCGCTAATGGTAGGTGATTTTGAAAACGACCGCCCCGAAGCAAGCACAGGTTGGTGGGATTGGCGGCCATCTAAAATGGCTCTCGAACGTTTGTATTTTGAAGGCAAACTGATGATCACCCGCACCAAAGCTTTTCATAAGGTGTACGATCTGCCGATGAACCTCACTCCTGTTGATACCGACCTTACCCCGCCAACACCCGATGAATACGCCCGTTTTGTTATCAGGCGTACATTGGGCGCTTTAGGCATTTCATCTGTAAAAGAAATAGCCTGGCGCGCACGCCGGGTAAAAGGCAATCTTGTAAAACAGGAGCTTGTAAAAATGATAGCCGAAGGAGAATTATTAAGTGTACAAGTAGAAGGACTTAAAACCGCGCAGCTTTACATGCTACCTACCCAGCAGCGGGATATTGAACTATCGGGCGAGGCTTTTATACTATCTCCATTTGATATCCTAAACGTATTCCGCCACCGGTTAAAGGATTTTTTCAATTTTGATTACCAGATAGAGTGCTTTGTACCTGCACCTAAACGCAAGTACGGCTATTTTTCGCTACCCGTACTGGTTGGCGATACCTTTGTTGCCAGGATGGATGCCAAGGCTGATAGAAAACAAAAAGTACTGATAGTACACAACCTCCATTTTGAAGATGTAGAACTCAGCGAAGCAATGATATCAGAAATAATTGAAACGCTTAAAGCATTCATTTTATTTAACCGATGCCGGGATATCAGCTTTACAAGATCAAACCGTGAAGACTATTTAAACGAGATCAAAAAGGCATTCAAATAAAATAAGAAGTGTTTATTTGGCCTTTTTGATTTTATAATTTAGCCAGATCACGCCACCTGCCAATTCTTTTACCTTGTTTAATTTCATTTCTGTAACAGCACCCGTTTCAAATACGCTGGTCGCGGTTGTACCGTCAGCCAGCGGCAGTATCAACAGACTTAGTTCATCTACCAGTCCGGCTTTTATCATAGCGCCGTTCAGGTTGCCTCCGCCTTCCAGCATCAGTGTTTTAATTGGGAAACGAGCCGCGATCTTATTTAAAGCAAGCTCAAGATCTACTTCGTTTTTACCGGCAAAAATATAGGAGATGCCTAAATCCTTCAGATAGTCCAGATACGATTGTGAAACCTGTTCAGTTAGCACCTCTACTATATGGTCACCATCGATGTTGTTGTCTTTCCAAGCCAGTTTGCCTTTAGCATCTAAAGCAATAGCAAATGATTTGACATTTGCATCGGCAATAAAATCGCTGGCGTCTTTTACCTTTGCCCCTTTGTGGGTGTATAATCCGTCGGCAAAATCACGCTCCATTGTTACCCTGCCGCACATCCAGGCCTGGCTATCATACTTTTTATGGTATTTTTCGTAGAGGCCGGTCGATTTTTCTCCGGTTTTGGTGCCGGTCCAGTTTTTGGTTAAAATTTTACCATCTACCGAACTCATCATATGGCAGATAACGTAAGGCTTTTTTGATCTCGAAGGCATATTACTCAGCAATATGATCCGCTACCTTTTTTACGGTCTTTTTCTTGATACCGGTTTTGTTGCTCACTATATCTGATGCAAGGTCTTTTGCCTCATCTTTAAACTTGTGTTTGATCGAACTGATCACCTCGCTCCCGCTTTCTGTTAAAAACAAATAAGCTGTTACACCTGCTAATGCGGCACCTGCTGCAATTGCAATGATTAATGCTGTGTTATCTTCTTTTTTGAATGGATTTTTCATGATAGAGTAACACCTTATGCCGGGAATTGTTGGAAGAAAAATCGCAAAATGCTGACCGGAGAAAATCGTGACATTATCAGATCGTTATTGCGAGTAATAACAGTCGAAGGTTTTGAAGGAGGATATGACTAAGCAGGTAAGACTTACGAAGTTTTTAAAACTTCGTAAGTCTGGAGTCGCCAACTTGTTACGGGTAGGTACGAAGCAATTGCGATATTTATTAAATGCTTGTAGACTATTAAATTGCTTTACTTCGTAACAATATTAATTTTCCCTCCTGTTTTAAACAGGTCATGCGATACAAAATAGCCCGGATTAACCTTTCCGTTTACCAGCACCGATGTAACCGCCCTGCCTTTACCTGGTTTGCTGATGGTAATGGTTTTGCCATTGCTGGTTGTCCATTTTACCTCATCAAACAGCGGCGCGGTAACAATGTATTTCGGATCAGTTGCTGAGAACGGATATAAGCCCAAAGCACTGAAAACATACCATGACGACATTTCGCCCGCGTCATCCATACCACTCAGTTCCAGCCCCTCATCTCCTATACCGTACAGGTTATTCAAAATATAATCGATCATTTTTTGCGATTTTGCTGGCTTATTGATGAAGATGTAAGCAAATGGCGCTTCGTGATCGGGCTGGTTACCCTGGCAGTATTGGCCTATCATGGTCTCTACGTTTCGGGCTATATAATTAGGGTTCCATGGCAGGGTGAACAGCGAATCGAGTTTGGATTCAAAACCTTTAGGGCCGCCATATAATTTGATCAATCCTGGCATATCGTGAGGAGCGAAAAATGAAACCTGCCAGGCGTTAGCTTCCCGGTACATGTACTCATAGTACGGATGTTGCGGATCGAAATTTTTGATCCAATCGCCATTTTCCAACCTGCCGCGCATAAAGCGGGTTGACGGATCGAACATGTTTTTATAGTTTTTTGAACGGGCCATCAAAATGCGATAGTTGGCCGTATCCCCCAATTTTTTGGCTATCTGCGCAACCGAATAATCATCATATGAATACTCTAAAGTTTTTGAAACACCTGCTTTGGCTTTAGTTTCTACCTCGGGTTTAGCGATATCCGGATCAGAGATATAACCTTTTTGGATATACTCGGTGATGTAAGGCCTTGGGCCACCTTCAACATTGGCATTCCTTAACAATAGCTTGTACGTGCCTTCCACATCAAACTGATCGATTCCACGCAGGTAAGCGCCGGCGATAGATGATGCCCCATGGTCACCGTGGAAAAACGTAGGGATAAAGCCTGTGTTATCACCAACATTTTTCAGGGATTTAATTACATCCAGCGTAACATCGGGTGTTATCAATCCCAATAAAACATCTTTATTACGATAGGTATCCCAAAGCGAAGGTTCTGTGTAATATCTGAAGCCGGTTTTAACTACATTCTTTTTGGCATCGGTAAATTCGCCGTTTACATCGCTGCGTAATGCAGGCCACAGGAACGAGCGGTACAGGCTTGAATAAAACATGCGTTTTTGCTTCTCGGTACCGCCTTTTACCTGGATGTTTGAAAGCAGCTTTTCCCAGGTTTGTGATGCTTCGGCGCGGATCACGTCAAAGCTTTTATTGCCGATCTCTTTTTCGAGGTTTTCCTTCGCGTTCTTCTCGCTTACAAAAGATAAACCGATCTTTATTTCAACCGGACCTGTGCCGCCATCAGCTAAATATAACATAGCATGGCCGCTACGCTGGCCTTCTTCTGTTTTCTCTAACTTATTGATCCTTGTATTTATCGTAGCATAGAAATAAACATTCTCACCGCCCTGAAAACCTTGCACCGCATTTGACCCGGCCTGTTCAATGCGCCAGGTTGATACCCTGCTGTTGGCTTTACCCAGATCAAAAAGGATTTGCCTGTTGGTGTTGTTTTTAAACTGGTATTGATGGTAACCGCACCTTAGCGTGCTGGTAAGGTTAACGTTTACATCGTAATCCTCAAGATATACCTGGTAAAAACCGGGCGCTGAGCTTTCTTTTTTATGCGAAAATTTAGAGCCGAACTTATCGCCTTTAGGATTTGATACCGGGAGGATCGGAATATTACAAAGGTTCCAGTGCCCTTTGTTGGTATGGGTAAAGCCCAATATCACCGAATCTTCGTATTGATAGCCCGCACCCGAGCCGTAAGCTGTCATCGGACTTAGTTGCACCATTGCATTTGGCAGCGAACTGCCCGGAAAGGTAAGGCCTGCCCATGAGCGCCATCCGTCGGGTAGTTTATAGCCCAAAACTTTAGGATCATTAAGCGGAGCGGTACCGATAAATGTATTTACGTATTTCGTGTACTGTGGTTTGGTTTGGGCGCTTAATGTGCCAACCGTAAAAAAAATTAATAACGTTAAACTGATCAGGTTTTTAATTGGATTGTTCATTGATAGGTTTATATAAATAGCGTTACAAATTACCCGCTAAATTGATTTAGGGACGTGGCAAATTATACATTTTTGTTGACGTTCCGTTCATTTTTTTGAATATCGGCCTAAGCTTGTGTCTGGTTTTTTTTTAACGATTGCATAAACTGCAAAGGCGATTTGCCATACTCCTTTTTAAACGCCCTCGAAAAATTAGAATTGCTTTGCAAACCTATCCTATCGGCCACTTCATTCATCGAAACATCCTCGTGCGTCATGATCTGGATAGCGCGTTTAAGCCGCACAGTACGGATAAACTCGCCGACTGATTGATCTGAGATGCCTTTTATTTTTTGATATAATTTGGTACGGCTGATGTACAAATGCCTGCACAAAAAATCCACGTCGAGGTTCAGATCCTGGATATTATCTTCAATCACATTGATCAGCTTTTGAAAAAACTCTTTGTCCTTTTCGGAGTGTACCAGTTCGGTAGCTTCCGATAAATAATCTTTAGTGTACCGCTGCTTTAGCTTTTCGGCCTGCTCAAATATGTTGCTTACCGTTAACAACAGCAGATCAATACTTAAAGGTTTAGCGAAATAAAAATCCGCACCCGATTCCATCCCCTCAATTTTAGTATCCAAAGCATCTTTTGCGGATAAAATAACGAATGGGATGTGGCTGGTTTCAAACTGTTCTTTAAGTAGTTTACAAAGCTCAATACCGTTCATACCGGGCATCATCACATCGCTAATAATAAGATCGGGTACCGTTTTGGTGGCAATATCAAACCCCTGTTTGCCATCTTCTGCCTCGTGCACTACGTAATAGTTCTCGAACGATTGTTTTAAGAAGGCCCGCAGCTCATGATTATCCTCAACCAGCAACAAATGTTTGCGGCTTTTAACAGGAATACCTGTACTTGCTGATTGTTCCCCCTCCGGTAATGGGATCATTATAGCATTATCTATCGTTTCCAATTGCGCCTCAGCCCCGCTGATGGCTACCTTTTCCGTAACCTCGTAATTTTCCTCGCCCCAAGGAATGCCAATGATAATTTCCGTGCCCTTATATCGCTCGCTGTAAACGTAAATATCGCCTTTGTGCAGTTGCGTAAGGCTTTTTACCAGTGCCAGCCCCACGCCCGAGCCGAGGTGATTTTTACTAATGCGGTAGTATCTATCAAAAATGCGCGTGATCGACTCGCCGGAAATTCCTATCCCTGTATCGGCAACCCTGAAATAGATATATTTTTTTGCCCGGTGGTCTTTGTTCAGCAATTCAAAACCTGTATTGAACGATGGCTTGAATTTGTCGATGTCAAAAAACACATCGAACGATACTTTCCCGCCTGCATTGGTGTACTTGAACGAATTATTGAGCAGGTTAAACAATATCTTTTCCAATACCTGAACATCAAACGGAGCTGCCTCAACAGCCTGGTTTTCTGTTTGATCATTCACTTCAAAACTGATGCTTTTGTTGATAGCAAGATTTTGGAACTCCCAGGTAAGATCTTTGCAAAACTGGCTGATCAATAAAGGCTGAACCTGGAGCTTGATAATACTATCCGCAACTTTTTTAAAGTTCATTAGCTCGCTAATCAGGTTCATTAGCCGTTTGGCATTCCGGTACATTAGCTGGTACGAATAATCGAGCGCGGGGTTTTTATTTTGCCCGATGAGGCTTTCAAGCGGGCCTAATATCAGCGTTAATGGCGTGCGGAACTCGTGCGATACATTGGTAAAAAACATCAGCTGTTGCTGGTAAAGTTCTTCGCGCTGCTGGTGCATTTCTTCGCGCTTGTTCTCATTAATGGCGCGTACTTCCATTTCGCGTTTCAGGCGGTACCAGCGTGCCTGGTATATGTAAATACCTACCAACCCAGATAAAAACAAAATCGCATAAACAAGCTTGGCCAGGCCAGATTTCCACCATGGCGGAGTTACCGTAACTGTCATTTCTGCTTTGGCTTTGCTCCATACACCATCGTTATTGGTAGCCTCAACCACAAATTTATAACCGGCGTAATCAAGGTTACTATAAGCCGCTGTTGGATTTTTACCATCGGTATATTTCCAATCCTTATCAAACCCCTCAAGCTTGTACCTGAACCTGCATTTTAACGGATTTGCAAAATGCATGGACGAGAACGAGATCACGAAGTTATTTTGCAGGTAATTAAGGTTAAGCTTATCACAGTAACCTATAGCCTGCGGGATAGCGTTTTTTGATGAATCGCTGTCGCCATAAACCGGTCGCTGGTTATTGATCAGGATATCGGTAAAAACCGGTTGCGCGGCTATCTCGTTAGCCTTGATCTGGTTGGGATAAAAATAATTGAGGCCTTTAATCCCACCAAAATATAAACGACCGTCATCTCCTTTGTACGATGCGCCTACTTTAAAGCTATTGCCCTGCAGCCCATCGTTTTTATCATAACGGATCAGTTTACCGGTAATGGGATTAAAACATTCCAGCCCGTTACCGCCCATCCAAACGTTACCGGCATCATCAACCTCCAGGCTTTCCACATCGTTAAATATGCCATAGTTACCCGCATAGGTAGTGATGGCATAGGTATCGTTTTTTTCACGCAGCACCAGTTTGTTAAGCCCCCCGCCGATTGTGCCTATCCAATAAGTACTATCGTTTTGTTTATCTATGGGATAGGTATAATCTGAGCTTAGCGAATTGGCCTTAGTTGCCGAGGCATTATATGAAAAGCTTTTTAAAACATTGCCCTCCCTATCAATGATCATCCGCTTTAAACCGTGGATGCTGGAAACCATCAATTGCGGGCGGTTTTTATCGGCATAAATAAAATAACCTTCGCCGTAGTATTTTATGCGGTAGCGATTTGAAGCATCCTTCCATATCACGCCCACGTTATCCTGATGGTTGCCAAACCATATGTTACCGTAATAATCTTTAGTAAAGCAATCAATTACATGGGTTGGAAAAAGTTCAGAGCCGATGGGTTTCCATAATGTGCCATCAGGTTTTAGGATATCAATGCCGGATGAACTGCCTATCCAAAGGTTATGGTCGTTATCAAACACTAAGGCAGTAACGGCATCGCTTTTTAACTTTATGGGCGAGTTGTATGTATTATAATAACTGAATTTCTGCGTTTTTAAGTTATAACGGTTTAATCCGTTGGCTGTAGTACCCACCCAAATATCATCGCCATTGGCCAATACCGAGCGGATGTGGTTACCCGCCAACGAATTGGGCACCTCGGGATTATGCTGTAGCGTATAAAACAGTTTTTTATTTAAATCGCAATAATTAACACCGCCACCAAAAGTACAGATCCAGAGACAATCGGTACGATCGATAAAAATTTTGCTCAGTGAATTTGAGTTTAAGCCATGCGGCGATGTTTTGTCGCTTACCGCCTGGATAAAATTAAGCTTACTATCTAACCTTAAAACCGCGCCGGGCGTGCTTATCCAATAATCGCCCTTGCTGCTTTGCGCCATTCCTCTAATATCCGAATAACCCTGGCCAACAAACTGTTTATCTACAGAAAACAAACCTCCGTTTTTATCCGATAGCCATAAAACGTTTTTGGCTGATACCATCAGGTTATTCCATCTGTCAAAAAAAACATGAGTAAATTCCTGGTCGGCCAGACCGTTAATTGCCACTTTAAACAGTTTGTTACCCTTATCCAATCGCCATAGGCCTAAATTACCTGATAGATAAAGTGTTCCGCTTTTATCTGCGGCAATATCATTTACGTGAAGACCTGCGGGGGTATCCAACTTTTGAAGCACGACCGTACTCCCCTTAACGCGAAATATTTTGAGCTGACTACCGGTATAAACATATAGCAGATCGCCGGCAGGCTTGATTACTTTTTGAAAGCTTGTTTTACTTCCGCCTGCTTCAGTAAAATCGGTATATTTTTCCAACCGGGCGTTAAAGCATTGTAATCCGCCTTCGGTGCCAAGCCAGATATTGCCGTCGTTATCGGGGTAAAGACAGATCAGCCTGTTTTTGAAAGCATTGTTAAGCGGAACGTTGCTATTGTAAAACTTTTTTATCGAATAACCATCATACCGGTCGAGGCCAAAAAAAGTAGCTACCCAAATGTAACCTTGTTTATCCTGTACAATGTAATTGGCATCGGTATGCGACAGACCTTCATCAACCGTAAGGTAATTGAATTTATAAGGATATGGTTGTGAATGAGCGGCAATAGCACTAATGCAGTTTACCAAAATGTAAACGCACAGTGTTTTGATAAACGCGTACCTGTTTAAACCCAAAAGGTTTTTGATGCTCATTTGATGCGGATAGTTTATTTTAATAATTGGTTTATGATATGGTGCTGAATGAATTCATTAAAAGAGGTTTCGAGTTTGAACGATATCATAAACAAAAATGAATTTTATATACCGGATAATTTAACATTGCGGTTTTAAAAAGTACGCGATGTTAAAAAAAATGTACGTTTTGATGTTTAATAAAAACTTCCTCGTTATCAATCCACAACAAGTTTATGAAATGAGTGAGCGGTGGCCTGACAGAAAAGCGGGCCAAGCGTATGGCCCCCGATGGGCTTCGGGGCAGGCCTTGTGCGCTGAAGCTTTTTTCTGACTTTTTGGTTCCTTTTGTGTCAAGACAAAAGGAACAGCCGCCACGGCAAATGAGCGGCCAATGCTCTCGGTATTGAATCAAATCCCGTTTCTTAACGTGAATAACGCAAGCCTCGTGCTACTCACCTAAAGCGAAAGTTCACAACAAATATATCCCTATAACAAACATCGTCGCCCTCTTGGCCGGGCGGGGCCAGTTACTTTTTTCTTGATAAAAAAGTAACCAAAAAATCAAGTCAGCAGGAGGCTTCTTTGCCTGCTGACCTGCGCACTATCCTGTCGCTTGCCATTGCCCTGCAAAGCGGGCAGAACCACGGGCTGCTAAATTTTGCCCTACTACGTTCGCCCATAGCCCCCGCTTCTGCAAAAAGTAGCTATGCCCCGTCCCGCGCTCAAGGCTACCATTGTTCTGCCCGCTTTCGCCCGAAGCTTCCCTGCTGACGGGGAGTGCTATATGCAATCCTCCTACTTCCTATATTATATAGCTAAACGGCATTTTTACTCCTATTCGCTCTCTCCTCTCCACAAATGCACTTTTGGTCAATAAATATGTATGTTTTGGCAATCTCCCGCCTCAATTAAACAGGTTATTTGTTCCAACCAATTAACGCAACTAACAACCATTCAAATCAATACTAATTAATGCATGCTCTGGCGGGCGGCATATGGATTTGATAGTGCGTTCAATTTAAACCAACAATTAAACCATTCAATAACCCTCAAAAAAACCAATGAAAGTAAAAACCAGACAACAACCCCAAACCAATTCAAATCAACCCCTAAACTATGTGTAATTAAACCTTAATTATGAAAAAGACTTTACTTAAAAAGTATGTTCACATTAAAAAGTCCGGGTTTTACCTGGGCGGCATAGTCCTTTTATTTGTTTCTGATCTAAGTTTTGCAGCACCTTTAAAAAGCGTTCCCGCCACCACCGGGAACGCGGCTGTAAATACAAAGCTTAATGCCGAAACTATAAAGGGCCGTGTTGTTGACAAAGTTACCGGGCAAACCATTCCCGGTGTATCCGTAAGAGTAAAAGGCAGCACAAGCGGTACCGTGACCGATGTAAACGGTAATTTTACGATACAGGCAGCCAACAACGCTGTATTGGTTTTTACCTATATTGGTTATGATACACTCGATGTGCCCATTGACAGCCAAAGCACCTTAACTGTAAGGTTACAACCCGCCGCTCAAAACCTTAACGAAGTTGTGGTGATAGGCTACGGTTCGCAAAAGAAAACTTCATCTACCGCGGCGGTAGCTACCATCAACACAGCCGAGATCGCTCAAAAACCGGTGGTAAACTTAACCAACAGTTTGGTAGGCCGTGCCTCGGGTTTAATTGTAACCCAGGGTAGCGGCGAGCCGGGTTTCGACGCTTCGAACATTCAGATACGTGGACAAGGATCATTTAACCGTTCGTCAGCATTGCTGATTGTTGACGGTGTTCCGCGAGATTTCAGCCGCCTTGATCCTAACACCATCGCCACCTTTACGGTACTGAAAGATGCCGCGGCGGTAGCTCCCTACGGTGTGGCCGGTGCCAACGGTGTAATTTTGGTTACCACCAAGCAAGGCCGCAACGGCAAGGCTTCGTTAACGTACAATGGATATGTAGGTTTCCAAAACCCAACTTTTATACCGCAGTACACCAACTCGTACCAATACGCGCTGATGCGTAACGAAGCTAACGCTAACGACGCGGCTGATGCGGGTACACAATACACCCCTTTCGCTACCGACGATGATCTGCAGAAATACAAAGATCATTCAGACCTTGATGTACATGGCGATAGCGATCCGCTGCATGATATCATCCTGAAAAACAGGCTAATCACTGCGCATAATATTACCTTATCGGGCGGTAGTGATGATATCAAGTATTTCGCTTCGGTTGGTTATACCCACCAGGATGGTATGTGGAGCACCACCTATCTAAACAAATACAACGGATCGTTAAACTTAACGGCTAACGCTACCAAAAGCACCACGGTGAACTTTTCGGTAAATAGCTACGTGGAAGACGGGCATTACCCAGGTACCGGTGCCGGTAGTATTTTAGATCAGGCGCAGCGTACCGCTCCTTATACGCCGGTGTATTTCACCAACGGTTTATGGGGCGGCTATATCGGTCAATCATTAGTGGGCGAGATCTATCATAGCGGTTATGACATCAACGAAAATTCGGCTTTAATGTCGCAATTATCTATCGATCAAAAATTGCCTATCAAAGGTTTAAGCATTAAAGGTATCATCAGTTACGATAACGGGCCTGAACCTTTGTTTAATACACAAACATCGTTTCAACGCTCGTACCGTACACCTATTCCATTTTATAGTGTAGCCGATAAAACTAAAAAGCCTTACACGTTTGTGCAAAGCATCCAGGGTAGTCAGTATCCATCTTATTCCGAAACTTATAACCAAACGCATTCAATTACAGCGCAAGGGTTATTGAATTACTCAGGATCATTCGGAAAAAGCGATATCACAGGCTTATTGGTAGTTGAAAACCGTACAGTAAAATACAAGACCTTCTCGGCAAAAAAAATCAACTATAACCTCGATATCGATGAGCTTGATTTCGGCGGCCCCGCTCCTTCTGATGCAACCAACTCTGGCCACTCGGACGGGCAAAAACAGATCGGTTACGTTTACCGTTTAGGTTATGCTTATGATAAAAAATATCTGTTAGAAGCTACCGGCAGGTATGATGGAAGTTACCTGTTTGCTCCCGGTCACCGTTGGGGTTTCTTCCCGGCGTTTTCTGCGGGATGGCGCATCTCTGAAGAGAAATTCATGAAAAGTCTTGATTGGGTCGATAACCTGAAACTGAGGGGATCATGGGGTCAATCGGGTGCTTACCCGGCAAGCGGAGGTAATATTCTTACCTATCAATATTTAAGCCCTTACCGCATTTCAGGCAGTTCGGCAGTATTGAACAATACCACAACTCAAGGCGTTTACGAAGGTTTACAGGGTAACCCCGATATCACCTGGGAAAAAGCGACCAAAATTGATGTGGGTTTAGAAGCTACTTTATGGAACGGAGCCTTAGGTTTTGAGGTTGATTACTTCAGCGAAAAAAGATCGAACCTGTTAGCGCAGATCGCGGCTTCTCTTCCGCCTGAGTATGGTATCGGTTTGGGGTTGGTAAATGGTGCCAACATGCAAAACCACGGCGTTGACGTAACCATTACCAGCTCAAAAAGCTTTAATAAAGATCTGCGTTTGGATATTAAAGGTACTTTCACCTTTGCCCGCAACAAACTGGTTAAAGTTTATGAAGATGCAGGTACTTACGCCAACCCTAACACCCGCCGTACCGGCAGGCCTAACGGTACGCAATTCGGCCTACAGGCTTTGGGCTACTTTACTCCTGCTGATTTTGAATCTGATGGTAAAACGCTTAAACCAGGTGTTCCGATTCCGCAATTTGGTGCGGTACGCCCAGGCGATTTAAAATATGCCGATTTAAATGGCGATGGCAAGATTAATGGTAACGACCAAACGGTTATTGGTCACCCAAATACTCCGGAAATTATTTATGGTTTAGAACCACGCTTAACCTACAAAAACTTTGATGTAGATATTTTGATCCAGGGGTCGGGCAACAGCAACATGGCACTAAATAACTATTTCGCATGGCCCTTCCAGGCATCAGGTTCGGCAACCGAACTTACTTACAAAGACCACTGGACGCCATCAAATACCGATGCCCTGTACCCACGCTTGTATGGTACGCCAAAATCAAACAACACGCAATCATCAAGCTGGTGGATCAGGAACAATTCGTACCTGCGCCTCAGGAGCTTTGAATTAGGTTATACCTTCTCAAGCAAACTATTGGGTAAAGCCATGCGCTCCCTAAGGGTTTACGCTGCAGGCCAGAACGTGTTTACCTGGACACCATCGGTTAAGGAAACTATCGACCCGGAAAACAGCGGAAGTAACGAAAATTATTTCCAGCAGCGCGTGCTTTCAATAGGAGTTAATGCAACATTTTAAACTATAACAAGATGAGATCAACATATTTAAAAAAAGGACAAGTATTTTTTCTCGCTTTGCTTGTTGCAAGTGTAAGCGCCTGTAAAAAAGACGCCTTAGATGTACCACCCAAAGGTTTCCTGACAGATGCGGCAGCATTTTCGTCGGAAGCCAATGCCGACCTGGTACTAAACGATATTTACGCCAACCTGCCCGATATCAACAACGAAACCCAAAATTCGGATCAATACACTGATAACAGCGCCTGCGGTGCATCGTGGGAAACCGGACAATCCGTTATCCGTGCTAATTCGCTTAACCCATCAAACGCTATTGATGGTCCGGCGGGTTCTTGGAAATGGGAAACCGTTTATGCCAATATCCGTAAGTGTAACGTATTTCTACAAAACACAGCCGCTAACAAAGGCAAATACAGCGATGCCTGGTACACCAAACGTGTAGGCGAAGCTACGTTTATGCGTGCGTACTATTATTCATTGCTGTACACCAACTACGGCGGTGTGCCCCTCATTTCAAAACCACTTGACAACCGCACAGGGGACGATATCTTCGTAGCACGCGGTACGGCCGACCAGACTGTAGCATTTATCGAAGCTGATTGCGATGCTGCAGCTGCTGCTTTGCCATTAACATCAGATAATGGCCGGGCCACTAAAGGTGCTGCTTTAACGCTTAAAGGCTGGATAGAACTGTTTGCTGCAAGTCCGCTAAGTAATACAACCAATGATGCCGCTAAATGGGCTAAGGCCGCCGCCACCAATCAACAGGTAATGGGCCTTGGGCAGTATATCATTTTTGGCGATTATGCCGGGCAGTTTTTATCGCTGAACAATTGGAATAAAGAAACCATTTTTGCCCGTGGCTATGCAGCGCCGAACCGCGGCCACAAACGCGAAGGTATTTTGGGGCCGGTAATTGTAAATGGAGGCCAGCAAGCCTGGGGTAACCTTGCCCCTACGCAAAACCTGATTGATGATTACGAGATGGATAACGGTAAACCTATTACCGATCCAACATCGGGTTACGATCCGCAAAACCCTTATGTACACCGCGAGCCGAGGTTTTATCAATCTATCGTATATGATGGATCAACCTGGCAGGGCGATACCTTCAAATCTCGCATAGGTGGTAATAACGAGATCGATCTTGGTTCATCAAGCGATATCACTAACACGGGTTACAACGGCAAGAAAACGCTGGATGAATCTATCCGTGGCCAAACAAGTTTAAATACTACGCAGGGCACCTCTAACTATATCATTTTCAGGTATGCCGAAGTATTGCTTAGCTATGCTGAAGCTCAAAATGAGGCTGTTGGCCCTGATGCATCTGTTTACGCAGCCGTTAACCAGGTTAGGCAACGTGCGGGTTCGGCCCTGCCAGCACTCCCGGCCGGTTTAAATCAAAGCCAGATGCGTGATGTTATCAGGCGCGAACGCCGTATTGAGTTTGTGTTTGAAGATAAACGCTGGTATGATATCAGGCGTTGGGATATCACCACCAAAGGACCTGCTGTATTGCAAGAGCAGGAATATGGTATGAAAATAACAGCCGATGGCGCGGGTAAGTTAACCTATACACCAGTGCCGATATTTAAAAATACATTCTCTGAGCATATGAACTGGTTGCCGTTACCATTAAGGATAACCAACCAAAACCCTAAGCTCACACAAAACCCGGGCTATAATTAACTCTTGATCCGGTTTATTAATTGGTTTCACGGCCCCTTGATCCGGGGCCGTGATTTTTAGTTTAGCCAAATATCCAACCACGTCATTGCGAGTAAGTAAAAGCCGAGGCATCTGAAGGAGATATGACATTTGCGGGCAGGCCTGTCACTCTGAGCTTGTCGAAGAGTCGTGCGCAGAGGCCCTACCCGCCATGCTTCGACAGGCTCAGCATGACACCCAATTTAAACTTGTCATGGGTAGGTACGAAGCAATCGCACGGAAGCAGGAGGACTATGCAAATCCGCCCTGTATAGTTCGCGATTGCTTCGTACCTCGCAATGACGATTTTATAAGGAGAGAAATTAAACCTAAAGCAGACCATCAATAAATATCACAACATTGTTACCAAATATAGAATAATTGTTATCTTGACAACAATTTTACGGAAACCCTGCTCCGTAAGCCATATTAAACCAAAAATGAAGATATTCCGGAGCTCTCCGTCGCTTAAAAAGCGCAAAAAACAGGCCTTGTTATTGCCTGGGCTTTTATGTACCATTATAATTGCCGGATGCGGCGATAAGCAATCCGCCGAGGATAGCAGTCAGCCACTGTTCAAATTATTACAGCCAGAACAAACCCATATTGATTTTGCCAATACGCTAACCGAAGGCCTGAACACCAACGTATTAATGTACGAGTATTTTTACAATGGCGGCGGCGTAGCCACCGGCGATCTGAATGGTGATGGCCTGCCCGATGTATATTTTACCGGCAACATGACCGATAATAAACTGTACCTGAACCAGGGCAAAATGCAGTTTAAAGATATTACCGCCGAAGCAGGCGTAACAGGCCGCCCCGGCCCCTGGAAAACGGGCGTAACTATGGCCGATGTAAACGGCGACGGCAAGCTCGACTTGTATGTTTGCTACTCGGGTAAAGTACGGGCGGAAAAACGCGTTAATCAGCTTTTTATAAACCAAGGTAACGATGCGAACGGGATCCCATCATTCAAAGATATGACCGCCGATTACGGGCTCGATTTCCCATCCTTCAGCACACAAGCTTATTTTTTTGATTATGATAAGGATGGCGATCTCGACCTGTTGCTGATAAACCACAACCCCGGTCGCATCAGTATTATGGATGATGCCTTTGTGAAAGATATGGCCGCGAAAAGAGATGCAGAATCTGGCATTCGTTTGTTAAAGAATGATAATAACCGCTTTGTTGATATTACCGAAAAGGCAGGCATTGTAAACAATCCACTATCCTATGGCTTAGCGGCAGGCATTGCCGATATTAATGGCGATGGCTGGCCGGATATTTATGTATCAAACGATTACAGCGTTCCCGACAGGCTGTATATCAATAATGCTAAAGGAGCCTTTACCGATGAATTGCAAAAGCAAATAGGCCATACATCCTTCTACTCGATGGGAAATGATGTAACAGATATCAACAACGATGGCAAGCCGGATATTTATACGCTGGATATGCTTCCGGAGGATAATAAACGCCAAAAATTACTCTTCGGTATTGATAATTATGAGGCTTTTGATCTGAACCTGCGTGTGGGTTTTTACTACCAATACATGCGGAATATGATGCAGATCAATAACGGCGATAATACGTTTAGCGAGGTTGGTCAACTGGCAGGTGTTTCCAATACAGACTGGAGCTGGGCTCCTCTTTTTGCCGATTATGATAACGACGGCTGGAAAGACCTTTTTGTAAGCAACGGCTACACCCGCGACTACACCAATATGGACTTCCTGAAATTTATGGGCGATAACCTGAAAGATCGCCGGGTGATGCGTGAAGACCTCCTGAAAATTGTAAACGAGATGCCATCATCGCAGGTTAAAAGCTACCTGTTTAAAAACAACGGCAATGCCATGTTTACCAACGTAAGCCAGCAATGGGGAATCACACTGCCATCAAACAGCAATGGAGCAGCCTATGTAGACCTGGATAATGACGGCGACCTTGACCTGGTAGTAAACAATATCAACCAGCCAGCCTTTGTTTATGAAAACCAGGCCTCTACACAAAACAGCAATCACTATTTATCCATCAACCTGAAAGGTGCAGGTGGCAATACGCAAGGTATAGGCGCTAAGGTTACTATCTACAGTAAAGGCAAACAGCAACTGCTTGAACAAATGCCAACCCGTGGGTTTCAATCAACAGTATCATCAGTACTGCATTTTGGTTTAGGTAAGGATAAGCAGGTTGATTCATTAAGGATAACCTGGCTACGCGGCGGTTCACAACTGCTTACTGATGTAAAGGCGGATAAGCAGATCACGCTAAATGAGAAGGATGCCACTGGTAGCAATCCGGCGCAAAAACCAATTAAACCGATATTCCAGGAAATTGCCTCACCAATTACATCCCGCGAAAGCGAAAATACTACTAACGATTTTAAACGCCAGCCTTTACTGATTAATTCCATTTCATTCTCCGGATCATGTTTGGCCAAGGCCGATGTTAACGGCGATGGGCTTGAAGATATTTACGTTGGAGGCCACGATGAAAAAGCAGGAGTTTTATATCTAAAACAAAGCGGCGGCAAGTTCGCTTCTAATCCAGAAGCCGCTTTTGATGCTGATAAAAAAAGTACCGATGCCGCGGCCGTTTTCTTTGATGCCAATGGCGATGGCAAAGCCGATCTGTACGTGGCCTCTGGCGGATACGCCGATTATAAGCAGGATAACGTTTTATTGCAGGACAGGCTTTATCTTAACGATGGCAAAGGAAACTTCAGCAAAGCAACAGGTGCCTTACCTAAAATGACCTGCAGTAAAAGCTGTGTGAAGGTTGCCGATATTAATGGTGATGGCTTTGCTGATCTTTTCGTGGGAGGCCGTGTAATTCCGGGTCAATATCCCGAAACGCCAGAAAGCTATATCCTCATTAACGATGGTAAAGGGCATTTCAGTAATCAAACAGATAATTATAATCCGGCGATAAAAAACATAGGTATGGTAACTGATGCGGCCTGGGCAGATCTGAACGGCGATAAAAAGCCTGACCTGATCATTGCCGGCGAATGGATGCCGATCACTGTTTTTGAAAACAGCAACGGGAAATTAACCAATGCCACAACAAAATACTTCGATAAAAAATACACGGGCTGGTGGAACTGCATCAATGTAAGCGATATTAACCATGATGGTCACCCGGATATTATCGCAGGTAACATTGGCCTCAACACCCAATGCAAAGCCAGCGATGCCGAACCCGCCGAAATGTTATACAAAGATTTTGACGATAACGGTTCGATCGACCCGATCCTATGCTTTTACATCCAGCATACCAGTTACCCTTATGTAACCCGCGATGAAATGCTTGATCAGATGAGCATCATGCGCACCCGTTTCCCCGATTATAAAAGCTATGCCGATGCCACGGTGGATAAGATTTTTACCGCCGAAGAATTGAAAGATGTAAAAAAACTTAGTGCAAACCACCTTGCTACTACCCTTTTTCTGAGCAACGCGCAAGGCAAACTTCATGAAGTAGCATTGCCATCACAGGCGCAATACGCACCGATTTACACCATAAACCAGCTGGATTATGACCACGATGGCAAAGCCGATCTGTTACTTTGCGGTAACCTGAGCCACGCCCGCATCCGCTTTGGTAAGTACGATGCCAATTACGGCGTATTGCTTAAAGGCGATGGTAAAGGCGGCTACAGCTATGTAAATCAGCGACAATCGGGATTTTGTTTAAAAGGCGATGTTCGGGGCGTACTTCAATTAAATGACGTATTACTTTTTAGCATGGATAAAGGCAAACTCAAAGCATATAAACCACAGTGATCAAAACAATGAAAAGAAATTTATTAATAGCGCTGTTTGGTTTATTGGCGATAACCGGCTGCCACAAAACACCGCCGCCTCAACTGGGGCATAAAGATATTGCCAGGGTAATTAACCAGATGGCTGATGTAATGATCCATGATGTTACTAATCCGCCTTTGGCATCGCGTTTTTTTGCCTACACTTGTTTAGCGGGGTACGAAGTAGTGAGCCAGAATGATAAACAGGCTAAAAGTATGCATGGTGCGCTGAATGATTACCCGGCCATTAAAGTTCCAAAACAAATTTCGGGCTATAATGATAAACTAAGTGCTGTATTGGCCATGTATGAGACGGCTGGCAAGCTTCAGCCTTCGGGTAGTTTAATGCTCAAAAATGAGGGTGCTTTTTTAGATTCATGCAGAAAGATCGGCTTCAGCGATGAAATGATCGATAGCTCAAAAAGCTACGCCAAATTCATTAGCAAAAAGATCCTCGCATATGCCAAAGCCGATAACTACCGAAAAATAAGCGCACTTCCGCGGTATAAGCTTAAGGGTACTCCCGGGAGCTGGGACCTTACCCCTCCGGCTTATATGCTGCCGGTAGAGCCTTATTTCAATACCGTAAGGCCATTCACGCTCGATTCGGCGGCACAGTTTGTTCCTGATCCGCCTATCTCCTTTTCTACCGATAAAAATTCGGCTTTTTATAAATTTCTGCAGTTAAGCTATGCCAAAAGCGGCAGCGGCTTAACACAGGAAGAAAAAGATATCGCTAACTTTTGGGACTGCAACCCTTTTGCGGTTCAAAACGACGGACATATGCTCATTGGCTTAAAAAAAATCTCGCCGGGAGCGCATTGGATGGGTATTACTAATATTGCCTGTAAACAAAGTAACGCCAGCTTCGCAAAAACAATGGAGGTAAATACCGCGATAGCAGTTGGCTTAACAGATGCCTTTATTTGCTGCTGGGACGATAAATACCGCACCAACCGCATCCGCCCGGAAACAGCTATCCGCCAATACATCGATCCGCATTGGAAACCACTGTTGCAAACCCCACCATTTCCGGAGTACATTAGCGGGCACTCGGTAGCGTCAACCACGTCCGCAGTGATCCTTACACATTATTTTGGCGATAATTTTAGATATACCGATAGTGTGGAAGTTAGCTACGGCGTACCACCAAGGCATTTTACTTCGTTCACACAAGCAGCTAAAGAAGCTGCCATCTCACGCTTTTGGGGCGGAATCCATTTTATGGATGCTATTGATAACGGTATCATCCAGGGCAATAAAGTTGGCAACCGCGTGCTGGATAAATTAAAGGGCACCAGGGCATTGTGATGAAAGCGGACAAGCATCGGTATGCTAAACAATTCACAAATCTGAAAACAATAATTTGGTTATCCATAGCTTGGGCTATTGCTGTAACGATCGGCATTGGGTGTGGTAATCCGCAAGCAGAAAGCACGGATAACGCGGCTACTTATCCGCAGGCAACTCCTGCTACAATAGCCGATGGTAAAATATTATCGCAACGATACTGCCGGTCATGCCATATGTACCCCGGGCCAGAATTGCTTAATCGCGATAAATGGCATACGCTGCTACCGCAAATGGGCTTGCGGCTGGGTATTAAACAACATGCCGGGGTTGATTATACCCCGGCTATAAAAGCCCCCGATTTTACCGCGCCCGACCGACCTACACTAACCCAAACCGATTGGCAGCATATCTTAGATTACTACCTGAACACAGCCCCGATCAGGTTGGCCGTACAAAATAAACCGGCTCAAATTATCCGCAAGATGCCGTTTTTCGCATTTAAATCTCCAGCCGATGCTTTTGCCGGTAAACAGGTGTTGGGCACTTACGTAAAAATTGATAATTCAGTAAAACCTGCGAGGATCTTTGTTGCCAATGGGCGTTCAAATAAACTTTATTTGTTCAATAATCAAGTAAAAGTTATTGATTCGGTAACCACTACAGGGCCTGTGGTTGATATGCTTTTTGATAAAGGTGCTGTGTATGTTTGCACCATCGGCAAAGTACTCGATGCCAACAGCGATAAACTGGGTGCTGTTAATGAGCTGCAGATATCACCGCCCGGTAAAATGAGCTTAAGCGTAAAACCGCTGTTTAACAAGTTGGCAAGGCCTGTGCAGATCCAGGCCGCTGATATTAATGGTGATGACCGTACTGATTATTTGCTCTGCGAATTTGGCAATTTAAATGGCGGCTTAAGTTGGATGGAAAACCAGGGCAACGGCGGCTTTGTAAAACATAGCATCAGCGGTTTGCCTGGCGCTATTAAAGCTTATTTCGATTACTCAAAAAACAAAACCGCACCGGATATCTGGGTGCTGTTTGCCCAGGCAGAGGAGGGCATTTACCATTTCAGCAACAATGGCAAAGGGCAGTTTAATGTAAAACAAGTATTGCGGTTCCCTCCGGTTTACGGTTCTTCATCTTTTGAAATGATAGACATTGATAACGATGGGCACAAAGACATTGTTTATACCTGCGGCGATAATGGAAACGCTACCGCTATTTTGAAACCTTACCATGGAGTTTATATTTTTTTGAACGATAAGCGCGACGGATTTAATCAACGTTACTTTTACCCTATAAATGGTTGCTATAAAGCCATCGCCCGCGATTTTTATGGCGACGGCAAAGTAGATATCGCAACCATCGGTCTCTTTACCGATTCGCGCCAACCCGAAGAAGGTTTTGTATTCTTAAAAAACAAAGGAGGATTAAACTTCGAGCCGCATTCACTCCCAGCGGATGTAAAAATTGAAAGATGCGTAACCATGGATGAAGGCGACCTTGATGCTGATGGAAAACCTGACCTGCTAATTGGGAATGCGTTTTTTGATTTCGGCCCATTTAAAGCCAATGGTAACGAGCCGCTCTTTTTTGTTTTAAAGAACAAGATTCGATAATAGCGAAACCGCCTCTATTACCCCTATTTGCGTGTTTACCGTACATTTTGCCAATAAAAATGTACAGTATGACAATTTACAGCTGTAAAATTTACATTTATTTGTATTGGAATTATACAATTATCAATCGCCCAAAAAATCCAAATTATAAACATCTATGAGTAAAACCCTTTTCTCAAAAAAGACAATTGTTCTATTAACGCTCAGCCTTGTTTCCTGTTACAAGATGAGCTTCGGTTTCCAGGCACCTGCAGGGAGCAGACTAACCGCAACGGACACGGCTTCTGTACCCAAAGAGATTGAAGACCCTGAAAACATTGGTATCAATAAGGAAGCCAGCCATGCTACATTGATGCCATATGCTTCGTTAAAAGAAGCCCTCGCGGCAAACCGCCATGCATCATCATTTAGCCGCAGTCTGAATGGCCTTTGGAAGTTTAACTGGGTCGACTGGCCGCAAAAGCGTCCGGTTAACTTTTATAAAACCAATTATGATGTATCTAAATGGAAGGACATCAAAGTGCCATCTAACTGGCAAATTGAAGGCTACGGTACGCCTTACTACAGCAATTTCACCTACATCTTTCAAAAAGATTTCCCGAGGGTAATGAGTACCCCGCCCGAAAAATATACCGCCTACACCGAGCGTAACCCGGTAGGTAGCTACCGTCGCGATTTTACGGTACCTGCAGAATGGAGCGGTCGTCGTATTTTCATCACTTTTGATGGTGTTGATGCAGGTTTCTTTATCTGGGTTAACGGCAAAAAGGTAGGCTATAGCGTAAACAGCCGCAACGCCGCCGAATTTGATCTCACCAAATACATCAAACCTGGCAAAAACACTTTAGCGGTTGAAGTTTATCGCTTCACCACAGGCAGCTACCTGGAAGATCAGGATATGTGGCGTTTAAGCGGCATTTTTAGGAATGTGACTTTGTGGAGCAGTCCGCAGGAGCACATCAGGGATTATTTTGTAAAAACTAACCTCGATAAGGAATATAAAAACGCTGATGTATCGGTATCAACCAAAATTAAAAACTACGGTACGGCCGCGGTTAAAGCACGTGTACTTGATGTAGCCTTATACAATGGTAGCATAGCCGTTCCCGGAGCGACCGCGAAAAAAGCAATACCTGCTCTTAAACCCGGCGAAGAAGTTACCGTTGAGACCAGTTTCCACGTAAACAATCCGCAAAAATGGACTGCGGAAACGCCGAAGCTTTATACAACCGTTGTTAAAATTAATGATGGAGCTAATGCGGTTGAAACGCTTTCATCGCGCACAGGCTTCAGGAGCATCGAAATTAAAGGCCGTTTGTTTTTGGTTAATGGTGTACCTATCAAACTAAAAGGTGTAAACCGCCACGAAAACTGGCCAAATGATGGTCACGCGGTGACTGAAGAGCAAATGATCAGAGATATCGTATTGATCAAACAAGCCAACTGTAACCACGTGCGTACCTGCCACTATTCTGACGATCCACGCTGGTATGAACTTTGCGATCAGTACGGTATTTACCTTGTTGCCGAAGCCAATTTAGAAAACCATGGCGCATGGGACGAGTTTAACGAAGAGCCAAGAATTAAAGCTGCTTTAATTGACAGGAACGTAGCCAACGTTGAGAATTTTAAAAACCATCCTTCGGTTGTGATCTGGAGTTTAGGTAACGAGTGCGGCAGCGGTGGTTCAAATTTCAGGGCTGTTTTGAAGGTAATTAAAGATATCGATTCAAGCCGGCCTACACATTATCAGGGTTTCGGCATCGGCAAAAACAACCCTGCCGATATGGACAGCGAGATGTACACCGATGTAGAAAACCTCGAAAAACATGCTAACGATAATACTTTAACCAAGCCGTTTTACCTGTGCGAGTACGCGCATGCCATGTTCAACTCAATGGGTTCGGTAGATATTTATAACGATCTGTTTGATAAATATCCGCAGTTATTGGGTGGTGCTATCTGGGAATGGCAGGATCAGGGCGTTTACAATAACCGCGACCCTAAACATCCTATCACGGCCTTTGGTGGTGGTTTTGGCGAATACCCGAACGATCAATACTTCATTCATAAAGGCGTTGTGTTTTCTGATCGTTCATTGAAACCACACTACCCTGAGTTAAAACACGCCTACCAGTGGATCAGCATACATCCTAAAGACCTGAAAAACGGCATCGTAACCATTAAAAATCGTTACCAGTTCATCACCCTGAATAGCTTTACCGCCAAATGGGAAATCAGCGAAAATGGTGACCTTATTTCATCAGGCAACCTGGCATTAAAAGAAATTAAACCGGGCACAGAACAAGATGTAAAAATCCCTTATAACATTACTCCAAAACCAGGTGCAGAATACTTTCTGAGGGTTTCATTTGACCAGGCAGCCGATAACTTATGGGCAAAAAAGGGCTTTGAAGTTGCCGCTCAGCAGTTAGAATTACCTATAGCCATACCAGCTGTTAAAGAACAACCTGCAACCGGTAAATTGACTTTAGCTGATGGTAAAGATGAGATCAAAGTAAAAGGCAGCGGGTTTAGCCTGGAATTTGATAAAGCGAAAGGCACTTTCTCCAAACTGGAAAAAGATGGCGAAAATGTTTTGCAAGATGCCGGAGGCCCCGCGCTACATTTATGGCGCGCCCCTCACCGTAAGGATGATATGTGGGCTTATGATGATTACTGGCTTAAATATGGCTTAAAAGAATTGGCCTGGAAAACAGATGAGGTGAAAGCCACCCAACTTGCCGGCGGCGAGGTGGAGATAAAAGTTAGCCTCACCGGTACCGGCAAACATGATTTTGTAGTGCATCACCAGGCGGTTTACACTATTAATGGCAATGGCAATATCAAAGCTGATAACAATGTAAGCTTTAATGGTAACGATAAGATCGTATTCGGCCGATTAGGTGTACGCCTTTTCTTGAAAAAAGACCTCGACCAGTTTGAATACTTTGGTCGCGGCCCTATGGAAAATTATGCCGATAGGAAAAGTGGTTTTGATGTCGGTCATTATTCAAGCACCATTGCGCAACAAATGACACCTTATGAAAAACCGATGGATAACGGCAACCACGAGGATGTACGCTGGGCAAAAGTATTTACCACCAACGGATCGGGCATTGCAGTTAAGCAAACTGATGAGCTGTTCCAGGTTACAGCATTGCCTTATAGCGATGAAGAAATGACCGATGTTGAATACAAGATCGATCTGCCAAAAAGCAAAGGCACCGTGTTATGCGTAAGCCATAAAACTTTGGGCGTAGGCTCTTATGGTTGCGGACCGCGGCCTTTAGAGCAATATCGCGTGTATGCTAAGCCTACATCGTTTAGTTACCAGATCCAGTTGTTGGGTAAGAAATAATTTTGAATCAAACCAGACTTACGAAGTTTTAAAAACTTCGTAAGTCTTTTGTCAAGCGGGCCACCCTGCATAGTTCGCGATTGCTTCGTGCCTCGCAATCACGTTTTTTTGGTTAGTTGCATCAGCATAAACCCTTTCCGGAAACGATTGCATGGT
Source organism: Mucilaginibacter sp. CAU 1740 (assembly GCF_039839285.1). NCBI lineage: Bacteria > Pseudomonadati > Bacteroidota > Sphingobacteriia > Sphingobacteriales > Sphingobacteriaceae > Mucilaginibacter > Mucilaginibacter sp. CAU 1740. The sequence continues at coordinate 91,924 of NZ_JBDOQS010000005.1, read as the reverse complement.
TTTAATTGGCCATATTCTTTTTTTGCAGTTTAAGGTTGAGTAATCTTGTTAATGGGATTTATCATACCCCAATAAAACAACCAATTCACGTTTAGCATCAGCCCATAAACAACCAGTAATGAAAAAAGTATTTCTGCAATTAGTATTCATCGCATCCTGCTTCCAAACCTTCGGACAGGAAACCATTATCAAATACCTATCGGGTACGGGTAAAGATCATACCATACAATGGGACTTTTTTTGTACCGATGGACGCAAAAGCGGCCAGTGGACAAAAATCCCTGTCCCATCCAACTGGGAGTTGCAAGGTTTCGGTAGCTACAATTACGGGCACGATAAGGTAAAAAGCAACGAGCAAGGCCAGTATAAGCATGAGTTTACCGCCGGCAATTGGCAAAACAAAAGGGTGCTGATAGTTTTTGAAGGCTCCATGACGGATACCAAAGTAATGGTAAACGGCAAACAGGCCGGTCCGGTGCACCAGGGCAGCTTCTACAGGTTTAAGTACGATATCACCGACCTGGTAAAATCAAACGCCAAAAACCTGCTCGAAGTTACTGTTGACAAAACATCGGCAAACGCTTCGGTAAATGATGCTGAACGCCGCAATAGCGATTTCTGGGTATTTGGGGGGATTTACCGCCCGGTTTATTTGGAGATAGTTCCTGAAACTTACATCGAACGTATGGCCATTAATGCTAAAGCTGACGGTTCATTTCAAGCAGATGTTTATGCGCAGAATTTGAAAGGTAATGAAAGTATCGAAGCGCAGGTGCTGAAATTAAACGGCGAAAAAGTCGGTCAGCCGTTTGCTGTAAAAGCAAATACTACTGATGATCATCTCGAATTAAAAGCGCAATTCAATAAACCTTTATTGTGGAGCGCCGAGTTTCCTAACCTGTACCAGGTTGCCATCTCTATAAAAAACAAACAGGGCGTTGTTCACCAGGTAAAACAGAAATTCGGTTTCCGCACGGTGGAAGTACGTTTTAACGACGGCTTGTATGTGAATGGCGCTAAGATAGTGATGAAGGGCAGCGACAGGCATAGCTTTTGGCCGGAAACCGGTCGTACTTTAAGCCACGCTATCCAGGTTATGGATGTTAAGCTGATGAAGGAGATGAACATGAATGCGGTGCGTATGTCGCATTATCCGCCGGATGCAGATTTCCTGGATGTATGCGATTCGCTGGGTGTTTATGTTTTGGACGAACTTACCGGCTGGCAAGCCAATTATGATACCCCAACCGGCAAAAAGCTGGTTAAAGAATTAGTGCTGCGCGATGTTAACCACCCCTCTATCCTATTTTGGGATAACGGCAACGAAGGCGGCTTTAACCGCGAGCTGGATAATGATTACGGTCTTTATGATCCGCAAAAACGTACCGTGATCCACCCATGGGAAAAATTTAACGGTACCGATACCAAGCATTATCCCGATTATAATTACATGGTTAATGCCGCAGCCAACGGGAAAGAAGTATTTTTCCCTACCGAATTTATGCACGGCCTGTATGATGGTGGCGCGGGTGCCGCGCTGGATGATTTCTGGGCGCAGATGGTGAAGCACCCTCATGGTGCAGGTGGTTTTATCTGGGCGTTTTTGGATGAGGCTGTGATCCGCACCGATAAAAACAACATCTATGATTCGGATGGTAATCATGCTCCCGACGGCATTGTTGGCCCACACCGCGAAAAGGAAGGCAGCTTTTATGCGATCAAAGAGATCTGGTCGCCGGTGTATATTGAGCCGCAGCCTATCGATAAAACTTTTAACGGTAAAATCCCGGTAGAAAACAGGTATAGTTTTACCAATCTAAACCAGTGCAGCTTTAAGTGGCAATTGGCTAAGCTGCCGGTAGCCAAAGCTAATGGAACTAAGCCTATTGTAATCGCCACTGCCCCGCTTGCAAAGTTCGATCTTAAACCAGGCGAAAAAGGTGTACTGGATTTGCACCTTCCTGCATCCTGGGCAAAAAATGATGCATTGTATTTAACCGCTTACGGCCCCGATAAAAAAGAACTTTTCACTTGGAGCTGGGCGATGAAAACGCCTGCCGAGTTTAATAAAATCACTTCCTCGCCTGCTAAATCAGCAGTTAAAATTACGGAGGATGATCAACACCTCGTAGTGATATCCGATGGCATAAGCTATTACTTTGATAAAGCTACGGGCTATATCCAAAAAGTGGCTAAACCATCAGGCATAGTTTCGTTATCCGGCGGCCCTGTTTTAGCTGGTGTAAACACATCATTAAAACAGTTTACAAATAAGGCCATTAAAGGCGGCCATGTTGTTGAAGCCGATTATGATAGCGCGGCAACCCTGCATGTGAAATGGACTTTCACCTCAGGCCAACCGGCTAAACTGGAATATCAGTACAGCCAAAAAGGCGATGCCGATTTTATGGGCATCACTTTCAATTACCCGGAAGATAAAATAACCGGTATGAAATGGCTTGGTCGTGGCCCTTACCGGGTTTGGAAAAACAGGTTAAAAGGCCAGCAATTTGGTGTTTGGCACAAAGCCTACAACAATACCATCACCGGCCAAACCTGGGATTATCCTGAGTTTAAAGGTTACCACTCCGAGCTTAACTGGGTGGTTATTGAAAATAAAGAATCCGCTTTTACAGTTTACACGGCAGATAAAAACATCTATCTACAAATGTTGCGCCCGGCCAGGGAACAGGCCGCGCTGGATAACAATAATGTTGAACCGGCCTTCCCGGAAGGCAGCATCGGTTTTTTAAACGCTATCAGCCCTATTGGTACTAAATTTCAATCGGCAAAAGTAATGGGGCCGCAAAGCCAAACCAACCATTCTGATGGAGAACCGGTAAGCGGAACACTTTGGTTCGATTTCGGCCATTGAATAATAAACAGATTAAACCAACCAATAAAACCCTTATGAAACAATCATTATTTAAAAATAAAAAACGTGGTGCTACCTGGGCTACGATGGTGATGGGCGCTGTAGCGCTCGTGTGCTCGTCGTACGTTCTTCATAGTCCCCAATCACCTAATGTGGCCGAACCACCTTTGATCACCCTGAAAGTTCAGCCGGTTAGTTCAAATTTGCAATCACCAACGGCTTTAACTTTTCCGGGTAATGGCGATATCTGGGTAACCGAGCAACCCGGCAAGATCAGGATAGTTAGAAATGGCAAATTACTTGATGAGCCGCTGCTTGATCTGCGAAGCAAAATGCTGAAAGTAAACAAAGGCTATGAAGAGCGCGGCCTGCTGGGCATTTGCCTGCACCCGCAATTTAAATTGAACAAAAAATTCTATGTTTTTTACAGCGCTAACACCACCGGCAAATTCAACCATAAAGATGTGATTGCCGAGTATAAGTTATCACCCAATTCAAACACGATCGATCCAAATAGCGGCCGCGTGATTTTGGAGCAGGATAAACCCGATGGTAACCACGACGGCGGCTGTGTACAGTTTGGTAAGGATGGTTATCTGTATATTTCGTTTGGAGATGGTGGTGGCCAGGGCGACAAACATGGCGAAATAGGTAACGGTCAAAATTTAAGCAACCTGCTTGGTAAAATTTTGCGGGTTGATGTTAATGGCAAATCGCCTTACAGCATCCCTAAAACCAACCCTTTTGTAGGCAAAAAAGATGCAGCGCCCGAGATCTGGGCTTACGGTTTCCGTAACCCCTACCGTTTTTCGTTCGATAAAGCATCGGGCCAGTTATTTGCAGGCGATGTTGGGCAAGATCTTTGGGAAGAGGTAGATATTGTAACCAAAGGTGCCAACTACGGCTGGCGTTTAACCGAGGGCACACATTGCTACAACCCTGCCAACGGTTGCGACATTAAAGGAATCACGATGCCTATTGCCGAGTACAGCCATACCGAAGGAGTTTCTGTTATAGGTGGTTACGTGTACAACGGCAAACAAGTACCCATTTTAAAAAGCAAATATGTATTTGCCGATTGGGTTGGTAAAATGTTCTATCTGCAAAAAACAGGAGCTCAATGGCAGCGTGGAAAGATCACCTTTCAAAATATCCCGGCTAACTTAAAGATCATCGGTTTTGGAGAGGATCCGGCTGGCGAGGTTTATGTGTTGACTAACTCGGATACAGGACCGGAGAATGCTAATGGGGCGATTTATAAAATTGTAAAGAATTAAGAATATAAAATCATCTGCCGCGGGTTTAGCGCAGCGTAACCCGTGGTGAACCATCGCTAACGTTTTCAACTTTAGTCCCCTCTACACCACTACCGCTGATCGAAGTCAGAGGATCCGGACAAAGGCAGATTGGTTGAGTTGAAAACTCAAACCATTATAAACCACGGGTTACGCTGCGCTAAACCCGCGGCAGTAAGCAAATAAAAAAGGTGATTGCTCGTATTCTCGCAATCACCTTTTTTTGTTATGTATTGATCCTTCATCCTCACATAAAATAAAACACCACCAAAAGATAAATATGCTTAAAGCAAACCTTCAGGTGCTTAACCGCTAAAGCCAGTTGATTTTCTACGGTGCGTTTTGAGATATTCAGCCGCTCGGCAATTTCTGAGTTGGAGAGATTATCAAAGCGGCTTAGTTCAAAAATTTCCTGGCAACGTTTAGGGAGCTGATCCAGGTGACCGCTTAACAGGTTATCAATTTCACTTTGCCTGATTCGGGTTTCGCCATCGTTATTTTCGTGCCAGCCATCGGCAACAATATCCTCTTTAAAAACAATTTCCAGCTTAACCGCTTTGCGACGTTTATAGATCTGGAAGCGGACTGAGGTTTGCATAAAGTTGGAGAAAGAAGCGATATCAAGTTCTTTCCTCCGGTTCCAGATACTCACAAAAACATCGTTCACCGCTTCGGCACAAACCTCATCATCGTCGAGGTAATAATGGGCCGTTTTGTAGAGGCTGATCCAATAACGATCGAACAGCAAATTGAATGCGGTTTGATCATCATGGCGTACAGCGTGCCACAGTTCACTATCTGTTTTTGGGTGTTTTAACATTATAACTGGTTATAATAAAAATAATTAAAAAATGTCAGAAACACAATAAAAGCTAAAAAAATATCAAAAAAGTATGTGAGCTTTTTGGTCAGTTGAGTACTATATCTGTATAAACCACAAAATGTCGAAACAGGATTTTATTTCACTTTACGAGAAGTTCCTTTCCGGGCAATGTACCGACGAAGAAAAGAAACTTTTGGAGGCCCACTACTCCGAAATAAAACTCATGGACAACCAGTGGGATAATACCCTGGGCGATGAAGAAGCTATAAAAGCACAAATCATGGCCAAAATGCACTCGGAGCTGGGTTTTAAGCAACCGGTAGGCATTGGCGGGAAGCGGCCTAAAGTATGGTTAAAGTATGCCGCCAGTATAGTTTTTCTGCTCTCGGCAGGGTTAATTTCATGGCATTACTGGGATTTAAAAAAGCGGGAAAACCAATCGGCAAATAACATTTTACCGGGTAAAAATCAAGCTTATCTAACCTTATCAAACGGTCAATCCATCATCCTGAACAACACAAAAAATGGGCAGATCAGCGGCACTTCCGGAGTTATTATTCAAAAAATAAACGACAGCATACTCTCTTATTCAAAAAATAATAATTCAAATAATACTATTAAAAATAACATTATTCCAGATAGTAACTCGCTTACTGTACCACGCGGAGGCATCTATCAAACTATCCTATCTGATGGTACAAAGGTGTGGCTTAATTCGGCTTCATCTATTAAGTATCCGGTAGCTTTTGCGGGCAAGGAACGCCGGGTGGTGCTTAGCGGCGAGGCTTATTTTGAGGTAGCCAAAAACAGGAAAATGCCTTTTAAAGTGGCCGTTAACGGCATGGACGTACAGGTATTAGGTACGCACTTTAATGTGATGGGGTATCCGGAAGATAAAGAGATTAAAACCACCCTTTTAGAGGGTTCGGTAAAGCTGCATTCGGCCAATAGTAGCACACGGTTAATTCCAGGGCAACAAGGGGTATTCAATAGCACAAGCTTTACCGTAGCCACAGTAAACACCGATGATGTGGTAGCCTGGAAGGAAGGTTTTTTTGTATTTGATAATGAAAGCGTTGAAAGCACCATGCAAAAAATAAGCCGCTGGTACAATGTTGAAGTAGTGTTTGAGAATAAAAAAAGCCTGCAAAACCAGCACAGTTTCGGCGGTACAATTTCACGGCATAAAAATATCGATATGGTGCTAAAAGCACTCGAAGCAACAGGATCAGTTCACTTTAAAATTACAGGAAGGAGAGTTACAGTGATGGATTAACGGCTACTTAAAAATCTCATTACAAAACCCTTATGTAAAAAGAGACCAGGAGCAGGTCGGAGCGCCCCCGGTCAAATACCTTTCGGCATAAGGGTTAACAACCGATTATTTTCTTACAACCAATTATTTACTAACCCTAACCAAATGTATAAATTTTTCATTGCATTCCCATGCAACTGGGACCGGCGTGTCCTGTTCAAAATTTTGCTGATAATGAAGCTCACGTTTGTTTTATTGCTGGTTGCCTTGCTCCATGTAAGCGCGGCCACCTATTCGCAAAACATCAGTTTAAAGGTAAAAGATGTTTCACTTTTAGATGTTTTTAAGCAGCTGCACCGGCAAAGCGGTGTGGAGTTTGTGTACGATAACAAAATGCTGAAAGAGGCGAAAAATGTAAGCGTCAACGCCGAAAACGAGCCTTTATCCGCAGTGCTCGACAGGTGTTTTTCCCAACAGCCCCTCACCTACGAGATCATCCAGAACATGATCGTTATTAAACGCAAACCTGCCGATAATAATATTATCGCTAATAATAAGCCTGTTGCCATAACAGTGACAGGTAAAGTAACGGATGATAAAGGCGTCCCCCTACCCGGCGTAACTGTGAAATTGAAAGAAGGCTCAGCAAGTACCTCAACGCGTAAGGATGGGTCATATTCCATTAAACTGCCCGATGGTAATGGTACGCTGGTATTTACTTTTATAGGCTTCGCCACGCAGGAAGTTCCGGTAAATAATAAACGCGAGATCAATGTGGTATTAGCGGAAACGGCTACCGGATTAAATGACGTAGTGGTAGTAGCCTACGGACAGCAAAAAAAGGTTAGTATGATCGGTGCAATCAGTACCATCAAAGCCGAAGACCTGAAACAGCCGGTAGCCAACCTGTCGGACCTGATCGCTGGTCGAGTAGCGGGTGTTATTGGCGTGCAGCGTAGCGGGCAGCCAGGGTATGACAATGCCGAGATCTATATCCGCGGTATCGCTACATTTACCAGCAGCAGTCCGCTGGTGTTGGTTGATGGTGTGGAAAGAGACCTTGCTAACGTTGATCCTGAAGATATTGCCAGCTTTAGTATTTTAAAGGATGCATCGGCCACGGCGGTTTACGGTGTACGTGGTGCCAACGGCGTTATCATCATCCAAACAAAAAAAGGGAAGCCCGGCAAAGCCACTATTAATGCCCAATACGACCAGGGTATTACCCAATTTACCCGCATCCCCAAATTTGCCGATGGTGTTACCTATATGCAAATGGCAAACGAAGCCTATAAAAGCAGTAACCCTAACGATCCCGTACCTAAATACAGCGACGATCGCATCCAGAAAACAGCCGCCGGAACCGACCCCGACCTTTACCCAAATGTTGATTGGTTTAAAGTGCTCTTCAACAAATTTGGTCAAAACCGCCGTGCAAGGGTTAATGCCAACGGCGGCTCGGACAATGCACAGTATTATTTATCTGTAGGATATTATAATGAGAACGGCTTATATAAAACCGATCAACTGGCGAATTACAATTCGGCCATTAAGTTTGATAGATACAACTTTACATCAAACTTAACCCTCAACGTAACCAAAACCACTAAGGTTGATTTCGGCGCTTCGGGCTGGATCAGTAATGGTAACTATCCCGGCAGTTCGGTTGATGCTATCTGGAGTTCGGCCTATATTATGCCGCCAATCGTGATTCCGCCGGTATATTCTAATGGGCTGCACTCACAAATCCGTACAGGCGATGTGCTCAACCCCTATAACCTGCTCACCCAAAGCGGTTACGTAAACGAATTCAGGAGCCAGTTATGGAGCAATATCCGGGTAACGCAGGATCTGGGTAAGATATTAAAAGGCCTTTCGGCTACAGCTATGTACTCGTTTGATAATTATAATACCCACACCATAAGCCGTACAAAAACGGTTGATGGTTACCTGGCTACCGGCCGGGATGCCGATGGCAAACTGATGTTGGATAAAACCTCTATCGGCACCAGCTTTTTAGGTTACAACCGTTCAAACGGTGGCACCCGCCAGTTTTATACCGAGGCTGCCATTAACTATAATAATACTTTTGGTAAACATGCGGTTACGGGCCTCATCCTGTACAATCAATCGGACAGAGAGGATGCTTTTGCCAATGATTTTATCAGCTCCATCCCCTATCGTTATATGGGTTTGGCTGGCCGTGCTACCTACGCCTACAATAACAGGTACCTGGCCGAAGCCAACTTTGGCTACAATGGTTCAGAAACTTTCGCGCCTGATCATCGTTTTGGTTTCTTCCCTTCGTTTGGTTTAGGATGGGTGATATCGGAAGAGCCATTCTTTAAACCGCTGGCCAATACCTTCCAGTTTTTGAAATTAAGGTATTCGTACGGTGTGGTGGGTAACAGCAATATCGGCGGTCGCAGGTTTGCTTATATCTCAACCGTTGGCGGTGGCAACGGAGGTTACTCATACGGTCAAAACGGAACAGATCAAAGTGTAGGCGGTTTGGATATTGGCGATTATGCCGTAAGTGTAACCTGGGAAAAAGCTAAAAAGCAAAACCTGGGTATCGAGTTTAAAATGCTGGATAACGCGTTATCCTTAACTGCCGATGTTTTCCAGGAAAACCGCACCGGTATTTTCAGGCAGCGCGGCGATGTGCCTACCTATACCGGTATCCGCACCCTACCTTACGCCAACCTTGGCGAAGTACATAACCGGGGTATCGATGCAACGCTTGATATCAACAAGCGCGTTAGTACTAACTGGAACATTGCTTTCAGAGGTAACTTTACCTGGAACAGGGCTAAGGTTATTAATGATGCCAATGCCCCATGGCCATACCCATGGCAGCAGCGCATTGGGCGCAAGCTTGGTCAGCGGTTTGGTTATACCGATCTGGGCTTGTTTCAAAGCGAGGCTGATGTATTGAACAGCCCTTACCAAACGGGCACCAACAAACCCGGCGATATCAAATACAAAGACCTGAATGGCGATGGCAAGATCGACAACTTCGATCAGGGTCCGATCGGCTATGGCAGCATCCCGGAAATTGTTTACGGCTTTGGCCCTACCATCAGCTACAAAGGTTTCTCAGTTGCGGGATGGTTTAAAGGCATCAGCAATGTTGATGTATCCTTAAACGGCGATGGCCTGCAACCCTTTAGCCAGGGCGGCGAACGCGGTAACCTCCTTACACAGATCACCGACAGATGGACGCCTAACAGCACTAACCCACGTCCGTTTTATCCTCGCCTTACTTACGGCAATGATAATATGAACTATGCCAATAGCACCTGGTGGGTTAAAAACGGCGCTTTTATGCGTTTGCAAACCTTGCAGCTTAGCTATGATTTTGCCGGGGCTAAATGGCTGCGTTCGGTAGGGATGTCAAACTTCAACATCTACTTTATTGGCTATAACTTATGGACAGTGAGCGGCTTTAAGCTTTGGGATGTGGAGCTTGGCGACGGCCGTGGCGCACAGTACCCGCTGCTTAAAACTTATAACATGGGCATCAAATGCACCTTTAAATAATTTGATCATACAACATATAATAAATATGAAAAATACTATCATAAAGTGCAGCGCTGTAATACTAACAGTAACCCTGCTATTTAGCAGCAGCTGTAAAAAATACCTGGACCAGGTGCCGAACGACAGGATCACTATTGAACAGGTATTTCAAAAGAAAGGCCCTTCCGAGCAATACCTGGCCAATATTTACAGTTATGTAGATGACCTATCCGAACAATGGACACAAAACCCATGGCTCGGCAATGCCGATGAGGTGGATGTAACCTGGTCTAAATACACCATTTACGATCTGAACATCGGTAATATCGGCCCCAGCAACGCGATATTCGACAGGTGGAATTACTATTACAACGGCATCCGCGCAGCTACCTACTTTTTAAATCATATTGATGGCAATGCCGAGATATTGGCTTTGAACGGCCAGCAACTAATTGATCAATATAAAGCCGAAGCCCGCTTTTTACGTGCCTATTTTTATTTTCTGCTGATGCGCCAGTATGGCCCGGTAGTTTTGGTTGGAGAAAAAGAGATCCCTGCCGATGCTACTGCCGATGCCATGCAGCTACCTCGCAGTTCATACGATGACTGCGTGAACTACGTAAACAGCGAGTTGGATAAAGCAGCGGCTGTTTTGCCTCCTGTTGCATCCAATAACGGGCAGGCCAGCGATGTGCAGGCGGGCCGCGCTACTATTGGGATGGCTTTGGCTGTAAAATCGAGGCTGTTGCTTTACGCCGCCAGTCCCTTGTATAACGGCAATACTGAATATGCCTCGTTTAAAGGGCAAGATGGTAAGCAACTCATCAACCAGACCTATGATCTGCAGAAATGGAAAAAAGCTGCTGATGCGGCCAAAGCGGTTATTGATTTGGGCTTATATCAGCTATACAAAGATGCCAGCGGCGACCCGGTAAAATCATACCAAGGCGTGTTTTTACAGCAATGGAATTCCGAGCAGATCTTCAACCGTAAATCAAACAGCTTACCTACCTGGGATACCCATTGTATGCCGCGCCAGGCTGGTGGCTGGGATGGTATCGGCGTTACGCAGGAACAGGTTGACGCTTATTTTATGAAGGATGGCAAGCCTATCACCGAATCGTCATTATACTCCGAAGCTGGTTATACCAGCGTGAACGGCGTGCAGGTTTATAATATGTACATCAATCGCGAGCCGAGGTTTTATGCTTCGGTAACTTATAACAATTCAGTTTTCCAGGGAGGCAATATGCAGGCTGCCGCGCCTATCAGTTTTTTTGTAAGCGGGCCTAACGGCAAAAACGGCCACCCTACCGATTTTACCAAGACAGGGTATTTAGTCCGTAAAAACGTAGGCACGCAAACCAACGCGGGTTCGGGCGGTAACGGTGCGCAACAAGCGCGGCCCCTGGCTTTATTCAGGCTGGGCGAGATCTACTTGAATTACGCCGAGGCGTTAAACGAGTTCAGCCCTGGCGATGCAGATATCGTAAAATACCTGAACCTGATCAGGGAGCGGGCCGGTGTGCCGCAGTATGGCACTACCGATCTGCCTGTTCCGCCAAGTCAATCAGATATGCGTACCCGCATCCGCCAGGAGCGCAGGGTTGAGCTGGCCTTCGAATCGAACAGGTGGTTTGATATTCGCAGGTGGAAAATTGCCGCGCAGGTAATGGGCGATGTACATGGCATGAACATGAACAAAGATGGCGACGATTTTTATAAACGTACCGTGGTGAGCAATCACCTGTTCAGGTCGCCTGCCTCCTATTGGTTCCCGATAAGCCAGTACGATATGGACCGCTCAAAACTGGTTGTTCAAAACCCGGGATGGTAAGCAATTGATTAATTATTCAGTAAAAGAAGTATGAAAACTCAACATATTTTAAAGTTCATGGGCTTGATGGCCCTTGTTCAAAGTGCTTTTTTATCGGGCTGTAAGGATAATGTAGTATTGCCTTATCAACCGATAGACAGCTACAACCAGATCTACATGCCCGAAGCCGTTAACGGTCTGGTAGTGAAAACCCTCAAAATAACCGATAGCGCGCAAACGTTGATCTATGGCGCTAATTATGGCGGCCAGGGCTATCCGGGCAGCGATATCTCCGTTAACTTCACCGTTAATAAAACACTGGTTGATAGCTTTAATGTGGCCAACAAAACCAACTACCCAATTTTGCCAGATGGCGCTTATACACTCTCGGCTAATTCGGCAGTGATCCCTAAAGGCAAGGTAAGCACTACGCCTTTAACCATCAGCGTAAAAACCAGTGGCGCAGGCGCAATGGATGCTTTAAAAACCTATATTTTGCCTGTTGGTATCAGCGGCAATCCGTTAAAAGTTCGGGAAGCTTTACGTACAACCTTCTATATCCTTAAAGCACAGCCCGATTTTAACGACTACCCTAATTATGATCGTGCCAATTGGGCTATTATCGGTTTTTCATCGCAGGAAGCCAATGGCGAAGGGCCTAATAACGGTCGGGCTATATTCGCGCTGGATGGCAATACATCAACGTATTGGCATACCCAATGGCAGGGCGGTTCGCCAGGACCACCGCATTATATCATCATTGATATGAAGGAGGTTAAAACTCTGCACGGCGTATCATTTGTTGGCAGGCAGGCTGATGGCGGCGGTAAACCCAACGAGGTGAACATCCAGGTAAGCCTTGATAACACTACATGGACAGATGCCGGAACCTTCAACCTATTGAACAACAAAGACCTGCAAAAGCAGTTTTTGCCCAATGGGTTTAAAAGTGCAAGGTACATCAAGGCCATTATTAATTCGGCGTATAATGGCTCCTATACGCAAGTAGCAGAGTTTAACGCTTTCTAAAAATACACCATCAACAGGCGGCAACCTAACCGCCTGTTGATTAATACCCTACATTATACTGAAAACATATTTTTTCCGGGAAATACCCGGCATGGGATCCCCTTGCCCATAATTGCCGGTTCCCGATAGCACCTGCACACCAATCAATTTATCAATCTATAAACAAAAACAACAAACCATGAAGAAGAACCATTTGAAAAACAACACCTCATCGCGGCTTTTTCTGCCGCTTGCCGCCGGACTGGCGTTAACATTCTCGGCCTGTAAAAAGAATGATTTTGTAAAGCTTAACACCGATCAAAAAACCACCACACAAAAGGTAGATACCCATAATGTGGTAAACCCCGGCAATGCCGATCTGGCTTTTAACGCCTACAATAACGCCTTTTTGGTAAACTCGGGCGGGCAAACGTATTACAAAAAATCAATCAACGATGGTACTGCCGATGGTACCTGGGTAGCCTCGCTGGATATTTTGGTGGCCGAAGATGCTTACGAGCGCACAGGCAGCGCCGCGCACAAAACATTGGTAAACAACCTTTGTACCACCTGGCTGCAAAACACCCCCGTACCATGGACCTGGGATGGATGGAACGACGACATCGGCTGGTTTTCGCTGGCGCTGATCCGCGGCTACCAGATCACAGGCACCTCCAACTTTTTAACGCAGGCCAAGTATGGCTTTGATATGGCTTTTGCCCGCGGCTGGGATACTCAATACAACGGCGGCGGTATATGGGAGCAACAACCTAACATGACCCCGGCCGGCGAACCTATAGGCAAAGAAGCTTTATCCAACAATAGCTTGGGTAAGGTAGCCTGCTATATTTATCAAAGCACACACGATCAAAATTACCTGAACAAGGCCATCCAGATATACGATTGGGTATGGCATCATATTTACAATTCAACAACCGGACAGGTTTATACAGGTATCGATCGTAATAATGTAGTTAATACGGGTTCGGCAGTATATAACCAGGGTACTTTTGTTGATTTTGCCAATTTACTTTACCAGATAACCGGCAACGTGAATTATTACAACGATGCCAAACGATCAATCGACTATGTAAAAAACAACATGACGACCAATGGCATTATTACCAATAACGCCGGTTATCTGAATACCTGGGCCGATGAATTTGCCCGCGGACTGGGGCATTTTGTTAGAGATAACCGCCAGTGGGCTACCTACTACCCGTGGATGGTGCAAAACGCCAATGCTATTTGGGCCAACCGCCGTACCGATTACAACATTACCTGGAACGGCTGGAACCAGGCCACGCCTACCGATAATACTTTAACCACCAGCAAGTTTGCCAGCGCGGTAGCATGGCTTCAATATACTCCAGGTGCGCAACCCGACGAAATTGCCGGTATGCACTATATTGTAAGCAATCAAAACGGTGTAGCAGTTGATAACAATAACACCGCCACCAACGGCGCAGGCGTGGTGCAATGGGGCTTAAACCATGGGCAAACTCAAAAATGGAATTTCACCCAGAATGAAGATAGCTCATGGAACATTGTAAGTCAATCAAGCTGGTTGGCACTGGATGTGCCGGGCGGAGCCACAACCAACGGCCTGCAACTGGACCAGTGGACACCAACACGCGCCAACAATCAACGCTGGTGGGTTGATAAGCAATCTGACGGTACTTTCAAGATCTGGAGCCAGGCAACCAGTGGGGCTTTAGATAACTCAAGCCAATCGGTAAATGGTTACAAATTGGTGCAATGGGGATGGAACGGAGGCCCGCAGCAACGTTGGTTATTGCAATAAGGCAACTCAATTAAATAAGTAAGGCGCGTACCGATTGGTGTATGCGCCTTATTTATTTTGTGCAAGTTTAAGCGTCTACGCTTGAACTTTAACTATGGTAAGCGTGGACGCTTGCCATAATTCGGGAGCGTAGACGCTCTCATTTCAAATAATTCAAGCGTAGACGCTTGAACTTGCGAGTAGTAAAATAAGTAGGGTGCGTACATTATAATGCACGCACCCTACTTATTTTAAAAATCTTACTTAAACTCCCCGAAATGAGCGCTTTCTATACTACTATCCAATCCATCAAGCAGCTGAATTGTTGTTGACGGCCCAAGGTTAACAGGTTCAGCCCATGATCGCAGCGCCCAAACAACTTTTTTACCAGGCGTAATTTCAATAGCCTGTATGGGCGGATTATTAGCATTTACTTTTCCGTTCCATTGGTTAAACCAATTATTGATCAGGGTATTACCATTAGGTAAACGCACTGCCAATTGCGGATTAGTTATTGTATACCCGGCAATATTAGCCAATGGACAGTCCCATACCAGCTTACCATCGCGCGTATATTCCCGCACAAAATTACCATTACTCGCAACCAGTATGTTCCCGCTTTTTAATGGAACTGCCGACCAAATACCAGGCACTTCAATTGATGATAACTCTTTACCGTTAACATCGTACTCACAAACCTTGCCCAGATCCATATGGGCTACAAGCAACGTTCCGGCAGGTGTAAGGCGGGCATGCCGTATTTGTCCGTGGGTACCGCTTATAAATGGCAATTTAAATTCCCTTTCAACCTTATTAGTGGTGATATTAATAACCATTACTTTGGCCGGGTTACCATTTTGCACAATCACAACATGATTTTTGCCGATGAGCTGAGCGGTATGGGTTTCAAAACCTTCGGGTGCGTCGTAATGCCATAATACTTTTTTATCGCGGTTAATTAACGTGACGCCAAATTGATGGGCAAACAATATATTACCGTTTTTCATGAGTATGGCATCACTTATTTCGCCTTTGCCGGTGGTATCAATGTATTGCCAAGTTATTTTACCTCCTTTTACAATATACATATTGCGGGCTTTTGCCTCTCCGGCATAAAAAAAGTCGTATTGTTTAAGCCCTTTTCCCGGTAAAACTTCGGGTGCGGCGGGTGCTTGTTGTGCTTTGGCGGTGTTGCCCACACTGCTGCCTAACACCAATATGGCAAGCAAAGCCAAACGGAGGTGTTTACAGGTATTTAAATTGATATCTTTCATAGGTAATAATTGTTCAATAATTTATAAACCACCCTCGCTGGTAAAGGTAGCGGCTGGCAAACCTTCTTTATTAAATAAACTGGCGCTGCTACCATCACTCCAGGCATAACGCACATAAACCGGGTTTGGAATAGCATCATTACTAACAACCACCTTATTGTCCTTTATTTTTGCATTGGCTTTATGGTAAACCTTGTCGGCACCTGCTATTTCAAAGTTAAAAAGTCCCTTATCAGATGCAAGCAACCCGCTCCCTGTCGATTCAAAATCAATTATAATTTCATTGCCTTTTACGGTTGTTTTTTTATACAACGGACCAGATACCACAAGGTCACGCTCTCCATATTCATTTTTAAGCGCGAATGCTGCCAGGCGTTTACCCACTTCCTGTTTATATGGCGGATGGGCCGTTTTCAGGTAACCAATATCCAATGTGGTTACCATACCGGTTTTAGGTAGCTTTAAAGCGTAGCGCTGGGCATCGCGAAGCTTTTGCGATTGCTCTTTCTGATCAGCCGCAGGATAAAGATATGGTGCTATTTGTACATAGTAAAATGGTAGTTTATCACCCCATTGATTTCGCCAGTCTTCAATCATCAGCGGGAACAGCTTTTTATACTGTTCGGCCCGGCCAACATTCGATTCACCCTGGTACCAGATCACTCCTTTTATGGTGTATGGGATCAGCGGGTTGATCATGGCGTTAAATAAAACGGTTGGCGTGTTGCTGTTTAGTTTTTTAGCACGCTGCAGTGTATCCAGGTTGTTTATCACTTCATTAAAATCACCCAATTTTTCCAGTCCAGCTTTGCTTGTCCAGGCCTCGGCCGGGGTACCTCCTATAGATGATTGAATGATGCCGATAGGTACGTGTAGTTTTTGATAAAGTTGCCGGGCATAAAAATAAGCGGTGGCGCTAAAGTTTCCTGCAGTTTGGGGAGATGACGCGATCCATTTTCCACCGGTAGAATCGGAAAGCTTTGCTGAAATCCCGAACGGTACTTTAAAAAAACGGATCTCAGGATAATTGGCGTTAGCTATCTCCTGTTTTGAGTTTGCTATGGTATCACCCGGCGGCCATCCGCTTACTGAGATATCCATATTTGATTGGCCGGAAGCCAGCCATACTTCGCCAATAAATACATCTGTGATACTGATAGTTGTATCCGCAGTTTTTATGCTGATGTTGTACGGACCACCGGCGCCGGGAGTAGATAATTTAGCGGCCCACTTACCCTTATCATCGGCGATTATAGATACTTGTCGCCCCCATGAGGCAGAGATCAATAACTTTGCTCCAGGCGCTGCCTCTCCCCAAAATGCAGCCTTTTGTTTTTGCTGCATCACCATATGATCCGAAAAAAGATTTGAAATGGTAAGGGATTTTTTTGAGGAAGGCGCAACCGAAAACGCGCATTGCCCTAAAGCAATTGCAATTAAAATAAATAACGATCTTCTCATTAATAGCGGGTAAAATTGGTTATAGCGTTTGGTTATTTGTGATTGATAAATGGTATTACAAATAACCTTAAACTATAATTTTAGCCCTTTTCAGGGTGTACATATTTTTTAACCCTGCGTGCATTTAATGAGGTTGATTATTCAATTAACACTCAGTCCGTCGTGCTGAACTTGTTTCAGCATCCCACGCGCTAATCTGCCTGCTAAGTAAATCGTCTGCCTGTCCTGTGGATGCTAAAATAAATTCAGCACGACGATTTTTTCTTCTAATCAACAACCTGCCACTTCTTAATAACATACCTGCTCCCCTTAAACTTACCTACCCGCTTAACATCGCCTTTGTTTTTATTCCATAGCAAGTTCACGGTATTGAAAGCGCCACTATCGTAGTTAAAAGTAACCCCATCATCCTCAAATAAAGTAGCCCTGTTAGCATTGCCATACACGTAACAGGTAATTTCAAACCTGGTATCTGAGGCTACAAACTCAACAGGCTTGGCCAGCGGTAAAATAGTCCCGGCTTTGATAAATATGGGTAACTGGTTCAGATCGGGTTTAATAGTGTAGTATTTACCGCCTTCGTATTTTTGATTGGTGTTATAATCATACCATAAGCCCTCTGGTAAATAAACCTTGCGCTCATCTACTTTTTCGGTTAATGGCGCGGCGAGGATGCTGTTACCTATCATGTACTCATCCGACAGGTTAAACGTGTTTTTATCCTGCGGATAATCCATCACCAAAGCCCTGAATGGCGGGATACCTTTAAAATGATAATCGGCAAAGGCGTTGTACAGGTATGGGATGAGGCTCATCCTGAAGTTGAGTAGCTTACGGATATCGGCCTCTATTTCTTTGGCATTTTCCATCAACTCGCCTTTATTATTTTTTTCTTTGTTGATCTGCAGCCATGGCGGGTTCTGCAAATACCACGAGTTATAAAGCGTTTGAGCTGAAAGCACTGCCGTTTGGCTACGGCGCATAAAATCTTTAATGGTATTGGATTCCCTTACCTCCGGCGACCAGATCATCCCCGCGAAACCCGAGTTCAGGATCATCCGGATATACTCCTCATGCAAATAGGTATCGCTGTATAAAGCGGCGGGGTATGATGAAGCGAAAGCGTTTGACGCCCGTACATCAAGATAAGTACGCCTGTTCAGTTTTTTATAAATACCATAGATAGTTTTTTGATAAAGCAGGCCGAACAACTGGTGCATCTGTTCGCCATCAATTCCCGAAGGAAACTGGCTAAGTTCCGGGAAACTCCAGGTATCACTACCGAAAGCGATATTCGAGTTATCGCACTCATCCATTTTAAAGCCTGAGATACCCTCGTTTACAAAAGTTTGCTGATGATAATTGGCAAAAATGTTGGCCGCGGAGGTATCGGCAAAATCCGGCACTAAGCCATTCCACACCAAATAATTCCCGGCTTTATTTTGTAAAGGCTGATATATAGGAGATTTAGGCGATACAAAGGCATGCTCCCATAAATTGATATGGAAACCTTTGTTCTTCATCGAATCGATAAACTCATTAGGTGTAGGGAAAAAGCTTTTGTTCCATACGTATGAGCAGGAATAAGCGGCGGTTTGCCAGCGCGGCTCTAAACCCAAAACATCGCAGGGGATATGATTATCGCGAAAATAGGCGGCCATTTTATCAACCTGGTACTGGTTAAAATCGGCCTTTACCCGGTATTTTACACCAAGCCCCCAAATGGCGGGTAAAGCGCCGCCTCCCGAAAACAGGTTATAACGTTGCATAACCGTTTTAAGATCGGGGCCTGCAAATACAAATACCTCAATTCCTTTTGCTCCGGGAATATCAGCGGTTACATAGCCCGAGGCTTTTCCATCGTTCTTATATAATTCTTCTACAGAGCTTCCGCCATTATTGCTCTTCGCTTCCGTTTTGCTTTTAGCATTCTTTTCGGTGCTGCCACAGTAAAAAGTAGTGTACCGCGATGTATTGATCAGAACACCATAACCTTTATTTGATACATAAAAAGTTGTTGGGCCGTGGGTGTAGCCCAGATCATTAAGCGGGTTATCATTAACTATCGGCCGTTTCTTTAAACCACGTTGATTAAATGAGCCTATCTGCATCCCAAAGCCATATAATTGCTCGGTATCATCTAACGGAATTTCAACCACTACTCCCCTGTTGTTGATGGTGATCCTAATATCATCAGTATTAAAAGGCAACTTACCGGCAGGCAACGCGCTTAGGGCATTAACCATGGGCTGCTCAGCACAAAAGCTGTAGGGCGTAAACTTGTCAACTGTACCTACCGTTATTTTTTGTACGCCTGCTGCCGGTAGTATGGTTTGGCTATGGGCATTTAAAATAAGTAACTGACTAAAAACAATCAGGGCAATGGTATAGGCAAAAGATCTTTTCATATTGAATTAGCGATGCAAATTTCAAAGTTAACATCAGCGGCTTTTAATGCAACATTATTTATCCCTGCTACGTACATTTCAAATAATTAATTAATATTTGCTGTTGATTTAAACTTTATCATGTTACTTAACTCTCTTAAGTCTCCAAACACCAGATACTTTATCATTCCAAATTTTTATTTACACGGAGGTATCTGAGCAAATGAGCTATAACTTATCAAATCAATGCCCTAACTGTGGTGCCGGGATAGAACGAACAAACAACGATGCATTTAAATGCACTTATTGCGGCAGCACATTCGATTTAAGTTCTACGCCCAAAGATCCCTACCGCCCCGAACCGGTAAATAATAATGATGACGAAGCAAAAAAAAGACACCAGGATTCGTTAAGCAACAGAGAACAGGAAAATCAGTCAGGTCAATCGGATGAGGCAAAAGGCACAGGCATTGCATTGTTTTTCTTTTTTGCTTTATTGATAATAACAATTGTTATTATAGCAAATCACCACGGCGATAGCAGCAGTTCACCTTATGCCGATTCGTTAGCTATAGATACATCAACTAAGGCTGCCCAAACCGATAGTTTAAAATCCGACACCAGTGCCCCCGATCATACAAACGCAGGTTTAATCAGGCAACTATCACAAATAAACGTAGATAAGGTAACTTTTGCCAAACTTTACAAAGCAGCCCGTAAAAAGCGCGACCAGTTTTCGGGCAGTACCTATATTTATGATAGGTCATCCCCTCAATATGTAAACTATAATGCCATATACGCTTATATCGATAAAATAAGCGTGGGAAGTTCGCTCCGATTTAGCATTCAATATACTGCAGATGATTGGTTGTTTATAAAAAGCGTCACCTTTAATGCCGATGGTGAAAATTTTGATTACCAACCAACATTTCAAACAGATAATGGCAATGGAGCGATATGGGAATGGAGCGACCAGGAACTGGATGATTCATACCTGCCAATGTTGATTAAGATATCTTCCGCAAAAAAAGTACGGGTCAAGTACAATGGCGATAAGTACTATAAAATCGTAACCGTTACTCCCCTACAGAAAGCAGCGGTAAAAAAGGAATTGCAAATTTATAAAGGATTGCTTTTGGGGTATGATAAATAAAAACCGTTCAAGCTAAACTTAAAAAAGAACTATCGCGCCTCATCAAATGAACAATAATATACCAAGTAAATGTGTCAATTGCGGTGCAGGATTAGTACCTGCAGGAAATAATTCGCTTAAATGTTCCTACTGTGGCAGCCTGGTTAATTTAAACTCCCCGGTTGGAGAAACACATAGTGCCGAAAGCGCAATTCCTGATAATAATAACACTGATGCCAATACTCCTGCTTCATCAGCTACTCCTCCGCCAGATGAAGCGGGATCGGGCTGCGTTGTAGTATTTGTTGTATTTGCTATTTTATTGGTAGCTGTACTGATAGGCATTGCAAACCGCCGTACTGATGAAAAAAAAGAAGCAGCTGCTGTCGATTCGTTAAATGCCGCAAAGGCAAAACAAGAACGACTGGCCGATAGCTTAGCTTTGGATAATGTTAAAAAAGACAAAATCAAAAAGCTATCGCTGATAAATGTAGATAGCCTAACATTTAAAAAACTTTATAAAGCAGCAAACAAAGACAAAGACGTTAACTATCAGACCTTTATTTACGACCAGACAAGGTTTGAAAAAGGGAATTTTGACGCGATCGATTACTATATTTATAAAGGTGAAACCGAAAGATCATTTCACCTTAAAATAGATTATACTGCCCAAGAATTGCTGTATATAAAAAGCATAACATTTAACGTAGATGGCAAAATCTATAACTACGCTCCAACCTTCAGTACTGTGGATGAGGATACTATAGCCTGGGAAAAAAGCGATGAGATAGCCGGTAATGCCGATTTGCTGATGCTTGCCCATATCGCTACCTCAAAAAAAACAACGATGCAGTATAATGGTAAAAAACGCTCTTTAATAATAACCGTCCCCCCACGCCCAAAAGCGGCACTAAAAAGGCTATTGCGAATTTATAAAGGCCTTCTTTTGGGATATGATCAATAAAACGTATTTCCATCACTTAATGTAACAACAATAAAAGCATCATATTTCAATTCTTTAAATATGAGGTTATGCCGATAGTTTATCCTCGGTCAGGCAATACCTAATTTAAATTCACACACACTCCTGTCAAATGGATAATAATATATTAAGCAAATGCCCTAACTGCGGTGCCGGGGTTGAACGTGCAAACAACAATACACTTAAATGTACCTACTGCGGCAGCAAATTTAATTTGGATACTAAAACAGAAGATGAGTATCACCCCGAGCCCCAACCAGGCTATATCAGCGAGGCCGAATTTAAAAAACGGTACATGGATTCCTTAAACCGTGGAGGCCCAAGTGTGGAGGAGCTACGTAAAAGGAGATCACGCGCCGCCGGGAAATTTGTACTGATTGTCATCTCATTTATGGTGATTGTAAATTATTTTACAAGAAATACTGATAACGATCATTCATCTGCTACCAGTTCATCAAGTGCTGATACTTCTGCACGGTCGGCAAAAAATGATACTTCAAGCCATGACAGTACTATCACCAATTCATCCAATGGTGCCAACATTAAATTACTATCATCGATAAATGTAGATAAACCAACGTTTAAAAACCTTTACAAAGCCGCACGCATAAAGCATGACCAGTTTTCGGGTAGTACCTATATTTACGATAGGTCATCGCCCCAGTATGTAAATTACAACGCCATATATGCCTATATCGATAAAGGCAGTGCGGGGAGTTCACTACGGTTCAGCATTCAATACACTGCCGATGAGTGGCTGTTTATAAAAAGCGTAACCTTCAATGCCGATGGCCAAAATTTTGACTATCAACCGATATTTAAAACCGATAACGGCAAGGGCGCGATATGGGAATGGAGCGATCAGCAACTTGACGATTCGCAGCTCCCCATGCTCATCAAAATAGCCACTTCAAAAAAGATACAGGCCAAATATAATGGCGATAAGTACTACAAAGTAGTAACCGTTACACCCCTGCAAAAAGCAGCCTTGAAAAAAGAACTTCAAATTTACAAAGGGTTGCTTTTGGGGTATGATAAATAATTTAGGCTGTTATAGTACGCTACTGAGATATAATGCTTTAACTCCTAATGTACCGGCTAAACCTTTTTACAAAACCAGTTTTGCTTATTATACCTTATTCAGGGTAGGGATTAATATTTAACAATGATGTAACTTGCGCCCCGCAAAAGGAGTTTTTTTGGTGTATCTACAGGAAAAACAACCGGCGTAATCTAAATCATATAATAACACAAATGAAAACCAACATCTTATCAAAATCAGTTTTAGGGGTATGTTTTTTAAGCAGCGCATTAACATTTAACAGCTGCACCAAATCGGACGATAACACCAATACCCCACCAAAAGGCGGAGGAACTTCAAGTACCCAGATCTATTATCGCCGAAGTGCCAACAATGCCGCTGAAGATGAATTATGGGTTGTAAACGCCAGTGGGACTAATGATCATAAGATCAATATTTCGCTACCATCCGGCTGGAAGCTTGATGACGAAGACATGGCCGAAGTATCAAAAGATGGCAAAAACCTTGCTTTTTTGGTTTTTGCCGAAAACCCGCGCAAGTACGGCATGTATACATCTACTACAGATGGAACCCATGTGCAACCTGTTTTAACACAGGGTGGCGATGGTTTAGCCTTGCAAGGTTTTATTGATCAGTCGTCGGTTTTATTTTGGCAGGCAACACCTAACTATGATTTTGAACTGTACAGGGTAAATCTTGATGGTTCAAACAAACAGAAGATCAACATTGCCCTGCCTGCGGGCGAAACTTTTGGCGATGAAGAACTTGCAAAGATCACGGCCGATGGTAAAAGCATTGTTTTTTTAACTCAAACCGCATCTAATTCAGCGCCCTCCATTTACAAATGTAACCTTGATGGCACCGGTGTAAAATTAGTACTTAATGAAGCTACAGATGCAAGCATAGCATTACAGGATTTAACCAGCGATGGTGTGGCCCTATACAGGAAACAAACAAATGATACGGATGAACTATGGTCGGTAAAGCTTGATGGTAGTGATAAACACAAAATCAATATTTCGTTACCATCTGGCCAGTTTTTACAAGATGAAGAAATGGCAAAAGCAACCAGCGATGGTAACCTGATCTTTTCAACCACCAATTCAGATGGATCGAGCCAGGCTATTTACAAATCAAAACTTGATGGCACCGGTGTAACTTTAGTAAAGCAAATTCCTACCGGAAGTTATATTGCCATACAATCGGTAAAAACAATTACTGTGAAATAAGTTAAAACCGGTTATTAATTACATTTTCAAAAACAAGGAGGCTGTCCTGAAAAAGGCAGCCTCCTTGTTTTTTGATCAATTCATCAGATCGTAACTAAACCCACATCCTGAAGCAGGACACACAGCAACCTTTCATATAAACAAAACATTAGGCTCTAAACTTTTTTTCAAAAAGATTTAAAATACTAATATTTTTAGCATTAAATTTGTAGCACGTTATTACTGAAGGGTATATTGAATACCCTGTAATAAAGGTTGTTATTGTTAATGTAAATAAGTTTTAGCCCATGCCCGATACCCGTAAAGATATCATTAGCCAGTTGCAAAAAGATATTTTGCTATGGGAAGGCTTCAGGCCGCCGACTGCAGACGAGGGGGGAACTTTTGGCCTGGGACCGATTGAAGCGGCGTTTCCTAACGGTGTTTTCCCAACGGGTAATATTCATGAATTTTTAACAGAAGATATAAGCCAGGCGGCAGCTTCGGGCGGGTTCATCGCGGGATTGCTTTCGGTGTTGATGCGTAATGGCGGGGCCTGTTTGTGGATAGGCATGGCGCAAACCGTGTTCCCTCCTGCTTTAAAAGCTTTTGGTGTGCAGCCCCACCGGGTAATATTTATCAACCTGATGCACGAACATGATGTACTATGGGCCATGGAAGAAGCACTGAAATGCAGCGGACTGGCAGCTGTGATTGGCGAGGTACGAGCTATAGATTTTAAACAATCGCGCCGTTTACAGCTGGCTGTAGAACAAAGCAGGGTAACAGGTTTTATTCTGCGCGATGCCGGACAGCTGGGTAACACAGCATGCACCGCACGTTGGCGTGTCACCTCCCTGCCAAGCGAACCGGTAGATGATTTACCAGGCCTCGGCCACCCGCGCTGGCAGGTAGACCTTTTACGTGTACGTAACGGCAAACCCGGTAGCTGGGTAATGGAATGGGCTAATGAACAGTTTATTACGCACCCGGCCATTCAGCATCATGAAACTTTAACACAAGCGGGGTAATGGGTTATGCAAAAGCGTTTTATGTGCATATGGTTCAGGCATTTGCTTACCGATTGGGTTACTATCCGTAAACCCGATTTAAAGGATACGGCTTTGGTTATCGCAGCGCCCGAACGTGGCCGCATGATCATAACTGCCGCGAACCAATTAGCCGAGCAACAGGGGATTTATAAAGGAACTACCGTAGCCGATGCCCGCGCGGCCTCATCCGGTTTAGAAGTACTGGATGATGAACCCGGTAAAGCCGCCAAACTATTGCGCCTGCTGGGCTTACGCTGCATCCGCTACACCCCCATCGTAGCTATCGATCTGCCCGATGGGCTTATCCTCGATATTTCGGGATGCGCCCATTTGTGGGGCGGCGAACGGGAGTATCTCAAAGAGATAATCCTCAAACTAAGGGCTAAAGGTTTTGATGCCCGCGGAGCCATTGCAGATACAATTGGTGCGGCCTGGGCTGTAGCCCGTTTCGGCAAGGTAAGCCCTATTATTGCAGCAGGCATGCAGGCTGCTGCTATTACCGCCCTCTCCCCTGAAGCATTGCGCCTGGAAGCGGATGTATTGGAACGCCTCAAGAAATTAGGGTTCCGCACTATAGGTAGTTTTATGTCGATGCCCGGCTCGGTACTGCGCAGGCGTTTTGGCAATGGAATACTGGTGAGGCTAAGGCAGGCTTTGGATTTTGAAAAAGAAGTGATCACGCCGCTAATTCCGCCTGTACCCTACCAGGAACGCCTTCCCTGCATGGAGCCTATCAAAACGGCTACAGGTATTGAAGTAGCTATCCAACAACTTTTAGAGCAGCTTTGCACTCGCCTGCAAAGCGAGGGCATGGGTGTGCGGAAAGCTGTATTAAAATGTTACCGGGTAGATGGTAAAATGGTGCAGGTGGGCATCAGTACTAACCGTGGCTCGCACAGCGTATCGCATTTATTTAAATTGTTCAACCTGCAAATTGATAAGATAGAGCCAGCTTTAGGTATTGAGCTTTTTATTTTAGAAGCACCCAAAGTTGAGGAGATCGATCCGGTACCGGAACAACTTTGGGCCAACCAACCCGGCCTGGAAGATACCACGCTTGCCGAATTGTTAGATAAACTGGCGGGCAAAGTTGGGCTAAACACTATCAGTCGTTATTTACCTGTTGAACATTACTGGCCCGAACGCTCGGTTAAGCAAGCCATATCTCTGCAAGAGCAACCGCCAACCTCGTGGCGCACCGACAGGCAACGTCCTGTACGCCTTTTATCCCGGCCCGAAAAAGTTGAGGTAATGGCCCTCATACCCGATTATCCCCCTAAAATATTTGTGTACCGCGGCAAACGCCACACTATACAAAGGGCCGATGGCCCCGAACGCATTGAACGCGAATGGTGGCTTGATCAGGGCGACCACCGCGATTATTATACCGTTGAAGACACCGATGGTTGCCGCTACTGGTTGTTCAGATCGGGTCATTATGATAACGAAGGTGTAGAATGGTTTATTCATGGATTTTTTGCCTGACGAATTATGGAATACGCGGAATTACAGGTAACATCCAATTTTAGCTTTTTACGGGGCGGTTCGCATCCCGAAGAGTTGGTAGCGCATGCCATCCAACTCGGCTATACGGCCGTTGCCATAACAGATCGTAATACGCTGGCGGGTATTGTGCGGGCGCATTTGGTGGCTAAAAAAGCCAAGTACGATGATGGAACCCCAAAAATCAAATTTATCCCCGCCTGTCGCCTCGATCTGTTAGATGGCCCAAGTTTGCTGGCTTACCCTACCGATAGGGATGCATATGGGCGGCTTTCCGCTCTACTTACTAAAGGTAACCTGCGTGCTGAAAAAGGCGAATGCCATTTATACAAAGCTGATGTTTATGAGCACCAGGAAGGCATTATTTTTATCATTGTACCGCCCGATACTTTGAATAGCAACTTTGATTTTGACGATGATTTTAAAACCAACGTTGCTGAATACCGAAACTTTTTAGGCCGGAACCTTTACATGGCTGCCACGCGTTATTACAATGGAGATGATGCTAAGCGATTAAAACGCCTCTCGCGCTTAGGCGTGCCTTTAGCCGCCACCAACGATGTGCATTACCACGAAGCTGCCCGCCGCGAATTGCAGGATGTATTGACCTGTGTGCGCGAAAAATGTACCATCCATACAGCAGGCTTCAAACTTCACCATAATGCCGAACGCTTTCTAAAACCGGTTGAAGAACTCGGTCGCTTGCTGCGCGATTATCCCGAAGCAATACCAAATTCACTTCACATTGCTGCTTCCTGCAATTTCTCGCTCGACACCCTCAAATACATCGAACCGGAAGAAAAAAACTACGATGGCCTAACGCCTATAGAGCGCCTCAGCAAGTTTACCTGGCAGGGTGCCCACGAGCGCTACCCTACAGGTATCCCCGATAAGGTTTCTGATCAGCTTGACTTTGAACTGGCCTTTATAGAACGGCGTAAACTGGCACCATACTTTTTGCGGGTGTACAAATATACCCGTAAAGCATATGAACTGGGCATATTGTACCAGGGCCGGGGTTCGGCAGCTAACTCAACGGTTTGTTATTGCTTGTCTATTACAGCTGTGGATCCGATGGAATCAAGGCTGCTATTTTCCCGCTTCATGTCCGACGCCCGGGACGAATGGCCGGATATTGATGTGGATTTTGAGCACGAGCGCCGCGAAGAGATCATCCAATATATTTATGAAGATTATGGCCGCGACCGGGCTGCCATTGTAGCCACCGTAACGCAGGAGCGACATAAAGGAGCTATCCGTGATATAGGCAAAGCCATGGGCTTATCCGACGATACCATCAAACGCATCGGCGGCACCATCTGGAGTTTCAGCGAGGAAGGTTTTGACGAAAAACGCTTACGCGATCAGGGCCTAAACCCGCAGGAACCAATGCTGTTTAAAGTATTGGAGTTAACCTCGCTGCTTATCGGCTTTCCTCGCCAATTAGGCCAGCATACAGGAGGCTTTGTAATAACCGATGGCAAACTATCTGACTTATGCCCTGTAATGAATGCCCGCATGGAAAATCGCACCTGTTTGGAGTGGAATAAAGATGACCTGGAAGCATTGGGCATTTTGAAGGTGGATGTGCTGGGCTTAGGCATGTTAACCATGATCCGTAAAGCTTTTGATATGGCTGATAAGCATTACGGAAAGAAATTCACATTAGCCAATATTCCGCAAAAAGATGAAGAAGTTTACGAAATGATAAGCCGGGCGGATACTATCGGCGTTTTCCAGATAGAGAGTCGGGCGCAAATGTCAATGCTTCCACGGTTAAGGCCAAAGGAATTTTATGATCTGGTGATAGAAGTGGCCATTGTTAGGCCGGGGCCAATCCAGGGAGATATGGTTCATCCTTATTTAAGAAGACGGGATAACATCGAAACCCCTACTTATCCATCACCAGAATTAGAAGAAATTTTAAAAAGAACTTTAGGCGTTCCTTTATTTCAGGAACAAGCTATGGAAATAGCAATAAAAGCAGCCGGATTTTCTCCATCGGAAGCAGATGAATTGCGAAGAAGCATGGCTACCTTTAAAGCGGTAGGTAAAGTGAGCAATTTCAGGCAAAAGCTGGTTGACGGCATGGTAGCAAGGGGTTATGAAGAAGATTTTGCCCACAGGATATTTAAACAGCTGGAAGGTTTTGGAAGTTATGGTTTCCCTGAAAGCCACGCGGCTTCATTCGCGTTGCTGGTTTACATATCCTCGTACTTAAAATATTATTATCCTGATGTTTTTTGCGCGGCATTACTCAACAGCCAGCCCATGGGTTTTTACCAACCTGCGCAAATTGTACGTGATGCCCGCGATCATGATGTTACTGTTTTGCCTGTGGATGTAAATTACTCTTATTGGGATAATGTACTGGAAGAAAAGACAGGAAACTATTTCGCCGTTCGGTTAGGCTTTAGGGAGGTTAAAGGTTTAAAGGAGGATGAAATGCTGCTACTGGTTAATTCCCGCATTAAACCTTACCAATATATTGATGAACTACGGGCTATTGGAATATCTGAAACCGCGCTCGAAAATCTCACAGATGCCGATGCATTCCGATCATTAGGAGCCGACCGTCGCAAGGCGCTTTGGGAAGTATCCGCTTTGGGTGATCGGCCAATAGAATTATTTAACGGTCAACCCTCCGAAACCAGTAAAGAGATCCAGGTATCGCTCCCACTCATGACGGAGGGCGAGCACGTGGTACAAGATTATGCATCTACCGGCCTCTCGCTCAAAAACCACCCGGTGGCCTTGGTACGCGAAAAGCTCAATCAACTTCGTAACACCCAAATCGGCAACCTGAAACAAATGACGGACGGCGATTTTGTAAGGGTTACCGGTTTGATCACTGTGCGCCAACGACCCGGCACTGCCAAGGGCATGCTGTTCATGACCATTGAAGATGAAACCGGTGCAGCCAACCTGGTAGTGTGGGATAAGATGTTTGATCGTTACCGTAAAGAGATCATTCAATCGCGCCTGTTTATGGCCGAGGGTAAATTGCAAATTGAGCGGGAAGTGATCCATGTGGTAGTACGCAAGTGCTTTAATGTAACGCCCCTGCTTCGCGATCTTACCGAAGTTACTCCCGAACAGTTGTCGCTTTTGCCGGAAGCTTATCCTAATCAAACCATAGCGCCACCATCATATCCGGCAAAAAAAGTAACAGAAAATGTACCGGCTGCGGGAGTGTTTCATAAGGGAAGGAATTTCAAATAAATCATCAATGTAGAGACGCATAATTGCGTCTCCCGCATGCAATTTACGGTGGCAAGAGAACTTGCAAGGCCGCTTGTCCTATGGGAGACGCATGTGATGCGTCTCTACAAAAAATGAAAAAATATTAAAATGTTTTCAGTTCTCATTCGTCTGCATTAATAAGAGACAATAAAACAGGCGATCATCTACCAATCAAAATATCAAATAACATGAACACACAAATAAAATCAGCCAGCCAACCTTGGGAAGGCATCGACGACTAAAAAATAATGACCGGATATTAACGGGGCTTGCAGTATCTTAGCCGCATGACGGATCATAAACTGGAAGCAGCAAAAGCGGCATCAACCTTAATTAGTTCTGGCCAAACTATTGGTTTAGGAGCAGGCAGCACCATAGCACATTTGGTTAATATTATAGCTCAAAACCCGGAGCTTGCCTCATCGCTGATATTTACTTCTTCATCGTTCAAAACAACCCAACTGCTCAGCAAGCATGGTTTAAGGATCCAATCACCAGCCCTGCTCAATCAATTAGATATTTACTTTGATGGCTGCGACCAGTTCGACAGCGAGTTAAACGCATTGAAAAGCGGCGGAGGTATCCATACTACCGAGAAGATATTAGCCTCGATGGCTAAAGAATTTATTATTCTTGGTGACGATGCCAAATTCGAACATCAGCTTAATGAAACTTACCCTCTGGTTATCGAGATTCTGCCACAGGCTTTGCAAATAGTTCTTTTTAAATTAAAGGAACTTTTTCCATCAGCAACGCTTACCCAACGTATAAGCACCCAAAAAGATTGTGCCCTGATATCAGATAATGGCAATATGCTGGTTGATGTACAGTTCACCGAGTTGCCGCCCCCTGCACAACTAAACACGCTTGTTAAAATGATACCGGGTGTTGTGGAGCATTCGCTGTTTTATCAACTGGCAACAAAAGCGATCATTTCGGGCGAAAATGGAATCCGTACTATTACACCTAAGCGGTAAATTGAATTGTGTTTTTGCGTGTTATATAATTCATTGTCGTTGGTTTTAACCAACGGAATACAGAGCCACAACAAAGGAGCTTTAGCCAAAATACCACTTGCTTAGTTGGGCTAAAGCCCGGAAACTATTAAAATTTCCACCATTGGTTAAAACCAACGGCAATGAATAATTTTATGGTCAGTGAATTTCTTAACTCATCGAAGGGAATGAAATCCCCTTGATTTTCCTGAATAACTCAACCGCATACAGATCGGTCATCCCCGAAACAAAATCAAGGATGCTTTGGATCTTCGAGTAATCATCAGTCGCCGTGGTGAGGAACTGCTTAGGGATCAGCTCGATCAGCTTTTGGTGATACTTTGAATTATTTTTCAGGTAAGCAGGTACAAACTCTTCCAGCAAGCCACCCATCACTTTGTAACCAGCCACTTCTTTTTGTACCACTGAACTATAGTTGTAGATCTTTTTTATCGATACTTTTTCAATAGCTTTCATAGCTGCCACAAAATCGTCCTCTATCCTATCTATCAAAGCCGAATTAAAATCGCCGTTTAATATCTGCTCCTGTTCACTATAAAACAAATTTGAGCATTGCGTTACCAAAGTATTGATCGCTATTGCCCTCAAATAACCAACTTTAGCATCTGTATCCTCAATTTCGGCCAGGCGCTCGTTCATTCTCGGGATCTTACACAATGGCATTAACAAATCTTCTACTTCCTGGTACGAGAGTATTTTTAGGCGATGGGCATCTTCCAGGTCGACGACGTTGTAGCAGATATCATCGGCAGCCTCGACCAGGTACACCAAAGGGTGCCTTTTGTAAACAGGCTCATCGCCCTCTACTTTAATTAGGCCAAGATCATTAGCTATCTTTTCAAAATCCTGTTGTTCTGACGCGAAGAAGCCATATTTTTTGGTGTAGATATTCTTTTTGTTGTGCCCTGCTACAGATGAGCACGGATATTTGGCTATAGAAGCCATTGTTGAATAGGTTAAGGCCAAACTGCCTTTACCTTTGCCTGCAAACTGGTGGGTTAGGATGCGCAAAGCGTTGGCATTACCTTCAAAATGAGTTAGATCCTCCCATTGCTGAACTGTAACCGTGTCCTTATAAACCTTACCATCGCCCTCAGCAAAATAATGGGAAATGGCAGATTCGCCGGAATGGCCAAATGCCGGGTTGCCCAAATCATGCGCCAGGCAGGCCGCGGCTATCATATTCCCTATCTCGCTGATGAGTGGATATTTTTGCTCTACTTCGGCATCTTCTTTCAGCATCCTGTTAAAATGCATCCGGCCTAATGAGCGGCCAACGCTGGCTACTTCCAAACTATGGGTAAGGCGGTTATGCACAAACACGCTGCCCGGCAAAGGGAAAACCTGGGTTTTGTTCTGTAGCCTCCTAAAGGGGGATGAAAAT
This sequence comes from Mucilaginibacter sp. CAU 1740, assembly GCF_039839285.1. NCBI lineage: Bacteria > Pseudomonadati > Bacteroidota > Sphingobacteriia > Sphingobacteriales > Sphingobacteriaceae > Mucilaginibacter > Mucilaginibacter sp. CAU 1740. The sequence continues at coordinate 59,863 of NZ_JBDOQS010000005.1, read as the reverse complement.
ATTATCCGGTCGTAATCCCGCTGAAACTCCGAGCGCGCATCAATATGATCGGCTATGTATTTATGTTCGTAACCCCAGCGTTTGGCCGATAATAGTTGATCCCAGTTCATTGATGGCATATGATGTATAGGCGGCAAAACTAACTATTTTGTGGGATAAATAAACTTTCCATTAGGAGGCGAGGCTTACATAATAACATTACATATGAGGCTTCCCAAACTGCACTGAGGTGCAAAAGCTTTGTAGGAATTAAATAAGATATTTTTGTGTGCCAGAGGTACACAACGCCGATGTTCCGTACCTCTGGCACGGCTAATCAAGCTAAATATATTTTACTACAAAGCTGTTCTCCCCCTGGGAGATTCCCTTAACCGAACGACATTGAGGCTTACCCTATCTCAAAATGCTGGCGAAACTTCTCCTCCTCCAGGTCAAGCAGTTCCAACTGGTGCCTGATGATCTCATCGCTTATGTTTTCTTTTTTATTGAGGGTTAACAATAGCTGCCTTTGCTGCGCCATTACATCATCCATTATCATGCGGTAATCATGATAAAATTTATCGGCGCGTTGTTCGCTGCAATCTTTTTCCCAATCTTTCAGCAACTCCATATCAGCACTAAGCCGCAACTGAAGTGCTTTGATCATATTATTGTTAGCCAGATGATTGGCATACTTATCATCAAGTAATTGTAAAGCCAGTTTGGATAGTTTTTTCCTAACCATTTGCCGTTGCTGCTCGGCCGAAACGGTGAAATCAGGATCGGGCATATTCACCAACCTGACCACCAATGGCAAAGTTAATCCCTGTACAACCAACGTAACCATAATAACCGAAAAGGTAATAAAAAGGATCATATTACGCTGCGGAAATGCCGCTCCTGAAGGCAATAACTCGGGGATACTTAAAGCCGCTGCGAGGGATACTACGCCACGCATCCCTGCCCAACCTAACATCAGCGGCCCCTTCCAGCCGGGGTTAGGGTCGGCTGTGGTAATATATTTGCTAATGAATACAGTGAAGATAGACGCTCCGAAAGTACTGGCTAAGCGGGTTAATATCAGTACACCGGTAATGATCAAGCTGTAGGTAATTGCTGTAGATAATCCATCTGGCCCAAGATCTTTAATGATTACCGGAAACTCCAGTCCTATCAATATAAATACAAAGCCATTCAGCACAAAAGCGACGGCTTCCCAAACATTTACACCTTGCAAACGGCTGCGATAACTTAATATCACATGCTTTTGCGACGATAAGAAAAGTCCGCCGCTCACCACGGCCAACACGCCCGAAAAATGAAACTCTTCCGCAGCCATATACATTACATATGGCGTGATAAAAGTAAGTATGATATCGATGTTTGCGGTAGTAGGCAACCATCGATGGACGGCATAAAAGATCAAAGCCACCAATAAGCCGATAACCACGCCCATCACAATAACCAACACAAAGCTTAACGTAGCCTCGCCAAGGGCAAATTTTCCGGTAATAACAGCCGCCAGTGCAAAGCGGAACACCACTAAACTGGATGCGTCATTAAGCAAACTTTCACCCTCTACTATCGAAACAAATCTTTTAGGTACTTTAACATTTTTGAGGATAGCGCTTGCCGATACCGCATCGGGAGGTGAAATAATGCCGCCTAATAAAAACCCCAATGCTAAAGTAAAACCAGGTATTAAGCTATGTGATACAAAAGCAATAACGCATGACGTTAAAACCACTATCAAGAAAGCGAAACTCGAGATCACCCGTCGCCACTTCCAAAAATCTTTCCATGAGGTGTACCAGGCGGCTTCGTAAAGCAGTGGTGGCAGAAAGATCACAAAGATCAGATCGGGTTGAATTTCGATGCCTTTTAAAAACGGAACAAAGCCCAATGGCAAACCAACCAGTACAAGTAATATGGGATAAGCAATTTTAATTTTTTGCGCCAGCATTACCACAAAAAGGATAATAACCAGCAGGCAGGTGCATTGAATAATAAGGTGGTGCATATAGCTAAAATACAATTATTAATTAAAGCATTGGTTAGGAAGCAATCGGAACAAAAAATTGTTGCAGTATCCTGCATTTTCACTCAACAAATAATCGATTTAGTCGTTGCTATAATGAATGCAGCAATGTTTCGGAGCAAAAAATGACATTCAAATAGTTAAAATCCTAAAAAACAGGACTAAATGATGAAAATTAGTTAGTTTTATATCAAGAAAAATACAAAACAAATTGATTTGCTTCGAATAATTTAGTAATTTCGCAATCATGGCGACCATAAAAAAAATATTCTTCGTATTATTTTTTTTCCAGCTGGCAATAGCGGCTGGTGTTGCCAACGCCGAAGCGATTTTAAGCCACTACCAGAAATCAGGTAAAGCAGCCGACGCGATCTCTTTAACCCATCAGCGCATTATTGGCCAGGTTCAGGAACAGGAAGTACAAGATGATTCTCCTGATGCCGGCGGCAACGAGGCTAATCATACTCGCCATGTTATCCGTTTTTTACCCAGCCGTGTAAACTACTCTACCGCGCTTTTGCCCGGGCAACATGTTTTATTGACTGATGTTACTTCCATTGTAGAAAAACAACAAAAACAAAATAAATCCACCAAAGGATTTCTTCCGGCTTACTATAATTTTCTCTTCAGGCTCAGCCCTTTCTGATATTTTCTCTTTGATACACGTGTGTATTTTTTAGCACGAATTTAATCCCCCAACAATCATAACATGGCTTAGTGGTACGTGCAAGCGACTGCTTTGCCAATGCATTCCATCAAAAAGAAAATGAAAAATATCATTAAGTTTTTCCCAATAATGGCTGTTGCCATTTCCATATATGTCACGGGTTGCTCATCGAAAGCTAAAACCAGTGAAGAAGCAGCCGCTGCCGATACTTTACAGCTGCCCGTTTTTACTTTAAACACAAAAGATACGGTTATCCAAAAATCATACGTTGCCGATATCCAGGCGCTAAAGAATATCGAAGTACGTTCGCGCGTTCGTGGTTTCCTCGAAAAGATCTATGTTGACGAAGGTAAGCAGGTTAAAAAAGGCCAGTTACTTTTCAAATTAAACGATCAGGAATTTAAAGTTAACCTATCAAAAGCTAAAGCAGCTTTAAGTAACGCCACAGCCGATGCCAAGGCAACAGAACTTGAGGTAGTAAGGGTTAAGTTATTGGTAGATAAGAAAGTAATTTCCAAATCAGAGCTTGAAGTTGCCGAATCAAAAATGAATGCTGATAAAGCAACCATTGAAGAAGCACGCTCGATGGTGCAAAGCGCCGAAGATCAACTGGCTTACACTTATATCCATGCGCCGTTTGATGGTATCATCGATAGGATCCCACTTAAATCGGGCAGTTTGATAGATGAAGGTACCCTATTGACCAGCTTATCAGATATCAGCTCGATGTACGCTTACTTCAGTTTCCCAGAAAATGAATACCTGCAATATATCCGCAAAAAAGAATCGGCCCCTGGCCAAACAAGCGATAAAGTGAGACTGGTATTGGCAGATGGTTTGGATTTTCCTTACCAGGGCGAGATTGAAACTGTTGAAGCCGAGATCGAACAAAAAACAGGCTCCATCAATTTCAGGGCGCGTTTCCCTAACCCGAATAAGTTGTTGCGTCACGGCGCTACCGGTAAACTTTATATCTCTACCAAGGCCGATAGCGTGATCATGGTACCTCAACAATCTGTTTTTGATATCCAGGATAAAAGCTATGTTTACCTGATAGATAAGAACAACAAACTGCATATGCAGGCCTTTACGCCGCAAACCCGACTTGCAAAATATTACATTGTGAAGGATGGTTTAAAAGCAGGCGACAGGATCCTGTTTGAAGGCGCGCAGAACGTACGTGATGGTATGACCATTAAACCCCAAAAACTGGCAAAAGATTCATTACTGGCCATGGCCAAATAAGATCATTTGCCCGCTTTACTCCGGTGCATAAACATGCGCCATTGGTTTATTGTACACTTACCCTAACACGCTATGTTCGAAACCTTTATAAAGCGACCGGTGTTGTCGCTTGTTATTTCATTAATTATTACCCTGTTGGGTGTGCTGGCACTGATCACTTTGCCGGTTACCCAATTCCCTGACATTGTGCCGCCATCCGTAACCGTAACGGCCAACTATACCGGTGCCAATGCCGAGGTATGTGCTAAGGCTGTTGCCACCCCTCTTGAGCGTGCTATTAACGGCGTGCCGGGCATGACCTACATGTCTACCGTTTGTAGTAACGACGGCTTAACAGTTATCCAGATCTACTTTAACGTAGGTGTTGACCCCGACCAGGCCGCGGTGAACGTACAGAACCGTGTAGCCACCATTATTGACGAAATGCCGGAAGAGGTTATCAAAGCCGGCGTTACCACCGAAAAAGAGGTGAACAGTATGCTGATGTACCTGAACATTATGAGCCAGGATACCAGCATGGACGAGAAGTTCATCTACAACTTTACCGATATCAACGTACTGCAGGAGCTTAAACGTATTGAGGGCGTTGGCCGCGCCGAAATTATGGGTGCCAAAGAATACTCTATGCGTGTATGGCTTAAACCCGATAGGATGATGGCTTATAAAGTATCAACCGACGAGGTTATTGACGCTATCCGAGCGCAAAACGTGGAGGCCGCTCCGGGTAAAACCGGCCAGAGCTCGGATAAAAGTCCGCAGGCTCTGCAGTATGTATTACGTTATTCTGGTAAGTTTTTTGAGCCTAAGCAGTATGAAAACATTGTGATCCGTGCCGAAGGCGACGGATCGGTATTAAGATTGAAAGAAATTGCTGATGTTGAATTTGGCTCGTTAACCTACAGTATGGTATCCAATACTGATGGTAAACCTTCGGCATCTATCATGATAAAACAACGTCCTGGCTCCAACGCCCGCGATGTGATCAATAACATTAAAACCCGCATGGCAGAGCTTAAGGAAAGCTCATTCCCCAGCGGTATGACATTCAATGTTAACTATGATGTTTCCCGCTTTTTGGATGCCTCCATACATGAAGTATTACGTACGCTTGTTGAAGCTTTTATACTGGTATTCATTGTAGTATATATTTTTCTTCAAGATTTCCGTTCAACATTGATCCCTGCATTGGCCGTACCTGTAGCCTTGATCGGCTCCTTGGCTTTTATGCAGATGCTGGGTTTCTCCATCAACCTGCTTACACTGTTTGCATTGGTATTGGCGATAGGTATTGTGGTAGATAATGCGATAGTTGTGGTAGAGGCCGTACACGTAAAAATGACGGAAGACCACCTGAGCCCGATGGATGCTACCGTTAAAGCTATGCGCGAAATTAGCGGGGCTATCGTAGCCATTACGCTGGTAATGTCGGCGGTGTTTGTACCGGTGGCATTTATGTCGGGGCCGGTTGGGGTATTTTACAGGCAGTTTTCGTTAACGCTGGCTATCTCTATCGTGATATCGGGTATTAACGCTTTAACACTTACTCCCGCTCTGTGCGCTATTATGCTAAAGCACGATCCTGCACCTAAGAAGAAAAGCTTAAGCCAGCGCTTTTTTGGTGGTTTCAATAAACGGTACGATGGACTGCAAAACAGGTATTCAACCTTCATGACCTGGTTATCGCCGCGTAAAGGAATTACCCTCATTATCCTTGCCGCGTTCTTTGTACTTACCTGGGGAACCAACGCCATATTGCCAACCGGCTTTATCCCTACTGAAGATCAGGGTATGCTTTATGTAAACGTAACCACACCGGCGGGTGCCACAGTTGAACGTACCGAACAGGTTTTAAAGCAGATTGAGGAAAAAACCAAATCGATAGAGGCTATCGAATCGGTTTCTACCCTATCCGGTTATAGTTTGGTGAATGAGATTGCCGGCGCATCATACGGTATGGCCATGATCAACCTTAAACCATGGGATGAGCGAAAAGAATCGTTAGATGACATTATCGCCACGCTCACCGAAAAAACGAAAAATATTGGTGATGCCTCCATTCAATACTTCCCGCCTCCTACCGTACCGGGCTTTGGTAACGCCAGCGGTTTCGAGATCCGTGTACTTGACCGGAGCGGACAGGGCGACCTGCAAAAGGCCGCCAAAATAACCAAGGATTTTGTGGACGCGTTGAATGCATCACCTGAGATTTCGGGTGCGTTTACCAGTTTCGATCCTAACTTCCCGCAATATTTGATCTCTGTAGATCAGCAAACGGCTGCTCAAAAAGGTATTACGATAGATAAAGCGATGTCGACCCTGCAAACGCTGATGGGTAGTTTTTATGCCTCTAACTTTATCCGTTTCGGGCAGATGTACAAGGTGATGGTACAAGCTTCGCCAGAGTACCGTTCACGCCCGGAAGATGTTTTAAACCTGCAGGTGAAAAATGATAAAGGCGAAATGGTACCGTTCTCCACATTTATTAAAATGGAGAAAGTATTTGGGCCGGAGCAGTTAACACGCTACAATATGTACACCTCGGCCATGGTTACGGGTGATGCTGCCAAGGGCTTTAGTAGTGGTGACGCCATCAAAGCTATTGAGCGGATAGCTGCTCAAAAACTGCCGAAAGGTTATGCCTTTGAATGGTCGGGAATGACACGCGAGCAGATCTTATCGGGCAACCAGGCTATCTACATCTTCGTGATCTGTTTGATATTCGTTTACCTGTTACTGGCAGCACAGTATGAGAGTTTCCTTTTGCCATTGCCGGTTATCCTGTCCCTGCCTACCGGTATTTTCGGGGCGTTTTTCTTTTTAAAGATCACAGGGTTGGAAAATAACATATATGCGCAGGTAGCCTTAGTAATGCTTATCGGCTTGCTGGGTAAAAACGCTATTCTGATCGTCGAGTTCGCCATCCAGCGCCAAAAAGAAGGTTTAACTGTTTTAAAAGCGGCTATTGAAGGCGCGGTATCCCGTCTCCGCCCTATCCTCATGACCTCACTGGCATTTATAGCCGGTTTGATCCCGTTGTGCGTAGCCAGCGGCGCGGGTGCCATGGGTAACCGATCAATAGGCACGGCAGCTGCGGGTGGTATGCTTTTAGGAACCATATTCGGTTTGGTGCTCATTCCTGGCCTGTACGTAATTTTTGCCGGGCTTGCAGAACGAAACAAAAAATCAAAACAACCCGCCGAAGTAGTTCACCATGAGCTGGATATCGTTAATAATTAATCAAAATTTACAATGCTAAAAAAAGCAATCATCTATATATTCAATACGGCGCTTGTTATGATCATAGCGGCCGGTTGTAAAAGTTATAAGCCGGTCACGGGCCAGGAAGTCAGTGCGGATGTACCGCAATCATTCAGTACTAATACCGATACAACGACTATAGCAACGTTACCTGTTAACCAGTTTTTTGCTGACCAACGGTTGATCAGCCTGATTGATACCGCGCTTAAAGCTAATCCTGACCTGCTTTCGGCACTACAACGTGTGGAAGCAGCGAGGGCCAATTTAAGGTTTAACGCGTCGAAATTGCTACCCACAGTAAACCTCGCGGCAAACGCGGGCGTTGAAAAATACGGCAAGTACACGCAAAATGGTGTGGGTAATTACGATACCAATTTTTCAAATAACATCAACAGCGATCAGCATATCCCCGACCCTGTGCCTAATTATTTCCTGGGCTTTCAAAGCTCATGGGAAGTTGATTTGTGGGGGAAGTTGAGCAACCAGAAAAAGGCGGCGTTTGCCCGTTTTCTGGCCAGCCAAAGCGGCTACCGGTTAGTTACCACAGCCCTCACCGCACAAATAGCCGGATTATACTACCAGCTACTGGCTTATGATACTGAACTAAGCATCATCAAAAAGAACATCAAACTACAGGAACACGCTTTAGAGATAGTAAAGATCCAAAAGTTGGGTGGCCGGGCTACCGAACTTGCTGTACAGCAATTTGAAGCGCAACTGGCCCGCACCAAAGGCATGCAATACATAACCCGCCAGCAAATAACCGAAACGGAGAATATGCTTAGTTTTTTAACCGGTAGTTATTCAGCGAAGATCAGTCGTGATACATCGATCATGAAAACTCAATTGCCCGTAGTTACCGGTACTGGTGTGCCATCACAAATGCTGTTGAACAGGCCCGATATCCGCGCGGCCGAATTGGAGCTTACCGCCATGAACGCTGATATTAAAGCAGCGCGGGCTAACTTTTTCCCTACGTTAACGCTTACTCCATATGTTGGTTATAACAGCTTCAGGGCAAACCTCTTGTTTGATCCTGCTTCGTTCACTTATGGCATTCTGGGGGGAATTACCGCGCCGATATTTAACCGCAAAGCTATTAAGGCCGAGTACGAGCGTACCATTGCCGAGCAAAAGGTTGCGGTTTATAATTATCAAAAAAGTATCCTTTCGGGCTTTCAGGAAGTAAAGAATAACCTGAGCGGTATTGATAATTTCAACCATGCTTTTGAGTTGAAGCAGAATGAGCTACAGGCTTTGAACAATGCCTTATCTGTTGCTAACGACCTTTACCTGGTTGGCAGGGCTAATTACCTCGAAATTATTACCGCGCAACGCAGTGTATTAGATGCCGAGCTTGAACTGGCTGGTATTAAACGTGATATTTTCCTAAGCTCGGTTAATTTATACCAGGCTGTGGGTGGCGGTTGGAGGTAAAAGGTACAGGTGTTTTAACTCCGCTATTTAGACGGTAATAGCCCATCATTACACATGTTGTAAAATTACCGCTCGCATATTGACTCACCCCGACTTCACCCCGACTTCACCCCGACTTCGCTACGCTCGTCACCCCTCTCTACGCTGCGCGTAAAGAGGGGGTTTTTAGTTTTTCATTTTTCTTGCCCTCTTTGCGGCTTGCCGCAGAGAGGGTGGTCCAGCGTAGCGTGGACCGGGTGAGTAATTGTTCGACATGCTATCCGGCTACTCTAAGTCGCTTGTCAATTCATGGGCTATTACTCTTAAGGGGGACGCGCGGCGGACAGAGCGTGAGCATGGGGTGTTATAAAGTTGATAAAACCATCAAAAAGCGCATTTGTAAATCACTTTAAAAGCCTCATTTTGGTGACAATTCGGGGTTAACACCATTTTTAAAACAAATAATTGATTATCAGATACTTAAATATAATGTTAACCCTATTTCTGTTAACCCCTGTTAACCCCTCCTTTTTTGCACCGGTCACAAATCCGTTACAAAAACCATTTAGCTTCAGCAACAATATTAACCAGAAGTATAAATTGCTTAATATAGTGCCTTGCGCCAGCTGAAGGGGGCGCAAGGCTATTGACTGACTATTACTTAAACTACCAAACACAAATGATCAAACATTTAAAACATGCATTGATTACCCCATCAATTGCTGTTATGGCCTTTAGTGCCGCTGCCCAAACAGGCACTCAACCCAAACTTATTGAAAAAGTTACCCGTAAAGGATCGGAACTGGTTATCCCTTACGAAAAGTATGTATTGCCCAACGGCTTAACCGTTATTCTGGCCGAAGACCATTCAGATCCGTTGGTACACGTAGATATTACCTATCACGTAGGTTCGGCCCGCGAAGAGATCGGTAAATCGGGTTTCGCGCATTTTTTTGAACATATGATGTTCCAGGGATCGGACCATGTTGCCAATGGCGATCACTTTAAGATCATCACCGAATCGGGCGGTACATTGAACGGTTCAACCAATCGCGATCGCACCAATTATTTTGAGACCGTACCCGCTAACCAGTTAGAAAAAATGCTTTGGTTAGAATCAGACAGGATGGGCTTTTTATTGGATGCCGTTACCCAACAAAAATTTGAGGTACAGCGTGCTACTGTTAAAAACGAACGTGGTCAGAATTATGATAACCGCCCTTATGGCTTAGCTGGTCAGTATGCTTCAAAAACGCTATATCCTTATGGTCACCCATATTCATGGCTTACAATCGGCTATATTGAAGAATTGAATAAAGTAGGCGTTAACGATCTTAAAAACTTCTTCCTGCGTTGGTACGGCCCTAACAATGCTACGTTAACTATCGGTGGCGACCTTAATGCTAAGCAAACACTGGCTTGGGTAAGCAAATATTTCGGCAGCATCCCTCGCGGACCTGAAGTCAAAAACATGTCGTTACCGGCACCTGTTTTAAAATCAGATCGTTATGTATCTTATGTAGATAATTATGCCAAGTTGCCTTTATTATCGATAAGCTATCCTGGCGTTAAAATTTATGATAAAGATATGTCGCCGCTTGACGCCTTATCGGCCATCATAGGCCAGGGACGTAACTCTATCTTCTACAAAAACTTTGTAAAAACCCGTAAGGCCGCTCAGGCTTCAATGGGTTCATCAAATACCGAGCTTGCCGGTGAGATCACGATGAGGGTTGTTCCTTTCCCTGGTCAGACCTTGGGCGACGCTAAAAAATTGGTAGATGAATCACTTACTGAGTTTGAGCAAAAAGGTGTAAGTGATGATGATCTGGCCCGTTTTAAAGCAAACTCTGAAGCCGATTATATCAACAGCTTATCGAGCGTGAACGGCAAAGTATCTGAACTGGCACAGGCACAAACTTTTACCGGAAACCCTAACCAGATAGGCAAAGAACTTGCAGCCATCCGTGCGGTAACTAAAGAAGATGTGATGCGCGTTTACAATCAATACATTAAAGGTAAACCGGCCGTAATATTAAGCGTGTTGCCTAAAGGAGGCGCGTTACAGCCTGTTGCCCCGGATAATTTCACAATTGATACCACCGGATACAAAAGGCCTGATTACGGTTACAGCGGCTTAACTTACCACAAAGCTAAAGATAGCTTTGACCGTGCGGTTAAACCTGGTGTAGGCGCTAACCCCGCTATTAAAGTTCCGGCGATGTGGTCGGTAAATACGCCTAATGGCATTAATATCATTGGCACTGAAAATAATGAGATCCCAGCCGTTGCTATATCCATGTCGATAAAAGGCGGCGGCTTATTCGCGGTGGCTAACCCTGCAAAAGCAGGTCTTGCCGGTATTGTTGGCAAAATGATGAACGAGGGTACTCAAAAATACACTGCCGAGGAATTTAATTCTGAGCTTGAAAAATTAGGTAGCAGCATCAGTGTTTTTGCCAGCTTTGACCAGGTATCGGTAGAGGTTTCATCACTTACCAAAAACCTCAGCAAAACAATGGCTTTGTTAGAGGAAAAGCTATATCACCCTAAATTTACGCAAGACGATCTGGACAGGATCAAAAAGCAAACCCTCGAAGGTTTTAAACAAGCTAAAACCCAACCGGCCGGAGTAGCAACCACCGTTTACGGTAAAATACTTTACGGCACCCATAACGTACGTACTTATGCCGCAGGTGGTAATGAAGAAACTGTAGCCGGTATAACCTTACAAGATGTACAGGATTACTATGATGCCAACTTTGCGCCATCGGTAACGAAAGTTGTGGTTGTAGGTGATGTAAACGAAACAGCAGCCAAAAACGCGCTTGCCTTCCTGAACACCTGGAAAGATAAAAAAGTAACCATCCCTGCGCCGGCAGCTGGTAAAGCTTTTGATAAAACTACTTTATACCTTGTTGATATCCCAGGCGCAGCCCAATCAGAGATCAGGATCGGTTACCTGGACAACATTAACTACGATGCTACAGGTGAATACTACAAATTAACCATTGCCAACTACATTTTAGGCGGAGCGTTCAACAGCCATATCAACCTTAATTTACGTGAAAAACGTGGCTGGACCTATGGCGCACGTTCATCATTCAGCTCGGGCAAATACGGCGGCGATTTCACCGCTTCGGCCGGTGTGTTGGCTACAGCCACAGATAGCTCGGTTGTTGAGTTTATGAAAGAGATCACCAACTATCAGAAAACAGGTATCACTGCCGATGAATTGAAGTTTACCCAAACATCGATTGGTCAGGCTGATGCCCGCCGTTATGAAACTAATGATCAGAAGGCAGCTTTCCTGTCACGTATTCAGGAGTACAATCTGAAACCATCGTTTGTTGATGAGCAAAACAAGATCTTATCAACCATCACTCCTGCCGAGATCAATCAACTCGCGGCAAAATATCTTGATCCTAACAAGATGATCATACTGGTGGTAGGCGATAAAGCTAAAAACTATGCAGCGTTGCAAAAATTAGGTTACCCTATTGTTGAGCTGGATGCCGATGGCAAACCAAAGCAATAATTAACATTAAATAATGAATACCATAAGCCCTTGTTTAGTAAATAAACAGGGGCTTATTATTTGAATATCACCAATCTAATCTCCATGAATGCATTTTCAAATTAAGTATAGAAGCATAAATGCAACCGAAAAGTTACCATCTTAAACCAATTTGTTAACATGGATTTAATGTAACTTAAACACGTTAACTTCAACTTTGATGCGGCTTTTAGATAAGTACCTCTGATGGTATAATTCTACAAGTTTGAGTTGATAATTGCCGACAGACAGATGAGTATAATAAAGGGCATATTTGGGCATAAAGAATCCGGTTCAGTAACCGAACAGGTAAATCTTAATATCATCTTTAACGAATATTACGACAGGCTGGTGTATTTTGGATTACAGCTTATCAAAGACAAAGAACAAGCCGAAGACCTTGTACAGGAGGCCTTTATCAAATACTGGGACCAGCGCGAAAACGTGAGCCAGCATCCCATCGCCATTAAAAACTTCCTTTACAGCACAGTACGCAACGCCAGTCTCAATATAATCAGGCATAATAAGGTTGTTGAAAGCTATATCGAATTTCAGGGCAATACCGAGCCGGAAGAACCACCGGTAATCGAAGCTATCATTACAGCCGAAGCTGTAGCCGAAATTCACGCGGCTTTACACGCATTACCCGAGAGCCATCGTATTATCTCCATAATGGGTTATTTTGAAGGCAAAAAGAACCAGGAAATTGCCGATGAGCTGGGCATGTCCGTTAACACCGTAAAAAAGCAAAAACAACGCGCGTTAGAATTGATGCGTATGCAGCTCTCGCCAGAGGTGTTTGCGTTGCTTGTTGCTGCAGGGTTTTCTTTTCTTAAGCAGTAGAACCTTCTTTTGTCTTCGGGCTCCTCTCTCTTTCCTATGTTGAGAAACTTGTTAAAATAGTCCAGAACACGAGGCTCCTATGGAGCCGCAATCTCTCGAATCGGTATTTCTATAAACACGTTACTCCTACGGAGTTTGAATGATCGTAAACCAAACTCCGTAGGAGTAACGTGTTTATAGCCTAATGACCCAACACTTTTCAAGGCTCCGTAGGTGCCTCGTATTCTAAAAGCGGCCGGCAATAAAAAGGTCAACATTGTTATCTAAATAAAAAAAATTACATTCTCCTTTATCCACTTTCAAAACAAAGGTGTCTTTATGTACGAAAAGGGAAAATGAGTAACTACAACGCACACTTTGATCTTGGTCGCCTGATTGCAAAATATATACAGGGTGAACTCGGCGACCAGGAAAAAATCCAACTGGAACAATGGCTCCAGGCCGATGACCGCAACCGGGAACTATTCAAAAAGTTAACAGACGAGCATTCAATACAACAAGAACTTGAAACGTTTTCGGCCAATGATAAAGCGGCTGCGTGGCAAAATATTGTACAACAAACCGGGTATAAGAGTAAATCGAACAAAAAACGTTGGATAAGTTATGCTGCCGCTATATTAGTACTGGTTGGCTTGGGGATTACCCTTACTCAAAAACATAAAGAAAACCAGCAAACACTGGCAGCCAATAAACCGGTTAAAGATTTATTACCCGGAACTAATAAAGCTACATTAACACTGGCCGATGGTTCTACCCTGGTTTTAGATAGCAACCAGCACGGAAAAATCGCGAATCAGCAAAATGTGGTGATCAAGGCTGATGAAGATGGTAAGCTTGTTTATGAAGCATCAAGAAGCGAAGATCTGACCAAACCCAATGCCCCTGCCCTGTCTTTATCGATGAACGTTTTGACTACGCCACGTGGCGGACAGTACCAGTTGGTTCTGCCCGATGGTACCAAAGTTTGGTTAAACGCCGCATCATCACTAAAATATCCGGCCGCGTTTGCCGGCAATGAGCGCCGGGTTGAGCTTAATGGCGAAGCTTATTTTGAAGTAAGTAAAGATCCGTCGAAACCATTCTTTGTAAAAACAGCCAACCAAACAGTTGCTGTATTGGGCACGCACTTTAATATAAATAGCTATGCTGATGAATCGGCAACAAAAACTACCCTGCTTGAAGGCAGTGTAAAAGTCACCGGCAATAATGGTCAATCAGTAAAGATCAAACCCGGCGAACAAGCTATAAACTATGCCAACGCTATCAGCATAAAAGAAAACGTAGATACCGACGAGGCCATAGCCTGGAAAAACGGCAAGTTCATGTTCAAGAACACTGACCTGCAAACCATTATGCGCCAGTTATCCCGCTGGTACGATGTGGATGTAGAGTATCAGGGTAAAGTAGAACAAAGGCATTATATGGGGCGGATATCGCGCAATGTACCCGTATCGCAAATATTTGAGATCCTAAAAACAAGCGGCTTAAACTTCACAATTAACGGGAGGAAAATTATAGTAAAATCATAAAACGCCTTTTGCGGCATACGGCAAGGCCGTTTGCTAAGGTTGGCCCATAAAAAAACCGAAAGTGTTGCGACCACCTCCGGCTATTTTTTCAGGGCTAACAAATTAAAACTTATCGACTAATACTTTTTAAACTAATCAACCCAAACAAAAATATGGATTTTTCTACATTTTCTGTGCCCGTAAGTAATGGTGGCGCGGTAAATAAATTCAAAAGTGCTACCAAACGTTTCCGGCTAAATCCGGATACCAAAAGGAAATTTATTATGCGCATTAAACTTGTTACAGCCCTTTTATTTGCAGTGTGCCTGCATATCAGTGCCAAAAGTTTCAGCCAGAACATCACCCTCAGCGAAAAAAACACCAGCCTGCAAACTGTGCTTAACAAAATTGAGCAACAAAGCGGCTATGACATCTTCATGCAAACCGAACTACTTGCTGGCAGCAATAAGGTATCATTAAGCGTAAAAAATCAACCTTTGGCTAAAGTACTTGAAAAAGTATTTAAAGACCAGCCGGTTACTTTCGCTATTGTAGGGCATACCATCGTAGTAAAAGAAAAAAACGTGCAGGCGGCACAAAACACAACCGGCGTACCGGCGTCGGTATATACCGGTAAGGTTGTTGATGCCGCTACCAGCGAGCCTCTAATTGGCGCATCTATCGGTTTAAAAGGTACAACCAAAGCAACCACTACCGGCTTAAACGGTACTTTTAAACTTAATGTAGGTACAGAGCAAGGCACTGTATTGGTGATATCATACATTGGTTACGTTACCAAAGAAGTAACGCTTACCGGCGCAAGCGATCTTGGTTTAATAACCATGCAGCCAAGTGCCAACTCAATGAAAGAAGTTGTTGTAACCGGCGACGTAGCCGTTGACCGCAGAACCCCTATCGCGGCGACTACTATCAACCAACAATTTATTGAAGAAAAAATCGGCACCAGGGATATCCCTCAATTATTACAAGGTACACCGGGCGTAATGGCAACTGCGCAAGGTGGTGGTTATGGCGATTCACGTATCAGCATCCGCGGTTTTTCCAGCGGATCGAAAAAAGGTAACGTGGCTTTAACTATCAATGGTATTCCGGTTAATGACATGGAAAATGGTTCTATCTTCTGGTCTAACTGGTCGGGCCTTACAGATGTTACTACTTCAGTGCAAATTCAGCGTGGTTTGGGTGCATCAAAAATTATCGTTCCATCATTTGGTGGTACCATTAATATCACCACCCGCAATACTGATATGGAAAAAGGCGGTTATATCGCTCAATCATACGGTAGCGACAACCTGCAAAAAACAGCGGTATTGGTATCAACCGGTTTAAATGAAAAAGGCTGGGCCATGACTTTTCAAGGTAGCCGTAACAAAGGCGATGGTTTTGCCGATGGTTTGAACTACTTAGGTTATAACTACTTCTTCAACCTATCTAAAGTATTAAGCCCAAGCCAAACCTTATCATTCTCGTTAATGGGTGCAACCCAAACACACGGACAAAGGCCACAACGTTCAATTGCCGAGTATCAAAATGCTCCGCAAGGAATTGAGTGGAACTACTATTTAGGTGTTAAAGATGGCAAACAGATCAACCCTTATAACAATCAGTTTAGCAAACCGGTATTCTCATTAAACCACGAGTGGACCATAAGCGAAAAATCAAGCTTATCTACTGTATTATATGCTACTTACGGCACAGGTGGCGGCGGTTCAATTGGTGGCAATACCAACCCTGTTAGGGTAAGTAATTTTTACTCGCCGTTTGATTTTACCGCGGTTGAAAAAAGCAATGCTGCTAACCCAGATGGTTCTGCAAGCACTTACTTTTACTCGGCTCATAATGATCATACCTGGTATGGTGTGAGAAGTACTTACCGCACCAAAATTGGCAGTGATATCGATTTCTCGGGCGGTATCGACTTAAGATCATATAAAGGTACTCACTATGAAGAGGTGACCGATTTATTAGGTGCCGATTATGTTTACAACCCATATGCAGGTACTACTGCTGTAGGTAGCGCATCGGGCGACATCAACAACCCTAACAAACGCGCTGTAGTGGGCGATAAAATAGCTTACTACAACAAAGATTACGTACAATCGGGCGGCGCATTTATGCAGGCTGAATACGTGAAGAACAATTTCTCTGCATTTGTTACCCTATCTGGTTCGGGAACGGCTGATAAACGTGTGGATTTGTTCAACTACCTGAACAGCGATCCAAACCAAAGCAGCCCTTACCAAACCTTCTTTACTTACCAGGCTAAAGGTGGCGCGAACTATAACATCAACGATCAGATGAATATTTTCGCCAACATTGGTTACATCACCAAACCGCCATACTTTGATAACGTTTTCCAAAAGTTTACCAATAACGTAAACCACGGTACGGTTAGCGAAAAACTGTTTAGCTATGAGTTGGGTTACGGTTACAAAATATCAAACTTTAGCGCTAAACTGAATTTGTACAGGTCTAACTATGGTGATGAGTCGTTCTCAAATTCATATGGTGATACCAAAACCAATCAGTTATACAGTGTAAACATTTCGGGCGTGAGCGAAATGCACCAGGGTGCCGAATTGGAACTTAACTACAAGCCAATTAAAGAAGTAACTGTTGGTGGTATGTTTTCATACGGCGATTGGCATTATACTAAAGATGCAGGCCCTGCTACAGTATTCAACAGCAACCAACAGGTTGTGGCTACGGTTAGCAAGGTTTACCTAAAAGGGTTAAAAGTTGGTGATGCTGGTCAAACTACTGCAGGGTTCCATTTAGATGTTGATGTATTGCCAGCACTTAGGTTGGGTACCAACTATAACTATGTGGCTAACTACTATTCAAACTTCGCGTTCTCGAACATTACCAAGCCAGATCTTACCCCATATAAAATACCAAACTATTCACTTTGGGACTTGAACGGTGTTTTCAAATTTAAAATAGCTGGTTTGGATTCATACCTGATAGGCAACGTAAATAACCTATTGAATACCAAGTTTATTTCAGACGCATTTGATACAAATGCGGCAGGCACTCCATCTGCTGTTAACGTTTATTACGGCTTAGGCAGAACATTTACAACCAGCATAAAAGTTAAATTTTAAAAACTGACCAACAATGAAAAAGATATATTATCCATTAACGGCATTGGCACTGGCTTTTACTGCATGTCAGAAACAACCCGTTATCCCAAATACACAAGCAGTACATAAGGTGAGCTTAACGCAAACGTTGGCATCTGCCGATTATGGAAAACTTGATACTTCAACATACGGTTATAAAAACCATGCCTTTCAATCGGTAGATGACGCAAAGCAAAGTATTCCAACCATACTTGCCGCAGAGTATCCACGTGTTGATGATGGATCAACTGCTGCCGTTACCTTTGGCGTTGGTACGCCATCAATAAAAGTTGCCGATAGTGTGTATAGTAGCAAAACTGTTTACACACTTACCAATGCCGATTACCTGTTGTTACCCGGTAACAAGTACACGGATTTCAGCGCCTCGCAATTATTGTCATGGTTAAATTACTGGCCAACCACGTCGGCACCTGTGGCAAATCAATCAGCTGTACTTACTTTCAACTACTATGCAGGTGCGGTAACGGTACAAACCTTTGCCTACCTGTATCTGAACAGCGCGTGGAAACAGATTTACCTGTTATCGCCTGCGCAATATGCTTCAATAGGTCGCTCAAACCATAACGAGTTTGTTGTTGGCGATAAAGATAATATCAATGCCTACATTAACACGCTATTGAAAGCAGACCTTGCGGTTTCAGCAACAGCTAAAGTTGGCGATGTATTATATGTAAGTTATAACTATTACGAAGGCACCACCGATTATCAAAAAGTTAAAGCTTTCGCATTTGACGGAAGCAACTGGACAACCGGCTCAACACCAGGAAGCCTGTCGTTCGAACGGGTTGCCGGTAAATGGGTAGTGAGCAGTACGGTTAACTATACCCTCGCTGCTGCCGATTATGTTTATATCGGTACACAAACAACTGCCGGTACACAAGCGGCAAGAGACAACGTAGCCAAATACCCTGATTTTAACATCAGCGCGGCTACCGATGCCACATATTGGAGCGATGCTGATTTGAACGCCGCGATAATAGCGGTGTTAACAAATAATTTCAAGGCTACAGCGCTTCCAAATCAAAAATTTGTAGTTACCTATACAACTTATTTTAAAGGTACTACTTCAAACACCAGCAAAAACTTTGTTTTTGACGGTACAAACTTCACCGTTCCTAAGGTGTAATATTATTAAAGCAATGGCCCGGTAAAATGGCCGGGCCTTGTTTTTCCTCATATTCATTCCCTAAATCTTTCCGGTTAAAAAATTTTCACAGCATAAAGGCATTGGCTGTGCTATGTATTGATCTATCATAAAAACAATAAGACCATGAAAATTAACAATTTACTTATCGGGCTTGGCATCACCTTAACGTTTGCCGGCTGCTCAAAAGACCTTAAAAATAACCCAACTCCGCCAAAATCTGGCGATACTACGGTTACTACCACTCCTCCTGCCCCGGTACCTTATAATATCACCGAGGACTTTGAAAACGGAACAAAAACCGCCTACGCGGCTGCTGATATAACGCTAAGCACCGGCAGCTGGAATTTTAATGATGCGCTGATCGGTAACCTGGCAGCCGACCTAAAAGATGGGACTAAATCTGTACGCATACGTACTGGAAGTATCGCTATGAATTTTGATATCAATGGCTTAACTACCCTTTATATTAAACATGGTAAATACGGAACCGATGCAACATCAACATGGCAGCTTTTAATGTCGACCGACCAGGGTGCGACTTATACGCAAGTAGGATCTGATATCAGCGAAATCAATACTACATTGGTTACCGACTCATTTAAAGTAAGTGTAACCGGTAAAGTAAGATTTCAGATCAAGAAAGCAGGTACAACCCGCATCAATATTGATGATATCACCTTTAAAGGCACCGGCGATCCGGGTATAACGGTTGGCACACCAGATACAGGTAGCGGAGGCGATACAGGAGGCGGTTCGGGCAGTGCAAGTACTCCGCGCGATGTTACCGCGGGTGCTGATGCGCCGCCAACAACCGGTGATAACAGCAATCTGTTGTTCGGCAACCCATCAAACGCTACTGCTACATTAGCAACTATGGATAACTATCTGATAGATCAGAAGTATTACGTAGAATCGTACAACTCAACCAAAGGCGAGCCTAACTGGGTTAGCTGGCATTTGGATGGTACTAACACTACCAATGCAACAGGGCGTTTGGATAATTTTGCAGGCTGGAGCGGTTTGCCTACAGGCTGGTACCAGGTAGAAAGCAATAGCTATTCGGGAAGTGGATTTGACAGAGGACACAACTGCCCGTCGGCCGATCGTACAAGCTCAACTGATGCCAACTCTGCAACTTTCCTGATGACCAATATGATCCCTCAGGCACCTCAAAACAACCAGCAAACCTGGGCCAACCTTGAAAATTACCTGCGCGAGCAAGTTGTTGCCGGTAATGAGGTCTATATTATTATGGGTAGCTATGGCACTGGCGGTACCGGTTCAAACGGTACAGCGTCAACCATCAACAGTGGCCATGTTAATGTACCAAGCAATGTTTGGAAAGTAGCAGTGATCATCCCTAAAGGTGATGGTGACGTGGCAAGGGTTACAGCATCAACACGTGTTATAGCGGTGAATACACCTAACATCAATACTATTGACAGTGATTGGACAAAATATATCACTACTATAAAAAGTATTGAAACCGCTACAGGCTATACCCTATTATCACGCTTACCAACAGCTGTACGTACAGCTTTAGAGGTAAAAGTTGATAATGGCGCAGGCGCATAAGGTTTATTTAACTTTTTAAAAAGAGCTGGGCGGGTCATCGTCCGGCTCTTTTATTTTACTATGTTTGGCGGGGAAACTGATCGTTCCCTCAAAACCAACAACCGTAAATTTTATACTTATGAAACAAGGTCTTTTAATTGATATGGACGGGGTTATTTACAGTGGCGAAGAGCTGATTTTCGGCGCTGATAAATTCATCAAACACCTCATTGATAACGATATTCCCTTCACATTTATGACCAACAACAGCCAGCGCACCGCTCTGGAGGTTGTACGCAAGCTTAAAAGATTAGGCATCACTGTAGAAACCAAACACGTTTATACCAGCGCAATGGCCACCGGCAAATTCCTGGGCGATCAAAGCCCTAATGGAACGGCTTATGTTTTAGGCGAGGGTGGTTTGCTTACCAGTCTGCACGAAAACGGGATCACCCTTGTTGACTCCGACCCGGAGTTTGTAGTATTAGGCGAAGGCCGAAACTTTACTTTAGAGATGGTTCAGCGAGCTGTTGATATGATATTGGCCGGTGCTAAATTCATCACCACCAACCGCGACCCTTCCCCTAAAAAACCAGGCTGGAACAATCTGGGGATAGCCGCTACCACCGCCATGATCGAAGAAGCGACTGGCCGCAAGGCATTTGTAACCGGCAAACCAAGCCCGGTAATGATGCGCTCGGCCAGGAAGTTTTTAGGATTGGAAACAGCAGAGACAACTGTGATAGGTGATACTATGGAAACTGATATACAGGGCGGTGTACAGATGGGCTACAAAACAATACTGGTATTATCAGGCATTTCAACCAGCGACCAATTGAGTCATTATGCCTTTAAGCCGGATGCCGTGGTAGGTTCGGTTGATAAAATTACCTTCCCGCTTAAGTGGTGGAAATAAAGAGGAAAGCAACCTTAAAAAAGCAGAAAACGGATGCCCCATAAAAAGGCATCCGTTTTTTTATTGATAATATTTCCTTAAAAACATCATTATTTAACTCAAACATAAAAATCATTAAGATTTTATTAAGCATTTTTTAATAGCAGCATTGGTTATTTGTCACAAACCAATTACAATCGGCAGCTGCCTTAAAGCAGCCGATTAACCATTAAACCAGTATTGCCATTATGAAAAACAATGTGCTTAGGCCACCTTAGGTTTAAAGCAGGCTACACCTGCATTTTTAGTATTAAACCAATTTATCAAACAAAACACTACATCTAAATTTATGAACCTTAAAAAATGGCACTTTTTAGCCTGCTTACTTTTGGCAGGAGTTATAACCTCGTGTAATAAAAAAGATCTGGCAACCAACACCGGCGGTGCAAACATCAATTCAAAATTAAAAACATCAGCTTCGCCGGTAGGCGATGTGGTAGGCAAGATCACCGTTGGCTACCAGGGCTGGTTTGCAGCTACCGGCGATGGCTCGCCTATTAACGCATGGTGGCATTGGGCGCAAAACTGGGGAGCGGCGCCTTCGCCAAGCAACCAGGGTATCAAATCATGGCCGGATGTACGGGATTACACTACTACTTTCCAAACTGCTTATTCAAACCTCGGTAATGGGCAGCCTGCTAAATTATTTTCCTCATTTACTGACCAATCGGTGAACGTACAATTTCAGTGGATGCAGCAAAACGGCATTGATTGTGCCGCCTTGCAACGCTTTAACCCTACCGGCGGCGAAGGCCCTGTGCGTGATGCCATTACAGCTAAAGTTAAAACCGCGGCTGAGGCTACCGGTCGTAAGTTTTACATTATGTACGATGTTAGCGGCTGGACAAACATGCAATCAGAAATTAAAGCCGACTGGACAAATAAGATGTCGGCGTACACTTCCTCATCGGCTTATGCCAAGCAGAACGGAAAACCCGTGGTATGTATCTGGGGGTTTGGTTTTAATGATAGCAACCACCCGTGGTCGCCAGCTGTTTGTTTGGATGTTATTAACTGGTTTAAAGGGCAGAATTGCTATGTTATAGGTGGCGTGCCTACACAGTGGCGCACCGCCCCTTCGGGTCAGGATTCGCGCCCGGGATTTTTGGCAACTTACAGCGCATTCAATATGCTTTCGCCGTGGATGGTAGGCCGTATTGGCAACGCGGGCGATTCAGATAATTACTACACTAATGTAAATACCCCCGACCAGGCTTATTGCAACGCCAACAATATCGATTATCAACCATGTATCCTTCCCGGCGACTTGCAGGAACATCAACGCGCGCACGGCGATTTTATGTGGCGACAGTTTTACAACATGAAACGCGTTGGCGCGCAGGGCATTTATATTTCGATGTTTGATGAGTACAATGAGGGTAACCAGATAGCTAAAACAGCCGAAAGTTCGGCCTTTATACCAGCGGGATCAAACTTTGTTACCCTGGATGAGGACGGTACTCCCTGTTCGGCCGATTACTACCTGCGCCTTACCAACGATGGTGGCAAGATGTTTAAAGGGACCATTGGTTTAACAGCTACCCGCCCTACCGAGCCAATTGTTGGTCAGGGGACGGGAAGCACAGTACCTTTTGGGCAGGTGGTTACCATTAAAGGATCGAACAATAACTACGTAAGCAGTGAAAACGGAACCCAGGCCATGAACTGTAACCGCCCTACCGTAGGCGGTTGGGAGCAATTTACTGTAGTTAATGCCGGCGGCGGTAAAGTAGCCTTGCTTAATTCAAACAAATACGTTTCGTCTGAAAATGGAACCCAACCAATTACCTGCAACCGTGCAACTGTTGGCCCATGGGAACAATTTGACTGGGTAAACAACGGCAACGGAACAATATCCCTGCGTGGAAATAACGGCAAATATGTTTCGGGCGAGAATGGTACACAGACCATGACCTGCACCAAGACAAGCATTAGCGCTACAGAATCGTTCAGGATCAATCAATAATTTTCATTAGATTAAGGGGACACCTCCACACGGTGCCCCTTAATTACTTTATAGTGCTATTAATGCATCCTAATGTTATATATTAGGGTATGAAAGCGAACCTTGCACTTATCATATTATTCTTTGCAGGCCTTATTATTTCTGCCATTTCACCACACGATTATTTTACATGGTTTTTAGAGGTGTTTCCGGCTATTGTCGGTTTTATAGTTTTGGTAATTACCTATAAACGCTTTCAATTTAGCCAGCTAACCTATATCATGGTATTGCTGCATTGCTATATATTATTCATTGGCGGCCATTATACCTACGCGCAGGTACCGTTGTTTAACTGGATAAAGGACGCGTTGCATCAGAGTAGAAATAATTACGACAAGCTTGGCCATTTTATGCAGGGCTTTGTACCGGCTATTATTGTACGCGAATTATTTATCAGGTTGGCTGTGGTGAAACGATCATGGATATCATTCTTAACCGTTTGCGTTTGCCTGGCCATCAGCGCGTTTTATGAGTTTATTGAATGGTTTGTGTCGGTTACCTCCGGCGATTCCGGCGATTCATTTTTAGGCACACAAGGTTATATCTGGGATACACAATCGGATATGCTTTTTGCCATGATAGGTGCAATTTGTATGGTTATATTTTTGGCCAAACTACAGGATAGGGCATTGAAGAACGTTGCGCAGATATCCACAAGTTAAATAGCAAGCACTATATTTGCCGCATGGATACACCAGCCCAATACTCCACCTTCGAATCCGAATTTCGTGTACGCCCCGATGATATCGACATGTTTCAGCATGTACATAACAGCAAATATTTTGATTATGTGCTGGCCGCCCGTTACGATCAGATGGAGCGCTGCTATGGCATGGCCATGGAAAAATTTATGGAGCGAGGTTTTGGCTGGGTAGTACGTACCGCCCACGTTGACTATAAACGAGCATTAACCATGGGCGATTATTTCATAGTAAAAACCGGCATCGAAAGTATCGACGATAAAGGCTGTAGGGTAAAATTCAGCATCACCAATAAAGCCACAAAAAAGGTCTGCTGCGATGGTTGGTTTGATTATGTGATGATTGATATGGCCACCGGCCGGGGGGCTAAAGTGCCGGAAGATATTATTGAGCAGTACACTATATAAAGTTTCAACCATGATTTTTAGGATTTTAGGATTTCCTTGATAGATAAAACCAATCATCAAGAAATCCTTAAATCAAGTGGATCATGGTTCCTATAGTTTTTCTGAAAAATCAAATAAGCTATACCAAGGTTGATCGGAGCCAATACCCACAACAACTTAAACATGATCACCCAAAACAACACGATAAACAGCCCTAAAGCCCACTGCAGGTATTTATCCATATTGAGGCCGAACCAATAAAGCAGGCAATGGAATAGCATAATAATGCTCAAGCCAAGCAAAAATAACTCGAAAGCCATTATCGGGCTAAACCTGCTGAATAGCCAAACCGTTTCGGGAATCAACAAAACGAAATAAACGCCTATAAAATTCATGAATAATTTCATCAGGCTGTAAGGAAGGTTACGTGAGAAAGAAAGTTTGGTTTCCTCAAATTTTCGCTCTTCAAACACTAAAACAACGTGCGCTGTAACCACTGCTAATATTGCTATACCGGCTACACGCACATCGGTTTTAACATCGGCAAAAACCCAAAACACACCGGTTATAATTAACCACGACAGCGCTTTGGTGATAAGATAAGGTACCTTGCGGGCATCAAAAATGTGATAAATGCACAGGCTAAAATATGGTTTCCGCCATTTGCTACTTAATCGTAATAGCAAGGATTGACTGCTACCGTCAATCAACCCGTTTATCTGCCTCGTATAAATTACCGCACTTAAATAAACTAAAGCAGACAAGTAGGCCAGTATGCAAAGCGGCAAGGCATAATAATGATTGGCAAAACTCACTCCTACGGCTA
This sequence comes from Mucilaginibacter sp. CAU 1740, assembly GCF_039839285.1. Lineage (NCBI taxonomy): Bacteria > Pseudomonadati > Bacteroidota > Sphingobacteriia > Sphingobacteriales > Sphingobacteriaceae > Mucilaginibacter > Mucilaginibacter sp. CAU 1740. The sequence goes on along the minus strand of NZ_JBDOQS010000005.1, from coordinate 34,615 downwards.
TCAACCCGTAAATTATTAAAGGCGATAATATGGAGGCCTGGGTAATACACCAGCTTCTGAGTTGTTGTTGCTTACTAAAAGCATTGCTGCTGTAAAACAAAAAATGCTGCCTGCCGCTAAAAATCTGGCCGGATACGTAATGCCAGCTTTTAACAGTGTAGATCAACCATCCGGCAAAAACCAACACCATCATAACAAGGTTGCTTCCCATAGACAGCATCAAGGCTTTATGATAACCAATGAGGTATTGCGGAGGGACTACTCCCACCATCGCCAAAAATATAAACAACAAAATACCGGCGTGCACCCGGAAAAAACCGTTGGCAAATACTTTCAGCAATACGTTGGTTAAAGATCGCATTAGCCGATAAACTTTAAACTTTGCTCTTCAACCAATAACTCAGCCGATAAAGGTAAGCTACCATCCTCCAACATTTGGTGCGACGACAACAGGAAGCTTGTCCCCTCCTGCTCATATCGTTCCCTGATCCAGGTATTCAATACGGCCAGCGATGCGGTATCTATAGTGATGAGTGGCTCATCAAGCAGGATCAATTTAGGGTTACCCAAAAACGCAAGCAGTAATGAAAGTTTTTTGAGCATGCCACTGCTGTAGGTACCAATTGGTCTATCAACAAAACTTTGCATGTTCATGCTTTTGAGGTAAGCTTGCTCCTGCCCTTTCGGTGCGTCTTTGGCATCGGTAAACAGGGCGATCATTTCGGTACCAGTTAAAAACTCAGGGAATACCGGCTCGGCTTCGGCAAAGTTTACCAGTTTGCGATAATCTACAGGTTGTTTTTTTATACTGATTTGGCCATCAAGCAAAATATCGCCCTCAAAAGCTAATATTCCTGCTATCGATTTAAGCAGGGTACTCTTGCCCGATCCGTTTATGCCCTTTATCCAATAAATACCTTTTTCAAGCTTTAGGCTATCAACCTTTAAAGCAGGATAAGAACCATATCTTTTGCTGAAGTTTACAAATTGAAGCATCGGCCAATAGGATAGCGAAAAGGTGGTTTTGTTACCATCTGAATCAGAATTTTCAGAATTTAATAATTAACAGAATGATCATCAAAGTAGGATTAATCAAGTAAGGATCTTTCTATTCTGAAAATTTACTAATTCTGAAAATTCTGATTCAGACAAACTCCCAAATTACAACGACGCTCCCTCAATCAGCGCGCTATAAAACTCCCCTACATCCATACCTGCCGCACGTACCTGTTGAGGGATCAAACTGGCTGCTGATTGCCCCGGCGTGGTGTTGATCTCGATAAAATAAAAATCGTTGGTGTTTTCCTGCAAGATAAAATCTACCCTCGTCATCCCCTTACAATTAAGGCGGGTATAAACTTCAGTTACTATTTCACCAATCTCTTCAACTTTTTCGGCCGGCAGATCGGCAGGGGTTACCTCTTTGGTTACCCCGTCGGTGTATTTGGCTTCGTAATCAAAAAAATCTTTCGAGGTAATGATCTCTGTTGCTGGTAATACTTTTATTTTGCCATGTAAACGGGCAATGCCGATGCTAAATTCGCGGCCTTTAATAAACTCCTCAACCAGCACTTGTTTGTCTTCATGAAAAGCTTTGTTCAAGGCTTCGGGCAAACCAGCAATGTTTTGCACTTTGCTCATGCCTACACTGCTGCCGCCGTTATTTGGTTTGATAAATAATGGAAACTTGAGGTTGGCTGCTATGGTAGCAACATCATGCACATCACGCTCAAATAAGCGCATGGAGTGCGCGGTGTGCAGGTGATGGATGCCATTTACAATAGCCTTGGTATAAGCCTTGTTCATGGTAATTGCCGATGTTGTTGCATCACAGGTATTGTATGGGATGCCTAACATATCAAAATAGCCCTGCATTTTACCGTCCTCACCCGGAGTGCCGTGGATAGTGATAAAAGCGAAATCGAACCTTATTTTTTCCTGGTTAAGGGTTATGCTGAAATCGTTTTTATCTACATCAACAGTGGTATCATCGGCCTGAAAAAACCACCTGTCGCGGTTAATGAAAATGGTATAAACCTTATAGTTGGTATTATTAGCCAGGTTGGCGGCTATGTTTTTAGCGCTGTTTACTGATACTTCGTATTCGCCGGTAAAACCTCCGGCCAAAAGGGCGATATTTTTCATGGTCTTAGTCAGAAAGTCCGAAAGTCGGTAAAGTCCGAAAGCCGGAAGCAGACCCCCAAATTTAATAATAAGATGGTGCGGTCATAATTTTTTCTGAACATCCCCTCTTAGGCTACAAATTGCGAATTATCCGTCTGATTTACGGACTTTACCGACTTCCGGACTACGTTTAAACTTTCCGGCTAACAAAATAATTCATATGTTTGATACTTAATTAAAGGTGACACCTTACAATACCGATGAGCAAATTTGGCGCTTACTTAAAAACAAAATCTTTCAGAAATAACTTGATAATGGCTATCGTTTCGGTGATAGCTGTTGTTTTAATAGCATTTTTCAGCCTTGGTTATTATACCCGGCATGGCTCGGGCATCCCTGTGCCAAAACTAAAAGGTCTTACCATTGATAAGGCCATGGCCATTTTAAAAGAGCAAGGCTTTGAATATAAAATAGACTCGGTTTTTGTGCAGGATGTACCTCCCGGAACCATTGTGGAACAAGACCCTGATGCCGGAACCAACGTAAAGGAAAACCGCGTGATCTACTTAACCATGGTTACGTTGCAAGCCCCTGATGTGTCCCTTCCCGACCTGGAACAAAGTAACTATCGCGAGGCCGTAGCAACCATATCAAACTACGGTTTAAAAGTTGGTGATACCTCTTACCGGTCGGACATTGCCCGCGACCGCATCTTGGAAGTTCGTTACGGCGGCCAGGTTGTTAAAGCCGGAGCGAAAATACCGAAAGGATCGCGCGTTGACCTGGTTTTGGGTGATGGTGCCGGTGCTGCCGAAGTGGAGATCCCGGAGTTGGTTAACTTAGATCTGGATGCGGCCCGTTTTGCTATTAAAGGTGCAGGTTTAACCGTGGGTATAGTTACCTACCAAGGTTCTATTACCGATTCGACCAATGTTGTGGTAGTATCGCAATACCCTATGAAAACCGATTCGCTGAGCAAAACAAGCATTGGCACGCGTATAAACCTCACTGTTTCACAAGGTACTAAAACAGATGCAGCCCCACCAACAAATTAAGGCACAGGAGTTAACCGATCGATTAAGCAAAGGCGAGCAACTTAACCTGATTGATGTGCGCGAGGCTATTGAATACCATACCTATAATATAGGAGGTGCAAACGTCCCGCTCTCAAAACTGGATACTGCTATTAACGGTTTACCCTACAACAAAACGGATGAGATAATCGTTATCTGCAAAGTTGGCTTACGAAGCGAAACCGCGCAAGGTATCTTGCAGCAACATGGCTACAGTAACGTGAGAAATTTGCAGGGCGGGTTGATATCGCTACAAAAATTAAAATAGAAAACACTACCATTCCATACCATCATGACCGACAAAAAACAAGGATCAGGCATGCTTAAAAAATTTATTATAGCCTTTGTAATAGTGATAGTTGTACTATTAGGATTTACCGGCTTTAATTATTACATGAAATATTTTGGCCCAAACGTTACGGGCAAGCAGGAATATTTATACATACATACGGGGGCAACATTTGAGGACGTTTTTAAAACCATCCAAACAGAAGGTATAGTAAAAGATACCGCATCATTTGGCTGGGCTGCCCGCAATATGAACTATACCACCCGTGTAAAACCAGGTAAATACCGTTTGCACGAAGGGCTGGGTAACCGTAAGCTCATTAACATGCTTGCATCCGGAACACAAGAGCCGGTTAAGGTTGAGTTTCATGGATTGAGATTAAAAGAGCAATTTGCAGGTTTTGTATCTAAAAAGATCGAACCGGATTCAATGGCAATTATCCGCCTGCTCGATTCGACAAGCTTTGTGAGCAAATATGGTTTCACTACAGATAACGTGTACGTGATGTTTATGCCCGATTCGTACCAGATGTACTGGAATACTACTCCCGAAAAGTTTTTCAAAAGGATGTATGATCATTACCAAAACTTCTGGACACCGGAGCGTAAAAAACAAGCTGCCGATTTGAATTTAACCATGCAGGAAGTATCTGTTTTAGCTTCAATAGTTGATGCCGAAGCCTTACACGACGATGAAATGCCTGCCGTTGCCGGTTTGTATCTAAATCGAATAAAAAAAGGGATGAAGCTGGATGCAGACCCTACAGTTATCTTCGCTTTAAATGATTTTACCATTAAGCGCGTACTTAACCGTTACCTGACTTACAATTCGCCATATAATACTTATCTGCATACAGGTTTACCTCCGGGCCCTATCATGATGCCTTCGGTTAATGCAGTAAAAGCAGTGTTAAACTATCAAAAAAACGATTATTTATATATGTGCGCTAAAGCCGATTTTTCGGGCTACCACGCTTTTGCAACCAACGTTGCCGACCACCTGGTTAACGCGCATAAATTTCAGCAAGCACTTAATGATCGTAATATCCTTAGGTAATGTTTGAGCACACCACCAAAATACGGGTGCGCTACGGCGAAACCGACCAGATGGGCTATATGTACTACGGTAACTATGCCGAATTTTACGAAGTTGGCCGTGTAGAGATGCTCCGTAGCCTGGGTTTAACCTATAAGGGCATGGAAGATTCAGGCATTATTATGCCCGTGCTCGAGTTAAACTGCAAGTACCTTAAACCGGCGCTTTATGATGAAGAGATCAGCATTAAGGTGATCATGGATAAGCTTCCGGGCATCCGGATCCATTTCAAGTACGAGTTGAGTAACCCCAAAGGTGAGCTGATCAACATAGGCGAAACATTGCTTGTTTTCATTAATATGAAAACCAACCGCCCCTGCCTGGCCCCGCAGGATTTTATGGATAAACTGAAGCCTTTTTTTGAGTAGATTTGGGTAAATGAGGTGGCTGCATCGTTTTTTACTCCGGTTTAGGTTCTACAGGTATATTATCGAGTGGACAAAATCTGTCATCATTCCCGGTTTCAGGCCCTTGCCGTTGTACACCGTTATTGATTTTTTTGTAAAAGAGATCACCAACAACTCGCTTATTAACCGGGCTTATGCTTTGGCCTATAGTTTTATGCTGGCCATTTTTCCGGCTACCATCTTTCTGTTTACACTCATCCCCTACGTGCCTATAAAACATTTTAATAGCAGTTTGATGAGCGTGTTAATGTCGGTGATGCCTACAAACGCTTATTTAGCCTTCAGGGAAACGCTTTTTGATATTGTGAGCAATCAAAATGGCAAGTTATTGTCGTTCGGTTTCCTATCCACGCTTTACTTTGCTACCAACGGGGTTATTAACCTGATGAAGGCTTTTAACAAATCATCATTAATTCAAGATAAACGAAGTTGGTTAAAGCGCAGGATGGTAGCAACGGCCATTACCGTGGCTATAAGCTTCGCATTATTATTAGCTATTGCCATACTTATATTAGGACAATCAATTATCAAGTTTATCCAATCGCATGTAGCTTCCGGAAATCATTTTTGGATCTATCCGGTGATGCTGTTCAGGTGGGTGATCATCGTGGTGATCATTTTTGCAACTATAGGCTGTTTATACCGATACGCCCCGGCCCACAAAAAGAAATGGAACTTTGTAAACCCAGGCTCCATATTGGCTACGGCATTGGCGGTACTAACTTCGCTGGGATTCTCTTATTACATCAACAATTTCTCATCGTACAATAAAGTTTATGGCTCGATAGGAACGCTCATCGTGGTGATGATCTGGATGTACATAAACTCATTAATTTTAATAATCGGCTTCGAATTAAACGCGTCCGTTGAGCTTTCCAAGCGGACAATCCGCATTGTAAAACCCCGTTTCAACACTTTCCGGAGCAAAAAATCGACAGAAATAAAAAATTAATTTTCTGTTAATCAATAATTTACATCAATTATTTAAATAAATCAAAAAAAGTGAAATTCAAATTTGGCAATTCGCGCCGGATTTGTACTTTTGTCCCCGGAGAGTTGGCAGAGTGGTCGATTGCGGCAGTCTTGAAAACTGTTGAACTGTGAAAGGTTCCTGGGGTTCGAATCCCTAACTCTCCGCCAAGTATTATTCAATTAGGATCAAAAGCGCTGTAAATGAATTATTTACAGCGCTTTTTGTTTTTAGCCCACACCAAAATAAACCAATAAATCGCTTTGTTCCAGGGACCTGCCGGTGACCTTTTTCAAGGTACTTTTGCAGGTCACCGGAACGCTTATAAGTCACTGTTATTGAGCCTGTTTAGTTTTTAAACATCTTGATTACAGGAGGATATGTAACTAATTTTATTCACTTTAAAGCTTCAGCGATGAACAAATCTTTTAACCTCCTCTTTTACGTAAAGAGATCAAAAACAAATCCCGAAGGACTCGCCCCTGTTTACCTGCGTATCACTATTGATGGCGTGCGCATCGAAGTCTCGTCTAAACGCTATGTCAATCCCGACAAATGGAATACAAACGGCCAAAAATTAACCGGGAACAATGAGGATACAAAAAGCATCAATGCCTACCTGAAAACATTAGAACACCAGGTGTACGATGTTCACAGGGATATGATAGAGCGTAAGTTACTGATCACTGCTCCCAACTTAAAAGACAGACTTCTCGGCGGCAAAACCTCGCCCGGAAAAATGCTGGTGCCGATATTCCAGGAACATAACCGTCAGGTTGCAGCGCTTATTGGCAAAGAATATGCAAAAGGCACGCTTGATCGATACGAAACAAGCCTGAAACATACACAGGCTTTTCTGCAATGGAAATTTAATTCATCAGATATTGATATCCGCGCGATTGATCACGAGTTTATTATGGCATATGATTTTTACTTGCGTTCAGAAAGAAGCTGTAACAATAATTCAACCGTCAAATATTTGAAGAACTTTAAAAAGATAATACTCATTTGTATAGCAAACGGGTGGCTTGATAAAGATCCATTTGTCAAATACAAGCCGAAAGTTAAAGAGGTTAAACGCGACTTCTTAAACGCGGAAGAGTTGGAGGTAATGGCAATTAAGAAACTCGTCAGCGATAGAGTATCACAAGTAAGGGATATTTTTCTTTTCAGTTGCTACACAGGCTTAGCTTATGCGGATGTTAAGAAATTAAAACGTTCGGAGATTGTAACCGGAATCGACGGACAGAAATGGGTTTATACCAGTCGCCAGAAAACAGATACTTCTTCAAGAATCCCTTTACTTCCCCAAGCAATGGAATTAATGGCAAAATATGAAGATCATCCGCAATGCGTAAATGATGGCTTATTGCTTCCTGTGTTGAGCAATCAAAAGATGAATAGCTATCTGAAGGAAATAGCTGATGCCTGCAGCATCAATAAAGAACTAACCTACCATATAGCACGCCATACCTTTGCAACAACCGTAACGCTTGCAAATGGTGTTTCTATCGAAAGCGTATCTAAAATGCTCGGTCATACGAACATCAAAACAACCCAGCACTACGCGAAAATCCTTGATATGAAAGTCGCCCAGGATATGTCTAAGCTAAGGCAGATTTATTAAAATACAAGCTATTCGATAACCATAGAACCAATTATGGCTCTATGGTTAATTATCACATTTATAACCGACACATACATGAGCAATATAAAATCAGTGGCTGATGATATCATCATGACCAAGATCTATTATATCAAAGATCAAAAAGTAAATGCTGGATAGCGACCTCGCAAAACTTTATGGCGTAGAAACAAGACGTCTGAACGAACAAGTAATCAAACATGGACAGGTTCCCGGATGATTTTATGTTTAGATTGAATGAACTGGAGTTTGAAAGTTTGATATCGCAAATTGCGACATCAAAACGTGGAGGCAGGCGAAAACTTCCCTATGTTTTTACAGAGCATGGCGTACTAATACTATCAAGCGTGTTAAACAGCAAACAGGCCATCCAGGTCAATACTCAGGTTATCCAGATATTCATCAGAATAAGAATCATGTATCTTGATAACACCGAGATCCGATTGGAAATTGAACAAATCAAAGGCAAACTGATCAGGCAGGATAAAAGCACTGAGTTGGTATTTGGGTATCTGGATGAACTTATTTCGAGTCTTTGATCAATGTGTCGTGGAAAGGAGTTAAACGTATTCCTGACAACTCTGACCAAGAGCCATATGTGTCGAAGTAAATTAACGAAATATAGTCAAAAACAAAAACAAAAAACACAAACTAACCACCTAATTATCAAATATTTACGATCATGGCACATTGATAGCTTACTAAGTTCCAAACAAACGATTTATCAGAAATACTTAACTATTTAAAACCATGAAATTCATTACAAAAGACGGAACAGAAATTTATTACAAAGACTGGGGTACAGGACAACCTATCGTATTTCACCACGGCTGGCCACTATCAAGCGATGATTGGGATGGTCAATTAATGTTTTTTTTAGATAAAGGCTACAGGGTGGTTGCACACGATCGTCGCGGCCATGGCCGGTCAACCCAAACTGCAACCGGCAATGATATGGATACGTATGTAAATGACGCTGCCGAGCTTTATGAGTTTTTAGGGCTTAAGGATGCCATTCATGTTGGCCACTCTACAGGCGGCGGCGAGGTTATCCGTTATGTTGCAAAATATGGCAAAGGCATTGTAGCCAAGGCGATATTGATCAGTGCTGTAACACCGCTTATGGTGCAAACAGAAAACAACCCAGAAGGTATCCCACTATCTATATTTGATGAGATACGCCAGGGAACAGCATTTAACAGGGCACAATATTTCCAGGATTTTACCATCCCTTTTTACGGCTACAACCGCGAAGGCGCAAAAATAGCACAGGGCATCAGGGATAACTGGTGGAGGCAAGGTATGATGGGCAGCGTTTTGGCACATCGTGATGGCATCAAAGCTTTTTCAGAAACTGATTTTACCGAAGATTTGAAGAGTGTTGAGATCCCTGTTCTGGTATTACACGGCGAAGACGACCAGATTGTTCCTTTTCCAATTTCGGGCGCGAAAGCTGTTAAACTTTTACCAAACGGCACGCTGATCTCGTATCCGGGTTTCCCGCATGGAATGCCTGCCACAGAGGCTGCAACCATTAATGCAGATATCTTAGCTTTTATACAAGCTTAACTATCATCAAATAATTCGTCTACCTATAAAAAGGCATCTTTAAACAAGGTGCCTTTTTCTGTTTGCTTGTTTTTTTGACGATTTATGTTATAACTCGTCGGTAATTGGTTTAATTCCATAAGAATTCAAGAAAGTACTATAAAAAAAGCGCTATTGCTATACTTTGCAATAACGCTTCTTCGTGTTTCAAAACACTTTAGCTATATATCACTTACTTTACAAACTCATATCTGATGCCAAGCTTTTTTATCTTTGAGTTAAGCGTGGTAGAAGGTATGTTCAGCATTTCTGCCGCGCCGCCATCGCCGTAAATCTTTCCTTTACATAACTTCAGGATCTCAAGGATATGCTCGCGCTCCATTTCTTCCATCGTTCTTACTTTGTACCTCTCATTTGCCTGGCCTGTACTTAACGAGGGAACTTTAGGGATTTCGATTGTTTCAATAATATCGCCGGTCGTCATCAGTAAGCTTCGCTCAATCAGGTGCTCCAGTTCGCGGATGTTGCCCGGCCAGTCGTATCTCATCAAGGTTTGCATAGCATCATCGCTGATACCTTTCATATCTTTATTTGATTTTTTGATAAAACGATCTAAAAAGTAGTTAGCCAGCAACGGGATATCTTCCTTACGTTGCCTTAATGACGGCAACTCTATCGGGAATACGTTAAGCCGGTAATAAAGGTCGAGCCTGAAACGGCCTTCCGCTACTTCCTTTTCCAGGTTTCGGTTGGTGGCGGCAATAATACGAACGTTTACCTTTTTGGTGTAATTGCCACCCAAGCGTTCTATTTCTTTTTCCTGTAAAACACGCAGCAGTTTTACCTGTGCTTCAAGCGGCAGCTCTCCTATCTCATCTAAAAATATAGTGCCGCCATCTGCCTGCTCAAACTTGCCGGTGCGCTTTTCGGTAGCGCCTGTAAAAGCTCCCCTTTCGTGCCCAAATAACTCTGATTCGATGAGGTTAATTGGCAGCGCGGCGCAGTTAACGGTTACTAGTGGTTTATTTTTTCTTGGAGATAATTTATGGATAGTTTGTGCTATTCGCTCTTTACCTGTACCGCTCTCACCCATTATTAAAACGGAAGTTTCATCGGGCGCTACGATGTTTATTTTATTAAACACAGCTTTAAGCAGCGGGCTTTCGCCAATAATGCCATTGAAGCTTTGAGACGTAATGGGTGTAAAAAGCGGTGCTGAAAAAATTCTTGCAGCGCGCACCTGTTTTATCTCTGCATCTTTTTTTAATACAATCCCGGTAACCAGTTGATTAAGCGCCGCCGCGTTTTTTTGCAGCAGATCCAACTGTAGTTTATTATAGCTATCCAGGCCTGTGCTAAAAAAAGTAAGCTTGTAAACGTAGCCGTCCGGCAATACAACATCGTAGCTTAAAGCTGATTGATATTTATAATGATCGCTTAAGGTTTTTAACCACAGGCTATCCATTTTCAGGCGCCGAAACTCAAAATTATTGTAAAACTGGTTCCTGGCATCGGCAGGCGATGATTTCCATGAACGATAATCTCTTTGTGAAACGCCTGTAAGTTCCAGCAAATCGTTCAGCCCGGATACCTGGAAAATATCTAGCGTATTCTTTAAAAGGTACACCTGCTCAGTTTCCGCGGATGCCTCATTTTTGCTGATCTGCAAACAATCAAACGGAATAATGCTTTGCAGCACCGTTGCTACCTGTTTAAGTTTTTCGTCGCGGGTATCGGTTTTGGCAGCTATTTGGTCTACCTGCTGCTGAAGTGAAGCTTCTTTAGGCTGATTAAATTTTCGGCTTTGCTCATGCCGGTAAAGTGCGATATCAAGCATCACCAGCAAATCCTTTTCCCGAAACGGTTTTACCAGGAAACCATAAGGTTCGGTAGCTTTGGCAGCTTCCAGTATAGCTTGGTTGGTATTGGCAGAGATATAAATAAACGGGATGCCCATTTCGCTTAGCTGACCGGCCAGATCAATACCCGTTTTACTTCCCTGTAAAAATATATCAAGCAGTACCCAATCCGGGCTTTTAGTTTTGATCAAATCTACAGCCTTAGCTACCGATGGCGCAATGCCGCAAACTTTATATCCCGCTTTTTGAAGCATGATCCTTAAATCGTTCGCGACTATAAACTCGTCTTCAACTATTAAAATATTATCTTTCATCTCTTATCTTATACCCAATAAATGATCAGGCAACCTCATGCTGTAAATTATTAAACTCCATAGCTTTGAAGGTAACGCATACCCTCAGTCCGTTTTTATTTTCCAATAAAAAATCTCCGTCCAGTTGCTGGCTCAATCCCTGCATTAGGCTCATTCCCAACGAACTTGTGTTATATACATCAAACCCTTCCGGCAACCCGGGGCCATTATCTGCAACACAAAGCAAATACCGGCCATCGTCTGTAGGCTCCAGGCAAATGTTGATCCGCCCCTTCCGTTTATCTGTAAACGCGTATTTGATGGCATTGCTAATGGCCTCATTCAAAATCAATCCTACCGGCACAGCCTGCGAAACATCCAACTTAACAGGAGTTATTTTCAAATCCATTATTACATTTTGGTTCCGGCTAAAGCTATCACTTAAGTATTCCACCAGTTCGCGGATATATACCGCCATATCAATGGTTGACAGGTTTTCGGATTGATATAGTTTTTGATGGATGAGCGACATGGTTTGCATCCTGTGCTGGCTATTCCTGATTGCATCCAGGGCATCTTCATTCTCCAAGTAAGCCGATTGGGTGTTTAATAAGCTGATCACAATTTGCAGGTTATTTTTTACCCGGTGATGGATCTCTTTAAGCAGCCACTCCTTCTCTTGCAAAAGCTTAAGCAACAGCTCGTTTTGGTTATTGATTTTTGTTTGCTTTATGGTGAGCAGTATATTACTCTTGTTTTTAACATTGTAACGGCTATACACCAGCCCGGCAAAAATCATCACGATGATCAACCCTCCTATAACGGTATTACGCAAAACCGTTTCATTGTGGATTCGGCTTTGCTGCAACTGTCCCTTTTGCGTGAGTACCAGAATATTCTTGTCTTTATTGTCAACATCAAACTGAAATTGTAAAATTGAAAGCTGCTTTTTCAGGTCGAGGTCTTTGATCGAGTCGCTGGTTGTTTTGTATTGCTGGTAATGCTGCAGCGCCGATGCCGGGTTGCCCGAAGCCGAATCTATTCTTGCCCAGCTTAATTCGTTGGTTGCAATAGTGGTTAAATTATGCCTTATCCTTGCCAAACTATCGTTAGTTTTTAAATAAGGATATGCTTTTGCAAACTCCTTGTTTAAAAAGTAATATTTAATGATAGGTTCATTGACAAAGGGCGCATAGCCAAATTCGCGGCCAAAATCATGATAATAAAACAGCAGCGAATCCACAAACCTTTTGGCTTTGGGCAACTGCTTCATATCCATATATATTTTTGCAAACAGGGATAAGGCGGTTATCCTGAGCCGGGTATTATCTTTTGGGGGGTACCTTTTAACAACATCAATTAGCGTACTAAGCGATTGCTGCGGCTTATGGATCCCCATTAATAAAATGATCTGGTTGAATTTGATTTGCTGTATGGCATCGGTTTCGTTGTACCGCAACGCCACATTTAACGCTTTTTGGTAGTATGCGTAAGCCTGATCATATTTTTTTAAACCATTATAGGTTATTGCCAGCCGGTTGTAAATAGTGCATAGCTGCATGCTGGTATCCCGCACCTGTTCGGCGGTTTTAACCGCCAAAAGGCCATATTTTAACGAAAGCACGTCATTGCCTGTGCGTGCATACAAATATCCCAGCAAATCGAAAACGCCCTGTGTTTCTTTAAAATTGATGGATTGATATATGGCTAACGATTGCTCCAGCAGTGTTAGCGCTTTGGGATTATTTGCCTGCAAATGATAATAATCACCAAGTGATTTTAGCGCGCCAGCCTGTTCCTTTTTAAAACCCCCTTTTTCATATAATGGGATAGCCTTTTCAGTATACTTGATGCGTTCGGCAAGGTCGTCGTTCTCAATCCCATAAAAATCAACGAATGAGAGGTAGGCGTCGGCAGTTTCTTTAAGCAAATTGTGGCCGGTGGCAAATTGCAATGCACTTTGTGCTAATTTTTGTGCCCGGGATTTATTTCCTTTTTCGCGGTAAACCTGGCTTTCCAGGATCATGCTTTTGCCTGTACCTGCGTTATAGGCCAGCGTTACGCTTAAATGTTTGGCCTGATTGGTAAGTAGCAATGCGCTGTCCAAATCATTTTTAAATTCGCCGGGTTTGTTTAAGTAATATCTCCCCAACTCAATTAACAAATTTACTTTCGCTGTATCCTGCCTGCTAACTTTTAATTTTTCTAACAGATTTTTATTCCCCGCCGGTTGCGCGAAAGCACCAGCAGTGATTAAAACCATCGAAACAAATAAATAGATATTTAGCCGCATAATGTATAAGTATATTTGTGATGGTTATCAGTCATTTACCGGTTTGCTAATTTAAACCAGTCTTTGCGTATCAGCAAAGCAAGCATTAACACCAATAAGAATACCAATATATAACAACCTGTTAATCTTACTCTTATTACATATTCACCTTTTTAAAGATTAACGATATATCGTGAATTTGTGACGGGAGATTATGATCAATACGTTAAAAAATTATTGCTTTAATATAATTAAAGGCCATCAAAATAACGGCCTTTAATTATACAACTTATTAGCTTATTGTAACCGGCTCATTTTTACCCGTACTTAAATAGCAGATGATCATGCCGGCACCCGGTAAAACAATAACGGTTAAACCAAAGCTTTTGGCAAGTAAAGCACCTGCAAGGCAGCCAAGCAGGAAACCGCCAATTGTCACGCTTTGCTTTTTAAGGCTCTGCACAGATACCAGATCCTTAAACGCCGAACCGATGGAGTTGCCAAGATCAAGCGAGGCCTGGGTTACGTTACCTGTCATCATGGTTGTGGGGCCAAAGGTTTCTTTGGCGTATAGTTTGCCAAACGCGTTCTGCAGCCCCATGGCAAATACTACCATCATCACAACAACATATGTTTCCCATACAAGCTGGTCGGTATGTACAAACAGTTCAGAAATAATGCCGCTCAGCAAAAGTACAATCCCTTCAACCAGTAGTATTTTATAACGGTTAACAGATCTTGCAGCTATCAGCCCGCCAATTATTACCGATATAATAAATACCGGAAAAGTAAGCAGCTTGATCCAGGCCTGTGCGTCTGAACCTTTAATAATTTGATAGGCGAATACGATAAAGTTACCCGTTACGTGTGCCGAAAAAATAGAACCGGCAGATACAAAGGTTACAGTATCACAATAACCAGCCACTGCCGATAGTATGAGGGTTACAAACCAGATGTTTTTTTGATTTTCCATGGTTGTTATCTTAAATGTGACCGCAGCATCCAGGCCATTTTTTCATGCGTTTCCATCAGGCCGGTTACATAATCACTTGTGCCCAGGTCCTTCAGGTCGTTGGCAAAAATATTGATGTTTTCCCTTAGATGGATGATCAGGCTTTCATGATCGTTCAGTAACTCTGTAATAAAACCGGTGCCATCATTTTTACTATGTAGCACTTCAGATAAGTGGGTAAGCTCCAAAAAGCTTTTTAATGTAGCCGGTGCATAATGGCCAAGCGACCGGATGCGCTCTGCAACGCTATCCATGATCTCGTCTAACTCCTGATACTGGCTTTCAAAAAACAGGTGTTTGCTGTGAAAATCAGGGCCCTCTACATTCCAGTGGGCATTACGGGTTTTGGTGTAAAGCACATACTCATCTGCAAGTATTTTGTTTAAAGCATGTGCTACCTGGCTAAGGTTTTCTTTTGATATTCCGATTTTTGGTTCCATTGTTATAGCTATTTAAAAGTTAAAGAAGTGATTTAAAAGATAATGGTCAATTGAGATGCTGCCCGGCCCTGTGGCCAGCAACAATAAAAAACAAATAGTGTAGATGTAGGGTACGTCTCTAACCTCGAGCGAATCGTTTTTATGCACAACAAAATAACCTACCGAGGTAATGCCTATTGTTGGCAGTACAGCCAGGCGTGTAAATACGCCCAATATTACCAGCACCGGCACTACGGTATCAGATAGTGTTGCTACGAGGTTATTTATAAATTGCGGCAAGCCAAGCGGATTAGGTACCACTTCCGGCTTACCATCATTACCCCTGAATTTCTTCATCCCATGCACGCGAAAAAGTTCGACGGCGAGCAATATGCGAAAGGCAAACATCCCCCAGTTGGCCAGGGCCGAACCTAAATCTGAATAAAGTAGTTGTTTAATAATATCGTTCATGATTTTTATAGTTTAAAACGCGAAGCAGGAACATCCCAATGTACCCCAAAAAGCTGTATAATCGGTTACCGGCAAATTGCTCAGGCGCGCATCGTTATGATTATGACCATGTACATTACAACTGCCAATGCATGAATGTACCGCGTTAGCTATTTGCAACTGCATAATCGCGTTATCTGATTTCCGTTTTTCTGCCTGGGCCTGTTTGGTATTTGCCGGCGATAAATGGTTGCTTCCCGGGAAATAGCCGTTATAAATTTTGGTAGGCGACCAATCAGGCAGTATGGGGATAGGCGGCGGATTGTGCGAAGCGAAAGCCCCCTTGGCATAAACCACCTTACCGCCCAATATGGTCAAATCGGCTTCGATGGATTTTATTTCTTCTTCATCAACCGTAAAATAATCACGGTCAAGCACAGCCAGATCTGCCAGCTGCCCGATTTTAATACTCCCCTTTTTCTGCTGCTCGTTGCTGAACCAGGCACTACCGCGGGTGTAAAGCTCAAGCGCTGTTTCGCGGCTCAGCTTGCTTTCGTCATCATAAATGGCTGTGCCGCCTACCGTTTTTCCTGATGTGAGCCAGTAAAGCGCCAGCCAGGGGTTATAGCTTGATACACGGGTTGCATCGGTACCGCCGCCAACGGGCACTCCCATTTCCAGCATCTTTTTTACTGGTGGCGTTTGCAGCGCCGCTTTTTTCCCATACCGGTCGGAAAAATATTCTCCCTGGAAAGCCATCCTGTCTTGTATGGCAATGCCACCGCCAAGGGCTTTAACACGTTCGATGTTTTTTTCGTGAATGGTTTCCGCGTGATCAAAAATCCATGGCAGGCCGTTAAAGGGCATATCGCGGTTTACTTTTTCAAATACGTTTAAAAACCGGGTAATACTTTCGTTATAGGTAGCATGCAGGCGGAAGGGCCAGCGGTTTTCAACAAGCAGGCGCACTACGCGTTCCAGCTCATCTTCCATTTGCTCAGGCAATTCATGACGGGGCTGCAAAAAATCCTCAAAATCTGCCGCCGAAAACACCAGCATCTCACCAGCGCCGTTATGGCGAAACATATCATCGCCTTGGTAAAGCTTTACTGTTTTTGTCCAGTTTTCAAAATCCTCTTCTTCATGTTTTGCGCGTTGGGTAAACAGGTTGTAAGCAATCCTTACGGTCAGTTTGCCTTCATCATTAAGCTCCTGTACAACTTTGTAATCATCCGGGAAATTTTGGAAACCACCGCCTGCATCAATTACACTGGTGATACCAAAACGGTTCATTTCACGCATATAATGACGGGTGGAATTAACCTGGTGTTCATAAGATAGCTTAGGCCCTTTAGCCAAAGTCGCGTAAAGGATCATCGCATTGGGCGTAGCCAGGATCAGCCCGGTTGGTTCTCCCTTTGAGTTGTGTTCAATATGTCCTCCGGGCGGCGCCGGTGTATCTTTAGTATAGCCTACAGCTTTTAAGGCGGCGCGGTTTAAAAAAGCACGATCATACAGGTGCATGATAAACACAGGGGTATCGGGCGAGATCGCGTTGATTTCGGCCAGTGTAGGCATCCGCTTTTCAGCAAACTGATATTCCGACCAGCCGCCTATCACCCGTACCCATTGCGGCGACGGTGTACGATCAACCTGTTCTTTAAGCATCCGTAAGGCATCGGCCAGTGAGGGTACGCCGTCCCAGCGTAATTCGAGGTTATAGTTAAGGCCGCCCCTGATGAGGTGGGTATGCGAATCATTAATGCCCGGTATAACCGTTTTCTTTTGAAGATCAATTACTGTAGTGTTTTCTCCGGCATGTTTTAATACCGGTCCGTCATCCCCTACCGCAATGATTTTCCCATCCGCTATGGCCACAGCTGTGGCGGCTGGTAGCGCGGCATCAACTGTATGGATCTTCCCGTTAAATAATACCATATCTGCTCTTTTCATCGTCGGGATCAATTTCTGGTTGATAAATAGGTTTTAATGGCATCGCCCGATGGTGTAAAGAAGGCTTGCCCTGCCAATAGCGTAACTTTTACCAATGGTTTGTGCGCTGTTAGTTTTTTACCTGCCAGGTATTGCTCGGTTTCATAAGCCTCCAACGCGCCCTTTACTACATTAACGGCAACAATAGCAGTAGGTGAATCAACGCCGCCGTCCTTCAGATCACTGGCGTGCGAATAGCTGCTTACACCAAGGCGTAATGCTTCGCGCATACCCAAACGGCCTATATCGGTCATCACATCGGGAGTAAAATCTTTGCGGTTACCTAACCCAACAAGCAACAGTTTTTGCGCGGGCATACTGCCATTTGGTGGCGTAAGCAACATAGTTTCTAACCGGTGACCTAAAAACTTACCGCTTTTACGCAAATCTGTTATTAAACCTTTTAAAGCTTCATCAACATGCAACAGGCCATTAGCCGCGGCAGGAAGTGCCTGCGGACTGGTCAGGTCACCTTCTTCATATTCAAAAATGCATACAATTTGTAACGGCGTGGCCTGGCCCGACGGGCTTTGTACCTTACCTTCAATTGTTATACCATCAGCCTTGCCTAAAACGGCCGTGGTACCAACCGCGGTAAGCTGGGGTTTTGCATCCTGCGCCAGTAAGCTTGTATTAAGGTTGCATAGCAGCAACATGGAAACAAGCGATAATTTAAAAGTACGCCTCAGCATTTTTAAGGGGTTTTGGAATAGTGTTTTCATAAGTTTATGTATTGAATAAGTTTAAAATTTGAAGGTAAATTGAAGGTTGTAAAACCAGGAGCTTGCAGTGGGTTGCACAACCTCCTGCAAAAAGCTGCCGGTTTTGAAATACTGCGCGCCACTGCTCAGCGTAAAAAACTTGCTGAATCTGTATTCGGCACTGGCGAGGTATGTTGTGCCGATATATTTTTGTGCAGAAGCAGCGCCCGGCAGATTGAAATTGCCGCTTGGTCTGTACAAACCATCCTGTGTAGAGTAGCGCCAATTGAACACCACATCAGCCTGCAGATCCAGGCGGTTAAACAAATTATAGGTAGCGTAGGGATGTAGATCAATAAGGTTGGCGGGGCCAATAAGCGGGTTAAAACCGAAGTAACCGCCGCGGGGATAAAGCGGGTTAAAAGTTTGAAGGTTCCCGTCCCCCTTTTTTGAATCGCCGGATATGTAATCATTGCGGAGGTTGATACTTGGCATACCTTTTATCTTGTCGAATACGTAACCAAAGTCGATAGCCGCTGTCCAGGCGTTGATATTACCTTTTCCAAATTTGCCAAATTGGTATGCGCCTTCCAGGTTGTAAATAAAGCCGCCTCCGTTTTTCCAGTAGCGGGTAGCAACGGTATGTCGTGTTTCGTTAGCTGTACCTTCCTCAAACCGTTTGTTATTGTTTTTTGTGCCGAGATAGTAAAAATCAAAGTTGCCGCCTTTGGGTATAATAAGGGTTGCATAAGTTCCCCAAAGGTTAACCTGGTGGGTTGGTTTGTTATCAAACACGCCGGAGTAAACATCATCAGCCATCATGGCAAAGCCATCTACCGTAAAGCTTTCAGCTTTGTACATAGCCTTGGCACCGGTAAAATACAGCCGCACGTTAGTGCCTTCCCGAACGGAGATCAATCTGCCCGTGCCGTAATTGAGTTCCTGCCTGCCCACCCTTACCGAAAAGCTTTGATCCTCTTTTTGCCACACCTTTAGTTCGGCAAAAAGATCCTGTATGTTAAGCTTATCTTCATCAACAGGGGCCGCGCCGTACTTACTTCCGTTTTCAAGCCCGCTGTTTATCTGTGCAAACACCCTGAGATTGCTCCCTAACTGTAAATTGGTATTTAAGGAATATCGTTGCAAAAAGCTATAGTTGTAACCCTGCCCGGCTTTCCAGTTTTCATCAAACTTGCCGGCGTATTCGTAACGGATTTCGCCGCCTACTGAAAGGTAAACGCCGCGGTTTGCCGATAACCCGATATACTTTATCGTATTATAGAACTTACCGGTGGTATCTGATTTAAAAGCGCTGTAATCTTCGTCATAGCGCATCAGTTTAAATGATTGCGCCATAACTGCCAACCGGTCGGCACAGCAAAATACACACAGTAATAAGATTATTTTTTTCACAAAAACGATAATATAGAATGTTAGCAACAAATCGCGGCTTTATTTTAGTGTGCCAGCATGTGGTGTGCATACTGGATACCGATACCGTAAGCGCCGCCATGTTTTTTCATCAGGTCGGTAACGGCAACGTAAGTTTCCTGGCGGGCCCAGTCACGCTGTAGCTCCAATAGGTATTGCACAGAAGTAACAGGCTTAACACCGGCGTGTACCATGCGCTGAACAGCGCGCTCATGCGCTTCTGTACTAACATCGCCGCAGGCATCAGTAATGGCATATACTTCGTATCCTTCGCTTATGGCAGATAAAGCGGGGCCTACTATGCAAACGCCTGTCCATAAACCGGCCAAAACAATTTTCTTTTTGCCGGTGCCGGTTATTGCTTTATAGGCGGCTTCATCTTCCCAGGTATTCATGGATGTGCGGTCGATATAACCGGAAGTTGCCTGCGGATAAAACTCTTCAATTTCAGGGAATACCGGTCCGCTGAATGATTCTTCGGCAACTGTGGTAACAATTGTTGCTACGTTGAAAATTTTTGAGGCGCCTGCAACGATCGCGGTGTTGGTGCGCAATTCGCTTAAAGCAATGCTTTTGGTGGCAAAAGCCATTTGGCCTTCAAAATCAATCAGAACCAATGCATGGTTGTCAGGAGCTAATAAGTCTGGTGATGGTTTCATAAATATGTTTTTTTGATTCAGAGCATCCACTAACGATGCCAACAAGTCAAACATTTGATAATCAATTAATTAATTACACCATCTCCTTTTTCAGAATAATGATATATCGTGAATTTGCGATTAGGAATATGCCGGGCACGAAAAACGAGGAGTTTAACACAGATAGGGAGCGTGTGCCAAAGGCGGTGTAATGTTATTGCCGCCGAGGCACGAAACAATCCAAAAACATGCAGTGCCGACTTGTAACCAGGGATTGCTTCAGGTCTTATAGTGATATACTGAAAATGGGTGTCATGCTGAGCCCGTCGAAGCATGGTGGGCAGGGCTGTACGTGCGCCCGTTCGACAAGCTACTCACGACATAATATAAAAAGTAAGTCATACTGAGCCTTTCGAAGCATGGTGGGCACGGCCTCTGCGCGTGACTCTTCGACAACCTCAGAGTGACAGCCCCCGCCTACCAAGTGTCATATATTCTTCAGATGCCGCGGCTTTTACCTACTCAGGGTGACGGCCGGCCCGATGCGCCCCCCTGGGGAGAAGTAATTTCAATCATGCCTCAGATCATAAATCAGCGATATTTCGCAAATCAGAAGCTGATATAAATTAAATCAAAACCCTGAAAACCAAACAGATAAAACAATGGCATCTTGCTTGAAATCTCTGTTCGTGGCAATGCAACATTAATATGCATTTGCCTGCATCTAAACTAAAATTATCCAACAAATGAAAAACTTAAAATTAACAGACCTCAGAGCCGTAGCCTACAAAGCTTATTTTTTCGCGTTCGAAATACTTGTTATTATTTACCGGTAACATTGGGTTAAGAAATTAACTGATTTTCAATTCAGTATCTGTATGCCTTGATATCTCGGTTCATCAGGTACCATCTTTCTTTTCATCTAAATCCAATCTACAGACCAAAAAACATCTCTCCTGGTCAGAAAAAAGCAATAAATTAACCATATTTGCCGCATTACCATCTTCTTTTTCTTTATACTAATAGTTTAGTATTATTTAAAAACAGGCGCTCATATGCATGGCACACCCGAATCCCCTTTTTCAGAGGTAAACAAGCATTCTACATTAAAAGTCCTTTCTCCGGCTGTTATACTCGGAAGTTCTATCAAGCTGATTGATGTTTTAGGAATCATCTTCGGCAGGCTCCACCCGCTGTTTTCAATTGATTGCGCGGCCATATTGATCTACGATGTTCAGGTAACGGTTGTTAAAGAAGCTTATATATCTACTTTTTTAAGCGATACAGAACAGATACGTACAGAGGTAACCGATCAGCCTCATGAGCTTACCGCCTTACAAAAAAGCATTGCCGATTTTTCTTTCCCGGTCATCAAATCGATGGATGAATGGTTAGAGGAAGAGGGCCAGAATCATCGCCTTATTACCGGGGAGGACGGTTATAAGTTTCATTGCTATATCCCCCTCGAAATAGAGAATAAAATTATCGGCACACTTGAATTACACAATAACAACAGGGAGTTTAGCGCCGGGTGCCTTACCTTTTGCAGCAACATTGCCGATCTGCTTACTGATATTATTTTTTTACAACACGTACAAACTTTAAATCAGGATACCCTGCTGTTGCCTATTGTGAACGTAGCGCAACAAGAGCCTCAGAATACGAAGGCAACCGAATTAATCGATTTAACTCTTTTAACTGATTTAAATGCAAAACTGGCTCTGATAAACGAAGCGAACACGCTGGATGACTTTTTTGACAAAACGGTAGCTTTATTCCCGGCTGCTTATAAAAAGATCAAAATACAGCTTGATGAGATCAAGGCTTTTAAGGCACAACGGGAGAACGAAAGTATATATATAAGCGATGAGCAGCCTGCTACAGCTAATTATCCTGAAATTATTGGCGCGGGTGCTAAAATGAGTAAGGTTTTCGCGTTAATGGACCAGGTAGCCGGATCTGATTCGACAGTTTTGATAACCGGCGAAACCGGAACGGGTAAAGAGCTGATAGCAAAAGCTATACACAATGCATCGGCAAGGCAAAACAACTTTATGATCAGTGTTAACTGTGCCGCTATTCCTGAAAACCTGATAGAGAGCGAGTTGTTCGGTCACGAAAAGGGATCGTTTACAGGGGCTACAGATCAGCGGATAGGCAAATTTGAACTGGCAAATAATGGGACCTTGTTTCTTGATGAAATTGGTGAACTACCTTTAGATCTGCAAGTAAAACTGCTTAGGGCTTTACAGGAAAAAGAAATAGAACGCGTTGGCGGCAAAACAACCATAAAAATTGATGTCAGGGTTATTTCCGCAACAAACCGTGATTTACTTACGGAAGTTGAAAAGGGCCGTTTTAGGGAAGATCTCTATTACCGGTTGCATGTGTTCCCAATCAACCTGCCCGCGCTCAGGGACAGGACGGAAGATATCCCCTTATTGGCCGCTTATTTTTTGAGTAAATACGGTAAGCAGCAAACAGGCTTCAGTCAGCGGGCGATAAAGCAGATGGTCAATTACAGCTGGCCGGGCAATGTGCGGGAAATGGAGCATTTAATTGAGCGCCAGGTTTTGCTGAGCAACAAGCCGCTTATTGGTGAGATCAATATCCCGGCAACCGCCAAAACCGTTACCGATGAGGCCGGCATCAAACATAAAATTAAAACCATTGAAGAAAATGAGCGCGACCATATTTTCTCCGTACTTCAGCTATGTAACGGGCGCATCTCTGGACAGTATGGTGCGGCGAAACTATTGGGCGTGCCCGCTACAACGCTCAACTCTAAAATAAAAAAGCTGGGTTTGAATAAGAAGCATTTTTAGTGTTCAACATCTACGGTAATCGCAAATTAACGGAATATCGTAATGCGCAAAAGGTCAAAAACGAGATTAAAACATTAACAATCAACACAATAACACAAGGCATGTTTATAGATTAACTGTTGGCAGATAATCAAAAACATGAAAACAAACTTTACAATCAAAATGATAGCCGCTGTAGCAGTGGCCATTTTAGTATCAACAGTTAATCCTTTAAAAACTAACGCGCAATCTGCAGGCATTAAAAACATTGTTATTGTACACGGCGCTTTCGCAGATGCTTCGGGCTGGGAAGCTGTTTACAAAATACTGGTGAAAGACGGGTACAAAGTTACTCTGGTGCAAAACCCAACCAGTTCGTTAGCTGATGATGTTGCCGCGACAAATTTTGCACTGGAACGCCAGGATGGCCCGGTAGTTTTAGTTGGCCACTCATGGGGCGGCACGGTAATCACTGAGGCGGGTAATGCGGATAATGTTAAAAGCCTGGTATATGTAGCCGCTTTTATACCTGATGCGGGCGAATCGACCCTTGATCTGGTGCAAACAGTTAAAGAGCAACCCAAAGGCATACTTGCACCAGATGCAAAGGGCAATGTTTACTTAGGCAAAGCAACTTTCCAGGAAACTTTTGCCAACGGCCAAACCAAAGAAAAATCGGATTTTATGTATGATTCGCAGATTCCGCTTACTGTTAAATCGTTTACTGATAAGATAACTACCGCAGCATGGAAAAGCAAACCGGTTTACGCGGTAAAGCCATCAAACGATGAAACCATTAATATGGGCCTGGAAGATACCATGTACAAACGCGCTAACGCTAAAATCACTAACGTAAACGGCGGGCACACACTGTTCATGACACAGCCCAAAGCAATTGCGGCAGTTATTGAAGCAGCTGCAAATGGTAAATAACATAACAGCTTGCCCCAAGCGGCAAGCCTTAACATCACTGTAATAAAGACTCTTCCCGGGTTGGCACAACGCCTTTATACCGGGAAGAGTTTACTGTTTAAACCCCTGGTTAAATACCCGTTAAAATTGTATTTGGAGATGAAACATCGCTTTAATCATATTCAAAAACGGATCGCCATTATAATCGGGCTGTTGTCAATAACCCTATGCGGGTATGGCCAACGGCATGATGATATAACAGATCTGCGTAAAAAACTGACTGTAACAAGCGATGTAAAAACGCAAACCGATCTTTATTTGAGATTGTCGGAGCAGTACCTGAACAAACCCGGCGAACTAAAAGTCGATCTGGATAGCGCCATGCTATTGAAAAACACGGCGCTAAATTTAAGCAGGAAAGATGGTTTTGAAATTGGCGAGGCAAGAGCATTGCTGCTGGACGGCAAAATAAGACACGAAGCAGGGGATAAAACCAAAGCGCAGGCAAGCGTGGCTGCGGCGTTAGCCTTTGCCCAAAAGCATAACCTGTTAGTTGAACAAGGCCAATGCTACGAAGCAGAAGCCCAGTTTTATGATAACGAAAACGACGGTATTGCCCGTAAACTGCAATTACAGGAGAAAGCGATTAAACTATACCGCGAGGCAGGCGACAAAGAAAAGGAAGCCACAGCCCTGAAATACACCGGCGATTACCTGCATTTGCGCGGCCGGGCGTCAGAAGCGCTTACCGCGCTTGAGCAGGCATTGGCGATTTATAAGCAAATTGGTTTTAGAGATTTGCAGGGAGTTTACAACCTGATGGGTAATGTTTACACCCAGTTGGGCAATTATCACCTGTCGATAAAGTATGAACTTCTATCCGCACAAACAGCTGAAGCACTTGGCGATAACAGCCTGCAGTTAAGCTCGATATATAATCATATCGCGTTAACCTATTATTTTTTAAAGCAGGATAAGGAAGCGCTTTTTTATTGGGAAAAGGCAAAGGCCATCGCGCAGAAATATAACGACGCGGGTTATATGCAAACCATATTATCAAACATGGCTACATCATGGGTGCGGTTAAAACAATACCAGAAAGCATTAGATCTGTTACCAGTAATCGAAAAGAAATATCCCCCAACAGAAATGCAGATGAAACTACGCATACCTTATATCTATTTCAATACTTATATGAGTATGCGGGAGTATAAAAAGGCTGAGCCCTATTATGAAAAGTTGCGTGTTTTTCAGCGGACGTTGCCTGACGATGATGCTAACCTTGTTTACCTGTACAGCGCCATTATCCGTTATATGGTGGTGGTTAAAAACATGAAGGAGGTATATCCTTTTTTACGCAAACAGGATGATCTTCAAAAATCCACCGGCAATAACCTTTTCAGATCGGAAAATCAGCTGCAATGGTTCCTGGCCGATTCTGCAGCGGGAGATCTGAAATCGGCCATCGGGCATTATAAATTATATAAATCACTTTCAGATTCTGTTTTTAATGCTGATAAGGCTAATCAGATCAACAGCTTGCAGATCCAGTTTGAAACTGATCAGAAAGACAAAAACATCAAGCTGCTTACAAAAACAAACAACCTGCAGGCAGAAACCATCCGGAAAGACAATACCATAAAACAGGTTATAGCCGGGGCGGTTGTTTTGTTGTTATTGCTGCTTGCATTAAGTTATAACCGCTACCGCTTAAAGCAAAAAAGCAATGCGCTGCTCCAGGCCAAACAAGATGAGATCAACCGGCAATATGATATTTTGAAAAAGGTACTAAGCGAAAAAGAGTGGCTGCTGCGCGAAATCCATCACCGGGTTAAAAACAACCTCCAAATTGTGATCAGTTTGCTCAATACCCAATCGGCCTATATCAATAACCAGGATGCTATGGAGGCGATACAAAACAGCCAGCACCGGATGTATGCCATGTCGCTCATTCATCAAAAGCTTTATCAATCGGATAGTTTGGCCACCATCGATATGAAGTGGTATATCCACGAGCTGGTGTCTTACATGCGCGAATGTTTTGATATCGATAAAAATGTCCGCTTTCTGATCGAGGCGGATGAGGTAAATCTTGACGTGGCGCAGGCTGTTCCGCTTGGGCTGATACTTAACGAAGCGGTTACCAATTCCATTAAATACGCGTTCCCAAACAACAGGTTAGGTATGGTAAGCATTATGCTTCAGCGTGACGACGAACGTAACTGTACGCTGATGATAGCCGACAACGGAATAGGGTTGCCCGAAGATTTTGATGAAGACAGCTTAAATTCATTAGGTATGAGTTTAATGAAAGGACTAAGTGAACAGCTTGGCGGCACATTTACACTACAAAGCGATAAAGGGCTTCATATTCAGATCGCGTTTCCTGTTAATACAGAAATGGCCATTCATACCCCTGGTGAGTTTGAGCCGGCTTAGAGATAAACAAGCAAGGGATACCTGTTAAACAGATATCCCGGTGTCTTTCTCTTCGGCAATGGTTACTTCTGCCCTATTTCCTGAAGTATGTCGCTAAGCTCTTTTGGCATGGAAAGCAGAGGTGTGTGCCCGCTGTTAAGCTGGTAAGTATTTTTGATATTAGCCTGTGCAATCATTTGTTTTTGAAGCTCGTTACCTATCCCATGATCTTGTAAGGTTTCAATATAGTATTTATCAACGCTTCCAAACTTTTCGTCGCTAAGCGCTACCAGATCTGAAAATGGCGCGGCTGGTTCTGCCTTGTAACTATCCAAAATTAACTGCTGAACCTCTTTGCTCCCGTCCTGGCAGACAATATTGATGATATCTTCTCTTTTAATATCAAAAGTGGATTGATCATCTGATACCAATAGCGAAGCGCCAAGTAACGATTGTTTATCATCAAGAGAAATGGCATATGCCGACTGCCCGTTTCGCGGAACATATCCAGCAACGTACACAAGCTTTTCAATCCGTTCCTGAATTTGCTCAACCACGCCGGATATGATCATTCCGGCCAGGCTATGCCCTACCAGGATCACGCTGGTACCAAGCTTTTCGATAGTATCACTTACATATTTGATGTACGTATCCATATGTAAAATCCCGAAATCGGTATCATCACAACCATGACCGGGAAGTTGTACGGCTATTACCAAGTTACCCGTGGCCTCAAGCGCTTCTTTAATCAAATTCCAGGCAAATGGCGCGGCCCACGCGCCATGAACCAGTACAAAAGTTTTCTGCTCAGTGAGGTTATTCTCAATGCTTATTAATGTAGTATTTTCCATGATAGGTTCAATTATGCGTTTGATTTTGCTTTTAAAAGATATTTATGCGTGCCGGATAATACCAGTTCACCGTTTTGGTTATGAATAGTAGCAGCAGTTTCAACGATACCTGTATTCCCTTGCGGATTAAGGGCTACGATCTGCAACGCCGGATATAAAGTATCGCCCGCATTTACTTCTCTCAAAAATTTGCAGGATAACTCTGTAAAGGCGATGAAGGCTTCGCCTATCACATGCGGAAACAATGTAGCCCCCGGTTCAGTAAAAGCAAGTACCTGTAAACCGTGTACAACCGGTGCCTTATGTCCATGCTTTTTGGCCCATACGGCATCATAATGTACAGGATGGTTGTCGCACGAAACTGTTTGAAATGCAGCCGAATGGGCATCGGTGAGTGTACGGCTTGGTGCCCGGAAAATTTCGCCGACTTGAAGTTCATCAAAAGTTCTGGCCGTTACGATCAGGAAGTTATCTGGATTAAATTCCGTCGCTTGGTTTATTAGTGTGTTTTCCATATGTTTTTTATTCTGTTATTCAAAAAAGCAACCAATTGCTAATTTTCTGAAACACAACAAATTAGAGCAAATCACCCAAGTCCGGTTTTACGAAATAACATTATTTTATGAATTGAGGCGTAAGCAAATCAATTAACACCTCATAATATCAATATTTATAGCAAGATATCCGCCTTGATGAATGAGGAATTTACTCCCGCTACTGTTAGCCGATATGAAACAATACTGAAGCACACGCAAGACTTTATTTAACGGAAACACAGGATCAATATCCGGCAAGCAAATTGATCACCGATTCATCAGTGAGTTTGAGTTCTACCTCCGTTCGGTTCGTAAAGGCAACAACTTCAGCTTTAAAGTTAACGCTCGTCTTGAGCAAGTCAGGGATATATTTTTATTCAGATGTTATACTGGGTTGGCTTACATCGACGTACAAAAACTATGGCGCTCTGAAATTGTAAAGGGGTCACGACGATGAGCAACGGATCTTTGCGAGTCGCCGAGAAACTGCTTCGCCTACAAGAGTCGTAACGTACACTCCCTAGTAGATGAAGGTTTATATTAGCCTGAGGAATATCGATATCAATAAATTAACAAGTCTTTGTTTTACCGACATTAGAAAAAATCGTTTGCTGCGAGTCTATTAATCGTACGTCTCCGGCTAAGCTAGCAGGGCCGTGAATTTTTCACGTCCCTGCATCTGCTTTCGCCGTGGCTACTTGGTCGTTGGCCCCACTCGTTTCTTGGCGGTACACTCCAAATTTCACAATGAAAACCCGGATACTCTATTTTTTGCGTTTCTAAAATACTCTAAAACATGACATATTTTAGTTTACGGTATTTACTCACGAAAATTTGCCCAGAGAATACTCAAGAAATGCAATTTGTTGAGTATATAGCTTTTCAGTTCTCGACAGGTACAGTTCAATCTTTTTTACGGCAGTTTCCAAAATGGATTTTTCGGCTTTGAAATTTTTCGTTTTAGCCTTTGGATATCCCTTATCGAAAAGATTGTAGAAAACAAACTCCGTGTCATCATCCGTATCCTTATAAAGGATATATTGGTAATCATCAGTAAACAGGCTAATTATCTGTTGCAGTTTGGCAAATTTTCCGTCCTGTCGGTTGTATCCCAACTTTAGCTCTATTGCACACCGTTGTACAGTTTCAATCGCTTTGATCATAAATGATAGTGCAGACTTGTATTCTTCTTTCTTCAAATGGATTTCTACTCGTTTTAACAGGCTGCGGCACTCTTTATGAGAGTTCTTCCAGCACCTTTCCAACACCGTCTTATGCATTTCGACAGTCACATATTCAGGGTTCGGAATTACAAGATCCGGGTCGGTATATAATACTGTCCCTGCATATACTACCCATTCCCAAAAACGTGGATTCGTTTTAATTTCATCTAACGCACTTTTGAGTTTATAAACGAGTGGAACGATAAAGGTTTTTCCAAGCCTGTCAGATTGAATTTTATCCGATATCTCATCTTCTGTTATTCCAACCCGATCATCAACTAAAATTAACAGGTAAATCCTGTCCGCATATGGTAAAGCACCCAGGTGGCATACATGTTTAATAAATGGAAGTTCTTTTACGAGAGTCTCGGCCATTTCCCCGAATTTAAATTCCTTCTCTAATCTGTTTTTGCGTTTAAGTGCCCGCGGCAACTTCCAATCAAAAAGATTGTAGTTTTCCGTATCCTCTATGATCGTGATCACCTTTCGGCCCTCTTTGGTATAAGACAGGTGATGGCCATTATTTGTAGTGAGGGTTTCCCACACCGCGCCAATAGCAAGTTGTTCGACCATATAAGCTGCCGAGTGTAGTTTTAATAGGTCATCAAATAATTGGGGCATATTGCCTTCAAATTCTGCTACTGTCAGTGCCTCATTACTCAGGGCTGCATAAAGCCAGTAATCGAAATAGTCACGGAGGTCCTGCAAGCCGATATAGCCAAAGATCCGTCTGAAAACTATATATGGATTGCGCTCTTCGTAGAACGACAAATCATCCGGAAAATACTTCCATGTATGTCTGGCAAACCGTAATTGACTCCCCTCAACAATTTCGGCCTTATCCCAATCGTCCGGGGTTTTTCTGTCAAGCCACAAAATAAAACAGATCTCGATCATCCGCACCCACTCGTTTACCGCCTGCACCATTTTTGCAGGTCCTTCTTTGCCACCTTGATAATGTATATCGCTAAGCGCAAATGTTTTTAATTGTTCCAGCAAACGTTTATTCCCTTCTGGTTCTTCGCCCCAAAAAGCATCTCGTAACGCGCGATAGGGATCGCGGATTTCATTAAAAAGCAGGAATTTAGGATAGTTCTCCCATGGTACATAATGTTCGTCACCTCGCATAGCTTAAAAAATTTGAGTGAATAATGACTTCATATACGAAGTTGACAAACCATACTATACTAAACCATTTTTGAGAGGTTTATCTCAAACACGCGAAGCGATATTTTACCGGTTATTATTTCTATTTTAGTATAGCGGCACCTATTTATTATTTTTGTTATTTTTGACCAAAACAACATTCTATGAGCACTACCAGCGAAAAACCAACACAGATCCACCACGGCCGTAATATTAAACGTTTCCGGGAAATGCTGGGCTTCAAACAAGAGGCGTTGGCTTTGGAGTTAGGAGATGACTGGAGCCAAAGACGAATTTCGTTATTAGAAGCCAAAGACACCATAGAAGATGATATTCTTGCGCAAGTAGCCGCCATACTTAAAGTGCCAATTGAAGCAATAAAGAATTTTGATGAACAGGCAGCAGTAACATACTTTAACACGTTTAATGATACCAGTGTCAATCACGGTCCATTTATGGGCAACTATGGAACATATAATTTTAATCCAATAGAAAAGTGGCTTGAGGTTATTGAGGAAAACAAGAAACTCTATGAACGCCTTTTACAGAGTGAGCGTGAAAAAGTTGAAATTCTTAAAAACAGGGACTAACCAGTAAAACACTCTTCAGCAATATCATTTACTTGATTTAAAGCTTTCTGTAATCAAATTGTTACTTCATGCAACTCAACTAAAGTTTATGAAGGATAAATTACGTTATTATCGGCAGCAAAATGATCTCGATTCCGAGGATGTAGCTTTTATGCTGGACATACCGGTATCTAATTATGCCGATATGGAAAATGGCATTTCCAAATTGCCATTGAAAATAATGATAAAACTATGCCGGTTTTACGGAATCAAACCAGATGATTTAAAATCTAAGCCTGAAGAAGAATCCAAAACTGTAATACAAGAACCAGCAGTAGCCTTAGGTGATAACAAGCCGGATCTTGTATCGGAAGCTACTACCGTAAACGACGATGAAGAAGGTGACGAGCATGACTATCCCTCTAAATATGACCTTGACCGATCCAAGCGGAAGATCAGCGTAAAACAGGCTATAGCAATTTTGAAGAAACATGGGACGGAAATAAACGAAGAGGAAGCGGATAAGGTCTTGGATTTCATCTATAAAATGGCACCGATCGCGATTGCTCAAGCCACGCGGGAAATGAAATGGCAGCAAAAGCTTGAAGATCATCCGAATGGATTTGCCATCAGAGGAAATAAACATGCATGCCGGCTTTGCGGCAACGGCAGCAATGAGAATGAACGCTGGTATGACCGATTCGGGCTAAAATGTATGGCCTGCCAGAGCGCGGTCAACAAAGGTATCGTTCCTGGCGAGGTCGTTTCCAATCATAGCTTATTTTACACTGAATTTAACCTGGATGACTATTTTGGCTTGAAAGAGAAAGATCTGAAGGACTGGATCAAAAAAGGCTTGTTAAAACCAAGGGTTATACCAAGGTCTGACGGCAAGGGCAAGCATTATCAGGTTTTCCTGGTTAATGATCATCCGGGATTTCTTCCGCCTATTGCCATGATGCGGATCGGTGGGCTCGTGGAATATAAAGAGAACGGGAAAGTATTTGTCCGGAGTTCAAAATGGTATGAACATGTCAATCCATTTGAATATTTAAAAGACTATACCATTATGAAATATATGAAGTATAAAGAATCCCCAATCAATCCCACCTCTACTTTAAACTGACGCAACAATACTTCTTTGTGATGATCAAGGTAGGAAAGCAAGCGGCGAATGGTACGTAACTTTGATAATGTATTGTTGAGCAAAAGTTTATTGAACAATCAAATACGATCTGCGCACACCCAGTCATATCACCGCTTAAACAACCGGAGCTGTTAGCAGGAAAATTGTCAAGGGCCACGGCGATAGCCGTGGTTTATATACCCTCCTATGAAAAGTTTTTTATAAAATTGGCTATATTTTTATTCGATTTCAATTAATTATTTAATTTTTTGTTCGCTAAAGGCAACAAGAATCCTATGCAATTATAATTGCCACTTTTTTGAATATCCCCCTATGCATCAGCCTCCTATTTGCGATCATCCCCCAACGAGAAGCCGCCAGCATTAATCACGGGTTTTTATAAAAGGCGCTGCCTACTTGACTTTGCACTTTTAAACAATTGCATGGTATATGTTGCAGTCACCATTTCTTTATGAGCATAAATGGGAAAATTCCTTATTGTTATTGCTTGTCATGTTAGTATGTGTGTAAACTCGAAGAGTTTTCCATATACTAACATGATGACCACTCAACCAGGCTCGACATTACCAGCTACCAAACCTAATTTATAACCCTCTCCGGTTTTAATTATATGCCATATTCTCCGCAAGAGTTTGTGAGCTACTTTTATTATTATTTTGTTGGGCTGTTTGCCTGCATGGCTTCGGTAATAGGACTGCATAGTTGGATCTCTTCTAACAGATACCCAAGCGCTTTCTATCAAATAACTTCTTAATATGCCTTTTGATCGATATGTTAAGCCTCTCGTTTGAATAGTTTCACCGGAACTGTAGACACTGGGAATTATCCCGACATAACTTGCCAGCTGATCAAATTTATTAAACCTTCTGATATCTCCCAGTTCCGCCAATATTCCGATTGCGATTACCGGGCCAACCCCTGGGATAGTCATTAGTAGCTTATAATCATTATTAAAGCAAGCACTGACATATTGCCGCAATTCTTTATTGATAATAAGCCATTCCTGGCGAACGAACGAAAGATGCTTCAATTTGCTTTGTAAACTTAACTGGCCGGTAACGTATTTCCATTCAAGATCCTCTAACCAGGTTGTCATCTTCCTTGTCCACGCCACGTTATCCAATTGTGCAGGTATTTTAATACCATAATACAAAAGTTCGCCTTTAATCTGACTTTTTAGCTTCCGCATAACTTTTGTCAAGTTATTCTTCTGTCTGAAGAGGCTTCGCAGTTGCTCCCGTTGTTCATCAGGTACATGTATCCCAATAAGATGTCCTGACTGAAGTTGCTTTGCCAGATTACGACAATCTATCCTATCATTTTTTTGATCCTTATTCTTAGCACTTCTTGGTATATCAGACGGGTTGAGCACTTTTATTTTCCAGCCGGCCTGCTCCAGTTGCCGATATGGAACAAATCCACAACATGATGCTTCATAACAACACTCCACGGGGTAATCCTTGAAGTGTTGGTTTACATACCTAATTAGTTTTTCAGGTTCAGATGGCATGTTAAACGTTTTATGCTCGAACAGATCAGTCCTGATACTTACAGACCAGCTCTTTTTGTGAACGTCTATGCCGATATATAACTGTGGTGTTTGCATAAGCTTAATGTTTTACTTCTAAACAAAGCTTTTACATAGATGCTTGACTGTTTTTCTGCGTAGCTAATTTTGTGATTGCGGTGCTGTGACTAACCGATAATTCGTGGGCGGTAAAGGCAGGTGTGTATGAGGAACGAATACACTCCTGCACGTGCGGCGGCGAGGCTGGCGGCGCAATGAAACCCGGAGCGAAGCGCGTGGTGTAATGGAGCCGCCTGCCGCAGCCGCATGGCCATCCTCTTCTATCAAAAAAGAAAACAGTTCAAAGTAAAATCACTTGGCTGACCTTACTTTCTTCAGGTTATCCCTCGCTGCTTTCTGCTCCTTGTCTGCCTGATCGGCAAGAGCTTTAGCGGCATCAATGGCTTGCTGTTTCTCCATCGCCTTTTCAGCCTTAGCAATAAAAGCATTTGGATCATTATGTAATTCTGTAATGATTGCATCCGCTGTTTTAGGATACATCGCCCTGACCAGCCAGAAATTATAAGCTTCCTCGTTTAGTCGGTCGTTTTGATGATTGAGATACAAAGCTGTACCAAATGATCCGGCTGTAATAACAAAAGCTACCACTACCCCGATAACCAGGCTTTTTGACCATACCCCGAAATGATGATGATTTTTGACACCGATCACTTTAGGCACCCGCGAAACCACATCTCTTAATTCATCCATCTGCTGCTGGATCTTTCGATCATCATAACGTTTATTAGCCGTTTCGATCCTGCTAGCTATCTGGTCTAATGTTTCCTTGTATTGACTTAAAAAACTCTTCAGAAACTCCGGCATATCGGTTTCTACTATGGTTATCCTTTGAATGAACCCTTGTATCAGTTCCTCCAGCATCGTTACTTTCTCTTCCAGTTCTTCCTGTTGCATAACCCTAAGTTTTAATAGTTTGAATAATCATTTTGGTAATCACGCTACCTGCTTATCCCTTGCGACTGGGAATGTTCCGCTTCATGTTTCTTTCGTTTCCTTTTAGCTATATCAGCATCCCCCATCGGATCGGGCGGACCGGCAACAAATTGCGGTTCCAGCAATGTTTCCAAAATGCCTTTACCGCCACTTGGAAGGTGTACCTGATCAGCCTGGCCCCGCTGCCGGATCGCATCCCGTAATTGATCGGCTAATGAAGGTGAACCCACTTTTCTTACTGCTTGTTCCTGCTGCGATTTTAAATTCCGG